>NZ_CP080524.1:1263333-1895000 GCF_024746795.1 Mesorhizobium sp. AR10
AGGACGATCTCCGGCACATGCGGCGGCGCCATCAGCGCCGTGTTGTCGAGGATGAAATTCTTCGCGCTGTGCGGCGTCAGCGCCGTCACGGAGCGGGGGTCAGGCCGCCCATGCGGCAGACTTCCTTCCATTCGGCCGGCGTCACCGGCTGCACGGATAACCGTCCGAGCCGGACCAATGCCATTTCGGCAAGCTTGGGATTGGCCTTGACCTGTTCCAGCGTCGGCGGATTCGGCACGTCCTTGAAGGCGCGGATGTCTACACATTCCCAACGCGCGTCGTCCGTGCTGGTATCCTGATGGGCCAGCGCGCAGACCTCGGCGATGCCGACCACGTTCAGCCCTTCGTTGGAATGGTAGAAGAAGCCGAGATCGCCGATCTGCATCGCCTTCATGTTGTTGCGTGCCGCATAGTTGCGCACGCCGTCCCATTGCGTGCCGGCCTTGCCCTTCGCTTTCAGCGCCTCGAAGGAGAAGACCGAGGGTTCGGATTTGAACAGCCAGTAGTTCATTCTTTGCTCCTCCTTGCGGCTTGCCAGCGATTAACTAGCGGCAGGCTTGTTGAAGGTCCAGTTCCACTGGCGGATTTCGACGCTGTCGAACAGCCCGGCCTTGGCATAGGGATCAACTGCCGACAGGGCTTGTGCGCCGGCCATGTCCGGCGCCTCGACCACGACGAGGCTGCCGTTGGGCTTGCCGTCGGCGTCGAGAAACGGACCGGCAAAGGCGAGTTTCTTGTCACCGTTCAAGCCTTCGAGAAAGGCGAGATGGTCGGGCCGCGCATCGAGGCGCACCTGCAGGCTTCCCGGCTTGTCCTTGCAAATCAACGCAAACAGCATTTTTCCAGCTCCGGCTTGTTCGATAATCAGACGTCGGTTTCGGTCTTCAGCGGCCTTGTCATCAATGCCGACACAGCCTGTCGTATGGTGACGGTGCCGTCCAGTATGGCGGCGACGGCCGTAATGATCGGCGCGTCGATGTCGCGCTCGGTGGCGATGCGGGCGGCAATCGCTGCCGTTGGCACTCCTTCGGCCAGCGGCAGTCCGGCCAGCGGCTTGCCTTGCCCCAGCGCCAGCCCGTAAGCGAAATTGCGCGACTGGGCGGACGAGCAAGTCAGCAGCAGATCGCCGAGGCCGGAAAGCCCCATCAGCGTCTCCGGCTTGGCGCCGAAGGCTGCGCCAATGCGGCGCAATTCGACGAAGCCGCGCGTCACCATGGCGGCCTGGGCGCTGGCGCCGAGCCCGGCGCCGGTGACCGCGCCGGCGGCGATGGCAAAGACGTTCTTCAGCGCGCCGCCGATCTCGACGCCGATAAGGTCGTCGCTCGAATAACAGCGCAGATTCTCAGCCGAAAAGCGGGCCGCGAGGTCCGCCGCAAGGACCTCGTCACGGGCGGCGACCACCACTGCCGTGGGCAGGCCCCTGGCGACGTCGGTGGCAAAGCTCGGGCCTGACAGGGCAGCGACCGGGTTCTGCGGCAGAATCTCTGCGACGATCGCCGACAGCAACGCCCCGGTGTCGCGCTCGATGCCCTTGGCGCAGAGAACCAGCGGGATGCTTTTTGGCATATGGGTTTTCGCGGCCGACAGCATGGCGCGCAGCGACTGCGCCGGCGCCACCGCCAGCACGCAATCGGCGCCATCGAGTGCGGCCTCGATGTCGCTCGTCGCTTCGATGCCGGGTTCGATGGCGATGCCGGGCAGATAGCGTGGGTTCTCGCCGCGACCGATCGCCGCCACCGTGTCGTGATCGCGCGCGAACAGCCGGACCGAATGGCCGGCGCGCAGCATGGCCAGCGCCAGCGCCGTGCCCCAGGCGCCGCCGCCGAGCACGGCAACCCGCCAGCCGCTCACGGCTCTGCTGTTGATGCTATCGGTCATGCCGCCCTCGGTCATGCTTTGGCTCCCCGCCGGCCCGAGCCGACCATCGGGGCCGAGATGCTGTCCAGCGGCCAGCGCGAGCGCGGCACGAAATCGAAGCCGTTCTCTTCTGCAAGGCCCGCCCGCAACCGCTCGATGCCGGCCCAGGCGATCATCGCCGCATTGTCGGTGCAAAGTTTGAGCGGCGGCGCGATGAATGCGAAGCCGGCCTGATCGCACAGGGTTTCCAGTGTCATCTTGATCGTGCGGTTGGCGGCGACGCCACCGGCAACGACAAGCGCTGGATTTTCCGTGCCGGGAAACGCATCGCGAAAACGCGTCAGCGCCCGCGACACACGATCGCCAAGCGCATCCGCCACCGCTGCCTGGAATGAGGCGCAGATGTCGGCGACGTCCTGGTTGCTCAATGGTGCAATCGCCGTCGCTGCCTGGCGCACAGCGGTCTTGAGGCCGGAGAAGGAAAAGTCGGGCTGCGCCGAGCCCTTCATCGGGCGCGGGAAGGCAAAGCGTGTCGCATCGCCTGACGCAGCCGCCTTTTCGACATTCGGTCCGCCGGGATAGGGCAGGCCGAGCATCTTGGCCGTCTTGTCGAAGGCTTCGCCCAGCGCATCGTCGATGGTCGTTGCCCAGCGCTGGTAGTCACCAACGCCGCGCACCGCGACGATCTGCGTGTGGCCGCCGGAAACAAGCAGCAAGAGATAGGGAAAGTCGAGCCCGTCGGTCAGCCTTGCAGTCAGCGCGTGGCCTTCAAGGTGGTTGATGGCGATCAGCGGCTTATTGGCAGCGGCGGCAATGGCTTTGGCCGTCATCAGGCCGACGATCAGCCCGCCGACAAGGCCTGGACCTGCGGTCGCGGCAATTGCATCGATGTCGGCAAGCTCGACGCCCGAATCGGCAAGGGCTGCCTCGACGATACCGTCCAGCGCCTCGACATGGGCGCGCGCGGCAATCTCCGGCACGACGCCGCCGAAAGCGGCATGCTCCTCGATCTGGCTGAGCACGATGTTGGACAGGATTTTTGGCGCAGCATCGCCGTCCAGCGTGACCACGCTGGCGGCCGTCTCGTCGCAACTCGTCTCAATGCCCAGAACGCGGATCAATTCGTCGCTATCCCAATAGATTGTGTAGCCGGGCATTCCCCGTTAGGAGGAAGCCCGAAGGTCTGTCGATATTCAGGTGATGCCGGCCTGACCTGAATCTCAACAGACCTCAATCTGCCGGGGGTTATCACGGACCGCGCGCCATGCAAACAACCTTGAAAATCGGAACTCGCGGCAGCCCGCTGGCCCTGGCGCAGGCGCATGAAACGCAGGCGCGGCTGATGGCGGCGCACGGCATGCCGAGCCAGGCGTTCGAAGTGGTGGTCATTTCGACCAGCGGCGACCGCATTCAGGACCGGCCGTTATCGGAAGCCGGCGGCAAGGGGCTGTTCACCAAGGAAATCGAAGAGGCGCTGCTCGCCGGCAGGATCGACATCGCCGTGCACTCGTCGAAGGACATGCCGACAAGATTGCCGGACGGGCTGGAGCTGTCCGCCTTCCTGCCGCGCGAGGACGCGCGCGATGCCTTTATCGGCAAGGTGGCGAAAGCGATAGCCGACCTGCCGCAAGGCGCGAAGGTCGGCTCGTCGTCGCTCAGGCGCCAGGCGCTGATCCGGCGCATGCGGCCGGACCTCGATGTGGTGATGTTCCGCGGCAATGTGCAGACGCGGCTGCGCAAGCTGGACGAGGGCGTCGCCGACGGTACCATCCTCGCCTATGCCGGGCTCAAGCGGCTCGGGCTCGAACATGTCGTCACCGACCTGATGCCACTCGACAGCTTTCCCCCGGCGCCGGGGCAAGGGGCGATCTGCATCGAAAGCCGCATCGGCGATGGCGGTGTGGAAAAGATGCTTGTGGCCATCCATGATGCGCCGACGGGCCATGCTCTTGCGTGCGAACGCGCCTTTCTGACGGCACTCGACGGCTCCTGCCGCACGCCAATTGCCGGCCATGCGACGATCGCGAACGACATGGTCTCGTTTGCCGGGCTGATCATCTCGCTGGACGGCACGGTGTCGCATGAGGTGAAGGCGCAAGGCCCGGCGCTGGAGGCCGCCCGCATCGGTACGGACGCTGCCAGGACGGTGCGGGCCAAGGCCGGCGAAACATTCTTCGACGGCTGGGCCTGACATGGTCCGCGTCCTGGTGACGAGGCCGGAACCGGGCGCCTCGCGCACGGCGCGGCAGCTTGAGAACATGGGTTTTCAGCCGATCCTGCTGCCGTTGACCGAAACGGAGGGCTTACCGGTCGGCGCGATCGCGAATGATGCCGTTGCCGTTGCGGTCACCAGCGCCAACGCCTTGCGCCATGTGCCGAAAGAAATCATCGCGGCGCTCGCCGGTTTGCCTTGCCATGCCGTCGGCAAAAGGACGGCGGAAGCGGCCCGCGCGTCGGGATTCTTGTCCGTCAGCGAGGGGCCAGGTGACGCCGTAGCGCTGGCCGATGCGATTGCCGGCGGCTATACGGGCAAGTCGGTCATCTACCTATGCGGGCGGGTGCGGTTTCCGGCATTCGAGGCGCGGTTGCAGACTGCAGGGATCCAGGTCCGTGCCGTCGAGACCTACGACACCATTGCGCTGGGGTATTCCGATGATGAAATCCTGGCGCGGCTGTCCGGCCAGCCGGTCGAGGCCGTGCTGCTCTATTCGGCCAAGGCGGCAGCAGCGATACAAGCCTTGACCGCGCGGCCGGCGCTGCATCATCTTTTTGAAAAGACGCAGGTTTTCGCCCTGTCCGAGCGCATCGCCGCAACCTTGGACAATGTCGCCGGTGAAAAAATCCGCATTGCGACGGAACCGCATGAGGAGGCGTTGCTTGAGCTTTTGCGAGCCGGGCACTGACCCGTGTCATCACGCCGCCCCTTTTCACCGCTTGGTGATGTGCTAGACCCATTTGAACCATCCAGAAGCGAATTTTGCGGAGCCCAAGCATGGTCAAGACGCCGAAGATGCGACATTCGAAAAGCCGCCGCGAGCCGGTGACCATC
Source organism: Mesorhizobium sp. AR10 (assembly GCF_024746795.1). Lineage (NCBI taxonomy): Bacteria > Pseudomonadati > Pseudomonadota > Alphaproteobacteria > Hyphomicrobiales > Phyllobacteriaceae > Mesorhizobium > Mesorhizobium sp. AR10. Next base: position 1,268,240 of record NZ_CP080524.1, read on the forward strand.
GAGCTCGCCCCCGGGGCCGTGTCGCGCATCGTCGACGAGGATGCCGCCAAGGCGCCGGCCGAGGGTGCGAAGGCAGAGGATGCGGCGGACCTGTCGCAACCAGAGGCGCCGGAAGAGCCGGTGCATGCCGACCAGACCGATCTCGAGCCATGGGAGCATGCCGACGCCGCTCCGACTGCCGAGATCGAAGAGCAGGCAGATGCCGAGCCCAAAGGCCCTTCAGAACCGGAATCCCCCTATCCGGCCAGCTCGGACGCGCTGCCGAACCGCGCCAAGACCTCCGACTACAGTTTCGAAGACGCATCGCCCAAGGCGGGCGGGACCAAAGACGCACCACGAAAAGCTGAAACAAGGGACGAACCCATGGCAGTGCAGCCGAAGCTTGGCGGCATCAACGGCATCGCCGCCGGCATCATCGGCGGCGTCATCGCACTGATTGGCGCGGGCGGGCTGCAGTTTGCCGGCCTGCTCGGCGCGCCGGGCTCCGGTGCGAGCGGCGTGTCGCTCGACAGCGTCAATGGCGAAATCGCCTCGCTGAAGACCGAGATCGCGGGCTTGAAGGAAGCCGGCGGCAACACCGATGCATCAGCCAAGGTGGATGGGCTGTCGGCGGCGCTGGATCAGGTCAAGACGGATGTTGCGGCACTGAAATCGGCGGTCGAGCAGGGCGGCGCCGGCGACACTGCCGGGCTTGCGGCACTTGGTGACAAGATCAAGCAGATCGAGACGGCGGTGGCGGCACTCGGACAGGCCGGTAGCACGGCCCCGGTCGATCTCGGTCCGCTCAACGAAAAACTGGCCGGGCTCGACGCACTGGTGAAATCCGCCGGCGAGGCGGCGACCGCGCAGGAGGGACGGCTTACGGCGCTGGAACAATCGGTGTCGCAGCTTTCCGGCAAGGTCGACGCGCAGGCTTCGCAGCCGAAGATCGCGCTCGCCATTGCCGCTTCGGCACTGAAGGCGGCGCTCGACCGCGGCGCGCCGTTTTCAGCGGAACTCGAAACCTTTGCGGCGATTTCGCCGGATGCGCCCGAGATAGCGACACTGCGGCCCTACGCCGAAAAGGGCGTTCCGACCCGCACCGAGATCGGATCGCAAGCCGAGGCTGCGGCCACTGCCATGGTCGCTGCCTCTGCACCTGTCGACGAGAATGCCGGCTTCCTGCAAAATCTGCTGTCGAGCGCCGAATCGCTGGTCAAGGTCAGGCCGATCGGCGCCGTCGAAGGCGCTGGCGCGCCGGAAACCGTCGCGCGCATGGAGGTGGCGGTCAGCCAGGGCGACTATGCCAAGGCGCTCAGCGAATACGCGACGCTGCCGGAAGCGGTGAAGGCCGCCGGCGCCGATTTTGCCGGCAAACTGAAGGCGCGCATGGAGGTCGAAACGCAGGTCGATGCGCTGATATCAGGCGCGATGAAGGCATGAGGAAGACACGATGATCCGAATTCTCATCTTCCTCGTCGTCGTCTTCGCACTCGGCCTCGGCTTCGCCTGGCTGGCCGACCGGCCGGGCGAGATGGTGGTCACTTTCAACGGCTATCAGTACCAGGTCAGTCTGATGGTGGCGGCGGTTGCTGTCGTGGCCGTCGTCGCCGCGGTGATGATCGTCTGGTGGCTGATCAAGTCGCTGTGGAACAGCCCCTATACCATCTCGCGCTATTTCCGCGTGCGCCGCCGCGACCGTGGCTATCAGGCATTGTCGACCGGCATGATCGCGGCCGGCGCCGGCGATGGCGCGCTGGCCCGCAAGAAGACCAAGGAAGCGGCCAAGCTGATCCGCTCCGACCAGGAGCCGCTGATCCAGTTGCTCGAGGCGCAGGCCTCGCTGCTCGAAGGCGACCATGAGGGCGCGCGCGAAAAGTTCGAGACCATGCTCGACGATCCGGAAATGCGGCTGCTCGGTCTGCGCGGGCTTTATCTCGAAGCCGAACGCCTCGGCGACCGCAACGCGGCGCGACATTATGCCGGCCGCGCCGCGGTGATGGCGCCGCAACTGGCCTGGGCCGCCGAATCGACGCTGGAAGATCTGACCGGACACGGCGACTGGGACGGCGCGCTGAGGCTGGTCGAGGCGCAAAAGTCGACGCGGCAGATCGAGCGCGACGCCGCCAACCGGCGCCGCGCCGTGCTGCTCACCGCCAAGGCGCAGGCGCTGCTCGACAGCGATCCCAACGCCGCGAGAACCGCGGCGATAGAGGCCAACCGGCTGCGGCCGGATTTCGCCCCGGCTGCGGTCGTGGCGGCAACCGCGCTGTTTCGGCAGAACGACGTGCGCAAGGGTTCAAAAATCCTCGAGGCGGCCTGGAAGGCCGAGCCGCATCCGGAGATCGCGGAACTCTACACCCATGCCCGGCCGGGCGATGCGGTGGTTGATCGCCTGAACCGGGCGAAGAAGCTGCAGGAGATGAAGAAGAACCACGCCGAGTCGTCGCTGACGGTGGCGCGCGCCGCGCTCGACGCGCAGGACTTTGCCACCGCGCGGCGCGAAGCGGAGGCGGCTATCCGGATGGATCGCCGTGAGGGCGCCTATCTGCTTCTGGCCGACATCGAGGAGGCCGAGACCGGCGACCAGGGCAAGGTGCGGCAGTTGCTGTCGAAGGCGGTCAGGGCGCCACGCGATCCGGCCTGGGTTGCCGACGGCGTCGTCTCCGAGCGCTGGGCACCGGTATCGCCGGTCACCGGCAAGCTCGACGCGTTCGAATGGCGCGCGCCGATGGAGCGGCTCGGCCAGCTCATCGACAGCCACGAGGAGACGCCGGACGCTGAAGTGCCGGCCATCGCGGCGCCAGCCAAGCCGGCAAAGGAAAGAGCGGCCGAGGTGATCGATCATCCGACAGTTTCTGCCGGCAAGACCACTGCCGCTGATGAAGCTGAACCGGAACGTCCGGATAGCGAGGGCCATGTCACGCCCGTCACCGCCGCAGCGTTTGCCGCGGTGCCGGCCGATGCCGAAGCAGTCGAGCCGGCGGAGGAGTTGACCCGGCTGCCAGACGATCCCGGCGTCGACCCTGATGACGAAGCGGAGAAATCACCGCGCCGGTTCCGTTTGTTTTGATCTGACTTTTGGGCGATGGGGTATACGTTGATGTTCGAACGCGTTCTGTCATTTCTCAGGGATTTGCCGGCCGGCTCCGGCGCGCATGCCAGCGCGGACGATCCGCGCGTTGCCGCGTCGGCCCTTCTCTACCATGTGATGAACGCCGACGGCATACGCCAGGATGTCGAGTGGGAACGGTTCAAGGCAGTGCTGGCGGAAAGCTACTCGATCAGTGGCGATGAACTCGATGCGCTGGCCGCCGCCGGCGAGAGCGCCGACAATGAAGCGATCGATCTCTATGCCTTCACCAGCGTGCTGAAGCGCCATCTCGATGCCGAGGCACGCAAGGCCTTCATCGGCCTGATGTGGGAGATCGTCTACGCCGACGGCGAATTGCACGAGCTCGAGGACAACACCGTCTGGCGCGTCGCCGAGCTGATCGGTGTCGAACGCCGCGACCGCATCGAGGCGCGCCGCAAGGCGGCGGCCCACGCTCCCGGCGCGACAGGAACGTCAAGCGACGAATAGACAGGATCCCGCCTTCCGATGCCTCCGAGACCGAGTTCGAAACCAAAGATCCTGATCGTGCTGCATCAGGAGAATTCGAGCCCTGGACGTGTCGGCCACATGCTGCTCGAGGAAGGCTTCGATCTCGACATCCGCCGCCCGCCGCTCGGCGACGCCTTGCCGGAAACGCTGGACGGCCATGCCGGCACCGTGGTGTTCGGCGGACCGATGAGCGCCAATGACGAGGACGAGTTCGTTCGCCGCGAGACCAACTGGCTGGAAATTCCGCTACGGGAGAACCGGCCATTCCTCGGCATCTGCCTTGGCGCACAGATGCTGGCCAACCATCTCGGCGGCAAGGTCGAGGGTCACGGCGAGGGACTGGTCGAGATCGGCTGGTATCCGCTGAAGGCGACGGAAGCGGGCCGCAAGCTGATGCACTGGCCGGAGATGGTCTACCAGTTCCACCGCGAGGGGTTCTCGCTGCCGAAGGATGCGACGTTGCTGGCAACGGCCGAAACTTATCCCAACCAGGCGTTCCGCTATGGCGACAATGCCTGGGGCATCCAGTTCCATGGCGAGCTGACCAGGATGATGATGCAGCGCTGGGTGGTGCGCGGCGCGCACCGTTTCGAATTGCCCGGCGCACAGCCCGGCCGCGACCATCTCGGCGGCCGGCTGATCTGGGACATGCACCTCAAGCGCTGGCTGGGTGAGTTTTTGCAGACGATTTTTGGGCGGCCGGTTGCGCGCTAGTTATCAGGTTCGTCCGTTGAGGTGGCGCACCTTCCTGAGCGCAGGGAATAAGAAGGCCCAGATGCCGGCGACCGCAATGGCGCCGACGCCGCCGATCACCACTGCCGGCACGGTGCCGATCAGTGCTGCCATTGTGCCGGCGCGGAATTCACCCAGTTCGTTGGAAGCGCCGACGAAGACCTGGTTGACGGCGTTGACGCGGCCGCGCACCCGGTCCGGCGTCCACAGCTGGATCAGCGTCTCTCTGATGTAGACGCTGAACATGTCGGTGGCGCCGAGGAGGGCGAGTGCGACAATCGACAGCCAGGTGATGGTCGACAGGCCGAACAGCACGGTAAAGGCGCCGAACAGAGCGACGAAGCCAAGCATGATCAGGCCGGCATGGTTGCGGATTGGATGTCCGGCCAGCCAGATGGCGACGCAGATGGCGCCGACCGCCGGGGCCGAGCGCAGCAGTCCGAGGCCCCAGGGGCCAAGTTCGAGGATATCGCGCGCATAGACCGGCAACAGCGCCGAGGCGCCGGACAAAAGTACGGCAAACAGGTCGAGCGAGATGGCGCCGAGAACGATTTTCTCGCTCCAGATATAGCCAAAGCCGGCGAACAGGGTCTGCATCGTCGGCTTGTCGGTTTCGCTGCGTTGGGCCGGCTTCGGGATGGTGAAGATCAATACCGCGGCTACCAGCATGAGCACGGCGGCGGTGGCATATGCGGCTTCCGCCGAAAGCCCGTAGAGCAGGCCGCCAGCGACCGGCCCGACGATGGTCGCCGTCTGCCAGGCGGATGAGTTCCAGGCGATCGCGTTGGCAAAATCCTGCGGCGGCACGAGGTTGGCGAAAAGCGAGGACGAGGCCGGCCCGAAGAAGGCGCGCGCAATGCCGAACATGGCGAGCACGACGAAGATCGGTGCCGGTCCGCTGAGGCCGCGTAGCGTCAGCAGCAGAAGCGCCAGTGCACAGATCGCTTCCAGCAGCACCGCCACCGCCATGATCAGGCGGCGGCCGAAACGGTCGGCTATCGCCCCGGTGACCAGCACCAGCAACAGCGACGGCAGGAACTGGACAATGCCGACGAGGCCGAGATCGAACGGATCGCGGGTCAGGTCATAGACCTGCCAACCGACTGCGACAGAGACGATCTGGGTGGCGAATGTCGAGAGGAAACGCGCTGCCCAGTAGCTCAGGAAGGCGCGGTGCCGGAAGGCGGCATAGCGCTGCTCAGGCGGTGTATGAGTATCGGATGTCATGGAGATAGGCCCCGTTGCAATGGCATTGGAGCGACGTGCGTCCAATTTGACGCACAAAGTACGCTCCAACACTTTTTAGTCTTCGCATCGTGCTTTCCGAAAATCGGAACCGATTTTCGGGCCGATGCGATGCCGGCGGGGCACTTCCACGATTGGCGCTGGTCCGGCCAAGGGAACTTTAGTTCAGTTCGCGGCGGGGGTGTGCGCCTAAATTCGGTCTGGATCAAGTATTTTCCGACCATGGCATGCGTTGGCGAAAGGGCTCAAACGCTGCTCAGCATCAGGCTGGTTTCGCTGTTGAGGATGCCATCGATTGCCCTGACTTCGCGTAGCACACGGTCGAAGTCCGAGAGGCTCGCCGCATGGATCTCGGCGATCAGGTCCCAGGTTCCGTTGGTCGTATGCAGCGCATACAGCTCTGGTATGCCACGCAGCCTTTTAATGATCGTGGTGGTGGATTTCCCAGCGACCTCGATCATCATGATGGCGTGGATGGCGCGATCGTCTATGTCCTGGCGCACCCGGACGGTGAAGCCAAGTACTGCGCCTGACGACAGCAGTTTGTCCAGCCGCGCCTGCACCGTTCCGCGCGTGACATAGAGCACATCCGCAAGCTTGGAAATGGGCGCGCGGCCATCCTCCCTGAGGATCGAGATCAGCCGGCGATCGATTTCGTCGAATATGTGCATGTCAATGTTGCAAACCCGTGGTGAACATATTGCCAGGTTCTAGCATCGAATTCGATCATTTTGCAGGTTTCTTGTAAATTTTGCCAGCCGTATTGTCTGACCTCGTTCACAAAATCCTTTTCGAGGCGGAGCGCATCGATGGTGCAGCATGTCGGCACGGCTAACCTGATACGGCTGGTCGATTCGATCGGGATGGAACCCTTCATCGCCGGTTTGGCGGACTACATCGCGACCGATTTCCACCGCTGGGACAGTTTCGAGAGATCCGCGCGCCTGGCCGATCCATGGAACCTGTTCGGCCTGGTGTCGGCGCCCGCCTCCAGCGGCCCGGTCTCGGCTTGCGCGGCGGAATGACCATGCGTTCCGTTTCTGCCCAAGCACCGCGCGGCGTCGTCATGATCCGCCCGCATCATTTCACCCCCAACGAGGCGACCGCCGCCGACAACGCGTTTCAGAACCGCGACGGTACGCGGACGGCTGCCCTCATCCGCGCCGAGGCTTACCAGGAATCGACACGCATGGCGGCCCGCCTCGAGGCGGCCGGCGTTACCGTCCATCTCTTCGAGGACGAGACCGAAGAGCGTCCGGATTCGGTCTTCCCGAACAACTGGTTTTCGACCCATTCCGGCGGCCATGTCGCCGTCTATCCGATGTTTTCGCCCAGCCGGCAGGCGGAACGGCGATGGGACATCATCGAGTTCCTCAAGCGGCATTACCGCGTCCAGGACGTCATCGACTATTCCGGGCTGGAGCAAGACGGCATCTTCCTCGAAGGTACCGGCGCCATGGTCCTCGACCATATCGAGCGCGTCGCCTATGCAGCCCGGTCGAACCGCACCAATGAGGTGGCGCTGGAACGCTTCTGCACCCACTTCAACTTCGAACCGATGCTGTTCGATGCCTTCGACCGATCGGGGCGGCCCATCTACCACACCAACGTCATGATGTGCGTCGGCACCGAACTCTGCCTCATCGGTCTCACCAGCATCGCGTCGGATCGCCGGCGGGCCGAAGTCCGCGAACGGCTGGAAGCGGGAGGGCGCATTGTCATCGATCTGACAGCTGAGCAGATCGAAGCGTTCGCGGGCAACGCCCTTGAGCTCCAGGGACGCGACGGTCGCCTGCTTGCAATCTCATCGCGGGCGATGCGGTCGCTGCGACCTGACCAGATCGCCGCCATCGAGCGCTGCATCGCTCCGGTCAGCCTCGACATTCCGACCATAGAGCTGGCGGGCGGATCGGTTCGTTGCATGCTGGCAGGGGTCCATCTGGCGCAGCGGTGAACCGGGGATTTCCGCTTTCGGCCGCACCGCCGAGGGTCAATGCAGAGCAGGAAATCTGAGCGACGGCGCTCATTCGCGCAGCGCAGCGGAGATGGCGTCGAGACCACCGCGCAACTCACCTTCCTTCGGCCAGCCGAAGCCGACGCGGAAGAAACTTTTCGGCATGTCGAACCAGTGGCCGGGCCCGACATAGGTTCCGTGATGTTCCAGAAGGTTCGCATAGAACCGGTCGAGGTCGAAACCGGGATCGACGTTCAGCCGGGGAAAGCCGACAACGCCGCCTTCCGGCCGCACCCAGTCGACCAGCGGCTCGCGGTCGATCCAGGCCTGGACGATGTCGCGGCGCTTGGCCATTTCCGGCAGCAGCGCCGCCAGGAAGGTGTCTCGGCGTTCGAGCATGCCGCGGGCAATGCCCTCGTCGATGACGCTGCCGCAGATGCCGATCTGTTCCTTGGCGGCGAGGAATTTCTCCTGGAGTGCTGCGTCGCGGGTAACCAGCCAGCCGATGCGGATGCCGGGAATGCCGAAGGCCTTCGACAGCGACGAGACGCTGATGGCGCGTGCACTCAGCGAGGCGGCCGAGGGCAGCCGTCGCCCATAGGAGAGGTCGCGATAGGTCTCATCGACCAGCAGATGGCAATTCCGGCGCTCAGCGAGCGCCACCAGCGCTTCGAGATCGGCTTGGCTCATCATCGTGCCGGTCGGGTTGTGCGGACAGGTGACGCTGATCAGCCGCGTGTTCGGCCGCATGCCAGCTGCGACGCGGCCGACATCGATGGCAAAGCCCTCGTCGAAATCCAGATCGACATAGCTGATGGCGCAGCCGATCGCCTTCGGCGTCTCGATGTTGGTGGCGTAGTTGGGTCGCACGACGACCAGGTGGTCGCGCTCGGACAAAAGCGAGGTCGAGATGATGAACAGCGCGCCGGCAGCACCGGCGGTGACCAGGACATCGTCAGGCGAGATGTCGGCATCCTGCGCCGCGATCAGGGCCCGCAAGTCCCTGTCGCCGCGATGCTCACCATAGAAAAGCGTGAGATCGGGCAGCGACAGGCCGATGTCGGAGAGCTTCTGGTCGGCGATCGAGCTTTCGGAGAGGTTGTAGCGGATACGGTCGTAGCCGTATTCCTCCGGCGCCTCTTTCTCGATCACCATCCTGGTGTAGTTCATGGCCGCGTTCCCCCGCCGCCTGCCGAAGCAAGACCGTCGGCAGTATGACCGAACCTGATCCGTCTAGCCTTTAAGCCGAGGCCTTCCTGGCTCTGCTTTTGGCGGGCGGCGTTACCACGGCCGCCTTGCGGCCAAGGCCGATCGATTTCGCCAGTGCCGAGCGCGAAGCCGCATAGTTGGGAGCGACCATGGGATAGTCGGCCGGCAAACCCCACTTGCTGCGATAGGCGTCCGGCGTCAGCCCGAAATGAACACCGAGATGCCGCTTCAGGGATTTGAACCTTTTGCCGTCTTCGAGGCAGATGATGTAATCCGGCGTCACCGACTTCTTCGGGTTGACGGCTGGGGTCTGCGGCACGACCACCGGGGTTGCCGGTTGTCCGAGCCCGCTTATCGAAGCGCTGACGCTGGCGATGAGGTCACCGAGGCCGGAAGCCGGCAAGCGGTTCTTCTCGACATAGGCGGACACAATGTGAGCCGTCAGCTCGAGAAGGTCGTCTTTGCTGGTGTTGTTGCTACCGTCGGCCAATCTATTTTCTCCGTTCGTCGCGCATGACCCCGAAAACCGGAATTGATTTTCGCAAAGGGATCAGGCGCAAATTCAAAAAGCTACAGCGTCCTTTGCGTACCCGAGAAAGCGTGCGCGGCGCTGTAGTGTGGGGAATTCCTAGTCGGCAAATCTGCACAACGCAATGATTTCGCGCGACGTCACACATTATTTTGATCAACTATACTGAACTGGATTGATATCAGACGATCAGGGCCTTGTCTCGCCACAGTCGAAACCCGCCTTCGAAGGCGCGTTGATTGTCGCCGCGCCTGCTGTCGGCGGGCAATTCGCCGAGTTTGTCGACATTGCCGCCGCCAATGACCACGTAATCCGGCTGCATGGCGGCACGAAGCCGATCCACGACGTCGAAGACGTTCTTGCGCCATTTCTTCTTGCCGCGCTTTTCAAGGCCGCGTTCGCCGACATAGTCCTCGAAGCTGCCGCCTTTCTTGTAGGGAAGATGTGCGAGTTCCATCGGCTGGGCGACGTTGTCGACGATCATCGCAGCACCCAGGCCCGTTCCCAGGCCGAGGAACAGCATGCGCCCACCCTCATAACTGCCGATGGCCTGCATCAGCGCATCATTTACGACCTTCACCGGCTTGCCGAACTGGGCGGCGAAATCGTAGCCGGCCCAGCCCTTGCCGAGATTGGCGGGGTCCATCAGCGGCCGGTTGTGGTTCACCGGACCGGGGTAGCCGATCGAGACGACGTCGTAGAGCAAGCCTTCAGCCAGCGTCTTCACCGCCGCGATCATCTGCTGCGGCGTCAGATCGGGTCCGGAGTCGGCCCGGCGTTCCTCGCCGCCGGCGCTGGTCAGGATCTTGACGTGCGAGCCGCCAACATCGATCGCAAGCACGATCGCCTCGGTGCCCGCTGCCGGTTGCTTTGCCGCTTTGGCCATTGCGTCACCTTCCAAAGTTCATTTTACCGGGTCGATCCAGCCATTGGGTGGGCCGAACCCGGCCATGACATCGGCGGGGCCCCAGGTTCCTGGCTCGTAGATGTGAGGCGGCGTGGTGTCGCCGAGCACCGGGCCGACGATGCGCCAGGCAAGTTCGCTGGCATCCTGGCGGGTGAACAGCTGACCGTTGCCGTTCATGGCGTCGCCGATCAGCCGCTCATAGGGCGGCATGTCGCTCTTGCTGTCGTCCAACGCGGTGAGTTCCACCTGCTCGCCGATCATGTCGTCGCCAGCGGCCTTGCGTTGCGCACCGATGGCGATCACCACTTGCGGATCGATGCGGAAGCGGACGTAGTTCTGGTCCGCGGGCTTGATCGGATCGAAGACATCGAGCGGCGGCCGCTTCAGCCGCACCACCACCTCGGTGACATGCACCGGCATGTTCTTGCCGGCACGGATGAAGAACGGCACGTCCTGCCAGCGCCAGGTGTCGACGAAGAAACGCACGGCCGCGAAGGTCTCGACCGGCGAGTTCGGCGCCACGCCGGGTTCAGTGAGGTAGCCCTTGAATTGGCCGCGCACGACATCGTCCCTGGTCAGCGTCCGGATCGCGCGCAGCACCTGCACCTTCTCGTCGATCAAATCGTCGGCCGAGCGGCCGACCGGCGGCTCCATGGCGAGCAGCAGCATGATGTTGAGCAAATGGTTCTCGATCACGTCACGGATGCAGCCGACATCGTCATAGAAGCGGCCGCGGCCTTCGACGCCAAAGTCCTCGGCCATGGTGATCTGGACGCTTTCGACGAAATTGCGGTTCCAGATCGGCTCGAGCAAGGAGTTGGCGAAGCGGAAATAGAGCAGGTTCTGGATCGCCTCCTTGCCGAGATAGTGATCGATGCGGAAGATCGACTGTTCGTCGAACACCAGATGCAGCACCCGGTTCAGCCAGCGCGCCGATTGCAGATCGTGACCGAACGGCTTTTCCACCATCAGGCGCGCGCCATGGGCCGTGCCCGATTGCTCAAGCCCCTGGACAACGGTTTCGAACATGGTCGGCGGCACCGCCATATAGTGCAGGGGGCGCTGCGCCGATCCGAGCGCGCTTTTCAGTTTCTCGAACGTCGTGCCGTTGCGGTAGTCGCCGCTGACATAGCGCAGCAGTGAGGCGAATTTGGCGAAGATTGTTTCATCGATACTGCCGAGGGCGTCGACGATGCCGTCGTGGGCACGCGCCTGCAACTGGCCGAGGTCCCAAGGGTCGAAGGCGACGCCGATCACCGGCTCGGTCAGCGTCCCCTTGGCGACCATCTGATAAAGCGCCGGAAAAATCTTCTTGTGGGCGAGATCGCCGGTGGCGCCGAATAGCACCAGCGTGTCGGACCGTTCCTGGCTCATGCGCGTGCCTCCCCTGTCACCGTCACGAGCCGGCCTTCGGCTTCTCGACATGGCCGCCGAAGGCATAGCGCATGGCGGACAGGAGCTTGTCGGCAAATTCGGATTCGCCTTGCGAAGAGAAACGGTCGAACAGCGCCGACGACAGCACCGGCGCCGGTACGCCGGTGTCGATCGCCGCCTTGAGCGTCCAGCGGCCTTCGCCGGAATCCGAGACCCGCCCGCCGAACTGCGTCAGCGTCGAGTCGGCTTTCAAGGCGCCGGCCGTCAGGTCGAGCAGCCAGGAGCCGATGACGCTGCCATGCCGCCAGACCTCAGCGACCTGGGGAAGGTCGATGTCGAACTGGTAATATTGCGGGTTTTCCAGCGGGCTGGTTTCAGCATCCGCAGTGCGCTGCCGCTTGCCGGCATTGGCCGACTTCAGGATGTTCATGCCTTCGGCATAGGCGGCCATGACGCCGTATTCGATGCCGTTGTGAACCATCTTGACGAAATGGCCGGCGCCGCTCGGTCCGCAATGGAGATAGCCGAACGGTGCCGTCCCGCCGCTCTTGTCGGGAGCCGGTGCACCGGCATCAGGGCCCGGCGCCAGCGTGGCGAAGATCGGATCGAGATGCTGGACGGCTGCGTCGGGGCCGCCGATCATCAGGCAGTAGCCGCGCTCGAGACCCCAGACGCCGCCGCTGGTGCCGACATCGACATAGTGCAGGCCCTTGGCCGCGAGCTCGGCCGCCTGGTCGACGGCGTCGTGGTAATAGGAATTGCCGCCATCGATGATGATGTCGCCGGGTTCCATCAGTGCTGCCACCTGATCGGCGATCTTGCCGGTGATCGCCGCCGGCAGCATCAGCCAGGCGCTGCGCGGTTTAATCAGCTTGCCGACGAATTCCTCCATCGAGGCCGCACCGATGGCGCCGTCCTTGACCAGTGCGGCGACGCTTGCCGCGTTGATGTCGTAGACGACGCATTCGTGGCCGTCGCGCATGAGACGACGCACCATGTTGGCGCCCATCCTGCCCAGTCCCATCATTCCGATCTGCATGGTCTCGTCCTGGTCGCTTGAGGAATCGAAGCTTTATTGGCTCTATTATCTGAGCATGATCTTTTCCGAAAACCGGTTTCCACTTTACGGGATCATGCTCTGTCCAGCTCGTCGATGCCGACGGAAAAGTCGACATTCTCCCAACGGCCGGCGTCGGGCCAGAAAAAAGTGAAGACGATGGTGTTGCCGGGCGGAATACCGGCAACAGGCAGATCCACCAGATGGACGCCGAAGGCATTCTCAGCAGTCTTGCTGTCCTGCACGGTCAGCCATTTGTCGCTTGTCCAGTGGACTACGCCGCGCGCCGAGAGCTCCACGCGCAGCACCTTGCCGGCAGACATGGTGCGGATCTTGTTGTTGAAGCGCCATGTCCTGAGTGGCGAGGTGGTCCGGTCCTCGATGTAGCGCTTGACGCCTTGCGGCGGCATGTCGAAGACGGCGCCGTCTTGCAGGGAGCGCAGCAGCTTGATGTGCTCGGAATGCGCCCAGACCAGCGGCTTGGCGCTGCCCGACGGCCCGCCATGCCGCAACTCCCGCTCCGGCAAATCGGGACCGTCCCAGACCTGCTCCGGCAGCAGGCCGCCCGGTCCGGCCGAGCCTTCGAATGTCTTCAGCAGGCTCGCTGCCTTCTCCTTGCGCCCTGCCGCCAGCTCGTAATGGGCGCGTTCGCCGACCAGCAGCGGCCAGGGCCGGCCCTGGCCGGTGCCGTCGAAAGGCGAACCATCGGCGTGCTCGCCATAGCCGTCGCCGGTATAGCGGTACCAGACAGGTCCCTGCGGCAGGTCGCAGCGCAGCTGCCTGTCGATGACCTTGACCGTGTCGACGATACGCGGATCGTCGGCGGCCCGGAGGCCAAAGCGAACAAGGGCCAGCGCATCAGGGCTGACGATGGCCTCGGCCGGCCGGTCGGTATCATCGGGCGGCCGGTTCTTGATCGGCACGAAACCGTCCTTCGGCGACGCCGCACCGACATCGTCGGGCGGCGCGATGCGGACATAGTAGCCTTCGACCCCGACCTCGGCGCACAGGGTAGTGCCGGTGACATAGGTCCAGCGCTCGATCTGATCGTTCCAACTGTCAGCGGTCTCGCGTAGATAATTAGCCGGCTCTGTTTTTCCACAGATGTCGAACATTTCGGCTGCGGCAAGCAGTGCTGATATCTCGACGGCAAGCGTGAACGGGCTGTAACCGGCGTCCTCTTCCCAGCGGTCTTCGCCGGTGACGGGGCCGTTGCGCACGACATAGGAGGCTGCCTTCTCGATCATCGGCATGAAGGCGATGAGCGCGGCGCTCGGCAAGTGCCCGGCGCGGCGCAGCGCGTCGGCAAGCAGCAGCGGGAAGGCGCATTCGTCCATCTGGATGCCCGGCCAATAGGCTGACCCGTCCAGCCAGGCGTTCTGTGGCCAATGGCCGTCCGGCTGCTGGATGGAGTGGAGATAGGCGAGGCTTTGCAGCGCCACCTCGGCATCTCCGGCAGCCAGGAAGCCGCCGGCGGTTTCGACAAGATCACGCGGCCAGACCAGATGGTAACCGCCGAGATCGTCGTCTCCCTTGTTGAAACCCCAGGGGATCGACAGGCTGGCGACGGCCGCCCCGGGCTTGGCCAACGACCGGTGTGCCGCCAGAACCGCTGTGCTGACGCGATAGGTGTTGAGCCCGGACGCGGTGCGCCGGTCGAGCGGCAGCAGGCCAGCCTGCCATTTACGCCATGCTTCGACGTAGGACTTGGATGCTGCTTCGAAGCCTTGCCTCAGGCTGGCAGCGGCATTGTCCGCCGCCTCCTGTGGCGTGGCCCCGAAGCCCAGCGCCAGCAAGGCTTTGCGATTGGCGGCGGAGAAACCGATCTCTCCGGTTAGCGCGACATTGCCGTCCTCGGCCCTTCGGCAAGCCGGATCGAGTTGGCCGTCATGATGCAGTTGCTGCCAGCCGTCGGAGAAACCGACATAGCCGGCCGAGCAATCACCCCAGGGCAGCGAGGAGGCGAGCGCCAGGCAAACACCACGCCCCGATGCGAACGGCATCGGCTTTCCCTCGAAATCATCGATCCATGCGGTGTTGCCCATGCCGGCATTGACGAGATGCGGCGCCAACAGCGCGTAGACGCGGTAGTCGGCGGCCGTACCCTTGAGCGGGGTGAAAGTGATTTCCTGCAGCAAAGCGGGTCGTTTCGAATCCGTAACGATGCGCTTTTCGATCTGCCAGGCGCCATCGTTCGCGGTGTTGACCAACCTGTAGGCGGCCACGCCGTCCTCGAACGACTCGATGGTATGTGTCGCATCGCGCTTCTCCTCGGAGAAATAGCCGTCCGGGCCGGTCACCAACAATCCCATGTCGCGCGTGCAGGCACTGTCGACGCGCGGATAGTAGATTTCGTTGAGGATGCCGTGGCTGATCGTGAACCAGATGCGACTGGCCGGCGAAAGCGCGGTTCCGACACCACTCTTGGCGCTCGATGTCCAGCGCGCTGGAATGCCGGGTGCGCCCAGCGCAACTGTTGGCGTTGCTGCCATTGTGGTTCTGGTCTCCTGCCTCTTCCCTAGACCAGTCGGCGAACCGTTTTCAATCGATGCACCGCAAGTTGATCGCCAAACCATCATCGATCGCAGTTGACAAGCGTGCCCATCTGCATTTGTCTGATAATACATAAAAAACAGGGACGCAAACCCAGCAGCCGTCGAAAATTCAGCAAGACCAGCAACACATGGGAGGAGTATGACATGAAGAAACTATTCGTCTTGGGCGCCCTTGCAGCCGTGCTCGCAGCCGGTACGGCCTTTGCCGACACCAGCGGCAAGAAGATCGCCTTCTCGAACAACTACGCCGGCAATTCGTGGCGGCAGGCGATGCTCGACAGCTACGCCATCGTCACCAAGAAGGCGGTCGCCGACAAGGTGGTCGCGGCGGCCGACATCTTCACCACGGCCGACAAGGAAGTGCCGACCCAGGCCGCCCAGGTGCAGAACCTGATCCTGCAGGGCTATGACGCCATCGTCATCAACGCCGCCTCGCCGGACGCACTCAACGGCGCCGTCAAGCAGGCCTGCGACGCCGGCATCGTCGTCGTCTCCTTCGACGGCATCGTCACCGAGCCCTGCGCCTACCGCGTCGTCGTCGACTTCAAGGACATGGGCAAGCAGGAAGTCGAGCAGATGGCCAAGTTCCAGCCCAAGGGCGGCAATCTGCTGGAAATCCGTGGCCTTGCCGGCACGTCGATCGACGACGCCATCCATGCCGGCATTCTGGAGGGCATCGCCGCCCATCCCGAGTTCAAGATCGTCGGCTCGGTGACTGGCGACTGGGACCAGACCACGGCACAGAAGGCGGTGGCAACGATCCTGCCGTCGCTGCCGGATATCGTCGGCATCGTCGACCAGGGTGGTGACGGCTATGGTGCCGCGCAAGCCTTTGCCGCGGCCGGCAAGCCGCGTCCGACCATCATCATGGGCAATCGCCAGGACGAACTGCAGTGGTGGAAGGAACAGAAGGACAAGGACGGCTACCAGACCTGGTCGGCATCGATCGCGCCGGGCGTCTCGTCGCTTGCCTTCTGGGTGGCGCAGCAGGTGCTCGATGGCCGCACCGACATACCGCACGATCTGCTGGTGCCCTACCTCGCCTTTACCCAGGACGATTTCGAAGCGGCGCTGCCGAAGATCGTCAAGGGCGGCGTCGCCAGCCACGAATACACGCAGGAAGACGCCATCGCGGCCATCAAAGCCAACATCAAGTGAGCGTCGTGCAGCGTTGCCGTCCGCATGGTCGACCGGATATCACCAGGCATGCCTGAGGCAAGCGCAGACATCATAGGACTGGACGGCGCCGAAAAACATTTCGGCGCCGCCAATTTGGACATAGTCAGACTGAACGGCGCCGAAAAACATTTCGGCGCCGTTCGGGCGCTCGGCGGCGTCAACTTCCACGTCGGCGCCGGCGAATGCGTCGGCCTCGTCGGCCACAACGGCGCGGGCAAATCGACGCTCATGCATATGGTGGCGGGCACGTTGGTGCCCGACAGCGGACAGATCGCCGTGCGTGGCGGCATCGAGAACAACTATTCGGTGCCGCGCGCGCAGCAGCTCGGCATACGGTGCGTGTTCCAGGAGCTGTCGCTTTGCCCGAACCTCAGCGTCGCCGAGAACACACGCATCAACCATCCGGCGCTGCGTGGCTTCGGCTGGCGGCGCAAGGCGGCCGAGCTCATCGCCGCCAAGCTCGACGAGATCTTTCCGGGCCACAGCATCTCCGCCTCCGACATCGCTGGCGACCTGTCGATCGGCCGGCGGCAGATGGTGGAGGTGGCGCGCGCCTTCACGGTGACGACGGACCCACTCGAACTGGTCATCCTCGACGAGCCGACATCCTCGCTCGACGCGCACACGGCCGGCCAATTGCTGGCGTTCGTGCGCCGCTTCGTCGCCGCTGGCGGCAGCTGTATCCTGATCTCGCATCTGCTTGGCGAGGTGCTGCAGCATGCCGACCGCATCGTGGTGATGCGTGACGGCAAGGTCGTTGCCGCCGATGCAGCCAAGGCTTTCGATCGCGACAGGCTGGTCGCGACAATGGGCGGCGCTGAAGCGCGTGAAAAGATTGCGGCCGAAATCGCAGCCACCAAACCCGAGGCCGGGCCGCTGCGGGTTCGGGCTCGGCCGGCCCGGCAAGAGGACGGCAAGGAACTCGTCGCGCATGCGGGCGAGATCATCGGTCTGGCCGGGCTTGCCGGACACGGACAGACCGATCTTTTGCTGGCGATCTTTGCCGCCGCTGCACGCGCCCGGACCGGCATCGAGGTCACGGCGCCAGTGGCGTTGGTGGCCGGCGACCGCCAGTCGGACGGGATTTTTCCGCAATGGTCGATATCGGAGAATATCGGAATCCGCTCGCTGGCGCGCTTGCGCAAGGGCCTGCTGATCTCGCCGCAACGCGAAGCCGAGCTCGCCGACTTCTGGCAAAAGAAGATCGGCATCCGCACCCCCGACATGAACAACAACATTTTTTCGCTGTCGGGCGGCAATCAGCAGAAGGCGCTGTTCGCACGCGCGCTCGGCTCGGATGCGAAGATCGTGCTGATGGACGACCCGATGCGCGGCGTCGATATCGGCACCAAGCTCGAAGTCTACGACCTCGTGCGCGAAGAGGCGCGTAACGGCCGCACCTTCCTCTGGTACACCACTGAAACCGAAGAGCTCGACAATTGCGACCACATCTATGTCTTCAAGAACGGCCGGATCGTCGCCAATCTTCGTCGCGACGAGTTGACGGAAGAAAAGATCATCCAGTCCTCCTTCGGCGACGCGGCCTGAGATGACGACAGCATCCGTCGAAACTGCTCCAAAAGGCTCTTCCGAGCGTAGCGCGCTGGCGCGGGCGCGTCTGCTGCGCGGCCTGCTGCCGGCACTGTCGCTGGTTCTGGTGCTGCTCGCCATCGCCTGGCTCAATCCGCGCGCCATCAGCTATTTCGGCTTCAGCCTGATGCTTAATCTGGCGATCCCGATCGCGCTCGCAACAATCGCGCAGATGTTCGTCATCGCGGGCAATGAGCTCGACCTGTCGATCGGCACCTTCGTCGGGTTCGTCGGCTGCGTCACAGCGACTTGGCTGAAGGATGATCCGCTGGTCGGCATCGTGATCCTGCTGGGATCGATCGGCATTTATGCGCTGCTCGGCGCGCTGATCCATCTGCGCAATTTGCCGTCGATCGTGGTGACGCTCGGCATGAGCTTCGTCTGGCAGGGCCTGGCCATCCTCATCCTGCCGAAGCCAGGCGGCAAAGCGCCGGACTGGCTGCTGTCGCTGATGGCTTTCAAGCCACCTTTCATTCCCTTCCCGATCATCGCGGCGCTGCTGATCGGTCTCGTGGTCCATTTCGGCTTGATGCGCACCTCCTATGGCGTGATCCTGCGTGGCTCGGGCGGCAACCCGGCCGCGCTCGGGCGTGCCGGCTGGTCGCTGCTCAGGACCAAGATCGTGCTGTTTGCGCTGACCGGCGTGTTCGGCGTGCTGTCCGGCATGGCGCTGATCGGCATCACCACCTCGGCCGATGCCAATATCGGCAATGGCTACACGCTCTTGTCGATCGCCGGCGTCATCCTCGGTGGCGGCGAATTCGTTGGCGGCCGGGTATCGCCGATCGGCGCGGTGATCGGGGCGCTGACGCTGGCGCTGGCCGCTTCGCCGTTGCTGACCTTCATGCACATTCCGCCCGACTGGCAGGTGGCCGCCAACGGCGCCATCCTGATCATCGTGCTGGCGGCCCGGGTGCTCATCAGCCGCAGGGAGAGGTAAGCATGGCCTCGCTGCGGACAATGCTTGCCAAGCCCTGGATCTGGTCCTTCATCGGCGCGTTGCTGGTGTGGCTGGCGACGGTTGCCTTCACCGGCGGCTATGGCGGCGGCGGCATGATCACGGCGGCGTTGTCGCTCGCCGTCTTCACCGTCATCGTCGGTGTCGGCCAGATGTTCGTCATCACGCTTGGGCCGGGCAATGTCGACCTGTCGCTGCCCGCCAATATCGGTCTGGCCAGTGCGGTTGCCATGAAGGTCATGGACGGCAATGATTCGATGATCGCCATCGGGTTGCTGGCGGCGCTTGGCAGCGGCATGGCGGTCGGCGCCGCCAACTATCTGCTGATCTGGGCGCTGCGCATTCCGCCGATCATCGCCACGCTGTCGGCCAGCTTCATCATCCAGTCGATCGACATCAGCTATGGGCGCGGGTTGCAGATCAAGCCGCCGCCCGGCTTCGCCGATTTCACCAACTGGCAGATTCTTGGCATTCCGGTGCTGGCGATCTTCACGGTGCTGTTCACCATAGGTGCTGCCATCGCGCTGCAACGCATGATCTATGGCCGCTCGGTGCTGGCGATCGGCCAGAATATTCGCGCCGCATGGCTGGCGGGCGTCAATGTCGGGCGCATCCGCTTTCTCACCTATACGCTGTCGGGTGCGCTTGGCGGCCTGGATGGGGCGCTGCTTGCCGGCTATTTCCGTGGCGCCAATGTCGACATCGGCAACGAATACCTTTTGGCCTCGATCGCCGTCGTCGTCATCGGCGGCACGTCGGTCGCCGGCGGCAAGGCCAATGTGCCGGGCGTCTGGGGTGCGGCGCTGTTCCTGGTGCTGCTTTTGACCATGCTCAACACGTTCGGCGTCAGCGCCGGCGTGCGTCTGTTGCTGACCGGGCTGATCATCGTCAGCGTCATCACGGTGGCCGGCGGCCAGAAGGCGCTGCGCTGACCACAGGATGACGATCACTGCGGCGAGTCCTTGCGCGAAAACATGCCGGTTCCCTTCCGGGCATCGGCCCTGTAAATCCTTCGGCGCGATCGGCCACCGTCTTGCGAGGTTCCCCCTTGTCCAGTTTCGTCAGCGTCACAAAAGACGGCAACGTCGCAGTTGTCACCATCGACAATCCGCCGGTCAACGCGCTGAGTTTCCATGTCCGCGAGCCACTGATGCAGGCGCTTGTTTCCTTGCGGGACGAGCCTTCGGTCGTGGCCATCGTCATCGCTTGCTCCGGGCGGACCTTCGTTGCCGGCGCCGACATCACAGAGTTTGGCAAGCCGGTGCAGCAACCGGAACTGCGCGCCATCGTCGCGATGCTGGACACGATGACCAAGCCGACGGTTGCCGCCATTCACGGCACGGCGCTCGGCGGCGGACTGGAACTGGCGCTCGGCTGCCATTTCCGCGTCGCCGATGCCAAGGCCAGGCTCGGTCTGCCCGAGGTGAAACTCGGGCTGCTGCCGGGCGGCGGTGGCACGGTGCGGCTGCCGCGTCTGGTCGGTGCGCTGAAGGCGCTCGGCATGATTGTCTCGGGCACGCCGATCGGTGCGGTGGACGCGCTCGCCACGGGCCTGCTGGATGCCGTCTTCGATGGCGATCTTGTCGCGCAAGCGGTTCGTTTCGCCAGCGAAATAGCCGCCAGGGGCGGCCCGCTCACGCCGGTGCGCGACCGCGACGAGCGGCTCGACGCCGCCGACCTGCCTGCCTTCGACAAGCATGCGGCTGATCTCGCCAAAAAGGCGCGGGGCCTCGAAGCGCCGGTCGCCTGCGCGCAAGCGGTTCGCAATGCCGTCACGCTGCCGTTCGACGAAGCGCTAGCCGCGGAGCGCGAACTGTTTTTGAAGCTGGTTGCCGGTGATCAGTCGCGCGCGCAGCGACATCTGTTCTTCGCCGAGCGCGAAGCGGCGAAGATCCCCGGCAAGGACATCACCAGGCGCAAGATCGCCCGCATCGGCGTCATCGGCGCCGGCACCATGGGCGGCGGCATCGCCATGGCGTTCGCCAATGGCGGTTTTCCCGTGACCTTGCTGGAAACTAGTAGCGAGGCGCTGGAACGCGGGCTGGCGACGATCGACAAGAACTACGCCGTTTCCGTCGCGCGCGGTTCGCTGACGGAGGACGCCAAGCAAGAGCGGCTCGGCCTGTTCAAGGGTAGCATCGACTATGCCGATCTCGCCGATTGCGACCTGATCGTCGAGGCGGTGTTCGAGGAGATGGCGGTCAAGAAAGATGTATTCGGCAAGCTCGACGCGGTAGCCAAGCCCGGCGCGATCCTTGCCACCAACACTTCCTATCTCGACGTCAATGAGATCGCCGCCTCGACATCGCGGCCGCAGGATGTGGTTGGTCTGCATTTCTTCTCGCCGGCCAATGTCATGAAACTGCTGGAAATCGTGCGCGCAGAAAAGACCGCGCCCGATGCGCTGGCGACGGTCGTCGAACTGGCGCGGCGCATCGGCAAGGTGCCGGTCGTCGTCGGCGTGTGTCATGGCTTCGTCGGCAACCGCATGCTGGCGGCGCGTGGTGCCGAATCCGAGGCGCTTCTGCTGGAAGGCGCGACGCCCAGCCAAATCGACCAGGTGTTTACCGATTTCGGTTGGCCGATGGGGCCATTCCAGATGGGCGACCTTGCCGGCCTCGACATAGGCTGGCGCAACCGCAAGGCGCGCGGGCTGACGGCTGTGATTGCGGACACGTTGTGCGAACAGGGGCATTTCGGCCAGAAGACCGGCAGCGGCTTCTATCGCTATGAGAACGGGTCGCGCACACCGGCTCCCAACCCTGAGGTCGAAACGCTGATCCGCGACAAGGCTGCCGAGAAGGGCATCGCCCCGCGAGCGATCGGCACGGAGGAGATCATCGAACGCACGCTCTATCCGCTGATCAATGAGGGGGCGAAGATCCTCGAGGAAGGCATTGCCGCCCGCGCGTCCGACATCGATATCGTCTGGGTCAATGGCTACGGTTTTCCCGTGGGCAAGGGCGGGCCGATGTTCTGGACCGGTCTCGAAGGGGCAGGCAAGATCTCAGAGCGGCTCGACCATTGGCACGCGCAAACCGGCAGGCAAGTCTTTCAGGTCGTTCCCCGGCTCAGGCGCATGGCCGAAACCGGTTCATGGGACGTCCCGTTCGCGGGATAGTGTATTTCCCGGCGGGCGCCAAATTTGACCATGTGGACAAAGGTCAGGCGCCGCTCCATAGTTCCCTGTCTGTCATTCCTGAGAACAGCCGGCTCGACACGGCTGTCAACCAGAGGGGCACTTCAATGAAAAACAGCAAGAGCAGACTCCAAACGAAACGTGAAGGACTTTCGCGACGCAATGTGCTGGAACTGGGCGCACTCGGCCTGGCTGCAGCCATGCTGCCGGGCAGAGCCTTTGCCCAGGACAAGAAACTGAAGGTGGCGGCGATCTTCGCCACGCCGATCGAGGAGCCATGGGACAACCAGATCCATGTCGCCTTGCAGAGGGCCGAGAAGGAACTCGGCATCGAATACAAATGGTCGGAAAAGGTGCAGACGGCGGATTTCAGCCGTGTCATGCGCGAATATGCGCAAGGCGGCTATGAGCTGGTTCTCGGCGATGCCTTTGCGGCCGAGCGTGAATCCCGCAGGACGGCAAAGCAGTTCCCGAAAACCGCCTGGCTGTTCGGCTCGGGTGCTGGGCCGGCCGAGCCGAATTTCGGCGTCTTCGACAACTGGATCCACGAGCCGGCCTATCTCTCCGGCCTGATCGCCGGCAAGATGTCGAAGTCGGGCACCATCGGCGCCGTCGCGGCGATGGGCATTCCGGAAGTGAATCGGCTGGTCAACGCCTTCTTTGCCGGCGCCAAGGAGGTCAATCCGAACATCAAGAAGAAGGTCGCCTTCATCGGCTCGTTTTTCGACCCGCCCAAGGCAAAGGAGGCCGCGATCGCCCAGATCGATGCCGGTGTCGACGTCATCTACGCCGAGCGCTTCGGCGTCATCGAGGCGGCGGTGGAGAAGAAGATCCTCGCCATCTCCAACATGTCCGACCAGTCGAGCCTTGGTCCCGACACGGTGATTACCGGGCCGGTCTGGAACATGTATCCGACCGTCGAACAGGCGATCAAGCTGGTCAAGGCCGGCGTCTTCACCGCGCAGGACTACGGCGATTTCTCACGCATGGCCAAGGGCGGTTCTTCGCTGGCGCCCTACCACAATTTCGACAAGACATTGCCCGCCGACGTCAAGGACCTGGTCGAAAAGAAGAAGGCCGAAATCCTCGACGGCAATTTCCGCGTCGACGTGGATGAGAACACGCCGGTTTCGGATTG
The DNA here is from genome assembly GCF_024746795.1 of Mesorhizobium sp. AR10. Classification (NCBI taxonomy): domain Bacteria; kingdom Pseudomonadati; phylum Pseudomonadota; class Alphaproteobacteria; order Hyphomicrobiales; family Phyllobacteriaceae; genus Mesorhizobium; species Mesorhizobium sp. AR10. Next base: position 1,291,389 of record NZ_CP080524.1, read on the forward strand.
AATCCCTCCCCCTTGAGGGGAGGGTGGCCCGCAGGGCCGGGTGGGGTCCTCCGCGGCGCGCTCCATCCTCTTATCAACGTCGAGGCGGTTGAGGCGACCCCTCCCGCCTCGCTTCGCTCGGCACCCTCCCCTCAATGGGGAGGGGTATCAGCGCAGGAGCATCCTTGCCCGCCCCACTGATCGAAATGCGCGGCATCTCCAAGAACTTCGGCGCCGTGAAGGCGAACGAGGCCGTGGATCTCAGCGTCGCGCCGGGCGAAATCCTCGGACTGCTCGGCGAAAACGGCGCCGGCAAGACCACGCTGATGAATGTGCTGTTCGGCGCCTATGCGCCCGACGCCGGCGAGATCCTGATCCAGGGCAGGCCGGTGACGATCAACAGTTCGGCCGATGCGTTGGCTGCCGGCATCGGCATGGTGCACCAGCACTTCCATCTGGCGCCACGGCTGTCGGTGCTGGAAAACCTGTTGATAGGCATTCCCGGCAGATCGGGCCGCATCGACCGCGCCGGTGGGCTGGCGCGGCTGGCCGAGATCGGCCGCCAGCACGGTCTCAATCTGGACCCGGACCTTCCCGTCTCGGCGCTGTCGGTCGGCGAACAGCAGCGGCTCGAAATCGTCAAGGCGCTGTTTCGCGGCGCAAGACTGCTGATCCTCGACGAGCCGACAGCGGTGCTGGCGCCAACGGAGGTCGACGGGCTGTTTGCCGCACTGCGGTCGATGGCGGCGCAGGGGCTCGGCATCATCTTCATCTCGCACAAGCTGAACGAGGTCCGGGCGCTGACCCATCGCTGCGTGGTGCTGCGCCATGGCCGCGTCGCCGGCCGCGTCGATGCGCCGGCCAGCACCACTTCTTCCGAAATGGCACAGCTGATGTGCGGCCACGAGATCGTGCCGCCGGCGCGAGGGCCATCGACACCGGGTGCTGCTGTGCTGACCCTCGACGGCATCTCGACGTCGCATCACTCAGGTATGGCGCTGCGTGATGTTTCGCTTGCGGTCAGAGCCGGCGAGATCCTCGGCATAGCCGGTGTCTCCGGCAATGGCCAACGGACGCTGGCCGAGGTGATTTCCGGCGTGCGGGCACCCGATGCCGGCCAGATGACGATAGCCGGCAAACAGGTTTCGCGGTTCTCGCCGCGTGACGTGCAGGCGCTCGGACTCGGGCGCATCCCGGAAGACCGCATGACCACCGGGCTGGTCACCAATCTGGCGCTGGCCGATTCGATGGTGTTGCCGCGGATCGGCACCGAGGCGTTCAGCCGTAGGGGTCTGCTCAGGCCGGATGCGATCCGCGCCTTCGCCGAAGAGCAGATCAAAGCCTATGACATTCGCTGTCCCGGGCCGATGACGCGGGCCGGGGCGCTCTCCGGCGGCAACCTGCAGAAGGCGCTCTTGGCGCGTGAGCTCGCCTTCGATCCGAAGGTGCTGATCGTGTCGCAGCCGACACGCGGCCTCGACATCGGTGCTGCCCGCTTCATCCACGAAAAATTCCTCGACATGCGCGCCAAGGGCTGCGGCATCGTGGTCATCGGCGAGGATCTGGAAGAGTTGCTGATGCTCTGCGACCGTATCGCGGTGATGTATGAGGGCCGCATCGTCGGCACGCTCGACAGCGCCGACGCCACGGTGGCGCGGCTCGGGCTGATGATGACCGGGGCCGGGCAGGCCGAGGAGGCGGCCTGATGTTCCGCCTGGAAGCTCGCACCAGCACGCCCGCCTGGTTTAATCTGGCGCTGCCGCTGCTGGCTATCGGAGCGACGCTCATCCTGTGCAGCGGTCTCATCGCGTTGGCCGGCGCCGGTGTCATCGAGGCCTATGGCGTGATGTTTTCAGCGTCGCTCGGCGATAGCTACGCCATCACCGAAACGCTGGTGCGCGCCACGCCGATGATCTTCACCGGGCTTGCGGTGGCGGTCGCCTTCCGGGCCAAATTCTGGAATATCGGCGCCGAGGGACAGTTGCTCGCTGGCGCGGTGGCCAGCTGTGCCGTCGGCGCCATCCCGATGCCGGGGCCGCTCGCCATGCTGTTGATGGCGGTGGCGGGGGCTGCGGCCGGGGCTGCTGTCGCCTTGGTGCCGGCGACGCTGCGGGTGAAGTTCAAGGTCGACGACGTCGTCAGCTCACTGCTGCTCAACTCGGTCATCTTCTACGCCCTGATGGCGCTGATCGAAGGTCCGTGGAAGGACAGTTTCAGCGGCTATCCGATCTCGCCGCCGATCGAGGATACGGCCAACTTTCCGGCCCTTCTCGAAGGCACGCGGCTGCATCTCGGCGTCGTCGCGGCGCTGCTTGCCGCACCCGTGATCTGGTTCCTGATCGTGCGCACGACGCTCGGCTTCCGGATCAGGGTCACCGGCGAAAACCCCGAAGCCGCACGCTATGGCGGCATCAATGTCGAGCGGGTGCTGATCTCGACGGCGCTGCTGTCCGGCGCGCTCGCCGGCCTTGCCGGTGTCTGCGAGGTCGGCGGCGTGCACTTCCAGGTGATGAGCGATATCTCGCCGGGCTATGGCTATTCCGGCATCGTCGTCGCCATGCTGGCACGGCTCAATCCGCTCGGCGTGGTGCCGGCGGCGATCTTCCTTGCCGCCGTGATGACCGGCGCCGAGGCGATGTCGCGGGCCACCGGTGTTCCGGCCTTCCTCAGCGATGTCATCCAGGGAACCGCGCTGCTTGCCATGCTGGTGGCGCTGCTGTTCACCGCCTATCGCGTGCGGCGGGTGGGGACTGCCAAATGAACGTGGTGCTGGAACAGATCTTTCAGGTCGGCTTCCTGGCCGCGATCATCCGCATCGCCACGCCATTGGCGTTTGCGACGCTGGGCGAAATGTTCTCCGAGCGGGCCGGCGTGCTCAATCTCGGCATCGAAGGAATCATGCTGTTGTCGGCGATGACCGGCTTCACCGCGACCAGCCTCAGCGGCAGCCTGTGGCTCGGCGTGCTTGCCGCCGTGCTGACTGGCGCGCTGATGGGCGCGTTGCATGCGCTGTTCACGGTCGCGCTCGGCCTCAGCCAGCATGTCTGCGGCATCGGCGTGACGCTCTTTTGCTCCGGGCTTGCCTATTTCCTCTACCGGCTGATCTTCGGCCAGCAATCGGTGCCGCCGAATATCAAAGGGTTCGCGACGCTGCCGATCCCTATCCTCTCCGACATCCCGGTGCTCGGCCCGGCGGTGTTCAATCAGTTTTCGCTGGTCTACATGGCGATGATTGCCATACCGCTTGCCGCCTTCGTGCTCTACCGGACACCATGGGGGCTGTCGGTACGCATGGTCGGCGAAAATCCGCGCGCTGCCGATTCGGCCGGCGTCAGCGTGATCGCCACGCGCTTCCAGGCGGTGATCCTCGGCGGCGCGCTGATGGGACTGGCTGGCGCGTTCCTGTCGATGGCGCAGTTCAACGCCTTCACCTTCGGCGTCGTCTCCGGACGCGGCTGGGTGGCGATCGCGTTGGTCGTCTTCGGCCGCTGGGACCCCTGGCGTTCGGCAGGGGCCGCGCTGCTGTTCGCCTTCGTCGATGCCTTGCAGTTGCGCATGCAGGCGAGCGGGCTCGGCCACATCCCTTACGAGGCCTTCCTGATGCTGCCCTTCGTGTTCACCATAGTCGCCATGGCGGTGATGTCGCGCAATGCCGTGGCGCCCTCAGCGCTGTTGAAGCCGTTTCGAAGGGAAGAGCGATAGACGAGTAGGATTTGGCGTCCTTTCCTCTCCCCCGATCGACGGGGTAGAGGAAGGGCGCCAAGCTGTCCCTGGAAAGCGTCACATCGCCGTAAAGCCGTTGTCGACGAACAGATGCGCGCCGTTGACGAAGCTGGATTCGTCGCTGGCCAGGAAAAGTGCCGCCTTCGCTACCTCCTCCGGCTCGCCGATGCGGCCCTGCTGCGCCGCCAGCGCCGCGTCGGAGACATCGATGCCGAGCTTGCCGAGATCGGCGACCTCGCGCAGGCCGTGCGGTGTGCGGATGAAGCCGGGGCAGACCGCATTGCAGCGGATGTTGCGGTCGCGGAACTCGACGGCGATGGCGCGTGCGAACATGTGGCAGGCGCCCTTGGTGGTGTCGTAGAGCACCTCCATCGGCGTCGCCGCAACCGCAGAGATCGACGAGGTGCAGACGATCGAACCGCCGCCGGCTGATATCATGCCGGGCAGCACGGCGCGCGTCATCAGGAACATCGAGCGCACATTGACGGCATGCAGCCAGTCCCATTCATGCAAAGTAATCTCCAGAAACGGTTTGATGACGATGGTGCCGGCGTGGTTGAACAGAACGGTGACCGGGCCAAACTTTTCCGTCGCCCCCTTCACCGCCGCCTCGACCTGGGCTTCATCGGACACATCGGCAACCCAGTGCTCGGCGACATGGCCGCGCGCGCGGATCGCCGCGGCGGTGGCGGCGGCCGCCTCGCCGTTGCGGTCGATGATCGCCACCCTGGCGCCTTCCGCCGCAAACAGTTCCGAGGCCGCTCCGCCCATTCCCGTGGCGCCGCCCGAAATGATGGCGACCTTGCCGGCCAGTCTTCCGCCCATTTTCTTGCTCCCAGATCCCGTTTCCTTGCACTTCGCAGTGCCACTGCACGGCGATGCTATCCCTCATGCGTCTGGCGGCCAATGCATGAAGTAGGCAGGAAGGATGGCCGTTCGTGCGCGTCTGGGGCGTCTCATCGCTCCGAGCGTTCGATCGCTGCGACGCGTCACTAAGCAAACGGCGACCAATTTCTCTCCCAATTGGAGAAAATCGTTCCAACAATGGCCGAAAAATAGCAATCGACAAAGTCTACTGATTTTATAGATTAACCGCTGAGACGGAGGTCGATATGTCCTATATCCAGAACGCTCAGACTGATCGCAACGGCCAGCGGCTGGCCAATGCCCAGACCTTTCGCCCGGCCTATGCCGGCGCCTTCGCCTATCTCGTCTTTGCCCTTGCGTTCGTGTTCACCGGGGCAGTCGTTCTGGGCCTTATTCCCTGAGTCATCGGGATAGCGGCCTTCAGACAATCGGAGTTGAAAACGTATCGCGGTGCGTTTTCGCGCGCCCGGGGGTTCCAACCTGTGATTCCAACGTGATGGAGGAGATGGCAATGCCGATCGAGTTCACGCATGTTCCCGGTAAAACCCACCCCGCCGGTTCGGCGGTGTCCTTTTTCTACGACTTCTTGGAGACCGCGACCAAGCTGTCGCTGATCGAAGATGCCGGCTTCCAGAAGATCGTCGTCGACGACCAGGCCGGGTTGCTGACCAATATGGATATTGCCGCCCAGGCACTGGACCGCACCTCAGCCCTGGAAGTGGTGCTGACGCATTGGGCTGGCGTGATCGAGCCGACGGTGGCGGCACGGCAGCTGGCGGCGCTCGACACCAAAAGCGGCGGACGACTGTCGCTCCGGATGCTCAGCGAGCCGCTGAGCGACGACGATGCCGAGACGCGCCCAGTCGGCCATACGGTCGTCTGGCAGCGGATCGACGAGTATCTGGTGCTGTTGAAGCGGCTGTGGTCGAACGACAGGCCCTTCGATCACGAAGGCGCTTTCTACAGCATCAAGGGCGGCTATGTGCCGCGCAAGGGGCCGCATGGTGCCGACGTGACCATTCGCATCGGCGGACAGTCCGGAACGGCGCTCAAGGTCGCCGGGCGGCACGCGGATGTCTTCGAACTGACACCCGGCTCGCTTGACGAGATCCGCCAGCTGATGGACCGCGTGCGCAGCGCTGCCGCCGAACATGGCCGGGCGAACAAGGTGCGTTTTGCGCTTCCCGTACGAATTCGTTCGGAAGGTGGCGCTTCCGGCCACAAGGCGGTCGACGTTTTCGGACCACCGGCGCAGATCGCATTGTCGCTGCTGCCCTATGCGGCCCTGGGGATCCACGAATTCATGATCGTCGGCGTCGACAGGCCGCGCGAGATCGCCGCGGCCGGCCGCGAAACGATCGCGCTGCTGCGCAATTCGTTGGCGCGTCGCGAAGCTGAAGTCGGCCAGCCCGGGGTATTTGCACCCCGCGTGACGCAGGAGGTGCATGCGGCACGCTGAGGCGACCGTACTCAGCCGCTCTCGCCTGCTTTGCCGGAGAGTTGCAACAGCGCCGCAATGACGGCGCTTGAATCGGACAGAGCGCCGAAAACGCCGTCCTCGACCGTCACCATATGCAGCGCCGCCTCATGCGCTTGTTGGTCGCCACTGGCGCAGGCATCCGAGATGGTCAGGCACTGAAAATTGCGGTCGCAGGCCTCCCGCAACGTGGTGTGCACGCAGACGTCGGTCGTGCATCCCGAAAACAACAGATGCGTGATGCCTTGCGCGCGCAGGACCAGTTCCAGGTCGGTGTAGGTGAAGGCGCCGTTGCAGGTTTTGTCGACGACGATGTCCTGCGGCGCGACGTCGATCTCGGGCGCGATCTGGAAACCGGGGCTCGAACGCAGCAGGATTTCGGTGCCTTCAAGACCGGCGCGCTTGCGGCGCCATTTCTCGTAGGGCGTCATGTCGGCCATGTCACCGCGGTAGCCTTGCCTGGTGTGGATGATCCGCAAGCCCGCCGCACGCGCCGCCGCAATCAGCCGGTTCACCGTAGGCAAAATCGCCCGCAATGGCGTCGGGTCGTATCCCTGCCTGGCAAAATAGCCCGATGTCGACAGGAAATCTTCCTGCAGGTCGATGACGATGAGCGCGGTATTTTCGGGCACCAGCCTGCCGTCATAGGGAAAATCGAAAGGGGTCGCCTTGATCATCTGCCGCTCACCTCATTGCCGATGCAGGCATCGTGGCCGGGGATGTCGCTGCCGTCCATCCCGTTGCAGCATAGATGCGAAGATGCCGAGTGCGGCAGTTCTGGTGCCGCCGCAAATTGGTTCCCGTGCGAGCCGTAGGGCACCCTTCGTGTTCAGCTTGCACTCGACCACAAGCCAAGCACCCACTTTCCGGCTTGACTGACCCGCCGTTCAGAATACGCTAGGACAAAATACCGGCCTTGGTCGCCGGGCGGCAAGAATGCCTCGTATGCCTCGCCCTGCTGGCGGCGGCTGCGGGGCATTGTCATTTCTGGGGTTGTGTTTGAAACGGCGTATCGAGATCGGCATCCTCTATTCCCGCTCGGGGAGCTATCAGCTCGTGTCCGATGCGTGCCGGATGGGCGCGATGCGCGCCATCGCCGACATCAACGCCGACCGTCGGTACGGCGTCGAGCTGGTGCCGGTCGAGCGCGATCCGCAAAGCAATGCGGATCGCTACGCAACGCTGTGCGAGGACATTTTCAAGACGAGCAGCGCCCGTCATGTGGTCGGTTGTGTCACCTCCTGGAGCCGCAAGGAGACGATCCCGGTGCTGGAGAAGGCCGGCGGAATGCTCTGGTACGCCTGCCCCTATGAGGGGTTCGAGGCCAACGAGCATGTCGTCTACATGCACGCCTGCCCCAACCAGCATCTGGTGCCGCTGATGGCCTATGTCGTGCCGCGCTTCGGCGCCGACTGCTTCCTGCTGGGGTCGAACTATATCTGGGGCTGGGAGATGAACCGGGTGGCGCGTGACCTGATCGCCGATGCCGGCGGCAGGGTTCTGGGCGAGCGCTATCTGCGCATCGGCGAGACCGACGTGTCGCGGCTGATCGCGGAAATCCGCGCCACGCGGCCGAATTTCATCCTCAACAATCTGATTGGCACCTCGTCCTACGCCTTCCTGGCGGCCTATCGCGACTTGGGCGTCGAGGACCCCGCTTTCAGCCCGGAAGCCTGCCCCGTCATCTCCTGCAATCTCACCGAAGGCGAGCTGCCGGCGATCGGCGAAACAGGCAAGGGACATTTGTCGGTCGGGCCGTATTTCGCGCCGCGGCCGGCGGCCTTCGCCTCGTCCTTCGAGGCCTCCGCCTATGCCTCCGTGCAAGTGATGGCCGACGTGCTGTCTCGCGATGCCGAAGCCGGTCCGGCGGAGTTTTCGAAAGCCTTCGCCGAACGGCGCTTCTCGACGCGGCTCGGGTCGATCGCCATCGACGCCCACTCCCAGCACGCGACGCTGCCGGTGATCATCGGCCGGATCGCCGACGGCTTCTTCGAGGTCGTCAGCCGCGAGGACGATGTGGCGCCCGATCCGTATCTGTCGCGTTACGACCCTGCCAAGACGTTCGGCCGTCCGCGCCTGAGGGTGGTGTCGTGACCAGGACGCGCATCCCCAATCTCGGCGGCGCCAAGGCCTTCATCCTGCATCGTCCGCATCCGACGGTGCAGGCGATAACCCGACAATTGTCGGCCATCGGCCTGATTACGCTTGACTGCTGGCCGGAATTGCCGCCCGAGGCGCTCGCCGCCGATTTCGTCTTCTTCGACGCCGATCTCGGATTTGACGAGCAATTTCCGTGGAAGCCGGGCGAGGCGCCGATGCCGTTGGTGGCGCTGATCGGCTCCGAGGCGCCCGGCCGCATCGAATGGGCACTGTCGCACAAGGCCGACGCGCAGCTGTTGAAGCCGGTCGGCAATGCCGGCGTCTACAGTGCGCTGCTGATTGCGCGGCAGAGTTTTGAGGCGCGAAAACACTTAGCCGGCGAAATTGCTTCGTTGCGCCAGCGCGTCGCCGAGCGCCAGACCATCGTGCGCGCGGTGGCGGCCTTGTCGAAAGGCACGGATGACGAGCGCGCCTATGCGCAGCTGCGCTCGCTGGCGATGAGCTGGCAGATCAGCGTCGAGGATGCCGCGCGCCGGATCGTGGCGATGACGGATGAAACAGATGAAGAAGGCGGCGATGACCAGTCCCATCGCGCCTGATCTCCCGGTGCGCATGCCGGCCCCGCCGCGCGCTGGCGTCTGGCGCCGGCTGGTCAAGCGGCGCCTGGCACTGCTCGGCCTGGTGATCGTAGCCACCGTCGTCGCCGGCGCTGTGCTGGCGCCTTGGCTGACCGGCTACGATCCCAATGAACAGATGTTCGATGGGCTGACCATCGAGGGCTCGCCTCTGCCGCCGAGCGCCCAGTACTGGCTCGGCACCGACCTGCTCGGCCGTGACCTGTTGACCCGCATCCTCTATGGCGCCCGCACCTCGCTGATCATCGGCATCGTTGCCAATGGCGTGGCGCTGTTGATCGGCACGCTGGTCGGCGTTACCGCCGGCTATTTCCGCGGCTGGATCGGCAGCGCTTTGATGCGCTTCACCGACCTGATGATGGCTTTCCCCGCCCTGCTGCTTGCCATTTGCCTGGCGGCGGTGTTCCAGCCCAGTCTGTGGATCGTCGCCATGGTCATCGCGCTGGTCAACTGGGTACAGACGGCCCGCGTCATCTATACCGAGACCTCCTCGCTCGCCGAGCGCGAGTTTATCGACGCCGAACGTACCATTGGCGCAAGTGCACCGCGCATCCTGTTTCGCCACATCCTGCCGCATCTTCTGCCGACCATCATCGTCTGGGGCACGCTCGGCATCTCGACCACGGTTCTGTTGGAGGCGACGCTCTCCTTCCTCGGTATCGGCGTGCAGCCGCCGACGGCGTCATGGGGCAACATCATTTTCGAGAACCAGACCTATTTTCAGGCAGCACCCTGGCTGGTGTTCTTCCCGGGTGTGGCGATCCTGGCGCTGGCGCTGGCCTTCAACCTGATCGGCGATGCGCTGCGCGACATCCTCGATCCGACGCAAAGGGGTCGGGCATGATCGCCTATCTCGGCCGCCGGCTGATCCAGTCGCTGCTCATCCTGCTCGGCGTGTCGCTGATCACCTTTGCGCTGCTCTACCTGCTGCCCGCTGATCCGGTGCGCCAGATCGCCGGCCGCAGCGCAACGGCGCAGACGGTGGAAAACATCCGCCAGCAGCTCGGCCTCGACCAGCCTTTTGTGGTCCAGTACTGGCATTACCTGACGAAGCTCATCAGCGGCGATCTCGGCCGCTCCTACATCCAGCGCTCGGAGGTCACCGAGCTCATCGTCTCGCGGCTGCCGGCCAGCCTGCTTTTGATGGTCGGCGCCATATTGTGCGAGTTGCTGATCGGGCTCTCCATGGGTCTGATCGCCGCCGTCAAGCGCGGCACGGCCACCGACCAAACCTTGATGGTCGCGTCCTTCGTCGGCGTCTCGGCGCCGCAATTCGTCGTCGGCCTGTTGCTGCTCTATGTCTTTGCGGTGCGATTGAGCTGGTTTCCGATCGGCGGCTATGGCACATGGCGCCATCTCGTGCTGCCGTCACTGACCATGGGCATACTCGGCGCCGGCTGGTACGCGCGCATGATGCGCTCGTCGATGATCGACGTGCTGCGCCAGGATTATGTGCGCACCGCGCGTGCGAAAGGCCTGGCGCGCAGCGCCATCATTTTCCGCCATGCTTTGCCCAACGCCATCCTGCCGGTCATCGCCATGATCGGCATCGACATCGGCATCTTCATGGGCGGCATCGTCGTGGTCGAAAGCGTGTTCGGCTGGCCCGGCATCGGCCAACTGGCCTGGCAGGCGATCCAGCGCGTCGACATCCCGATCATCATGGGCGTCACGCTGGTGTCTGCCTTCGCCATCGTGCTCGGCAATCTGCTGGCCGACATCGTCGCACCGTTCATCGACCCGCGCATCAAGCTCAGATGAAAAATGCAAAAACAACCAGAGAAAGGGAACCGTCAATGAAACGATTTTTGGCATCCACAGTAGCGGCATCGGCGCTGGCGCTCATGCTTGGCATGGCAAGCGCACGCGCCGAAGACGCCGTCGATCCGAACGCCAAGCAGGGCGGCGAGATTGTCGCCACATACAAGGACGACGTCACGACGCTCGACCCGGCGATCGGCTATGACTGGCAGAACTGGTCGATGATCAAGAGCCTGTTCGACGGGCTGATGGATTACGAGCCGGGGACCACCAATCTGAAGCCGGACCTTGCAGAAAGCTACGAGATCTCGCCGGACGGCAAGACCTTCACCTTCAAGCTGCGTCACGGGGTGAAGTTCCACAATGGTCGCGAAATGACCGCCGACGATGTGAAATACTCGCTTGACCGAGTGACCAATCCGAAGACGCAGAGCCCCGGCGCCGGCTTCTTCGGCTCGATCAAGGGCTATGACGACGTTGCTGCCGGCAAGGCGGAGGGCCTCGTTGGCGTCACAGTGGTTGACCCATATACAGTCAAGTTCGAGCTGAGCCGCCCCGACGCCACCTTCCTGCATGTGATGGCCATCAACTTCGCCCATGTCGTGCCGAAGGAGGAGGTCGAGAAATACGGCGCCGATTTCGGCAAGCATCCGGTCGGCACTGGTGCTTTCAAGCTCGCCGAATGGACGCTCGGCCAACGCATCGTCTTCGAGCGCAATCCGGACTACTGGCACAAAGGCTTGCCGCATCTCGACAAGATCACCTTCGAGGTCGGCCAGGAGCCGATCGTGGCGCTGCTGCGCCTGCAGAAGGGCGAGATTGACCTGGCCCTCGACGGCATTCCGCCGGCTAAGTTCCAGGAGGTAATGTCCGATCCCGAGCAGAAGGCCCGTGTCGTCGAGGGTGGCCAGTTGCACACAGGCTACATCACCATGAACACCACCATGGCGCCGTTCGACAATGTGAAGGTGCGGCAGGCCGTCAACATGGCAATCAACAAGGACCGCATCGTCCAGCTGATCAACAACCGCGCGGTGCCGGCCAACCAGCCGCTGCCCCCGTCGATGCCCGGCTACGACAAGGACTTCAAGGGCTATGCCTATGACGTCGCCAAGGCCAAGGCGCTGCTGGCCGAAGCCGGCCATCCCGACGGCTTCGACACGCAATTGTTCGCCATGAACACCGATCCCAACCCGCGCATCGCCCAGGCGATCCAGCAGGATCTGGCGGCGATCGGCATCAAGGCCAGCATTCAGGCGCTTGCCCAGGCCAATGTGATTGCGGCCGGCGGCGACAAGGCCGGGGCGCCGATGATCTGGTCGGGTGGCATGGGCTGGATCGCCGATTTCCCCGATCCGTCAAACTTCTATGGGCCGATCCTCGGCTGCGCTGGTGCAGTTCCCGGCGGCTGGAACTGGTCGTGGTACTGCAACAAGGACCTCGACGCCAAGGCGGCGGAAGCGGACTCCATGACCGACCCCACGAAGGCCGGCGAGCGCAACAAGATGTGGAGCGCGATCTACGACAAGATCATGGCGGACGCGCCGTGGGCGCCGGTCTTCAACGAGCAGCGCTTCACCATGAAATCCGCGCGCATGGGCGGCGCTGACAACCTCTATGTCGACCCGGTCCATGTCTTCATCAACTACGACAATGTGTATGTAAAAGATGTGCAATAGCTGCGACTACACCATCCACGGGCGCCATCACCATTTCGGCTGGGACAATTCCTTTGTCCCGGCCGAGCGGGTGGCGCCCGGCTCGACCATCGAGTTCCAGTGCCTCGACGCGGGGGGCGGCCAGCTTCAGGCCGACAGCACTGTCGCCGACGTCGCCAAGCTCGACTTCGCCAAGGTCAACCCGGTGACCGGGCCGATCTTCGTCGACGGCGCGGAGCCTGGCGATGCGCTGAAGGTGACGATCGAGATGTTCAAACCGTCCGGCTTCGGCTGGACGGCGAACATTCCGGGTTTTGGGCTGCTCGCCGACGATTTCAAGGAACCGGGGCTGAACATCTGGAAGTACGATGCTACTTCGCTGGAGCCGGCGCTGTTCGGCAAGAACGCTCGCGTGCCGCTGAAACCCTTTGCCGGCACCATCGGCAACGCGCCGGCTGAGATGGGGCTTCACTCGGTGGTGCCGCCAAGGCGCGTCGGCGGCAATCTCGACATCCGCGATCTCGCCGCCGGCACCACGCTCTATCTGCCGGTGGAGGTGGCGGGCGCGCTGTTCTCGGTCGGTGACACGCATGCCGCGCAAGGCGACGGCGAGGTGTGTGGTACGGCGATCGAGAGCCCGATGGATGTCGTGCTCAAGCTCGACCTGATCAAGGATGCGCGGCTGAAGACACCGCGCTTCACCACCTCCGGCTCGGTGACGCGCCACCTCGATGCCAAGGGCTATGAGGTGACCACCGGCATCGGGCCGGACTTGATGACCGGCGCCAAGGAAGCGGTTGCGCAGATGGTCGATCTGCTTGCAGGTCGCTACGAGCTCGATCCCGTCGACGCCTACATGCTGGTATCGGTCTGCGGCGATCTCCGGATCAGCGAGATCGTCGACATGCCGAACTGGGTGGTGTCGTTCTACTTCCCGCGCTGCGTCTTCGAATGAGCGCACGTGCCGTCAACAAACCGACCGGGGCCGCCGCTCCGGTCGGCTCTATCGCAGGCAGGCCGGTGCTTGATATCACCAGCCTGTGCGTCAGCGTACGCGGCGAAGACGGCGAGCGCGAAGTGGTTTCCGACCTGTCGCTGACGCTCGAGCGCGGCGAGACGCTTTGCATCGCAGGCGAATCCGGCTCCGGCAAATCGATGACGGCGCTGGCCATCATGCAGTTGTTGCCGCAGCCGGCCGGCCGGATCTCGTCTGGCAAAATCCGGCTTGGCGAGACCGATCTCGCCACGCTCAACGAGCGCCAGATGCAGCGCATCCGCGGCGACCGCATCGCCATGATCTTCCAGGAGCCGATGACCTCGCTCAACCCAGTGCTGTCGATCGGCCGGCAACTGACCGAATCCATCGAGGCGCATACCGGCCTGTCCCGCGCCGAGGCGCGCAGGCGCGCCATCGAGGCGCTGAAGGCTGTCCGCATCTCGGAAGCCGAAAGCCGGCTAAAACAATTTCCGCACGAACTGTCCGGTGGCATGCGTCAGCGGGTGATGATCGCTATGGCACTGGCGCTGGAGCCGGATGTTCTGATCGCCGACGAGCCAACGACGGCGCTCGACGTCACCGTACAAGGCGAAGTGCTGGAACTGCTGCGCGACCTGCAGCGCGAGCATGGGACCAGCGTCATCCTGATCACCCACGATATGGGCGTGGTCGCCGAAATGGCCGATCGCGTCATCATCATGCGGCATGGCCGCATGGTCGAGCAGGGCACGGCCGCCGATATCTTCGCCAGGCCGCAGGCCGACTACACGCGCGAACTGTTGGCCGCGGTGCCGCGCATCGGCACCGGCATCGGCCGCCAGAAATCCAGAGATGTTGAAGCGGCAAAGCCGGGAAACGTTGCCGTTGTCAACGATCTGCATGTACGTTTTGACCTGCGCGGTGGCTTCTTCGGCAGGGTCACCCGCCGCGTTCACGCCGTCGAAGGCGTCAGCTTCGCCATCGCACCCAACGAGACGTTGGCGCTGGTGGGTGAATCCGGCTGCGGCAAGTCGACCACCGCGAAGGCGCTGGCCGGGCTTGTCCCCTACCAGGGTGATATCGCCATCGGCGGGCGCAATCTGTCCGGCCTTGGCCGCGACGAGCACAAGGCGGTGCGCCGCGACGTGCAGATGATTTTCCAGGACCCCTACGCCTCGCTCGACCCGCGCATGCGCGTCGGCGACCTCGTTGCCGAGCCGCTGCTGATCCACGGCATCGCCTCGAAGGAAGAGCGCAGGGAGAGAGTTGCCGCATTGTTCGAGCGCGTCGGCCTGTCGGCCGATCAGATGGAGCTCTATCCGCATGAATTCTCGGGAGGCCAGCGCCAACGGGTCTGCATTGCGCGGACGCTGGCGCTGCGGCCTAAACTGATCATCGCCGACGAAAGCGTCTCGGCGCTCGACGTCTCGGTGCAGGCGCGCGTGCTGGAGCTGTTGAAGGAATTGCAGCGCGAATTCGGCGTCGCCTATCTGTTCATCTCGCACGACATGGCGGTGGTCGAGAACATTTCCGACCGCGTCGCCGTCATGTATCTCGGCCAGATCGTCGAGATGGGCACCCGCGACCAGGTCTTTTCCAACCCGCACCACGCCTACACGAAGCGCTTGATCGAAGCCGTGCCGGTGCCCGACCCCACCAAGCGCCGGACCCGCTTTGCGCGGCTCGACCAGGAGATCGCCAGCTCGACCCGAAAGATCGGCGAGAGCCCGCAGCGGCTGGTACTGAGCGATGTCGGCAGCGGCCATCTCGTGGCGGGTATCTGAGCTCAAGAGCGCGGGGCTGTTCTTTTCCCAGCGAGACCAACTCTTGCCACTCCCGGGGTTTACCACGCCTTAGGCGGATGCCGTCATCATGCGCGTTCGGGTCCAACGGGATGACAAATCTTGCTAGGTGCGGTTCTGCAGGTGCTGCCGGGTCGGTTCATGGATGTGCGCATGCGCGCGTCCGACGACTACGACACGCGCGTCGTGGAGCGGCCCGGACGCTGGATGCAACCGGCCGAACTGGAACAGCTCACCCAGGATTTGCGGCTGGTCGCCTCGAAAACCCTGAAGGCCGGCAGCCTGACCTATGGTGTCTTTTCCGGCGACCGCAGCCGGCTGGAACACTCCATCATCACCATCGTCTACCGGCGCAGCGACGGACGGCCGATCGCCTTCAATGCCTTGGCGCCGATGGAGATCTTACTGGCGGGCAAGCCCTATGAAGTTCTGCATCTGGGGCTGGTCATGGTCGATCCGGAGGAGCGCAGCCGCGGTCTGAGCTGGATCCTCTACGGACTGACCTGTTTTCTGATGTTCCTGCGCAACCAGTTCAGGCCGGTCTGGATTTCCAACGTGACACAGGTCCCTGCCGTCGTCGGCATGGTCGCGCAAGCCTTTGCCAACGTGTTTCCCGATCCCCACTCCGGCGCGCGGCGATCGCTGACCCATGTCCTTCTGGCACGGCAGATCATGGCGCGTCACCGCCATGTCTTCGGCGTTGGTGCGGACGCCGGTTTCGACGAAGAGCGTTTTGTCATCACCAATGCCTATACCGGCGGATCGGACGATCTGAAGAAGTCGTTCGAGGTGGCGGCCAAGCATCGGGTCGAGACCTATAACGACTTCTGCAGGAAGGAGCTCGATTATGGGCGCGGCGACGATGTGCTGCAGATCGGGCAGATGAATTACCAGGCCGCGCGCAGCTATCTAGCAGACGCCGTTCCGCGCGGCTCGCTTGCGGCGCTCGCTGTGGCGGGTACGGCAACCACTCTGCAGCGGCTCATCCTGCCGGTGGTTCACTGGGTCGACAGCAGCCGCCAATGGGACGTGTTGCGACCATGGACACGCTAATGGCTTCATTCGTGGGGCGCCGTTTCATGCTCAAGCTGACGGAAACGGGCGCATGATCCTTGACGACACGCTTGTCGCCGACACCATCACCTCGCTGGCGGCTCTTTTCGGGCTGTTGATCGTCATAGCGGTCGTCGGCGGGCGCGACGCCGGCGATCCGCTGTCGCGGCGCTTCCTGTTCGGCCTGCGGGTGCTGGCGGTGCTGCTGGCCTGCCGGATCCTCGACTGGACCACCGGCTTCGGCGTCTTCCGCCTCGTCACCATCATGGCGGCAGGCCTCTTGCCGCTGGCTGCCCTTTTGCTGACGGAGGGCTTGCTGCGCCGGCATGCGCCCTTTGCCCTCAAGTTGCTCGCTGCCGGCGGCGCCGCAGCCTTCCTGCTGCTGGCGATGATTCCGGAACGCTTCGCCGAGCCGTGGCGGATGGCAGCGCTTCTGCTCTTCCAGTTCGGCGGCTTCTTGGCGATCGGCTGGCTGGTGGTGACGCGGAACCGCGACAGCCTGTCGGCTGCCGAAAACCGCACGGTCGAACGGATGGCGCTGTCACTGCTGCTGATACTTCCGTTCATGGTCACCGACTACCGGCCCGGACTGTTCGAGGTGCCGGTGCGGCTTGGTGGTATCGCCATCCTGTTCCTGTGCTGGTTGACGATCGGCCTGGGGCGGGCGAGCCTCGGCCATCGCGACACGATCGGCGCCTTCGCCGTCATCGCGCTGAGTTCGGTTTTTGCCGGGCTGGCGTTGGGCGGCATCGATCATTTCGGCTGGCGGGGAAGCGTGCAGGGTGTGGTGATCGTCCTTTCCGCCACGCTGCTGGCCGTCATCTATAATGACAGCGTTAGTCTCGCCGCCGAAAAGCGGCGCGACTCGCTGCTCAAGCACATGGCCGAGGGCGATTTGACGGATTCGGCGCGCTTCCTGCGCGGCCTGCAGAACCATATCCTTGTCGATGGCGCCCTGATCCTGCCGGCAGCCGAACTCGGCGATTTCGATCTGAACGTGCTGGCCCGGGCGCTGGAACAGGCTCCCGTCCGCTCAGTTGCCGATGTGCATCCGCAATCGCCTGTCGACCAGGATATCCGTGAGCAACTGGCGTGGCTGTTCGAGAAGTACGAGGCGACCCATGTGCTGCTGGCGACGCTCAAACCATTGACCGTGGTCGCACTCAACATGCCGGCTCTGGCGTCATCGCCGGGCGTGGAAATGGAACTGCGCGCCGTCCAGCGCATGGCCATGCTGATCGCGCAACGGGAAGCGATGACGTGATGACATAGACGGGCCGGCATCTTGCGCCGGCCCGTTCGCCCTCTCCGATCAAGCAGCCTTGGTCTTCATGTCTTCTTCGCTGCGCACCATCTTGGTCACGCCGGCGAAGTCGAGCTTGCCGGAGCCGAGGACCGGCACTTTCGCTACGATGCGCACTTCGGCCGGCACCATCAGGTCCATGGCGCCATTGGCCTTGGCGAAGGCCAGGAATTCGGCGCGGGTGGCGTTGGCGGCCTCGGTGATGAGGATCAGCTTTTCGCCCTTGCGCGCATCCGGCACGGCGGCGACGGCCGAAAGCGAGCCTTTCCACAATTCGCCCGCCAGCATCTCGATGGCAGCCAGCGAGATCATCTCGCCGCCGATCTTGGCGAAGCGCTTGGCACGGCCACGAATGGTGATGAAGCCCGCCTCGTCGACGGCGACGACGTCGCCGGTGTCGTGCCAGCCGTCTTCCAGCGGCTCGAGCACGCCCGGCTTCTCGGCCCGTAGATAGCCGGCCATGACGTTGGGTCCGCGCACATAAAGCCGGCCGCCATCGTCGACGCCAGGCACCGGATCCAGGCGATATTCCATACCGGGCATGATTTTGCCGACGCTGCCGGACTTGTTGTACATCGGCGTGTTGATGGAGATCACCGGCGCGGTTTCGGTCACGCCATAGCCCTCGAGGATGCGCAGGCCGAACTTTTCCATATAGGTCGCGCGCGTCGATGCCTTGACGGGTTCTGCGCCGGCAAAGCAATATCGCACCGAGCGGAAGTCGTAAGGATGTGCCGTGCGCGCATAGCCTGCGAGGAACGTATCGGTGCCGAAGATGATCGTCGCGTTCGAGGCGTAAACCAGTTCCGGAACGATGCGGTAGTGCAGCGGCGACGGGTAGAAGTAGACTGGCACGCCGGAGATCAGCGGCAGCACCGTGCCCGCCGTCATGCCGAAGGAGTGGAAGATCGGCAGCACGTTGAAGACCTTGTCGCCCGAGTGGAAGTCGATGCGCGACGCGGCCTGGGCGGCGTTGGCCAGGATGTTTCGGTGGGTGAGCACCACGCCCTTCGGCGTGCCTTCGGAACCCGAGGTGAACAGGATCACCGCCGGATCGTCGGGCTTGCGGGCGACCCGCGGCGTGCTCTTGCGCAGCAGGCCGAGCAGCTTGTCCTTCAGGCCGATGGTGGCCCGCAAATCATCGAGCCAGACGATGTCGACCGAGCGGCCGAGTTCGTCGACCACCGCGCCGAGCTTTGCCTGTTCGACAAAGGCACGCGAGGTGAGCACGGTCCGCACCTCGGCGGCCTTGCAGGCGGAGAGAATGTTGGCCGCGCCGGCGGTGAAGTTCATCATCGCCGGGACCTTCCCGGCCGACATGACGCCGAGCATTGTCGCGCATGAGCCGTTGGCGTTGGGCAGCATGACGCCGAGCGTCTGCTGGCCGGCATAGAGCGTCTTGAATTTCTGGCCGAGCACGGCGGCACCAGTGAGCAGCTTGCCGTAGCTGAGCGAGCCGGTGAGCGGATCCTCCACGGCGAGCTTCTTCATGCCGCGTTCGTTCGCGGTCTGGATGATCTTTTCCAGCACGGTCTTGTCGATGTCCTGGGTGCGGAAGACGAGATCCGACATGACCTGGTAGAGGGCAGCGCCGGCCGCGGCGCGGCGCTTGCGGCCTTTCAGTTCCTGCGGAACTTCGAGCTTCACCGGCTCCAGGATGGTCACCTTGACCTTTGGAAACAGACGGCGGCGCACATGCTGGGAGGTCAGGCGCGAGAAGTAGCTCTTTTCCAGCCCGTCGATGCGGACCGGCACGACCATCGAGCCGGTCTTGTCCGCGACCATGGCGGCGCCGTCATAGACCTTCATCAGGCCGCCGGTGACGGTGATGCGGCCTTCGGGGAAGATGACCAGAGGATCGCCACCTTGCACGATCTTGATCAGCGTGCGGGTCGACATAGGCTTGGCAGGGTTGAGCGGCAGAGCGCGGGCGAGTTTCATGAAGGGCTTCATCCACCAGGCCTGCGCGATGGTGTAGTCGATGGCGAAGACCGGCTCCTCATCGGTCAGCGTCAGGGCCAGCGGACCGTCGAGGAAGCTGACATGGTTGAGCGCCAGGATGGGCGCCGGACCGGCTGCCTTGAGGTTTTCCATCCCCTCGACTTCCAAATGATGGAAGGCGCGGAACAAGATGGAGACGAAATCGCGGAAAGGGTTGGTCGGCAGGTATTTCAGCATCAGCCATGCGGCGATCGCATTGATCACGGCGAGGCCGAACAGCACGCTGGCCGTGGAGGCGCCGGCGGCCTGGATGGCGGCGACAGCGCCGCCGCCGACGGTCATGAAGCCCGCACTGACGACATTCACCGCGGCCACGACACGGGCGCGGTGATCCTCCGGCGCCCAGGCCTGTACCGCCGCGAAGGTCGGCACGACAAGGAAGGCACCGGCGATCGCCAGGCCGGCCAGATCGATGGCGACACGAATGGTGTTTGGGCCGGCAAAGAAGGCGCTTAGCGTTTCCGCCTGGGCAGAGGTTTGAAGGCCCAACACGCCAAAGGCGAGATCCAGCCCGAACAGGGCCATCAATGCGGTGCCGACCGGGGCGGGCAACAGCACGATCCGCCCCTGCGACATCCACGCGGCAATGGCCGAGCCGATGGCGACAGCGATGGCGAAGACGGCGAGATAGGCGGTCACGGCGATTTCGGTGCCGCCGAGCGAGTCCTTGACCATGGTGGGCAGGATGGAAAGGATGATGGCGCCGACCAGCCAGAACCATGATGCCATCAGCGCTGCCCGCCAGATGCGCTGGTTGGTACGCAACTCGCTCACCAGCCGCCAGGTCGAGCGCAGGATGTTCCTGTCGATCACTAGGTTCGGTGCGGCGGAGCCGGTCGCGGGGATGAAGCAGCTGATGAACCAGCAGCCAACCGCCAGGATCATCATCATCGGGCCGAAGACCATGACGCCGATGCCGTCGGCCGAGACGAGGCCACCGACGATCGTGCCGCCGAGGATGGCTGCGAAGGTGGCGGACTCGATCCAGGCGTTGGCGCGGGGCAGCTCCTTGCGCTCGAGGTGGTCGGGCAAGATGCCGTATTTGATCGGACCAAAGAGCGCCGAAATGACGCCGAACAGGAACAGGGCCGCCATCAGCATCGGGATTGACGAGAGCGCGATGCCGATGACCGCCAGCAAGGCTGCGCCAATCTCAAAAAATTTCAGCTTACGCGCCACGACGGCCTTGTCGAAGCGGTCGGCGATCTCGCCGCCAAGTGCGGAGAGGAGCAGGAAGGGGGCCATGAAAACGGCCCCCGCCAATGTCACCAATGACGCCGCCTCGTCCGCCGCCAGCGTGAACAGAATAAGAAACACCAGCGTGTTCTTCAGGAAGTTGTCGTTGAAGGCGGACAGGAACTGCGTCCAGAAGAGAGGCGCAAAGCGCCGTGACGTCATCAGATGGCTGTTCGAATGGTTGTTCGGAGCGATTTCCATAGCGGCGACTTCCATAGGGCAAGACCATCGAAAATCCTTGGGGATTGATCAGTGGTCTTGCGCGGTTTGAGCCTTGTTGTAGTGGGAACCCGGTTACACTTCGTTACTGCGGCTGACATCCATCAGCAGCTTCTCGGTCTTGGCGTCTTCAAGCCGATTGATGAAGCGGCTTGCCTCTTCCGCGTCACGCAGCGTCTTGGTGATGGTGATGGAGGTGTGGACGAGCATGATCGCGGCCATTGCATAAAACCCCTTGGCGGCAAAGCTTGCCTCCATGAAGTAGATGCCGCCTGCCATCATCGAGGCGGCGACGGCGAAACTGGCCATGGTGAATGTTTTCCAGGCGCTTGAGTCCTTGGGAGCGTAGCTGTTGGTGGTCATCGATATGATCCTTTCGTTTCAGGGTTAGGTTGGGTCGGCGTCAACCTGTTTCAGGCGTGAAACAATCAAGCCGGCTTTGCGATCGTCCTGGCCAGCCGTTCGAGCACGGCGTCGCCGCTGCTTTTGAGTGGCGCGCCACAGCCGGCGGCCGCCAGCTTCTCGCTCACCGCTGCCGGATCGCCCGACTGTTCCATCTCGGCCATGGCGGCCGCGGTGGCATCGATCTGCTTCTGGCGCGTGCGCAGGCGCAACAGGGTTTCCTCGGCATCCCGGAGCGCTGACAGGCTGGATCCGGGAGTGGTTTCGCGCAGCCGTTGGGTGGTGTCGGTCGCGGCGACGATGCGCTGGCCGCGCTGCAATTCACGCAGGCGCATTTCGGAGGCCCGAACAATCCGCTTGAGACGCTCGATCTCGGTGCCGAAGCTCTTCTGCGCGTCGTCGGATGCGGTGCGTTCGGCTTCCAGCAAGGCAATCGTTTCGGCCGCCTCGCGGGCAAGTTCATTCTGGCCCTGTTCGAGTGCAGCAACCGTGCGCTTCTCCAGATCCTCGATGCGGGCGACCAGCTTGCGGTACTGCAGGATTTCCTGATCGTTCTGGCCGATGGCAATTGCGACCGCCCGGCGGGCGGCTGCGATGGCGTCGGCGCAATCGCGGATCTGCTGGCGCAGGATCACCAACGCGTTGCGATCGACCACCGCTTCCGCCGCTTCGTGGCTGTGGCCGCGCATGAGGGCAAAAAACTGTTTCAACATTCCCGTTTCTCCTCTATGAACATTGTTCACAAACGCAACGTAACACATCGTGAACGGCGTTCAAGATAAAAATGAACACCGTTCAATGATTTCAGATAGAGAAGGTTAATGACGACAAAACGGGACGCCAGGCGCGAGGATCTTAGGTGCAGGCTGATCGAGGCCGCCCAGGCGCGCATTCAATCGTCAGGTCTCGGCGGGTTGCGGGCGCGCGACATCACGGCGGATGCCGGCTGCGCGCTGGGCGCGCTGTACACCGCCTTCGCAGATCTCGACGAGCTCATCCTGCACGTCAATTCCGCAACCCTGGCGCGGCTGGGAGCGGCCTTGCGCGAGGAGGTGACCAGCGCGGTTGAGCCAAGGGCAAAGCTCAAGGCGCTGGCCAAGGCCTATCTTGGCTTCGCGCGCGACAATCGCACGCTCTGGGTGGCATTGTTCGAGCATCGGATGGCGCCCGGCGTGCCGGTGCCCGAGTGGCATCTGGCGGAACATGCGGTGCTTATCCAGCACCTCGTCCAGCCGCTCGCGGCGCTGCGCCCGGCGGCGGATACACCGGAGCTGCTGGCACGCGCCCGCACGCTTTTCTCCGCGGTGCACGGCATCGTCGCCATTTCCCTTGAAGACCGGTTCATCGGCCTGGCGCCGACCGATCTCGAAAGCGAATTGCTGAACTTTGTCGACCTGCTGGTGACCGGGCTGAAGACGGATAGAGAGTGAGCGCCGAACTTGTGCTCGCAGCCCACTTGGGCGAAGACGCTGCGTCCCTCCACTGGGTATCACGAAGACCTGATGTGCCAGAGCTTCCTCGCTCATGATTTAAGCCGATAGACCCTCGGGGCAGTCGCCTTTCCGCTGGAGCGCTACATGACGGTACTCACACGCCGCAAACTTCTGAAAACTGCCGCGGTTGCCGGCGCCGGTGGGGTCGGGCTCACCGCCATGGGCAAATTCGGCAGCTGGGCTGCCGTCAAGCCCGAGCCGGTGGTGCTGAAGACAGCCAGGATTGAGGCTAGGCTGATGGATGTCGGCCCAACCAGGGATGTCCTGACCTATGGCGACGCTGGAATGCCGCCCATGCTCAGAATGAGGAAGGGCGAGCCCTTCGCCGCACAGCTTGTCAACGGTATCGACGATCCGACGACGATCCACTGGCACGGCGTCCGCGTTCCCAACAAGATGGACGGCGTTCCGTTTCTGGTGCAGCCCTATGTCTACACCGGCGATCATTTCGACTATGCGTTCACGCCGCCCGACGCAGGCACTTTCTGGTATCACCCGCATTGCAACACGCTTGCCCAGATGGGCCACGGCCTGACAGGCGTGATCGTGGTGGAGAACACCAACGATCCGAAGTTCGATGCCGAGGAGGTTATCAATCTGCGCGACTGGCGCCTCGGCGACGACGGCCAATTCATCGACCAGTTCCGGCCGCGCGACGCCGCAAGAACCGGCACCTATGGAACGGTGCGCACCGCCAACTGGCTCGATCAGCCGCACTATGACGCGCCCGCCGGCGGCCTGGTGCGGCTGCGGGTCGCCATAACCGACGTCACACGGATCTATGCCTTTCGTGTCGAGGGCGCCGAAGCGGCGGTCATCGCGCTCGACGGCAATCCGGTGCCGCAGCGCTTTGCGCCCGACGCCTTGCTGCTGGGGCCCGGCCAACGCCTGGAGCTGGCCATACGCATGCCCGACGATGAGGGGGCAATCGTCAGTCTGGGAGACGTCAGGGGCACCAAGCCCAAAGTCCTGGCGACCCTGCGCGCGGTCGGACCCTCTCTCAAACGCGACCTTCGCGATCTTGCACCCCTGGAGGTCAATCCGGTGAAGGATGTGGATCTCACCGCCGCCGAGCACATTTCCTTGTCGCTCAGCGCCACGGCGGAAAACGTCCCGAGCGATGGCATATGCGGTTCGCTTGGCTACAGCTTCTGGGCGATCAACAAGGTGCCGTGGCCGGGCGACACGCCGGATCCGACCGCGCCGTTGGCCGAACTGAAGCTCGGAAGAAGCTATGTCATCGACATGGAAAACCTGACGCCGCAATCCCATCCGATGCATTTGCACGGCATGAGCTTCAAGGTGCTGTCGTCCTCGACACGGCCGGTTCAGCCGGTCATTTCCGACACCTATCTCATCCAGCCAAACGAGAAGGTTCAGCTCGGCTTCGTGGCCGACAATCCCGGTGACTGGCTGCTGCATTGCCACATCATCGAGCACCAGAAATCCGGGATGACGAGCTATGTCCGGGTGGTGTGACACGCGCCGGTCCGATGTCGCGGGGCGCGCGTTAGGCTTTCCAGGCACAGGTGCTACTAAAGTAACGGTTATCGCGATGCCGAGCGATGTTTACGATCTGCAGATGCGCCCTATTTCTGGTGACGGCAGTGCCGCGAGGTGTGCTGGCGAGAACGAACGGCGGAAGCTGTTCTTCGAACCTGCACAGACAGCCGTCGACATTTCGCCAGGTGGCTCACCACAACGGAGGAAGTGAACAGTGAAGGTATCCTATTTGGTTTCGGCCGCGCTTTTTGTAGCGGCCACTATTCCCGCCGCCGCCGCCGAAATTTCCGACGGCAAGGTGAAGATCGGCATCCTCAATGACCAATCGGGCGTTTATGCTGATTTCGGCGGAAAGTGGTCGGTCGAGGCAGCCAAGATGGCTGTCGAGGATTTCGGCGGCAAGGTGCAGGGAGCGCCCATCGAGGTCATCAGCGCCGACCACCAGAACAAGCCGGATATCGCCTCCAACATCGCGCGGCAGTGGTATGATACCGAACAGGTCGATTCCATTATGGAACTGACCACCTCGTCGGTGGCGCTCGCCGTCCAGGGCATTTCCAAGGAAAAGAAGAAGATCGATATCGTTACCGGCGCAGCGACTACGGAGCTCACCGGCAAGCAATGCTCTCCCTACGGCTTCCACTGGGCCTATGACACGCATTCGCAAGCTGTGGGAACCGGCGGTTCTCTCGTGCAGCAGGGTGGTGACAGCTGGTTCTTCGTCACCGTCGACTATGCATTCGGTTATTCGCTCAAGGAGCAGACCGCCAAGTTCGTCGAGGGTCATGGTGGCAAAGTATTGGGCGAAGTGCGCTATCCGCTCGGGTCGACCGATTATTCATCCTTCCTCCTGCAGGCGCAATCGTCGGGCGCCAAGGTCATCGGGCTGGCGAATGCGGGCCTCGACACCTCCAACTCCATCAAGCAGGCAGCTGAGTTCGGCATCGTGCAGGGCGGTCAGCGCCTTGCCGCGCTTCTCTTCACGCTGGCCGAGGTGCATGGGCTCGGCCTTCAGGCGGCACAGGGCGTCGTGCTGACCGAGGGCTTCTACTGGGATCGCGATGACAAGAGCCGCGAATTTGCGCAGCGGTTTTTCAAGCGCACCAACCGTATGCCGAACATGATTCAGGCAGCAACCTATTCGGCTGTGACGCAGTACCTGAAGGCGATCGACAAGGCCGGCACCGACGAGACGGAAGCCGTCGCCAAGGAACTGCATTCGATGCCGGTAAACGATGTTTTTACGGACAACGGCAAAGTGCAGTCCGATGGCAACATGGTCCACGACATGTACCTTTATCAGGTCAAGTCGCCCAGCGAGAGCAGCAAGGAGTGGGACTACTACAAGTATCTTGCCACCATTCCCGGCAAAGAGGCATTCCTGAGCGAAAAGGAAAGCGGCTGTCCAACGGCCGGCCAATGATTGGCGCGGCCATGGCGCCGCCTGACCTGAACGGGAACAACCCGCGGGTGGTGCTTTCCGCCCGCGGTCTACGGCGCGACTTCGCCGGCTTCGTCGCCGTCAACAACGTCGATCTCGACGTCCACCACGGCAACATTCATGCGCTGATCGGACCCAACGGCGCCGGCAAGACGACCGTTTTCAATCTGCTCACCAAGTTCCTGGCGCCGACCAGCGGACGGATCGAACTGCTTGGCCACGATATCACTCGGACGTCGCCGGCCAAGGTTGCGCGGATGGGCCTCGTGCGCTCGTTCCAGATATCAGCGATTTTTCCGCATCTCAGCGTGCTCGACAATGTGCGCGTCGCGCTGCAGCGGCCGGGCGGACTTGCCGTTCAGTTCTGGCGCTCCCTGGCGGCGCTCGATCGACTGACGCCGCGCGCCGAGGAACTGCTGCGCTCGGTCGGTCTCGACGACGCCAGGAACAGGCTCGCTGGCGATCTTTCCTATGGCAGGAAACGCGTGCTCGAGATCGCCACGACGCTCGCGCTCGATCCGAAAGTGCTGCTGCTGGACGAGCCGATGGCAGGCATGGGGCATGAGGATGTGGGCACGGTTTCCGACCTCATCCGCTCGGTCGCGAAGGATCGCGCCGTGCTGATGGTCGAGCACAATCTGACGGTGGTGGCCGATCTTTGCGACTGGATAACCGTCATGCAGCGCGGTGAAGTCCTTGCAGCCGGCGATTACGCCACGGTCAGCCGCGACGAACGCGTGAGGATCGCCTATATGGGCACTGCCGATGACTAGCGCCGCGCCTCTCCTTGCAGTCCGCGGCCTCAACGCCTGGTATGGCGAGAGCCATGCTCTTCACGGCGTTGATCTGGAGGTGTTTCGCGGCGAGACGGTCACGCTGCTGGGCCGCAACGGCGTTGGCAAGACCACGACGCTGCGCGCCATTATGGGCCTGATCCGCAAGCGTACCGGCCAGGTCACGTTCGACGGCAAGGACCTGATGCGCCTGCCGCTGCACCGTACGGCACATCAAGGCATCGGCTTCGTGCCGGAGGAACGCGGTATCTTCGCGACGCTGACTGTCGACGAGAATTTGATCCTGCCGCCGATCGTTGCCGAGGGCGGCATGAGCGTCGAGGAAATATTCGCTCTCTTCCCCAATTTGAAGGAACGACGCAACAGTCCCGGCACAAGGCTGTCGGGTGGCGAACAGCAGATGCTGGCGATCGCGCGCATGCTGAGAACCGGAGTGAAAATGCTGCTTCTCGACGAGCCGACGGAAGGTCTGGCTCCCGTCATCGTGCAGCGTATCGGCGAGTTGCTGGCAACGTTGAAGAAGCGCGGCATGACGATCCTGCTGGTCGAACAGAACTTCCGCTTCGCCAGCCGTGTCGCCGATCGATTCTACCTGATGGAGCACGGCAAGGTCATGGCCGGGTTTCCGGTCGGCGAGCTGTCGGGGCGTATGGCGCAGCTCCACGAAGTTCTGGGAGTCTG
The DNA here is from genome assembly GCF_024746795.1 of Mesorhizobium sp. AR10. Classification (NCBI taxonomy): domain Bacteria; kingdom Pseudomonadati; phylum Pseudomonadota; class Alphaproteobacteria; order Hyphomicrobiales; family Phyllobacteriaceae; genus Mesorhizobium; species Mesorhizobium sp. AR10. The sequence goes on from NZ_CP080524.1 coordinate 1,318,493, forward strand.
ATGGCGCCATGACGATGATCTTCGGAATCCCCGTTCAGGCTTTGCTCGGCCAGTTGCTGGTCGGCCTGATCAACGGCTCTTTCTACGCCATGTTGAGCCTGGGTCTGGCTGTCATATTCGGTCTGCTGCGCGTCATCAATTTCGCCCATGGCGCCCAGTATATGTTCGGCGCTTTTGTAGGTTATCTGCTTCTCACGCATCTCGGCATCGGCTACTGGCCCGCCCTGGTCCTCTCGCCGCTGATCGTCGGCGTCTTCGGGGTCGTCGTCGAGCGCCTGGCGCTGTCGCGATTGTACGATCTCGATCCACTTTACGGCCTGCTCTTCACTTTCGGTCTCGCGCTCGTGCTCGAAGGCATATTCCGCTACTCCTACGGCGTGTCGGGAAATCCTTATTCCGTGCCGCCGCTGCTTTCCGGAGGGACCAATCTCGGCTTCATGTTTCTGCCCAACTATCGCGGCTGGGTGGTGGTCGCTTCGCTGATCGTCTGCTTCGGGACCTGGGGGTTGATCGAGAAGACCAGGCTGGGTTCCTATCTGCGCGCGGCAACCGAGAATCCCCGTCTCGTCCAGGCTTTCGGCGTCAACGTGCCGTTGCTGCTGACCCTTACCTACGGCCTCGGCTCTGCTCTTGCCGGTCTTGCCGGAATTCTGGCCGCGCCAATCTATCAGGTGAGCCCGCTCATGGGATCGGATCTCATCATCGTCGTCTTCGCGGTGGTCGTGGTTGGCGGCATGGGATCTATTCTCGGTGCGATCGTCACCGGCTACATGCTTGGCCTTGCCGAAGGCCTGACCAAGGTCTTCTATCCCGAAGCCTCCAACCTTGTGGTCTTTGTCATCATGGCGATCGTGCTTCTAGTCCGGCCGGCCGGCCTGTTCGGAAGGGACGCCTGACATGGCCGAACTGACACTTCGCGAGACGCGCGCCAGAAACTCGGCATGGCTTGAGTGGACGCTGGTGGCGCTCGGCATCCTGGCGCTGCTGGTGGCACCTTTCTTCGTTTATCCGATTTTCCTCATGAAAATGCTTTGTTTCGCGCTGTTTGCCTGCGCGTTCAATCTTCTGCTCGGCTACACCGGGCTTTTGTCCTTTGGCCACGCCACCTTCTTCGGCGGCGCCGCCTACTTCACCGCGCATGCCCTCAAAGTCTGGGGCTGGCCACCGGAAGCGGGCATTCTGCTCGGCGTGGTAGGTGCGGCGCTGCTCGGCCTTGTCATGGGTTTCTTCGCCATTCGCCGACAAGGCATCTATTTCGCGATGATCACGCTGGCGCTATCGCAGATGTTTTTCTTTTTCTGCGTACAGGCGCCCTTCACCGAAGGCGAGGACGGCATTCAGGGCGTGCCACGGGGTATCCTTCTTGGCTTCCTCGACCTCAACGTCTCGATGAATATGTATTATTTCGTGCTGGCGGTATTCCTGATCGGCGTGTTGGTCATCTGGCGCATCATCAACTCACCCTTCGGCATGATCCTGCGCTCGATCCGGGAAAACGAGAACCGCGCCATTTCGCTCGGCTATTCCGTCGCCAACTACAAGCTCGCGGCTTTCGTCATGTCGGCGACATTGGCCGGGCTGGCGGGCGCGCTCAAGGCGATCGTTTTCCAGTTTGCGACGCTCACCGACGTCACCTGGCAGATGTCGGGGGCGGTGATCCTCATGACGCTTCTCGGTGGTATCGGCACCATGGTCGGGCCGATCATCGGCGCGAGCCTGGTCGTCGGACTGGAAAACACGCTTGCCACCTCTGGTTTTCCGGTGACCATCGCCACCGGCCTGATCTTCATGGTGTGCGTGCTGGTTTTCCGGCGCGGCATTGTCGGCGAACTGTATGCGCGAGTTCTCAACCGGGCGGCGAAGGACTGACTGAAGGCCGCTATCCACGAATGGGACCGGTCAAAACGCGTAATCCGCGCAATTCACGCTTTCTTGCGCAAGTGGGCGAGGTTTGGAAAATCCACTGGTGGAGCTGAGGAGGATCGACGCCTGTGACACTTATGCTGTTGAAATCCTTGTAGATCAATGGCATAGACACCAAGAACGTGGGCCAAATGCGTGGGCCAAACCTGGGGTCTGTTATGCCGAAACAACGAAATAGTGCGAGACGCCATCTCGAGTTGAAGCGCCGGATATGGTGGTTCAAGATCGGGGTTCCCGTCGCCATGCGCAGCCACTTCGACGGTAGAACCCATCACCGGGAGAACCTCCAGACCAGCGACATGCGCGTGGCAATGGAGCGCCGGGACCAAGTCGAGCGTGACACCCGAAGCCTGTTCAGGGACATCGCAGCGGGCAAGGTGATCAGCCCTGCCACGCTGTCTGCACGGGAACATGGCACCGTCTGGCGGGAAACATTGACCGACCTCCGGGTCGCCGATGACGACGCCCGGAATGAGTTTGGTTGGAGCCCGCTGGACATCGCCGTGAGCGTTGTGGAGGAAGAGACTGAGCGACTTCGCGGGAACGAGCGGAAAGAGTTTGAGGACGCCTTTACCGGCAAGGTGCCCGTTGACGAGCATCTTGAAGCGTACCTGAAGGCGATTGGGCTTGCAGACAAGACCACGAACGAGCGGCGTGGACTGGTGAGGAGGTTTGCACGGTGGTGCGACCAAGAGGCTCTGAAGTTGCCCGACATCAACCGCAGGGCTGTGGGTCGGTATGTCACTGCGAACATTGAGCCGATGGACCGCAGGACCGCGAAGAAGCACATGACTGCGCTGCGCGGCTATTGGGATTACCTTACCCTGCGCGGCCACGTTCAAGGCAAGGTCATGGACGGCAAGGCGGTCGATAGTCCGTGGCTGGGGCAGACGCTTCCCGATAACAAGCGGCGGGTGGAGCGCGGCGACAGGAACAGCGGGGAGCGGGCGTTTGCTGAGGAGGAGCTGAAGACGCTCCTCTATGGCGACTATCCGCAAGAGGTGGGGGCCGAGTTCCGGCAGCAGATCGAGGACGCCTTGCGCATCTCATGCCTCTCGGGGATGCGGCTTGCGGAGGTGGTGACGCTGTGGGTTGAAGAGGTCCATGACGAGGTGTTCGACATCCAACAGGGCAAGACCCGGAGCGCGGCCCGTAAGGTGCCAATACATCCCGACCTAAAGAAGATCGTGGAGCGGCGGACCAAGGCCAAGAAGCCGAAAGACTGGCTCTTCCATGAACTGGCGGGCGAGCGCGACCCCGGCGACACCTTCGGGAAACGCTTCAATCGTTACCGCAAGGCCTTGAAGGTTGATGACGTGCGTGACGGGAAGCGCAGGAGCGCGGTGAACTTCCATTCGGCACGGCGCTGGTTCATCACCCAGGCGCGACACGCTGGCCACGCTAAGGAAACGATCAAGGACATCGTAGGGCATGTGCCCGGCGAGAAGGACATAACCTTCGGGACGTATACGCAGGGTGCGTCAGAGGCGCAGAACAGGGCCTGTGTCGAGGCCGTGAAGTTGCCTAAGCAGACCGCTAAAGCGCAGCCAAGTAGCGAATGAATGCCATCCCCTCGCTCGTCATGAGGACCGCAATATCGATGGGGGCCTCATGCTCCTGTTCCTCGGCCGTGCCATGTCGGAAGGGGTGAGCGGTCTTGGTCCAATGCTTGAACTGAGTAAGCAGTCGTTCGACCTTATCCCCGGCATCCGTGTATGAAGCGTAGCGAGCCAACAGCTTTGGCTTCAGGTCGTTCTCGATGGACCTCTCATTAAGGTTGTTCACTTTGGGATTTGCGATGACAACCAGATAGGTGCTTTCCGTCGCCTCGAAGACTTCCCGAATGAGGCCCTTGCCGCTTGGGTGATTGGTTTTCAGGTGCGCAAACGCCTTCTGGAGAGCTACCCGCGCCGCAACGAAGCGGGGGTCTTCAAGGCCAGCAATTGTTGTCGATCTATCTTGCTCGAATAGGTCGTCCACCCGGGGATGTATGCCGCCCTCAGGGGCCATTCTGTAGTTAAGGTGTTCCTCATCGAATATCGCTTGGACTTCCTTGACGATCCTCTGCTTCAACCGAGCATCATCTTCAACGCGATACCATATCGTTATGGCACTCAAAACAACACCAACCGCTTCACGCTCCCAGAAGGCTTTATGGTTGCTACCCCAGTCGCCACCCGGATAGTCTACACCCATCCTTAGCTTCGCTAATCCAACAAAATTTGAGCGGTCGGTTTCGTTTGTTGACCTCATGAATAAGCTAAGAAGCCGCCGACGTGCAGTGATGCTGTCATCCAATGGCACGGTGGAACGCTGATAGTTAAGGCGGTAAATCCCACCCGGATCGAGAGCGTCGCCCATTCAATTCTCCTCTACCGGGAAACATCTATCAGACCCGAGGCATGGCCTCCACAGTATGCATAACTCTTCCCCACCCATTCACGATGTTTTGGCACAAATTAACGAGCGACCGATCAGATATAGGGCAGCGCGGGATTACCCCCGTGCCCCCTTCCGTTCCACCACAGGCCAGCCTCAGGGCTTCTGGACGGCACCGCTTTGCCCCGTGGAGGCTGCGCCCAGTCGCATGCAGTGCTGCGGCTGAGGCTTCACCCATGCTGAGGCTGAAGGGGCGCGCGCATCGTCTGTATCAAGCGCAACGTCCATTGACTTGTGATACAAGGCTGGATAGAGGTCGTCCCATACAAGAGGAACGGCCATGAAGCGCTACGTCATCTACACCCGAGTTAGCACCGCAGAGCAGGGCAAGAGCGGCCTTGGGCTCGACGCGCAGCGGCGTGACATCGACATCTTCCTGAACAGCTTCTCGGATGTGCCGTGGGAAATTGTCGGGGAGTTCATCGACGTCATGTCAGGGAAGGTAGACGGCCGGCCTGAGTTGGCGAAGGCCTTGGCGCTGGCGAAGCGGATGGGGGCTGAGGTTCTAGTTTCCAAACTGGACAGATTGAGCCGGGATGTCGAGTTCATCGCGGGGGCCATGAAGCGGGCAGCTATACGAGTTGCGACTATGCCGAACGCCGACCCCTTCCAGCTCCACATATATGCGGCGTTGGCAGAGCAGGAACGGACGTTCATATCAGAGCGGACGAAGGCAGCACTGGCTTCGGCGAAGGCGCGGGGCGTCAAGCTCGGGGGTTACAGGGCGGGGTCGCTGGACGGGCGGATAGCGTCCTTGAAGGCGACTGCGGATGCCGATGCGCGGCGGGTGATGGATGTGGTGAAGCCGCTGAGGGACGCTGGCAAGACGCTGAGGGACATCGCAGCGGCGCTACACGATGCGGGAGTGAAGACGCCCCGAGGCGGTGCTTGGACGGCCATGCAGGTTAAGCGGACTTTGGATCGGGGTGCAGCCGGTTAGGTTGCACAGTAGCACTGCGAAGCCAATAGGGGCCACACTAGCACTACCGAGCCGAATTGGGGGACCAGTAGCACTACGAAGCCGAATAAGGTGAACAGTAGCCCTGAGAAGCCGAATAGGGACAACCGTAGGACTACGAAGCCGGAATGGCCCGAAATCCAATAGGGACACCACCAGCACTACGGAGCAGAAATGGGGCATCGATCCCATAGGGCCTCCACTAGCTCCACGAAGCCGAAACGGCCCGCAATCCCATAGGGTGACCACCAGCACTACGAAGCCGAAATGCCCTCGCGCTCGTCTGCTCCTCTATGTGTTTCGTGGCGACAGCCGCACCAGCCCTTCACCGCACCCCAAGTCGACCCCAACGGCACCGCAAGGCAGCCTGAGGGGATGTTTTGCGGAAGCGACAGCCAACAGGCACCAACCCCAGAAAGGACTCCTTGGAATACACCTCAGAAGCCATCGACAGCACCACAGGTGAAGTCGTCCAGGCACCGATAGGCTCGTGGATCACCATCACAGAGTACGGCGAGACTAAGGGCGTCGGTCGCAATCAGGTCCGTGATGTCCTGTCTCGTATGGGCATTCTTCAGAATGAGACCGAAGACCACACCCCCAAGCATGCCTCATTCGCTGAGAGGAAGCTGACCACTCGTCGACGGCTGACCACCAAGTCAGTCAGGTCAGGTCTGGGGAAACGCATCTTCTCAATCGTCGGCCGTCCGTTCGATGTCATATCGCCCAAAGGGCAGGCATGGATCGACCAGCGATGGGCAGATGCTGTTCGGACGATCAAGACTGACATCACGTCCAGTCCGGTGGCGGTTGCTGCTCAGGTGGCGCTTCGCGAGTTCATGGTCGGTCGCCGACACAAGTTAGACCCTGAGGGACAGGTCAGATGGCTTCTCGACCATTTCCCGAATGTCGCTCAGGCTGACATGAGCAGGATCACGGGAGCGTCCACTCGGATGGTCTCTCACTATGTCGGCAATCGAACTGACCAGATCAGCAAAGCCCTCGGCTCAGGGTCACACTTAAGGGTCACCTCAAGGTGTCGTATGAGCCCGATATAGTCGACCGAACAGGTTGATCAGACACAGGAGCGGACGGAAGTCCCTCCCTCTGATGTCTCAGCCTTCAGGCTACCTTCTGATGAACACCTCAGCTCCGTGGTCTGACACCTTAGAGCGATGGCCAGAAGTGAACCTGAAGGTGGGATGTTAGGGGGGGAGGCTTCCGCCTCTTTCTTCTGGTGGTCTCAGTCAGATGTCTCCAGCTCAGGGTGAACCCTCAGGGTGAACCTTAAGTGTCGTTACAAGGTACCTATTACACATGACGTTACATCGGCTGAAAATGACCCTGCCAGCCTCCCCTTTTCCAAGCGACAACCGAACAACAATCCCGAGAGGAAACTGCATGACATGACCGAAGATGCACGACCGTTCGACAGGGCTGTTTTCCTGCATGAGCGAGAAACCCCACCTGATGTCCATGACGACGACATCAGCGCCCTTGCCATGGCCACAGCCACAGCCAGGCGGCAGGCCAAGTCGGCCCTCAGGGCATCCCAAGGCGACCGGACCAACTGGAAGCAGCACCTCATCAATGCCCCCGGCTACCGCAACGTCCCCGATACCAAGCTCTCATTTCGGACTAAGCAGGCTCGCACCCACTCAATCAAGGCGGCTGCAGATCGACGTGAGAAGCGGCGTGAGCAGGGGGTCACTGTTCACTATGGCCGGTTCGCGTGGAAGCGGCTGGCGCAGGCCAAGCGTGACCAGTTCGACCTAAGCCGCAAGGCGCTGGCTTGGATTGGCCCGAGGTGGGATGCCGACCGGGACTTTGGTCGGTACGATGATGGTGAGCAGCACCTCGATCATCTCTTCCGCTTCGGGACCGCCAAGGCTCACGCCAAGACGCCGTGGCTCCAGCACCACAGGGAAGGCCAGTGAGCCAGTTCCTTCCTGCCCTTGCAGATTGGCCGACCCGAGATCAGGCCCTCGCTATCATCGGAGCGCTGGGCAGCATGGAAGAGGGGCAGCCATCCGAGCTTGACCGCCTGTCCGGCATCCCTGACGCCCTAATCGTCGCTGGGCGATGCTACGCCGTCTACGGCTACCGCGAGCTTGAAGGCGGGAACGTGATGCGGCGAATGGCCGAGCTATATATGCGGCCCCGCACGGCCACCCTAAGCCCTGCCGAAACGCTTCCAGCCGTGGAGGACATCCCAGCACTACCAATCCACAGCTACGGGCTCCAGCCGCGCCGCTGAGGCCCCTCAGCACCATCACCAAGACCGACACGACAGAACCTTGCAGCAGTCCGCTGCGGGGACCATCACCATTGAAGGAACTAACCATGTCTAACGATAGATACAGCGACGACCAGATGAGCGGCAGAGACAGCGATAAGCAGATGTCAGCCACCGAGCAGGCATTCGCCAACATGACCCCAGAGCAGCGGAGTGAGTTCGTCGAGCGGGCTCAACACGCCTCAGCCAAGGCCGCTCACGATGAGAAGGCGGCGAAGTTGCGGGCACAGGTCGCAGCGGCAACTGAGGTCTCCCTTGCGGGTAATGCTTGGTATCAGCAGCAGCAGCGCGGAACCCTCAGCCAGCGGGTCTCGATCAGCAACGGGGTGACCAAGGTGGAGCAGTTGAACGCACCGGCCCCTGAGAGTGACAGCAGTGCATTTGCAGTGCCGCCTAGGGCTCTTGTCGACACCATCCCGGTGACGGTTGGTGGCATCCAGCTAGGCCCCAAACAGGCCCGTGAGATGTACGAGCGCGGCGAGATTAGCGCCAACGACTACGGTGCAGGACTTGACGAAGCCCTGAGACCATACGGCTACCGTTTTCGGTAACCCAGTCCGACCTTGAACAGCCTTCGGAGGGAGAAATCCCTTCGGAGGTGTCGGATTGGGGTGATGACGAAATTGACCTCGATAACCTGAACCCGGAAGACTACGAGATCAAAGACCAAGACACCATCGCGGACCCCGAAGCCGCTGACCTCGAAGCCCTTGACGCCGAGCTGAAGGCCATGGACGTGGAGGAGCTTCAATCAAAGACCAACGAAACCCTCGATAACCTTCGGGAGACCCACACCGAGGACCAGCAGAAGTTCCTTGCAGATGCTTTCGTCGACCTTGGAGAAATCCCTGTCGGGGAGGAGTTCGGGATCACTGAGGCGCAGGCTATGGTTGTCGAGGCTGGCTTCATTGCAACGCTCAATCGAGATGTGTTCAGCCAATACGGGATCGACCATGCCACATGGATGGATCACGTTGACGAGCAGGACCTCCCGACGTTCCGCAAGGCTGCGTTGAAGGGTGATTTCTCGATCTTCCACCAGCACTGCGTCGAGGTGTCTAAGATGCGTCTCGACCTAGGCATATAGCAGCACCACCATTCCCGAAGGGGGTCAGGTCGCCATCCCGGTGAACCATTGCCCCAAGCTCAAAGCCCCCTTCGGGCCTCTTCCCCTAACACCCTGCGCACAGCGGCGCTTTTGTCTGGAGGCACATTGTGCACCCGGATTGCTTCACCGCGTTCAGCGCAGCCCCGGCGACCCCGGAAACCATCAACAGGAAGGCAATTCAGACAGTGAGCAGAAGCAGAACCCCGCGAGCCCTTAACCCGGCCTGCGAGGAAGCAGACAACTATTCCCGCGTTGTCCTCAGATGGGACTTCAGCGAGGCCAAGGCGACCCGGATCATCGAGTGCCGAAACCAAATCCAGTGGGTCATTCAGTACAGATCGGGGACACGCAGCGGCCAGCCCTCATGGCGACCTCAGTCCTATTGTCGGACCCGTCAGGGCCTTGAACGGCTGCTGCCGGGGATGGCTGAGGAGATCGCCGCAGCGTTGCCTGTCAGGTTCGTTGAGCCCGCCCCGTAGAGGCTGCGCTGAGTGGCGCTGAGGTTTCCCCGAGACTATCTGAGGGGGCGACCTTAGCGGCTCTGGCGTGGTCCCCTTCCGCTGTTGTGATCGTCCCTTTCGAGGGATGAATATTAGTGGTTTGTCATGTGATGTCAGCCGCCGTATGCCTCGTTCGCCAATCACGGCACGAGAGCCTAACAATGAACATGAAGATTGATTTCTCCAGCCTCGAAGCTGACGTGGCCGCTTGGCTCAAGCGACACCTTGAGGATGTCCGCGAAGCCTTCGGGGAAGGTCAGGCTTACGCGGCGGCGGTTGATTTAGAGGATGACCCTTGGACAGTTCTGCAGTGGTACGTTGAGGATGTGAAGGGTGCGGCGCAGGCGGCATAGCAGAAACGTGGGCCAAATGCGTGGGCCAAACAAAAGAGCCCCTTTCGGCTATCCAGTTGATTTCATTGGGAGATATGCCTTCTAAATTCCGCTGGTGGAGCTGAGGAGGATCGAACTCCTGACCTCGTCATTGCGAACGACGCGCTCTCCCAGCTGAGCTACAGCCCCGTCCAGCGGATGGCGCATTTATCGGGCGCGGCGGTTTGCTGTCAAGGCGGCGTCTTGCCGAAATGGCGCGTGGCTCCGCTCTCGATTTGACATGCGGCAACGGGCTGCCCTTGCCGGTTTGGCACGCAATGGCTACATGTCGCGAAATTAAAGGAGCTTTGAATGAACGCGCTTATCGATACGCTGATCTACGCGCTCAGCCTTTACTGGTGGATCATCATCGCTTCGGCGATCTTTTCCTGGCTTTATGCGTTCAACGTCGTCAACGCGCGCAACCAGTTCGTCAGCAATATCGGCAATGTGCTGTACCGGCTGACCGAACCGGTGTTCCGGCCGATCCGGCGCTTCATGCCGGATCTCGGCGGCATCGACATCTCGCCGATCATCGTGCTGCTGATCATCTTCTTCCTGCAGCGGTTCCTCGACAGCACCGTCAGAAATGTTCTCACCGGCTTTTGAACGGTGGCTTCGGCCGCTTTCTTCAGAATGCGACCGGACGGTCTCGACCTGTTCGTCCGGCTGACGCCGAAAGCGGCGATGGACAGGCTGGAAGGCATGGAGACTTCAGCGGACGGGCGAAGCCATCTGAAGGCGCGCGTGCGCGCCGTGCCGGAAAACGGCGCCGCCAATCAGGCACTTGAAAAGCTGGTCGCCAAGACATTGGGTGTGCCGGCATCGACTGTGTCAGTCATCGCCGGTGGCACCGCCCGGCTGAAGACATTGCGTATATCAGGCGATCCGGCGGCGCTGGCGAAGGGCGTCGAGGCGCTAGGCCGTTAGCGCCTGGATTGTCTACGGTGTCCCCCTCATCCGGCCGCTGCGCGGCCACCTTCTCCCCGCTGGGGAGAAGAGTTTGGCGCCGGCGCCGGCGTTCTCCTCTCCTCTCGGGGAGAGGTCGGATTGCCCCGAATTGCGATTGCAATTCGGTTGACAATCCGGGTGAGGGGGTCTTTGGCGCACACGACCAATTCGACCCTCAATCACCCAGCGGCAAGCGGGGATCGTCGACCTTCAGCGTGTTCACGCTCTGCTTGATACGGCGCAGGTTTTCCAGAACCTTGGTTCCGCGCGCTTCGGCAACCGAGGTGGCGATCATGTCGACGATCGCCATCAGGGCGTAGCGCGACGATGTCGGCTTGTAGATGTTGCCATCCTCGAGCGGCTGGAAATGAATCACCGTATCGGCGGCCTTGGACAGGGCGGAGTCCGGAGCGGTGATGGCCACGGTGGTGGCGCCATATTGCTGGGCGACCTGCACGGCTTCGATGACCGAACGTGCATAGCCGGACACCGAAAAGGCGACCAGCGTGGTGTCGGGGGTGGCCACTGCGGCATACATGCGCTGCAATTGCCCGTCGACCTGCGCCAGGGCGGACAGACCCAACCGGAATAGCCGGTTCTGCATCTCGGTCGCCATCATCGATGAAATCCCGCCGGAACCGATGCACAGCACATTGCCTGATGTGGCGATGCGCGCGGCGACGCCGACCAGGGCCTTCATGTCGAGGTTTTCGCTGGCGCGCTGAATGGCTGATATCGCCGCTTCGGTGATGGCGGAAGCTATGCGCTGCTCGCGGACGTCGCGGCTCATCGGCTCGGGCGACAGATATTGAGCGCCGATGGCGATGGCCTGCGCCAGGTAGAATTTGAAGTCGCGCAAGCCCTCACAGCCGAGATTGCGGCAGAAGCGGGTCACCGTCGGCTCGCTGACGCCGACGCGCGCGGCAATCTCCGAGATTGCCGCCTTGGAGGCGAAGTCGAGATCGGAGAGCACGAGACTGGCCAGCCGGCGGTCCGACTTGGTTCCGTCCTGCGACATCAGCTGCAGGCGCGTGATGATGTCGGCCGGTGTTTTCATACCGGTGTCCTCACAGGGGCAGGCCCGTCGCCCTGTCGAACAAATGGATGTTGCCGGGAAACTGGACGTCGGTCATGGTCACGTCCCCAATATGTCGTCGATGAATGGCAGGCAGCCGGCGGTCAGGCCGGCATCCACAGGCATCACCATGCCCGTGATGCCCGATGCCCGATCGGATGCAAGGAAGGCCACGGCCTCGGCGACCTCGGCGGCGTTGACGATGCGGCCGAGCGGATACAGCCGCTGCAACTTGCCGAGGATTTTCGGATCCTTGGCCAGGCGATGGTCCCAGGCGGCGGTGCGGATCGAACCGGGGCAGACGACATTGGCGCGCAGGCCGCTGCGGCCAAGTTCGACGGCGATCGATTTTGCATAGGCGTTGATGCCGGCCTTGGCCGCCGCATAGGCGGGGTTGCCGAAATGGGCGATGGCGTTGACCGAGGAGATGAAGACGACGCTGCCCGAGCCGCGCGCGGCCATCGCCTTGACCAGCGGGTCGGCGAAATTCATTACCCCGGTTAGGTTGAGGTTGAGCTCGTGTTCTATCTTGTCGGGGGTGAGTGCCGATAGCGTTTCGGCGCGCGTCCAGCCGGCATTGTTGACGAGAATATCCGGCACGCCGTCCCTGTCGAGGATCGCGCCGATCGACGCCTCGATGGACGCCCGGTTGAGAAGGTCGAAGACGTGGCGGGAGGCAAGGTGTGGACTGGCGAGTGCCTCGTCCGACTGGTCGCAGCCGACGACCCGCGCTCCGCGCTCGGCCATCAGCGCCACGATGGCCGAACCGAGACCGCCGCCGGCGCCCGTCACCACGACCGTCTTGCCTTCGAACTCGGCATTCGAAACCACAGCGGGTTGCCTCCAAGCTTCGATTATCGGCAAAACGCTATTTTAAGAAATGTAATTGAGCAACATGATAAGCCGCTTGTGAACGATAAAATGATCAATAATGTAGGAAAGTCACATAACTTGTATCGCCGAACGGCGCGGGTACCATCCACGGAGCTTTCATGCGCATCTTCACCGCCTCGCTGGCGACCGAAACCAACACCTTCTCGCCGGTGCCGACCGACCGGGCCTCGTTCGACATGGCCTTTTATGCCGGGCCGGGCCAACATCCGGAAACGCCGACGCTTTGCTCCTCGCCGATCGTCGCCTTGCGCCGGCGCGCAGCAAAAGAAGGGCTTGATGTCATCGAGGGCACCGCCACCTGGGCCGAGCCGGGCGGCCTTGTGCAGCGGCAGACCTATGAAGCGTTGCGCGACGAAATCCTCGGTCAGTTGCAGGCGGCGCTGCCGGTCGACGCGGTCATCCTCGGCCTGCATGGTGCCATGGTGGCGCAAGGCTATGACGATTGCGAAGGCGACCTGCTCGAGCGCGTCCGCGCCATGGTCGGCCCGGGGGTGGTGATCGCCGCGGAACTCGATCCGCACAGCCATCTGACGCCGAAGCGGGTGGCGGCTTCTGACATTCTCGCCTACTTCCTCGAGTTTCCGCACACCGATTTCTACCAGCGTGGCGAACATGTCGTCGAGCTGGGGTTGGCGGCGGCGCGCTGCGAGATCACGCCTGTCATCTCGACCTTCGACTGCCGCATGATCCAGGTGCTGCCGACCAGCCGCGAGCCAATGCGTTCTTTCGTCGACCGCATCAAGGCGCTGCACGGCAAGGATGGTGTGTTGTCGGTCTCCGTCATCCACGGCTTCATGGCCGCTGACGTGGCGGAAGTGGGCACGCGCATCCTGGTCGTCACCGACAACGACAAGGCCAAGGGCGACGCGTTGGCGGAGAGGCTGGGACGCGAGCTCTATGCCATGCGCGAAAAGACCGCGATGAAGATGCTGAGCGCCGCTGACGGCATCGAGCGCGCGCTGGCTGTGCGCGCGCAAAATCCGGGCAAGCCGGTGGTCATCGCCGATATCTGGGACAATCCGGGCGGCGGCGTCGCCGGCGACGGCACCGTGGTGCTGCGCGCCCTGCTGGAACGTGGCCTGAGCAAATTCGGCGTGGCGACGATCTGGGACCCGATCGCCGTAACCTTCTGTCATGCGGCGGGCGAGGGCGCCGTCATCGATCTGCGCTTCGGCGGCAAGGCCGGGCCCCTGGCGGGCGAACCGATCGATGCGCGCGTGCGGGTGCTGAAAGCCGTCGCCGAGGGGTGGCAGAGCTTTGGACCCAGCCGCGTGACCCTCGGGCCGACGGCGCTGGTGCGCATCGAAGGCACCGAGGTCGACATCATCCTCAACACCAATCGCACGCAGACCTTCGAGCCGGACATCTTTTCCAATATCGGCGTCGATCCGCTGGCCAAGGACATACTTTTGGTGAAGTCGACCAATCATTTCTACGCCGGCTTCGCGCCGATCGGCGCCGAGATCATCTATGTCTCGGCGCCGAGCTCCTATCCCAGCGATCCGAGAGTCACCAACTACACCAAGCTGACACGGCCGATATGGCCGCGGGTTGCTGATCCTTGGAAGGGTGACGCTGGTATTCTCCCCCCTTGAGGGGGAGATGGCCGCGAAGCGGCCAGAGGGGGTCGCTGCGCGTGAAGCGCCAACTTTTACAGGAGGCCGAGCCCAGTCGAGCCGACCCCCTCTGTCGCCTTCGGCCACATCTCCCCCTCGAGGGGGAGATTATTCGGCGCTACACCAGCCCTCGCTTCACCATCATCGCTTCCGGCGACGGCATCTTGCCGCGGAAGGCGGTGTAGAGCTCTTCCGGGTCCTTCGATCCACCGGCGGCATAGATGTTCTTGCGCAGCCGTTCGGCCAGCGCCGGGTTGAAGGGGTCGCCGGTCTCCTCGAAAGCGGCGAAGGCATCGGCGTCGAGCACTTCCGACCACATGTAGGAATAATAGCCGGCCGAATAGCCGTCACCGGAAAACACATGGCCGAAATGCGGGGTACGATGGCGCATGGCGATGGTGTCGGGCATGTCGAGCGTGTCGAGCGTTTCGGCTTCGAAACGAAGCGGCTCTTCCGGGCCATTGGGCCGTGCATGGTAAGCCATGTCGACCAGCGCGGAGGCGGTGAACTCGACCGTGGCGAAGCCGGCCCCAAAAGTGCGCGCCGCCAGCATTTTGTCGAGCAGCGCTTTCGGCATCGGCTTGCCGGTCTTCACATGCAGCGCGTGTTTCTCCAGCACCGCCGGCACCGTCAGCCAGTGCTCGTAGAGCTGCGAGGGCAATTCGACGAAATCGCGGCTGACGGAGGTGCCGGCGACCGAAGGCCAGGTGACGTCGGTCAGCATGCCGTGCAGTGCATGGCCGAACTCATGGAACAGGGTCTTGGCTTCGTCGACCGACAGAAGGGCGGGTTCGCCCACCGGCGGCTTGGCGAAGTTCATGATGTTGTAGATGACCGGCTTCGAACCGTGGCCCAGACGATAGCCGGATTGCAGCGCGCTCATCCAGGCGCCGGAGCGCTTCGAGGGCCGGGCGAAATAGTCGGCGAGGAACAGGCCGCGCTCGCTGCCGTCGGCATTCTTCACCACGAAGATTCGAGCGTCCGGATGCCAGGCGGCAATGCCCTGCTTTTCCTCGAAAGTGATGCCGAACAGTTTCGTCGCCACGTCGAAGCAGGCGTCGATGACGCGATCGAGCTGCAGATAGGGCTTCAGCTCGGCTTCGTCGAAGGCGAATTTCTCGGCGCGCAGCTTCTCCTGATAGAACCGCCAGTCCCAGGCGGCGAATGGTTCATTGCTGCCGGCAGCAAGCGCCAGCCGTTGCAATTCGGTCTGGTCGGCGGCCGCCTTCTCCAGGGCCTTTTCCCAGACCGGATCAAGCAGTGCATGCACCGCCTTCGGTGTCTTGGCCATGGTGTCGTCGAGCTTCAAGGCGGCGAAGGATTCGTAGCCGAGCAGTTTTGCTTTCTCGGCGCGCAGGCGCAGCATGTCGCGCACCACTGATGTGTTGTCGGTGGCGCCGCCATTCTGGCCGCGCATGGTGAAGGCGCGGAAGGCGATCTCGCGCAGGTCGCGGCGTTCGGAGAAAGTCGAGAACGGTTCGTATATCGAGCGCGACAGGGTGACGGCGTAGCGGCCTTTCTGGCCGCGCATTTCGGCGGCTTCGGCCATCGAACTTTTCACGAAGTCCGGCAGGCCGGCAAGGTCGGCCTCGTCGAGGAACAACGCCCAGTCGCGCTCGTCGGCGAGCACGTTCTGACCGAAATTCGTGCCAAGCGAGGACAACTCCTCGCTGATGTTGGCGAGCCGCTTCTTGCCGTCGGCGTCGAGCTTGGCGCCGGAACGGACAAAGCCTTTCCAGGTTTTTTCCAGCACCCGCAGCGTCTCGGCATCGAGCTTCAGCGCTTCGCGGCGCTGGTAGAGATCGTCGATGCGGGCAAACAGCCTTTCGTTCATCGAGATGGCCGAGAAATGCCTGGACATCTTTGGCGAAATGTCGCGCTCCAGCGCCTGGATCGCCTCGTTGGTGTGGGCGCCGGCACGGCACCAGAAGATCGACGAGACACGGTCGAGCGCCTCGCCGGCAAGCTCGAGTGCTGCCAGCGTGTTGTCGATGGTCGGCGTCTCGGCACTACCGGCAATCGCCTCGATCTCGGCCTCATGCGCCTTCAGCGCCGCGTCGAACACAGGTGCAAAATCGCCGTCGCCGATGCGGGTGAAATCGGGCAGGCCGAGCGGTCCTTGCCAGGCGGTCAGCGGGTGAGCGGCGAGGTCGAGGCTTTTGGTGGAGGGCATGGGAATCTTTCGCGGATTGGGCGGCAAGGAGGAGGGGTGTCCCCGATGTAGGGCGCTGGTCCGTTGCGCGCAACACCGCGGCCAGCCAGGATTTCTTCAGTAGCCGTTGCAGTTCTCGGCGATCGCCGCTTGTGAGCTGGCGGTGATGCGGTTGTCGGTGATGGCGAAGGTTTCCTGCATCAGCATGTCATTGTTGGGGAAATCATAACAGGCGATCACGGTGGTGACGCCGGCCTCGGTCTTCTCGATCCGGTGCCGGATCGCAGCCCCGGCGACGGCGCCTTGCCATTCGTCGATCGAGTCGATGAATTCCTGCTTGCTCTGCACGACGCCGAGGTCGTCGAGTTTTATCCGGACGTCGTCGGCAAGCAGGTCCGTCAATTCGGTGCGGTCGGCGACCAGCAGCGCCGAATACCAGCGATCGATGATTGCGCCGTCGTCGGCGCGGGCGGACATGACGGAAAAGAGTAAAGCGGTCCCGGCGAGAGCGATCGAATGGCAACCCATGCGCAAGCCTCCTATACCATCTCCGGCCGTTCGAAATCGCCGGTGTCCTTGTTCATCACCCAGAGCTCGCCGGTCGAGATGTCGAACCAGGCGCCGTGCAGCGACAGCCGTCCCTTGCCTTCAAGGATGGAGACACAGGGAAAGGTCCTGAGATTGGCGAGCGAATAGCGGATCGAGATGCGCTCCAGCGCGGTCTGGCGCTCGGTCGCCGTCATCAAGGTGCTGGAGGATACGGTTTCGGCCGCCGGCGCGATCAGGCTCATCCACTTGCCGATGAAGTCGCCGGGCGACAGGGGTGCCGAGGTGGTGTCGAGTGCAGCGCGGATGCCGCCGCAGCGGCCATGGCCCATCACCACTATGTTCTTGACCTTGAGGCTCTGCACGGCGAATTCGAGTGCCGCCGAAGTCGAATGGAACTGGCCGTCGGGCGCATAGGGCGGCACCAGATTGCCGACATTGCGCAGAACGAACAATTCACCCGGCCCGGCGTCGAAGATCGCTTCGGGGGCCGCGCGGGAATCGCAACAGGCAACGATCATGGTTTCCGGCGCCTGTCCCTCACGGGCAAGCGCGCGGTAGCGCCCGCTCTCGGTGAGATAGCGGCCGCTCATGAAATTGCGGTAGCCGACGAGCAGGTGTTCGGGGAGGTGAGGCATGGGCGGGGCGGGAGCCTTTCCGGGTTGGATGCGGCAGCTCGTTTTCAGTTTAGAATGGCTCTAACGGCAAAATGGTGCCGCGAGCAATGCCGAATTGCGAAGGACCGGGTCGCAAGTGCCATGCAGCCAGCAAGGCTCGACCCGAATTGGGCGCTTCCTGCTCACGCCCAGATGGCGACGGGGATGCCGAAGCGGTCGGCGAGCGGTGGGTTCGGAAACGGCCTTGCCACGCCATTGGCGATGCGGCCGGCGATCAGCATCATCGCAGCCGCGTCGAGAAAATCGTCGGCGGCTGCACCACGCGGCGGCGCCTGGTCGAGAAAGCTCCTGATGTAGCCATGCCGGGCAAGCAGCGCCCTGCGTTCCGCCATGCCGGCGGGATTGACGGCGCCCTTCACCTTCTTCGGCAAGGACATGGCCTGATCGCCGTTCAGCCGGCAGAAGGCGACCTCCGGATGCGATTCGAACACGCGGCTGCGCAATTCGGGGCGCTCGATCAGAAGTGAGTCGATTTCGCGGATCTTGGCAAAGATGCCGAAAGCCTGGATCGAAACGCCGCGCGGCGGGTCGGAGGTTGCCTTCGCCACCTCGCTTGCGCGGCGATGGGCTGCATACCAGGCCTCGACGGTGGTGAAGTCGTCGGTTTGTGCATAGAGCGCCGCGCGCGAGGGAATGGAAAAGACGCTGGATTGCCTGCCGCCAAGCAGCGGTCGTACCAGCGCCTCCGGCCCACGCCCACCTCTCTGCGAAAAATCGGGCAGGCCGATCGGCATGTCGACGGCCACCGTCGCATCGGCCGGCAGTGCGTCGAGCAAGGCTGCGAAGCTCGGAAAAACGGCGACCGAGGGAGCCGCGCCCGGATCGCGGCGGACGGCGATCCAGCCGGCCTTGCAGCCATCGACGCCGACCAGCACGCCATTCCCGGCAAGTGTCACGCCCTCTTGTCCCGCCCCGGATGCAGGAGGTGGCGAAGCTGCACCATCGCCATCGGGTGCGACAGGCTCTGCGCGTCGGTTTCCAGCTGCAACTCGTCGCCGCCACGCTTGGCCGTGCGCGCCAGTATCTCGTAGACCGCCGCCGTGGTCGACTGCAGCGCCTTGGCCGCCGGCTGTCCGGACAGGATGCGGGCCAGATAGACGGCTGCCGTCAGGTCGCCGAGCCCATTGGGCGGCTTGTCGATGAGGCGGTGTTCGGCCAGCAGCGCCTGGCTGCCGTCGAGCAGCAGATTGCCGGTGCTGCCCGCCATCATCGCCGGCGCCGAGGTAACCAGCATGGTCGACGGCCCGGCATGAAGGGCAGCCGCCATCACCGATTTCAGGTCGGGCAGGGGCGCTCCAGCCATCCATTCCAGCTCGTAGCGGTTGGGCGTGGCGATGTTGGCGATCGGCATCAGCCGGTCGCGCATGGCGATGGCCGTTGTTTCAGGTACATAGAGCCCACCCGAATCGCCCATCACCGGATCGCAGATATAGATCGCATCCGGCGTCTTGGCCTTGACCGCGCCGACCAGCGAAGCGACGGCATCGGCCTGGCCGGCCTCGCCGAGATAGCCCGACAGCACGGCGCCGACTTCACCCAGCCATGGCGCGCGTTCGAGATCGGCCATCAGCGCCTTGAACTGATCGAGCGGCGGTACGATGCGCGTCGCCCTTCCGTGGCCCGGATGCCAGGGCAAGGTGACGGTCGGCACCGCCCATACCGGAAAGCCCAGCGTTTCCAGGGCAAAGACGGCGGCGCGGTTGCCGACCGAGCCACGGGCGACATGGCTGGAAATGACGATGACCGCGCGCGGCGCGTCGGCTTTTTCGGTGTTCATGGAAGTCCTAGCTGCCCCGGGAGACGAAAAGCACGAGCCAGATCAACAGGCCGAGGGCGATAGCGAGCCCCAGCACCCGGCCAACGCGGGTACCCCAAACTTCGATCGGGTCGGAGCGATCGGCATCGGCAGCGGTGACGTGATCGCGCGCGCCTTTTGCGGTCCGCGCGACGAACGACGTGCCGCCCGGATCTGATTCATGCGCCACGCGCTCGATAATGCGGCGCGATTCGTCGTCGCTGTCGGGGCGTTCCGCCATGATGATGTCCTGTTTTGCAACGACCTTAGCGTGTTCGCCCGGTCAATTACAGGGCCTCGCGAGCGGATGAGAGCGCGCCAGCGACTGCCGTTTGGGAGGTCATTTTCTTGCGCGCGGATTGTGGTAATGCTTCGCATGCAACTTCTACTGAGGGACTACACCATGTTTGCCCAGCGCCTTTCCTCGCCGCCCCTGTTTCGCGCCCTGCCTGCCTTCCTGGTGATGGCTCTCGTGCTGCCGCTGCTTGCCGGCTGCGGCTACAACACCATCCCGACGGCGGAGGAAAACGCCAAGGCAGCATGGAGCGAGGTGCTGAACCAGTACCAGCGCCGCGCCGATCTCATTCCCAACCTGGTCGAGACGGTCAAGGGTTATGCCGCGCACGAGAAGGATACGCTCGACGCCGTGGTCGAAGCGCGCGCCAAGGCGACGCAGATAACGGTCACGCCGGAAACGCTGAACGACCCCGAAGCCTTCAAGAAATTCCAGGATAGCCAGGCCGGCCTGACCAGCGCGCTGTCGCGGCTTTTGGCGGTAGTGGAAAACTATCCCGATCTCAAGGCCAACCAGAATTTCCTGGCGCTGCAGGCGCAGCTCGAAGGCACCGAGAACCGTATAGCGGTCGCCCGCCGCGACTACATCCTGGCGGTGAAGGACTACAATCTGACGCTGAGGACCTTCCCGTCGGTGCTGTGGGCGACCTTCTGGTTCCGCAGCAACCAGCCATTCGCCAACTTCACCATCGAGGAAGACAAGCTGCAGACGCCCAAGGTCGATTTCGGCACGAAGCAGGGCGGTTGACGGACGGCTAGCGAGTTTGGTCTCTACGGGCCTTGTACTCCGTCCCACCCCCCTCTGGCCTGCCGGCCATCTCCCCCGCAAGGGGGGAGATTGGCAGCTTTACCGCTTTTGCTAGTCTCCTGCGTTGCGGAAGATTCGCCGTCAGCGATGACAGCCGATCTCCCCCCTTGCGGGGGAGATGGCCGGCAGGCCAGAGGGGGGTGGGAAGAAACGCCAGCCTGGCATTCCTGTTTGTAGTTCTAAGTCTCCTTTTCCTACCCTTCACAGTCTTCGCCGCAGACCTACCCGCACTCACCGGTCGCGTCGTCGACAATGCCGGCATCATTGACGCCGGCACAAAAGCAGCGCTCACCCAGAAGCTTGCCGATTTCGAGAAAAAGGGTTCGGACCAGATCGTCGTCGCGACTATCCCCAGTCTCGACGGCGAAGAGATCGAACCTTACGCCAACCGGCTGTTCCGCTTCTGGAAACTCGGCCAGGCGAAGGAGAACAATGGCGTCCTGCTGCTGGTGGCGCCGAACGACCGCAAGATGCGGATCGAGGTCGGCTATGGTCTCGAAGGCACGCTGACCGACCTGCACACCAAACTGATCATCGAAAACGACATGGTGCCGGCCTTCCGCGCCGGCGATTTTTCGGGCGGCATAGCCAAAGCCGTCGACGACATGGTCATGGTGCTGGAAGGCAATCCGGAGGAGTTGGAGGCGCGCGGTGAGCGCAACCAGCAGCCGCCCATCAACACCGACAATCTGTTTTTCGCCGTCTTCATCGGAATCTGGGCGATCATCTTCTTCGGCAGCATGGCCGCCTCCATCCTGCCGCCGATCTTCGGCCAGAAGCTCGGGCCTGGCCGCTATCGCTGGCTGGGCATGACGTTCGAGCCACACCGGCGGTCCTCCAGTGGTGGCTGGTCGTCGGGAAGTTCGGGCGGCGGATGGTCGTCGGGTTCAAGCGGTGGTGGTTTTTCGGGTGGTGGTGGCTCGTCCGGTGGCGGCGGCTCTTCGGGGAGTTGGTGACGGCATGACGGCATGGGTCTTCAATCCGCCAAGAGCCGGCCGCTTCGCCACGACGATCGGCGTCGCCCTGATGGCGATGGTCGCAATGCTGTTCGCGGCCTTTGCCGCCGACCTGCCTGCTCTGACCGGCCGTGTCGTCGACAATGCCAACATCATCGATGCCGCGACCAAGGCGGCGCTGACCCAGAAGCTTGCCGATTTCGAGAAAAAGGGTTCGGACCAGATCGTCGTCGCGACGATTCTCAGCCTCGACGGCGAAGAGATCGAACCCTATGCCAACCGGCTGTTTCGCTTCTGGAAACTCGGCCAGGGCGGCGAGAACAATGGCGTGCTTCTGCTGGTGGCCAAGAACGACCGCAAGATGCGCATCGAGGTCGGTTACGGGCTGGAAGGCACGCTGACCGACCTGCACACCAAGCTGATCATCGAAAACGACATGGCGCCGGCTTTCCGTGCCGGCAATTTTTCAGGCGGCATAGCCAAGGCCGTCGACGACATGGTGATGGTGCTGGAAGGCAATCCGGAGGAATTGGAGGCGCGCGGTGAGCGCAATCCGCCGGGTAGCCGAAGCGACTCCTTCGATACGATCGTCATCCTGTTCCTCATCCTGTGGGGGACGATGTTTTTCGGCGGCCTGGCGATGGCATTCCTGCCGCCGATCTTCGGCACCAAGCTGTCGCCGGGCGTATATAAATGGCTGGGCATGACCTTCCGCTACGGCCGTGGACCGAGTTCGTCGTCCTCGGGTAGTGGCTGGACGTCAGGGTCCTCATCGGGCAGCGGCTGGTCGTCGGGAAGTTCCGGCAGCAGCTGGTCGTCAGGCTCAAGCAGCGGCGGCGGGTTTTCAGGCGGCGGCGGCTCGTCCGGCGGCGGTGGTTCTTCAGGGAGCTGGTGAGACAGATCATGGCAACACGACCGATCAGCCCGCAGGATCACGAGCTCATCGCCGCGGCGATCCGCGCCGCCGAGACAAAGACCGACGGCGAGATCTACTGCGTCGTGGCCCATGCCAGCGACGGCTATTTCTTCCCGGCCGCCTTCATGGCGACAGCTGGCATGCTTCTGGTCAGCCTCGCGGTCACTTACGGGCTGGAAGCCTGGTGGCTGTCGATTCGCTTGCCGCATTTCGTCTTCGCCCAGCTGCTGGCACTGGCCTCGGTGCTTGTCCTGCTATGGGCGCTGCCCGGCTTGCGCATCCATCTGGTGCCGCGGCGGCTGCGGTACCAAGCGGCGCATACCAATGCGATCAAGCAGTTCCTCGCCCGCAACGTCCACCGCACCACCGCGCGCACCGGCGTACTGGTGTTCGTCTCGATCGCCGAGCGCTATGCCGAAGTGGTCGCCGACAGCGGCATCAATGCCAAGGTCGGCCAGCATGTGTGGGATGGCGTCGTCCGCGACCTTACGGCGCATGCCGGCGATGACCGTCTCGCCGAGGGCTTCGTCAAGGCGATCGCCACCGTCGGTTCGGTGCTGGCCGAGCATTTTCCGGTTTCATCGGGCGATAGCAACGAGCTGGACGACCATCTGGTCGAGATCTGAGTTCGTTTCAAACGCACAACGCCGTCGCGGCCTTCTGTGCGAAAGCGCAGGAGCCGGCCGACCGGACTCTTGCAAATGGCCGATGCGGGTCTATGGTTAACAAATCATGAATACGCTGAGCATCGACATCAGGAAAGCCGAGCCGCGCGACGCCAGCGCGATTGCCGACGTGCACCAGCAGGCCTGGCACGGGGCCTATTCCGGCATCATTCCACACCGTACGCTGACATCGATGATCAACCGCCGCGGCGCCGACTGGTGGGCCAACGCCATTCGCCGCGCCGCCACCGTGCTGGTCGTCGAGATCGGCGGCAAGATCGCCGGCTACGCCACGATCGGCAAGAATCGCGCCCGCGAACTCAAGCAGCAGGGCGAGATCTACGAGCTTTACCTGCGCCCCGAATATCAGGGCATCGGGCTGGGCAGCCGTTTGTTCAAGGCAGCCCGGGCGCGCCTCGCCGACCACGGGCTGAAAGGCATGGTGGTGTGGGCACTGGAAGACAACCAGAATGCGCTCGACTTCTATACCGGCGCCGGCGGCCGCGATGTCGCCGAGGGTGTCGAGATCTTCGAGCAGAAAGCGCTGAAGAAGGTCGCCTTCGTCTGGGAATGAGGGCCTGAAAGCCTGCCGCCAGGTGCTCAGCACCATTCGCCGCATTGCACCATGACGCTTCGCCCGCTATCGATCTTGGAAATCGAGAGAGGGATTTAAGCCATGCGCATTGAAGCCATTGCCACCGGAAAGAACCCGCCTGAAGATGTCAACGTCATCATCGAGGTGCCGATCGGCGGCGAGCCGATCAAATATGAGATGGACAAGGAGGCCGGCACGCTGTTCGTCGACCGCTTCCTGCACACCTCGATGCGCTATCCCGGCAATTACGGCTTCGTGCCGCACACGCTTTCGGGCGACGGCGACCCGATCGATGTGCTGGTCTGCAATACCCGCGCCCTGGTGCCGGGCTGCGTCATCAATGTCCGGCCGATCGGCGTGCTGATCATGGAAGACAATGCCGGCCAGGACGAGAAAATCATTGCGGTGCCTTCACCCAAGCTGACGCTGCGCTATGAAAACGTCACCGAATATACGCAGCTGCCCGACATCACCCGCCAGCAGGTGCAGCACTTCTTCGAGCACTACAAGGATCTCGAACCCGGCAAATGGGTCAAGATCGAGGGCTGGCACGACTCCGCCTATGCCAAGAAGATGATCGTCGACGCGATCGCGCGGGCGAAGAAGAGCAAGTAGTTCAGCGGATCAATTATCGACGCGGCCGAAATCCGGCGCGTTGCCGATCACCACGCGCTTGTCCTTGCCACAGGCAAAGGTCCGCGCCTTTTCGTCGGCCAGCTTACGCGCCTGATCGTTGGCGGCGGGATTGCCGGTGGCCTGCACCAGCCCGACGGTGCAGCCGCTATAGGTCTCCGGTTGGGAGACCTTGGCGACGAGCAGCACTTCGTTCGGCTTGTTCTGGTCATCGGGATTGCTGATCGAGCGACGGTGGATGACCGCGAAGGGAATGACGATGTCGCCTTTGGTCTCGATGCGCCACTCGACCTTGGGTCCGGCCGAATTGAAGCCGGAAAAGCTTTCCCAGACCGCCGTCATGTCGCTGGACGGAAAACCGTAAAACAGCGATTCGCGGGCGTCGTCGTAGGAGACCAGCACGGGATAGCCACGATAGCCCGAACAGGTGAGGCTGGCCCAGTCGCCGTCGCCTTCCTCGGCATGCGCGTAGGTCACGCAGTCCTTCTTCCAGTCGAGATCGCTGTAGACGCTGGATATGCCGTCGGCCTGGGCGGTTTGGCAGAAGCCGGCGAGGGCAAGCGGGATCAGGAAAGCGCGCATGCGGACAGCTCCATTGCAGCTCGCCGCAGCGTATCGTCAAATTCCGACCTGGCCTAGTCTTTCAGGCTCGCCCCGATCAGCAGATCTGCGTTGCGGGCGACCGATTGTGCTGGGCCGCCCAACCCGAACAACTGGCCACTGATATAGGCGCCCTCGATCAACAGCAGCAGCCCGTCGCCGAGCGTGTCGGCGTCGCCAGCGCCCATCGCCGCTGCCATGGCGCGCAAGCGGCGGCGCAATTCCTGTTTGTTGGCCTCGCTGACGACGCGGGCCGGGTGGCCGTGTTCGGGATACTCGACGGCAGCGTTGGTCATGCCGCAGCCGCGATAGTCGGGCTTTTGCGTGCGCTTGCCGACGCGGGTCAGGAAAGCGTGGATCTGCGCGCGCGGGTCGCCCGGATGGGCATTCACCGCCTCATCGAAGCGATCCCAGAATTCGAGGTCGTATTGCCGGAGATAGGATGCGGCCAACTCGTCCTTGGAAGGAAAGCTGCGGTAGAGGCTGGGCTTGGTGACGCCTGCGCGCCGCACAATCTCGTCGACGCCGATTGCCCTGATGCCTTGCCGGTAGAACAGGTCGCGCGCCACGCCGAGGATCTTCTCGGCAGCCTTTGGCAGAGCCGATGCGTGAGCACCCTTGATGGGTGGTTCAATATTATTGTCCGATGGCATCCGGCGACTCGCTTGACAGTGTTACCGATCGGTACGTATAGCCTTGGGCTAATTGCAACGTACCGGTCAGTAACATGATAGCTCAATCCCGTCCGTTTGGCCAGCGCTACGCTTTCGTCGTGGTCGGCGTCATCTTCCTCTGCCTGCTGATCGCGGCGGGCCTGCGCTCGGCGCCCGCGGTCATGATGCTGCCTCTGGAAGAGAGTTTCGGCTGGCGCCGCGATGTCGTTTCGCTGGCTGCTGCCGTCGGCATCTTTCTCTACGGTCTGACCGGGCCGTTTGCTGCCGCACTGATGGAACGGATCGGGTTGCGCCGCACGCTGCTTGCCTCGCTCGTGGTAATGTCGGGCTCGACGGCGCTCAGCCTGTTGATGACCGAGCCCTGGCATCTGCTTATCACATGGGGTGTGTTTTCCGGCATCGGCTCGGGCGCGGTCGCCACCGTGCTCGGCGCCACCATCGTCAATCGCTGGTTCAAGACCAATCGCGGGCTGGTGATGGGGCTGATGTCGGCCTCCAGCGCCACTGGCTTGCTGGTGTTCCTGCCGCTGCTGGCCGCGCTCGCCCAGTCGGGTGGCTGGAAGCCGGTCGCCATCGCCATTTCGGTTGCCACCGCCTGCCTTCTGCCGCTGGTCTGGCTGCTGGTGCCTGAGCGCCCGGCCTCGATCGGCATGGTGCGCTACGGCGCCGAGGCTGACGACGTGCCGCCGGTGCCACCGGCATCGCAAGGCAATTTCCTCGCGCACACGCTCAACACGCTGCGACGCGCCGCTCGCACGCGGGTGTTCTGGTATCTGTTCGCCACTTTCTTCGTCTGTGGCTTTACCACCAATGGGCTGGTCGGCACGCATTTGATCGCCTTCTGCGGCGACATGGGCATCGGCGAGATTCAGGCGGCTGGGCTGCTGTCGATGATGGGCATCTTCGACCTGATCGGCACGACGCTGTCGGGCTGGCTCACCGACCGCTTCGATCCGCGCAAGCTGCTCGGCGTCTACTATGCGATCCGTGGCCTGTCGCTGATCTATCTGCCCTATTCCGGCTTCTCGGCGACCAGCCTGATCATCTTCGCCGTGCTCTATGGGCTCGACTGGATCGCCACCGTGCCGCCGACGCTGAGGCTGGCCAACGAGGCGTTCGGCGACCGCAGCGGGCCGATCGTCTTCGGCTGGATCGTCGCCGGCCATCAGGTGGGGGCGGCAACGGCGGCCTTCTTCGGCGGCACCATGCGCGAACTGCAAGGCAATTACGAACTGGCCTTCCTCATCGCCGGCATGACCGCGATTGCGGCCGCCTGCATCTCGCTGCTGATCAACACCAGCCGTCCGGCTTTCGATCCGGAGCCGCAGTCGGCGTAGGGCGCGGCTGTCGGGCGCCAATCTCCCCCCTTGAGGGGGAGAGGGCCGCGAAGCGGCCAGAGGGGGTCGGTTCGACCGGACTCAGCCTTACTGTTGCTGCGGATGGGGCTGGTGCTTGATGCGAGGCGACCCCCTCTGTCGCCTTCGGCGACATCTCCCCCTCAAGGGGGGAGATGTCTGTTGGTTGTTACGAAACCTTCATCGTTTCGAGATGCGCCTGAAACATTGACGTTGGACCTTGGTGGCACCGTTCGAAGCCATCCAGGAGACAGCCATGAACAAGATTTCCCGCCGCGCTTTTGTCACCTCCGCGAGCGCCGTTGGGCTGCTCGGCGCTTCGGGCCTGGCACTGCCCTATTACTCGCGCGCCAATCAGCGGCCGGCCTTCACCCATGGCATCCAGTCGGGCGACGTCGACGCCACCAGCGGCATGGTGTGGACGCGCACGGATCGGCCGTCACGGGTCATGTTCGAAGTGTCGTCGACGGAAAGTTTCGCCAATGCCACCCGGCTGGCGCCGCTCGATACGTCGCCGGCCAGCGACTACACGGTGAAGCGGCTGCTTACCGACCTCGCCTCCGACCAGGACATCTTCTACCGCATGACAGCGGCCGATCTTGCCGACATCAATGCCGTTTCCGAACCGATCACCGGCCGCTTCCGTACGGCGCCGGCATCCAAGCGCGACATCCGTTTCGCCTGGTCGGGCGATACCGCCGGTCAGGGTTGGGGCATCGACGATACCGGCATGAAGACCTACTCCACGATCGGCAAGCATACGCCCGACTTCTTCCTGCATTCGGGCGACACCATCTATGCCGACGGCCCGATGAAGGACGAGGTCGATCTGCCGAGCGGCGGCAAGTGGAAGAACACCGTCCTCATCGACGAAAAGCGAAAGGTTGCGCAGACGCTGGACGAATACCGGGCGCAGTGGAAATACAACCTGATGGACAGCCACGTGCGGGGGCTCAGCGCCATCTGCCCGACCTTCTACCAGTGGGACGACCATGAGGTGGTGAACAACTGGTCGGATTCAAAGGACCTGACCGCTGACGACCGCTACTCGGAAAAATCCATCCATGTGCTGGCGGCACGCGCGGCGCGCGCCTTCCATGAGATGACGACGATCCGCTACGAGCCGTCCGAACCCGGCCGCGTCTACCGAAAGATCGCCTATGGGCCGTTGCTCGACGTGTTCTTCCTCGACATGCGGTCCTATCGCGGCGCCAATGGCCCCGACATGCAGGATACGATGACGCCGCAATCGCGCATACTCGGCGAACAGCAGACGAAATGGCTGAAGCGCGAGCTGGCAAACTCCAACGCGACCTGGAAAATCATCGCCGCCGACATGCCGCTTGGCCTCATCGTCTGGAACGACGGCGCCAAGAAAGTTGGAGCCGAGGCGGTCAGCAATGGCGACAATGGCCCGGCAAAGGGACGCGAGCTCGAGATCGCGGATCTTCTGCGCTACATCAAGAATGCCGGCATCGCCAACACCGTCTGGCTCACCGCCGACGTGCACTACACGGCGGCGCATTACTACAACCCGGACAAGGCGCAGTTCCAGGATTTCAACCCGTTCTGGGAATTCGTCTCCGGCCCGATCCATGCCGGCACGTTCGGTCCCAACGATTTCGACATGACCTTCGGCCCGGAGCTGAAATTCATCAAGGCGCCGACCGCCGAGCAGGGGCAGAACCTGCCGCCGTCGGCCGGGCTGCAGTTTTTCGGCCTGGTCGACATCAACGGCGCCAGCGAACAGCTGACGGTGCGGCTGATGGATCGCGACGACAACGAGCTCTACAAGGTGACGCTCGATCCGGTGCGGTCGGCGTAAGCCAGACCATGATCCCGAAAAGTGGAGACCGGTTTTCGGACAAGATCATGGTCGAACAAGAAGGTAGAGCCCCATCCCCGATTCTATCGGGGTGGGATCAGGCTCTAGTCTGGATAACAAGCCGTGGGAATGTTGGGCCAGACCGCGCTGTCGCAGCCGGCGGCATCCTGCCGCTGCTTGAAGGCGGCACTGACTGGTCCGGTCACCACCGGGTCCACGCCATCGGGGGCGTCCGCAAAAAGCTGCTCTGCCGTTTGCGTATCGGACGACAGGGCCGGCCGCGCCTCTTTCAGCGTTGCGGCCGATTGCGCGGCGCCTATAGCGAGGATGACGGCGAGGGCTGCCCACCCCACGATCTGCCGGATTCTGATGACTTGATCGGTCATGAAGGTCGAACTGCTCGGGCCCCGAAAGGTTCCCGC
The DNA here is from genome assembly GCF_024746795.1 of Mesorhizobium sp. AR10. Classification (NCBI taxonomy): domain Bacteria; kingdom Pseudomonadati; phylum Pseudomonadota; class Alphaproteobacteria; order Hyphomicrobiales; family Phyllobacteriaceae; genus Mesorhizobium; species Mesorhizobium sp. AR10. The sequence continues at coordinate 1,347,537 of NZ_CP080524.1, forward strand.
CTTGGTTAATGAAATCATTTCACACGCGGATGTTTAAGATTTGATGAGTATTTGGTGACGAGCCGCCTCTTTCGCAATTGCGAAAAACCCTGTATGAGCCGCGCAACCGAAAGAGGCAGCGCCTTTTGGCCTGCTGCCTGCAACGCTCCCGAGACCACAACATGAAAATTCGTAATATCGCGATCATCGCGCACGTCGACCATGGAAAAACCACCCTCGTCGACCAGCTTTTGAGGCAATCCGGCTCTTTCCGCGACAATCAGCGCGTCGCCGAGCGCGCCATGGATTCGAACGACCTCGAAAAGGAACGCGGCATCACCATCCTGGCCAAGGCGACCTCGGTTGACTGGAAGGATACCCGCATCAACATCGTCGACACCCCCGGCCACGCCGATTTCGGCGGTGAGGTCGAGCGCATCCTGTCGATGGTGGATTCGGCCATTGTGCTGGTCGACGCCGCCGAAGGGCCGATGCCACAGACAAAATTCGTCGTCGGCAAGGCGCTCAAGGTCGGCCTGAAGCCGATCGTCGTCATCAACAAGATCGACCGGCCGGACGCCCGCCATGTCGAGGTGGTCAACGAAGTGTTCGACCTGTTTGCAGCACTTGATGCTACCGACGAACAGCTCGACTTCCCGATTCTCTACGGTTCAGGCCGCGATGGCTGGGTTTCCGAGAATCCCGAAGGCCCCAAGGACCAGGGCCTGGCGCCGCTGTTCGATCTCGTCATCAAGCATGTGCCCGCGCCGACCGTTCACCCCGGCCCGTTCCGCATGATCGGCACCATTCTTGAAGCCAATCCGTTCCTTGGCCGCATCATCACCGGCCGCATCGAATCCGGCACGTTGAAATCCAACCAGCCGGTCAAGGTGCTGCACCATGACGGCACGCTGGTCGAAACCGGCCGCATCTCCAAGATCCTCGCTTTCCGCGGCCTCGAGCGCCAGCCGATCGAAGAGGCGCAGGCGGGTGACATCGTCGCCATTGCCGGCCTGTCGAAAGGAACCGTCGCCGACACCTTCTGCGATCCGGCGGTGACCGAGCCGCTGCATGCGCAGCCGATCGATCCGCCGACCGTGACCATGTCCTTCCTCGTCAACGATAGTCCGCTGGCCGGCACGGAGGGCGACAAGGTGACCAGCCGCGTCATCCGCGACCGCCTGCTGCGCGAGGCCGAAGGCAATGTGGCGCTGAAGATCGAGGAATCGCCGGACAAGGATTCGTTCTTCGTCTCCGGCCGCGGCGAATTGCAGCTTGCCGTGCTGATCGAGACGATGCGCCGCGAAGGTTTTGAGATCGCCGTGTCGCGGCCACGTGTCGTCATGCAGAAGGGCGAAAACGGTGAAATGCTCGAGCCGGTCGAGGAAGTCGTCATCGACGTCGACGAGGAGCATGCTGGCATCGTCGTGCAGAAGATGTCGGAGCGCAAGGCCGAGATGGTCGAGTTGCGCCCGTCCGGCGGCAATCGCCAGCGCATCGTCTTCCACGCACCGACGCGCGGCCTGATCGGCTACCAGTCGGAACTGTTGACCGATACGCGCGGCACCGCCGTGATGAACCGGCTGTTCCATGCCTACGAGCCCTACAAGGGCGAATTGCCCGGCCGCATCAATGGCGTGCTGATCTCCAACGAGCAGGGTGAGGCGGTGGCCTACGCCATGTGGAACCTCGAAGACCGCGGCCCGATGGTCATCGACCCGGGCGTCAAGGTCTATCAGGGCATGATCATCGGCATCCATTCACGCGACAACGACCTCGAAGTGAACGTGCTGAAGGGCAAGAAGCTGACCAACATCCGCGCCGCCGGCAAGGACGAAGCGGTGAAGCTGACGCCGCCGATCCGCATGACGCTGGAGAAGGCTTTGGCCTGGATCCAGGACGACGAGTTGGTTGAGGTGACGCCGAAGACCATCCGCCTGCGCAAGCTTTATCTCGACCCGAACGAGCGCAAGCGCTTCGAGAAGTCGGCGAAAGTTGCCGGCGCGGCGTAAGTTTTTCTCTTCGTTGAAGGGGTGCCGGGAGGGAGCACATGTGTGCTCCCTCCCTTATTTTATCCGCCGGCGGCCGAGATGATGGCTTCGCGATCGGGCTCGCCGGCCAGATCGATGCGGATCGCCGTTCCCTCGCGGGCAGGCTTGCGCAAGGCTTTGGCTCCCTCCGGGTCAATGATGAGCCGCCGCCGCTCCTCCAGCGCCTGAAGCCGCGATCGCGAGACGCCGAGTTCGTTGGCAAGCAACCGGTCGAGCCGCAGCGATGTCGGCATTTCGAGTGCGAGTTGAAGCTCCAGGGCGGTCATGTTTTCCTCGATGTCGCCGAGCATCTGCTTGTGAACGGCGACTTCGGGAAATTCTTCGACGCGCCCAACGCTGTTTCGTAGGGCAACGACATCGAAGGCATGACGACGCGCCAGCGCCGGGTCATTGCTTTCCAGCGCTTGCAGCAATTCGGGCGCGATGTCGCGGCGGTTGCAGCGTTCCAGAATGCCAAAGTTCCAGGAGTTGTCGCAATCGACGCAGCGGTAGATCAGCCACACGTCGATGCGTTTGCCATTGGCGTTGACGCGGAATTTCCAGCTGCAGCGGTAGGCCTTCACGCCACCGCAGCGATTGCAGTTGATGAGAGGTCGAGGCGCTGTTTTGGCTGCGATCGCCCAGCGGATACGCAGGTGTCCAGACATGCCGATAAGCCCTTCCCGTCGGGAAGTTCATCAAGTCGGCGAGGTCGAAGTGCCCCTGCGGGCTCGGCGTGGCGAGAAAGCTGCAGCGATTGGAAAACAGGCGTCGCGGGTGATAGAACGCGACAGCGATTCAGCAGTGCCAAACCGGTCTCGAACCGCCACCCTTGAGGAACACATGATGTGAAAACAGGCGTCGCCAAGCGGCGCCGTGCGATATGTCGGGGGAGTTGACGAGACCGGCGGTTACTGAGGCAAAGTGAAGCTCAAAATTGTGTCGGGACGGCACTTCTAGCCTGCGGGATATCGGGCCGACAAGCCCCCTCTTTCATCGACGCTACCGCCGCCGGAACACTTCGGCTAATATTGAAACAGCTGAAATCTCAAACAAAGATCACGCCCATGCACGTCACTTCGCTTCTGATCTTCGCCGCAGCCCTTTTCGTTGCCGCCGGTTCGCCCGGCCCGTCGATCGCCGCACTTGTGGCGCGGGTGATCGCGAAGGGGTTTCGCGACGTGTTCCCGTTTCTGCTCGCCATGTGGATCGGCGAAGGCATCTGGCTGTCGCTGGCAGTGTTCGGGCTGGCGGTGGTGGCGCAGACCTTCCATTTCGCCTTCGTCGTGGTGAAGTGGGTCGGCGTCGCCTATCTCGCCTGGCTGGCCTGGAAGATGTGGACCGCCCCTGTCGAAGCGGGCGAGGGCGAGATGCCGCGTGAGGATTCAGCCGTCAAACTGTTCTTCGCCGGCATGGCGGTGACGCTCGGCAATCCCAAGATCATGATGTTCTATCTGGCGTTGCTGCCGACAATCATCGACCTCGCCGCAGTCAGCGTCATCGGCTGGGTCGAGCTGACGCTGACCATGGCGGTGGTTCTCATCGCCATCGATCTCGCCTGGGTGCTCGCCGCATCGCAGGCGCGCAAACTGTTGAAGAGCAAGCGGGCGATGAAGATCGCCAACCGCATCAGCGCCGGCACCATGGCCGGCGCCGCGGCCGCGATAGCGGTGCGGTCCTGAGCATGATCCCGAAAAGTGGGAACCGGTTTTCGGAAAGATCATGCTCAAACAAACGGAGCGTCACGCCATATTGATGATCGGCGCGATCTCGACGCTGAAAGCCGGGTCCATCAGGATAGGACAATCCTTGGCCTTGGCGACGGCATCGTCGATGTCCCTCGCTTCGATGATCGTATAACCAGCGGTCGGATTGCTGCCGCCATTGTTCTCGATCTTGCCGCCGGGCAGCACCGTCTTCGACATGCCGACCGGATTGCCGCCGTCGACCACGGACGAGCCGAGCTTGCCGTACCAGCCGTTCCAGGCATCCACTGCCGCTTTCCGCTCGGCCTCGTCGGTCGGCATCTTGCCCGAGCCGTGATAGACGTAGAGAAACTTCGCCATGTTCTCCTCCCTTGATCAGCGGCATCGAACCGGCATGCGGTCACGCCGCAGACCGATCATCGGACCAAAATGGCGAACAGGCAATGAGAATGCGCAATCGCTAGTATTCGGTGCGACTGGGTGGCCGTAGCTGGCCGCTATCGCGCCATGGCGTGGTATTCATCGTTCGGGCGCATGTCGATTGCCGCCGCCACCCGGTTCGACATGTTGAAGAAGGCGGCGGTCGAAGCGATGTCCCAGATGTCGCGGTCGGAAAAGCCGGCCTGGCGTAGTGCCGCCCGGTCGGCCTCGACGATCTTTGCCGGCTGTTCGGTCAGCTTCACCGCGAATTCGAGCATCGCTGTCTGTCTGGCGGAAAGGTCGGCGGCGCGAAAATTCATCACCATCATCTCGCCCAAGGCCGGGTCGCCGGAAAGCTGGCGCACCGCCGCGCCATGCGCGGTCAGGCAATAGTAGCAATGGTTGATGGAGGAGACGACGACAGCGATCATCTCGCGCTCGAGCTTCGACAGGCCGGAGTCGCCCAGCATCAAATCATTATACGTGTCGGTGAAGGCGCGCAGTTTCTTCTCGTCGAAGGCGTAGGCCAGGAGCACATTAGGGACGAGGCCGAGCTTCTCCTCGCATTTGGCGAAATAGGCTTTTGTCGCTTCGCTCAGCTCCGCGGGTGCGAGGTCAAGCGCGCTGATTTTGCCGGTCATCGGCCATTTCTCCTTGTTCGTCACTGATTTTGCCGCCGAATTCCGACATTTCGTCGCAAGCCGTCAAACCTTTGTCGCCAAATACCGGTCATCTGCTACCATAGTCGCAAAAGCATATGACGGGAGGGAATTAGCACTATGGCCAGCCTGAAAACCGCAAGCCAGTCGAAAAAGACGAGTCCGGTAAAGGGAGGCACGGTAAAGGGGAGCGAAAAGCCCGGCAGGCTCGCCGACTATCTGCTCGCCCGGGCGCCGGCCGAGGATGTCGCGGCCTATGATGCAGCCGATCTCGAACGCGCCGCCGACCTTGCTGGGCGCGCCATCGCCAAACACAGAAAGGGCGATTGCGTCGTCGCCATAGACGTCGATTCCGGTGTCGTGCGCCAGGGTCGGCCGCTGACCGTAGTTACCGTCGTCAACGACAACATGCCTTTCCTGTTCGATTCGATCCTCGGCGAAATCACTGAGAGCGCCGGCGAGCCGCTGCTGGTAACCCATCCGGTCATCGTCGTCAGGCACGGCAAGAGCGGTGTCGATGAAATCCTCGGCGATGGCGGCTTTGCCAAGGGCGACGACAGCCATGACCGGCTGAGTGTCATCCACGTCCATATTGGCCGCCTGTCAGTTGACCAGGCCGAGGCCCTGGCCGGACGGCTGAAGAAGATACTCACCCAGGTGCGCGCCGCCGTCACCGACTGGAAGCCGATGCTGGCCCGTCTCGACCAGGCGATCTCGGAATTCCGCTATGCGCCGGTGCCGCTCGACAAGGCTAGCGTCACCGAGGCGATCGCCTTCCTCGAATGGCTGCGCGACGACAATTTCACCTTCCTCGGCATGCGCGAGTTCAAATATACCGGCGGCGAAAAGAGCGGCACGCTGGAACGCGCCGAAAAACCCGGCCTCGGCATCCTGTCCGATCCCGACGTGCTGGTGCTGCGGCGCGGCACCGAAGCGGTGACGACGACGCCGGAAATCCGCGCCTTCCTGCACGGGCCGGAACCGCTGATCGTCACCAAGGCCAACGCCAAGTCGGCGGTGCACCGGCGCATCTATCTCGATTACATCGGCGTCAAGACCTACACCGCCAAGGGCGTGCTTTCGGGCGAACTGCGGATGGTCGGCCTGTTCACCTCGACCGCATACACGCGCTCGGTGATGAAGATCCCCTATCTGCGCTCGAAGGCGGGAACCATCATCGCCAAGTCCGGCTTCAATCCGGGCGATCACTCCGGCAAGGCGCTGATCAACGTGCTGGAGAGCTATCCGCGCGACGAACTGTTCCAGGTCCCGGTGCCGATCCTGCGCAAGCACGCCGAAGCCATATTGGGGTTGGTCGAACGGCCGCGCGTCAGAGCGCTGGTGCGCGCCGACCAGTTCGACCGCTTCGTCTCGATCCTCGTCTTCGTGCCGCGCGACCGCTACGACAGTGTCGTGCGCGAGAAGGTCGGTGCCTATCTGAAGACGGTGTTCGAAGGCCGGCTGTCTGCCTATTACCCGGCCTTCCCGGAAGGCGGGCTGGCGCGCGTGCATTTCATCATCGGCCGCTCAGGCGGCAAGACGCCGAAAATCGAACAGGCGACGATCGAGGCGGCGATCCGCGACATCGTGCGGACCTGGGACGACGCTCTGCGCGAAACCGCGGCAGAGACCGGCGCCGATGCGGCGCTCACCGCCATCGCCTCGCGGTTTTCGGAAAGCTACCGCGACAGTTTCCCGCCGGCGGTGGCACTAACGGATGCCGGGCGCATCGCCAAGATCAACGCTGCCAATCCGATCGCCATCGACTATTACCGGCATGCCGACCAGAAGCCGCATCAGGCGGCATTGAAGATCTTTCATCACGCCAGCCCGGTGGCGCTGTCGCGGCGGGTGCCGGTGCTGGAAAACATCGGCTTCCGCGTCATCAGCGAGCGCACCTTCGAGGTTGGCGACGATCAATCCGGCATGGTCTTCGTGCACGACATGGAGTTGGAGAACAGCTACGGCAAGCCGATAGACCTTGGCGATGGCGGCGCGCTGTTCGAGGACGCGTTCCTGTCGGTCTGGCGTGGCGATATCGACAATGACGGTTACAACGGCCTTGCCCAGACTGCCGGCCTGTGGTCGGGCGAAGTCACCATCCTGCGCGCCTATGGCCGCTACCTGCAGCAGGTCGGCATCCCGCAGAGCCAGGACTTCATCGCCGCGGCGCTCAACCGCTATCCCGACATCGCGCGCGGCCTGCATGCGCTGTTCATCGCCCGCCTCGGACCGACAGCGGAAGGGGAAGGCGTGGTGGCGGCCAAGCATCTTAAGGCCAAGATCAAGGACGCTCTGGAAGACGTTCCCAACATCGATGACGACACCATCATCCGCCGCTATCTGAACCTGATCGAAGCCTCGTTGCGCACCAATCATTTCGTTGCCGATACGAAAGAGAAAGGCCAGTCGCTGGCCATAAAACTCGATTCGCATGCGGTCGACGGGCTGCCGGCGCCGCGGCCATGGCGGGAAATCTTCGTCTACGGCTCCGAGGTCGAGGGCGTGCATCTGCGCTTCGGCCCGGTCGCCCGCGGTGGTCTGCGCTGGTCGGACCGCGCCCAGGACTATCGCACCGAGGTGCTCGGCTTGGTGAAGGCGCAGCAGGTCAAGAATGCGGTGATCGTGCCGGTCGGCGCCAAGGGCGGCTTCTATCCGAAGAAGCTGCCGATGAGCGCCGGTCGCGACGCCATCTTCGAAGCCGGCACGTCGGCTTACAAGAACTACGTCTCCAGCCTGTTGTCGATCACCGACAATATCGGCCTCGACGACGTCATTCCGCCGGCCGGCGTTGTGCGGCGCGACCAGGACGATCCCTATTTCGTCGTCGCCGCTGACAAGGGCACGGCGACCTTCTCCGACACCGCCAACGCCATCAGCGAGAAGCATGGTTTCTGGCTCGACGACGCTTTCGCCAGCGGCGGCTCGGCCGGCTACGACCACAAGAAGATGGGCATCACCGCCAAGGGCGCCTGGGAAGCGGTGAAGCGGCATTTCCGCGAGATGAACCGCGACATCCAGACCACGCCCTTCACCGTCGTCGGCGTCGGCGACATGTCGGGCGACGTGTTCGGCAACGGCATGCTGTTGTCGCCGCAGACGCGGCTGATCGCCGCCTTCGACCATCGCGACATCTTCATCGATCCCGATCCCGACATGGCGGCTTCGATGGCCGAGCGGGAGCGCATGTTCGCCCTGCCGCGTTCGAGCTGGCAGGACTACGACAAGACAAAACTGTCGGAAGGCGGCGTCATCGTCTCGCGCAGCCAGAAGTCGATCACGCTACCGGCGGCCGCGGCTGCAGCCATCGGGCTTGGCAAGACGACCGCCTCGCCGGTCGAGATCATGAACGCCATCCTCAAGGCGCCGGTCGACCTCCTGTGGTTCGGCGGCATTGGCACGTATCTCAGGGCATCGACCGAGACCAACGGGGATGTCGGCGACCGCGCCAATGACGCCATCCGCGTCACCGCGCTCGACGTGCGCGCCAAGGTCATCGGCGAGGGCGCCAATCTCGGCGTGACGCAGCGCGCCCGCATCGAGTTCGGACTGAACGGCGGCCGCTGCAATTCCGACGCCATCGACAATTCGGGCGGCGTCAACTGCTCCGACGTCGAGGTCAACATCAAGATCGCGCTGGCTTCGGCCATGCGCAAGGGATCGCTGACACGGCCGGCGCGCAACAAGTTGCTGGCCGAAATGACCGGCGAAGTCGGCACGCTGGTGCTGTCCAACAATTACGAACAGACGCTGGCGCTTTCCATTGCCCGCAAGCGTGGCCTCGCCGACATTGCGCATCAGAGCCGCTTCATGGCGGCGCTGGAGGCGCGCGGCTTGCTCGACCGTGCCGTCGAGACGCTGCCGTCGCCGGTAGCGCTTGCCGAGCGCGAGGCGCGCGGCGAGCCACTGACCAGGGCCGAGCTCGGCGTGCTGCTTGCCTATGCCAAGATCGTGCTGTTTTCCGACATCGTCGCCAGCGACGTGCCGGATGATGCGCATTTCGACCGCGACCTGATGGGCTATTTCCCCGACCGCATGGCCAAGAAATATGGCGACGAAATTCGCAGCCATCGCCTGCGCCGCGAAATCATCGCCCGCGTCGTCGCCAACGATCTGGTCAACCGCGGCGGACCGTCTTTCGTCAACCGGCTGCAGGAAGCGACCGGCCGCAGTGCCGCCGACGTGGTGCGCACCTTCGCCGTGGTGCGCGACGGCTTTGCGCTGCCGGCGCTATATCGCGAGATCGACGCCCTCGACAACCAGATCGACGGTCAGGTGCAGCTCGACCTTAATCAGACGGTTAGCCGGCTGATCTTCATGGCCAGCGGCTGGTATCTGAAGAACGATGCCGGCACTGCACCGCTCGGCCAGCGCATCGCCGAACTGCAGGAGGCGCGAAAGGCGCTCGAGCCGAAAATCGTTTCGCTGCTGCCGGCCTTCTCGCGCGAGCGGATCGAGGAGAAGCGGCATGGCCTGTTCAAGGGCGGCGCGCCGGAAAAACTGGCCGAGCAGCTAGCGCTGGCCGTTGTGGCGGAACTCATCCCCGACATCGCGCTGACGGCGCGGATGGCGAATGCCGACATCGTCGCCGCAGCGAAAGCGTTTTTCGCGGTCAGCGACGCCTTCCGCATTCCGCGCGTCGAGGATGCGGCGCGCTCGATCACGCCGTCGGATTACTACGATCAACTGGCGCTCTCCCGCGCGACCGACACGATTGGTGCTGCCCGGCGCGGCATCGCGGTGGCAGCGCTCACCGGCCATGCCAGGGCGGCGGACCCGGTGGCGGCATGGCTGGAGGCCGGCGGCGAAAGGGTCGCGCGCATCCGCGAGCGGCTGCAGGCATTGACCGAGGGCGGCGACATCACCGTATCGCGGTTGTCGGTGGCATCGGGGTTGATGAGTGATCTGACCGCGCGGTGACGTTCCACATCACGCGAGATTGCCGACAAGAACTGCGCTATAGAGCGGAGCGGCGCCCTGTTTCGGGGCGTTGCTTCCGGGAGGGGACATGACTGAAATAACAGTGCAGCGGGCGTCGGGGCGCGGCATCTGGGGATGGATGCTGTTCGACTGGGCGGCGCAGCCGTTCTTCACCGTCGTCACCACCTTCATCTTTGGTCCCTATTTCGTCTCGCGGATGGCGAGCGATCCGGAAACTGGCCAGGCGGCCTGGGGCTACGGCATCGCCGCTGCTGGTCTGGTCATCGCCGTGCTGTCGCCGATATTCGGCTCGATTGCCGACCAGACCGGCCCGCGCAAGCCGTGGATTGCTTTCTTCGCATCGATCAAGATCATCAGTCTTTGCCTGCTGTGGTTCGCCGCTCCTGGCTCGAACCTTTTCCTGGTCGTTTTCTTCTTCTCTCTCGCTTCGGTCGCGGCCGAGTTCTCGACCGTGTTCAACGATTCGATGATGCCGCGCCTGGTACCGAAGAGCGAAATCGGCCGGGTCTCGAACATGGCCTGGGGGCTTGGCTATCTCGGCGGCATGATCGCGCTGATCTTCGTCGTCACCTGTCTCGCGGGCTCGCCGGAGACCGGCAAGACGATCATCGGCATCGACCCGCTCTTCGGCCTCGACCCGAAGCTCGGCGAGGATGCAAGGGCTACGGGGCCGCTCTCGGCAGGCTGGTATTTCCTGTTCATCCTGCCGATGTTTTTCTTCACGCCGGACGCCATCAAGGGCATTGCGATCGGGCCGGCGGTGCGCGAAGGGCTGTCGGAACTGAAGTCGACACTGGCCGAGGTGCGCCAGCGCAGCGGCATCTTCCGCTTCCTCGTTGCCCGCATGATCTATCAGGATGGCGTCAACGCGCTGCTGGCGCTGGGCGGGACGTTCGCGGCGGCAATGTTCCACTGGTCGATCACCGAGATCGGCATGTTCGGTATCATCCTCAACGTCGTCGCCATCGTCGGCTGCCTGGTTGCCGCCCGTCTCGACACGGCGCTTGGCTCAAAGACCATCGTGATGATTTCGCTTGTGCTGCTCAGCATCGCCACCATCGGCATCGTCTCGACCGGGCCGGGCTACACGCTGTTCGGCGCCTGGATGATGCCTGGAGCCGATAGCGGCGGGTTGTTCGGCACTCCGGCGGAGAAAGCCTACATCTTCTTCGGCCTGCTGATCGGGGTGGCCTTCGGGCCGGTGCAGGCATCGTCGCGCTCCTATATGGCGCGCAGCGTCACCGCGGCCGAATCCGGCCGCTATTTCGGCATCTATGCGCTGGCCGGACGGGCGACCAGTTTTGCGGCACCGTTCATGGTGGCGACGATCACCTTGGCTAGCGGCTCGGCACGGCTCGGCATGGCGGCGATCGTGCTGTTCCTCGGCATCGGCATAGCGATTCTGATCCGCACGCCATATCCGGCCGACCAGCCGGTGGAGTAGCTTCGCTTCTCCTTCTCCAACAAGGGGAGAAGGAAGAAGGCGCTAGTGCCGGAAATGCCTCACGCCGGTAAACACCATGGCGATGCCGTGTTCGTCGGCGGCGACGATGACGTCGTCGTCGCGCATCGAGCCGCCTGGCTGGATGACTGCTGTGGCGCCGGCTTCGATCGCCGACAACAGCCCGTCGGCAAACGGGAAGAAAGCGTCGGAGGCGACGACCGAGCCCTTGGTCAGTGACTCCGCCAGCCCCGCGCCCTCGGCTGCGTCGAGCGCCTTGCGCGCGGCGATGCGCGAGGAATCGACGCGGCTCATCTGGCCGGCGCCGATGCCGACCGTGGCGCCGTCTTTTGCATAGACGATGGCGTTCGATTTGACGTGTTTGGCGATGCGGAAGGCGAATTTGAGATCGGCCATCTCAGTCGGTGTCGGCGCGCGCTTGGTCACCACCTTAAGCTCGAGGTCGTCGACCACGGCATTGTCGCGCGACTGGATGAGCAGGCCGCCGGCAACGGATTTGACCGTCGTGCCGAGCGTGCGTGGATCCGGCAGGCCGCCGGTCACCAGTAGACGCAGGTTTTTCTTCGCCGCGACGATTGCCGCCGCCTCGTGGGTCGCGTTGGGCGCGATGATGACCTCGGTGAAGGTCTTGACGATCTCTTCGGCGGCCTCGGCATCGAGGATGCGGTTCATGGCAACGATGCCGCCATAGGCCGAGACCGGGTCGCAGGCCAGCGCCTTGGCATAGGCCGCCGTCAGCGACGCACCTTCGGCGACGCCGCACGGGTTGGCGTGCTTGATGATGGCGACGGCGGCGGAGTGGGCCGGATCGAACTCGCCGACCAGTTCGAAGGCGGCGTCGGTGTCGTTGATGTTGTTGTAGGAAAGCTGCTTGCCCTGAAGCTGGCGCGCGGTGGCTACACCCGGGCGCTTGTCGCCGGTGACGTAGAAGCCGGCGCTCTGGTGCGGGTTCTCGCCATAGCGCATGACGGCGTCCAGCCTGCCGCCGAAGGCGCGCCATGTCGGGTGCTCGATCTCCAGCGCTTCGGCGAACCAGCCTGAGATCGCCGCATCATAGGTGGCGGTGCGGGCAAAGGCCTTGGCTGCCAGCTTCTTGCGGAAATCCAGCGACAGCGCGCCGAAATTCATCTCCAGAGCATTGAGCACCGAGGCATAGTCGTCGGGGTCGGTGACTATGGCGACGTAGGCATGGTTCTTGGCAGAGGCGCGGATCATCGCTGGACCGCCGATGTCGATGTTCTCGACGATCGACGCATAGTCGGCACCGGAGCGGCGGACCTCCTCGAACGGGTAGAGGTTGGAAACCAACAGATCGATCGGCTCGATGCCGTGATCGTGCATCGCCTTGGCGTGTTCGGGGTCGTCGCGCACGCCAAGCAGCGCGCCATGCACCGAGGGGTGCAGCGTCTTGACGCGGCCGTCCATGATCTCGGGAAAGCCGGTGAGCTCTGAGACGTCACGCACCGCCAGGCCCGCCTCGGCGATTGCCTTTGCCGTGCCGCCGGTCGAGACCAGTTCGACGCCGGCGGCTGCCAGGGCCTTGGCAAAGTCGATGAGGCCGGTCTTGTCGAAGACGGACAGCAGCGCGCGACGAATCGGGACGAGGTCGGGTGCTGGAATGTTTTTGCTGGCGACGGCCATAGGCTGGCGGCCTTTCACGGCTGGATTGGAAGAAGCCCGCGCCGTAGCATATGAGGCTCGGAAATCAAGCCGGGCGCTTCGTCACGGCAGACAGTCAGTTGGTTTCGGGATAGCCGGCGATGGTCGTGCGCGTCAGCTGCCAGTGGACCTCTGATATTTCCGAGGCCTTGAAAGCAAGCACGATCTGGCGGCTGCGGCGTGGGCCGCCAAGCCCGGCGAAATAGATCGATTCCTCGACCTCGGGTGCCACTTCGGTGCAGGTGAACACCCAGGTGTCGCCCTGGTCAGCGGTCAGCACCAGGCGGTCATGCTCGTCCTGCAGCAGGTTTATGTCGGGATGGATATGGAAGCGCACCGTGACGAAATCGCGACCGTTGTTGCGGATCGCAGCATTGCCGGGCCGCTGAATGCGGTCCCTGCCGGCGAGCACGTTGCCTTCCGTCGACAGTTTCAGTTCGCGCTCATGCAGGAAGCCGAAACGCTGGATATAGCCGTCGTGGCGGGCGACGAAGCCCTGCATGCCCTTCTGGTCGATGCGCTTGCAGGGCACATGCTGCGGGCCGTTGATGAGAGGCGTGCCGAGCAGGTCGTTGACGCGCAGCGAATGGCTGAAACGTGCCGACGAGGTGTCGTTGATGGTGGCGGTCGAGTGCGCGGCGGTGGCGCGGGCCAGCGGCCGGAACTCGGCGGCGCCATAGGTGTCGATGCCGGCATTGACGATGTAGTGCTGGCGGCCGGACGACAGTTCGAAGGCCATGCAGCCAGCGTGCGCGGCATTGGAAACGTCGACGGGCGGTGGCAGGCCGGTATCGGCAATCACCGTTACGCCACCCATGGACAAGCGCTCATAGCCCGAATGCGGCGCGTGCAGCAGCGGTGCGCCGGCGGTGTCGTCATGGCGCAGAATGGTGGCAATGCGATCGTGGATGGTCGCGCCCATGCCGTTGAAGCGGGCGAGGCTGCCATCCTGGTGGCGAAAGAAGCGCAGCGCCGGCAGCATGCGGTCGATGGCGCCCATCAAGGCGGCAGGCGGCGTCTCCGCCTGATTGGCATAAGTCTGGCGCAGCGGCAGAAGGTCGGCGAGGAGTTCCAGAACAGTCATCGGGTTGCGGGAGATATGGCCGCCGTCGGGAAGGATCTGGCGCTCCAGCTCCTCGGCGAGGTTACGGGTGGCGCCGCGTAGCGCCGATGCAGGCGCCGGCAGCGACAAAGCTGCAAACGCCAATGCGATGCGGGCGCGCAGCCTGTCCTTGCCGTCCGGCATTTCGCGGGCCATCGACCTGAGATAGCGGATCTGTACGGCAAGCGATTTCAGGAAAGACCGATAGAAGGGAAATTCGGCGCCCTGCAGCACGACCGAGGAATGTTGCAGCCAGGCAATGACGCGCTTAGCCGTAGTGCCCGGCTCCCAGGCGACGCCGGAAATATGGTTGCCATGCATGGCGATCCAGTCGGAAACCAGCGCGCGCGCATTGGCGGCGGCGAGCTCGGTGCCGGCGGCGCGCATATGGCGCAGCCAGCGAAAGCCGTGCAGCGTCTTCAGCCAGCCGCGATTGGGCACCTCGATCTGGAAGGGCGACTTGCCGCCGGTCTCGACCAGATGTCCCGACAGCGGATAGCGGCCATAGTAGATCTCAAGCGCGATCTGCGGGTCGGCGAGGCGCAGATCCGGCGGCGCGATCAAAACGCGTTCCGGCGTACGGCCGGAATAGCGCCAGCGATAGACTGGCCCGGCACGCAGGCGCCGGCGCGCTTTGCGCCAGAACTCCCTCGCGACAAGCGTCCAAAGACGCGTCGTGCTGCTGGCAGCAAGTGCCAAAACCCCTCCTGATTGTCCTCTACCCCAACACAAGTTTATATGATTCAAGAACTTATGCGAAGGCGAATTCCACTGACGTGGAAGAGCTCACCCGTTGCCGCACGATCCCCCCTAAAAAAGTCGGCAACCTTTGCTTGAGGGCCTTTTAGCCGGTTCTGCGCATGCGAGCGGCAAAGAACCCGTCCAGGCCGGAAACGCCTGGGGAACCAAGGTCAAGATCGGCGGGTGTGGTGCGCAGCGTCCCTTGTGGCGTCAGAAAGGCATCGATGCCGGCGATCTCGCCCGGCCGCAGCGGATCGTCGGCGACCCCGGGTGTTTTAACGAGGAAGCTGCGATGCAGATCCTCGCCTTCACGCGGGTCGAGCGAGCAGTTGGAAAAGACGATTCGTCCGCCGGGCTTGACCAGGGTGACGGCCCGGGCGAGCAGCCGCCGCTGCAGGTCGGCGAGCTTTTCGACGTCGGCCGCCGTCTTGGTCCACGGCACGTCGGGATGACGCCGCACCGTGCCGGTGGAAGAGCAGGGTGCGTCGAGCAGAACGGCTTCGAACAGTTCCTCCGGCTCGTATTTGAGCAGGTCGGCCTGGACGATCTCGGCTGACAGGCCGAGGCGTTCGAGATTCTGCGTCAGCCGCGCCAGCCGGTTCTTCGACGTGTCGACCGCAGTGACTTTTGCACCGCCAAGAATCAACTGGGCGGTCTTGCCGCCAGGCGCGGCGCAGAGATCGGCAACGCGCAGTCCCTGCACATCGCCGAACAGCCGCGCAGGGAAACTCGCCGCCGCATCCTGAACCCACCAGGCGCCATCTTCGAAGCCGGGCAGTTCGGTGACGGACGCGCTGAGTTTCTCCACCCGAATTGTGCCGGTCGGAAGCACGATGCCGCCGAGCTTTTCGGCCCACAGCGCGGGGTCGGACTTGACCGAGAAGTCGACCGGCGCCTCAACGCGGTGGGCAGCCAGAATTTGCCCGGTCTTGTCGACGCCATAGGCGGCTTTCAGCCGGTCGGAAAACCACTTCGGCGCCTCATCGGTGGCGGCAAGTGCTGCCGCCAGTTCGGCTTCCTTCGCCCGCGCGAGCGTGCGCAACACGCCGTTGACGAGGCCGGAGAAGCGCACCGTGCGTGGGTCGGACTTGGCGTGGGTCACGGCGAGGTCGACGGCGGCGCTGTCGGGAATGTCGAGGAACAGGATCTGCGCCGCCGCCACATGCAGGATATGCGAAAGCGCGGTGGCGTTGGGCGGCAGCGGCTTTTCCAGGCGGCGCGCCAGCAACCCGGCGATGGTCATGCGGTAGCGCAGCGCAGTCACCAGTATGGCGCGCACCAGGCCACGATCACGCAGGTCGAGCGCCTTGTATTGCGGATGGCCGTTCTCGTGGTCGGTCAGCCCGTCCAGCGGCGTCCTGGCGTCGATGACGGCGGCAAGCAGGCGGGCGGCCGCCTTGCGGGCGGCGAGGCCGGCCACGGGTCCGTCGGGGCTGCCTGTTTCACGATCGGCTGAGATTGCTGGCCGCGGTCTGGCTTCGCTCACGACCAACGACCCTTGGGTCCGGTCGGATTGCGGCCCCAGGGATTGGATTTTGGCTTGGCCGGTTGCGCCTCTGGCTCGGCCTGTGCTGCCTTCTCCCACGGGCCTGACGGCTGTTGCTCGTCTGCCTGCCGTGGCGCTGGCTGCGGCGTCGCAGCTGCCTCGGTCATGTCCCGCGCCATCGCCTGCAGAGCGGCGATGCGGTTGTCGGTGTTCGGGTGGGTGGAAAACAGACTGTCCATGCGCTCGCCGGAAAGAGGATTGATGATGAAGAGGTGGGCAGTCGCCGGATTGCGTTCGGCATCCGGGTTGCGGATGCGTTCGGCGCCACGGGCGATCTTGTCAAGGGCCGAAGCCAGCCACAGCGGGTTTCCGACGATCTCGGCGCCGCGCCGGTCGGCCTCGTATTCACGGGTGCGGCTGACCGCCATCTGCACGATCATGGCGGCGAACGGCGCCACGATCATCGCCACCAGCACGCCGACAAAGCCGAATGGGTTGTTGTTGTCGCGGTTGCCGCCGAAAAAGAAGGCGAAATTTCCGAGCATCGAGATCGCGCCGGCAAGCGTGGCGACGATCGTCATGGTCAGCGTGTCGCGGTGCTCCACATGGGCGAGTTCGTGCGCCATCACCGCCGCGACTTCCTCATGCGACAGCTGTTGCAGCAGGCCGGTGGAGGCGGCAACCGCGGCATTTTGCGGGTTGCGACCGGTGGCGAAGGCATTCGGCTGCGGGTTGTCGATGAGATAGGTCTTCGGCATCGGCAGACCGGCGCGCTGGGCCAGGCCCTGCACGATGGCATAGTATTCGGGCGCGTTTTTCTCGTCGACCTCGACTGCGCGGTTCATCGACAGCACCATCTTGTCGGCGTTCCAGTAGCTGAACAGATTGGTGGCAGCGGCGATCAGCAAGGCGATCATCATGCCGCCGGTTCCGCCGATCAGAAAGCCGACGCCCATGAACAGCGCCGTCATCGCGGCAAGAAGCATGGCGGTGCGGATGGTGTTCATCGTCTGCTCCGTCTCGGGCTGTGGTAAAAAGGGGTCGATCCTTGCGTGTTCATCGCTATATGATGGGAAACGCTAGGCCCTGTTTCAATCCGCCGGAAATATCGCATGGTCGACCAGCCCAGTAAAACAGACGCCGTCCCCGGTCGCGACGCACCGCAAAAGGCGTTGTCTCCGGCGGCCAGCCGCGCGCTGGCGGAAGCCAAGGCGCGCCGTGAAGAGTATCGCGAAAAAGAAGCCGCCGTGCCGAAGGAAATCGGCGGCCGCGGCGGCAAGGAGCCCGGCCGCTATGGCGACTGGGAAGTCAAAGGCCTGACCAGCGACTTTTAGGGGTGTGTTGATATTCAGGTGATGCCGGCCTGCAAGCGGCGGTTCCCTGCGCTTCCGGTGCTCACGTACAAAAGTACGCTCCGCTCCGGTTCTCCGGAACCATCGTTTTCGACTCGGCCTGAATCTCAACACACCCTAGGCGGCGCTGCGCTGGGGTTCGAGCGCGATCCAGCCGTTTTCATCGACGGTGATGCCGGTCCCCTCGTAACCGGCGATCGTGGCATGCTGGCTTTGCAGCGCATGCTGGTGGGTGGCACTGATCACCATGACAGCAGCGCCTGCCGCCTCTGCTGCGGCTATGCCGGCCGGCGCATCTTCGAAGACAAGGCAATCGCGGGCATCGACGCCGAGCCGCTTTGCGCCGAGCCGGAAGCAGTCGGGCGCCGGCTTGCCGAAGGTGACATCCTCCGCCGCGACGAGGACGGCGGGAATCGGGATGCCGGCAGCCTTCATGCGCAGAAGCGCCAGCTCTCGCGGAGCCGAGGTGACGATGGCCCAGCGCTCAGGCGGCAATGACGCCAGGAACGCCGCAGCGCCGGCGATCGGAATAATGCCCTCCAGATCGGCCGCCTCGGCCTTCAAAAGAAGATCAGCCTCGTAGGCGGGATCGACACCGGGAAGCGCCAGCCGGCCGATGGTCTCGATTGCCCGCACCCCATGGATCGTCGGCAGGAAGGCGGCGACGTCGAGACCTTGCCGATGGGCCCACTCTGCCCAGACCCGTTCCGCCGCGGCAATCGAATTGATCACCGTGCCGTCCATATCGAACAGGAAGGCCGCGAATTTTCTGCTTGCAAACATCTGATATCCCTAGGTCGTTTCGGGGGATCGTCTCGGGAGGGCGAGAGGAGACACCAATCGTAACGGCGCGACGGCTGCATTGGAAGGCGCGCGGCTATCTTTTCGATCAATCGCAGGGAACCAGGGCGCGCCCTCTTGCGTTTGAGCAAAACTGTTTTCCACGATGATCGAAGGGGGGACCTCGATGCTGATCCGGCTCGGATACGAAATCGCTATCGACTGTGTTGCAGCCACGCCGGTGATCTCCCTACTCGAAATCCACAGCGACCGGCAGGCCGACATCAAGCGGCAGACGCGGGTGCTGACCTCGCCCTCCGTGCCGACCAGGCTCTATCACGACGTTTTCGGCAATGCCTGCCGCCGCTTCACGGCGCCGGGCGGCGGTTTCCGCATCCTTTACGACGCGGTGGTCGAGGACAGCGGCGAGACCGACGAGGTCAACACACTGGCCAGGGAAGTGCCGGTGGCGGAGCTGCCGGACGACGTGCTTGGCTATCTCCTGGGCAGCCGCTACTGCGAGACCGATCACCTCAGCAATCTTGCCTGGCAACTTTTCGGCCATCTTCCACCGGGGTGGGCGCGGGTACAGGCGATCGTCGACTATGTCCACAACCGCCTGTCCTTCGGCTACGGCTATGCGCGATCGACCCGAACGGCGGCCCAGGCGCATGAAGAGCGCGTCGGCGTCTGCCGCGATTTCGCCCATCTGGCGATCACGCTCTGCCGCTGTATGAACATCCCGGCCCGTTACGTTAACGGCTATCTCGGCGACATCGGCGTGCCGCTCGACCCGGCGCCGATGGATTTTTCGGCTTGGCTGGAAGTGTTCCTCGACGGCAAGTGGTACACGTTCGACCCCCGCCACAATATTCCGAGGATCGGCCGTGTCGTCATCGCGCGCGGCCGCGACGCCACCGACGTACCGCTGCTGCACAGTTTCGGCCCGCACCGGCTCAGCCTGTTCAAGGTCTGGACCTACGAGCAGGAAAGCAATCATTTCAACCCGCCCTATCACGGCATCGACAAGACCGTCAGCGCACAGATGCTGGCATAGACGCCAACTGTTTTCATTCATCCGATTGCGGTGAACTCTGATCCGGTTCGGCACAATCCGCCTGTGCCGAAGCGGGACGCGTGCAGCCATTCCGCGCCATAGGAGCGAGATCATGATAAGCGCTTCGTAAACGAAGTTGTGGCCACCCCTTTTCGTTTACGCCTTGTTCATCGTGTTTGGTTTCGAAACCAAACAAAAACAAGGGCTTGGTGATCGGCGCCCGACCTTCGGCCAACAGCGGCAGCACCCGGCCGGATTCCTGCAATGTCCCTCATACGGCTTCAAAGCCGTGTTGAGCGGAGGCGGAAACATGCGGCGTTCCAAAGGTTTGGTTCAGGCGATCGGTGGCTTTGCCAGGGATCGCAACGGAAATTTCGCGATCCTGTTCGGCGTGGTCGCAGCGGTTCTGGCGCTGGGCGTCGGCTTCGCCGTCAATATCTCGCAGCTCTACAATGCAAAATCGAGCCTGCAGAGCGTGGTCGATGCAGCGGTGACCTCGACGGCCCGCGACCTGACGACCGGCCAAATCAAGGAAGCCGATGCGAACAAGTCGGTGCAGGCGTTTCTCGACGCCAACAGCACGGCCGGCATCCTTCAGGCCGACCAGATCGTTCTCGACACATTGACAATCGACAGGACGGCCAAGACGGTCCAGGCGGATGTCCATGTCGATGTCGCCTTCTATTTTCCGCTTTTCAGCATGGGCGACCTGCAGCGCGTGCCGGCCTCCACCAAGGCGCTCTACTCGGACAAGAAGATCGAGGTGGCGATGATGCTCGACATCACGGGGTCAATGAAGAAGAACGGCAAAAAGGACAAGATCGGCGACCTGCAGGATGCGGCTTCGAATGCAGTGCACGATCTGCTGGAAACGAACTTTGACAAGAACGATCCCCGGGTGCGGGTGGCGATCGTTCCCTACGCCGAGGCCGTCAACACAGGCGGTCTGGCCGGCACGGTGTTCGTCGAGCCGCGAAACGGATCGCAGGTGGTGCCGCCGCCGATCGATGCGCCGGTCTCGGTGGCTTTGACCCCGGCGCCCGATAAATGCGCTACCGAACGCAAGGACAAGGACGGCTACGCCGACTACTCGTCGGATGGTCCCAGCACACCGCGTCTGAACAGCAAGGGCAAGACCTATCTGGCCAAGGTCAATCGTGACTATCGGATGGGCAAGTGTCCGTCCGCTGCGCTCATTCCGCTGACGGCGGATGAAGACAGACTGCAGAAGACAATCACTGATTTCAATGCGGATGGGGTCACCGCCGGCGGCATCGCCGCGCAATGGGGGTACTACATGCTTTCCCCGTCCTGGCGTCCGGCTATTGCCGATGCCGGCCTGGGCGCCGGGCCTGACAATTTCGACAAGAAGAAGGTGGCCAAGATTGCAATCCTGATGACGGATGGTCAGTTCAACACGGCTTTCGCCCGTGGGCGCGGCACACCCAAATCGCAGGATGCGGGGCAGATGTCGCGCGGCAATGCCGAGAGCATCTGCAGCAACATGAGGCAGGACGGCATCGAGATATTCACGATCGGCTTCGATCTGAACGACCCGACCATGACGGCGACAGAACGCGATCAGGCAAAGAAAGTGCTCAAGGACTGCGCGACGCCCGACACGTCCTCGCTGAAGCACTACTACGAGGCTGCCACCGGCACCGAGCTGGATGAGGCCTTCGGCGAAATCGTTCGCAATATCGAGTCGCTGACGATCACCTATTGAGTTTCATTGCGAGTCGCCTTCACTTCGCGAAGCTCACAAAGGAAAAGGCCGCCCCTTCTTGCGAAGCTGGCGGCCTTCCGTGTTTCCGTCCGTGGCGCGGCCCATGGCAGTGACCGAAGTCACCCGCCGCGCATTTCGCGCCTTAACGGGAAGACTGCTTCCCGAAAGTGCAATCCGCTGAGGCCACGTTCTGGAAAACGAAATCACTCGACATCGGATCACCTCCTTTCGATTTGTTGAACACACACTCATGATGGGGTGCGTTGCAGCAAAAGACAAGGCGCTACGCTGAAAAAGCTG
Organism: Mesorhizobium sp. AR10; assembly: GCF_024746795.1. NCBI lineage: Bacteria > Pseudomonadati > Pseudomonadota > Alphaproteobacteria > Hyphomicrobiales > Phyllobacteriaceae > Mesorhizobium > Mesorhizobium sp. AR10. The sequence continues at coordinate 1,368,937 of NZ_CP080524.1, forward strand.
CGCGCCGCCTTTTCCGTGCGGATTGGGTTGCAGCAGGCCAATCAAGCGGCCAAAATCCTGACATTGGACCGCGCTGTTACCGGAGAGGATATGGACGCAGCCGACAGAGCCGCACGGATCGTGCGAACGGTCGTCGAAACGCTGAAGCCGGGTTTTGCGGTCAGGCTGTGGACCGGAGAGCGGATCGGTCCTGCCACCGGTCCCGTGCTCGTCATCAACGACCAGGACATCGTCTGGCAGGTCGTGCGGCGACCGTCACTGTCGACACTGATCGAGATGTGGGTGTCGAAGGTCATCGACCTGGAAGACGGTTCTCCGCTCGATCTCTATGCAATGCCTTTCGAAGGCAAGCTGCGCAGCAAGCTGAAATCACTGCCGAAGGTGGCGATTCTGCGCGACCTGCCTGCCGTGCTGTTTTCGCGCAAGCAAATGACGGCGCGCAGCGATCTGGCCGGCCGCAACCCGTTCGTCAGCGGCTCGAGCAAGGAGGCGATCGAACACCACTACGACATCTCCAATGCCTTCTATCGGCTCTTTCTCGATGAGCGCATGGTCTACAGCTGCGGCTACTTCAAGGACTTCGCCAACGACATCGACCAGGCACAGGCCGACAAGCTGGAACATATCTGCCGCAAGCTGCGGCTGAAGCCGGGCGACCGACTTCTCGACATCGGCTGTGGATGGGGCGGGATGCTGATCCATGCTGCCAAGAATCATGGCGTGATCGGCCACGGCGTCTCGCTGTCGGAGGAACAGACGGCGCTTGCGCGCGAGCGCATCCGCGCCGAAGGTCTGCAAGACCGGATCACCATCGACATCAAATCCTATACCGACCTCGACGGCAGCTATGACAAGATCTCGTCGATCGGCATGTTCGAGCATCTCGGACTTGCCAATCACGATACGTACTTCTCAACCCTTCATCGGCTGCTCAAGCCGGGCGGCATCTACCTGCATCACGCCATCACAAAACGCGACAAGGGCAGCCTGAAGAAGACGCTGCGCAAGGACCCCGGATACAAAGCGCTGATCAAATATATCTTCCCGGGCGGCGAACTCGATACGATCGGCATGACGGTGGGCAATCTCGAGGCGCACGGTTTTCTGGTCTACGACGTCGAGAATTTGCGCGAGCACTATGCCCAGACCTGTCGCTTGTGGGCGCAACGGCTGCACGCGCGGTTCGACGCGGCTGTCGCCGAGGTGGGCGAGCCAAAGGCGAGGCTGTGGCTGCTCTATCTCGCGGGATGTTCGCAGATGTTCAGGAACGGTTCGACACAGCTTTTTCAAACGGTGGCGACACGAAGAACGCGCGATCTGAGCGGCCTGCCGCCGACGCGGGCGGATTTGTATCGGTAGTGGAGGACAGGGGTTTAGACGAACCGCATCGTCGCGCCGATCTCGACGCTGGCCGGCTGGTCGACCGTGCAGTAGACGCCGAGATTGTGCGCGTTGTGACGAACCAGATTGCGCAGGATGGCCGGGTCGTTGTCGAAACCATCCTGGGCGATGATGGTGAAGCCGCAGCGGCGGCACGGCTCGGAGACGGTCAAGTTGAGGTCGCCGATCGCCAGCTTTCGTCCGATCCATTCCGTTTCGGGGAACGACCCTTCGATTGCCGCCATGTCGACGACGATGTTGGGGCGGAAGCGGCGCGGGTCGGCAGCACCCTCGGGATGAAGTGCCTTCAGGCGCGCCAGCGACGCCGTGGTCAGGAGATGGATGGGGGCCTTGCGGTAACGCTCGGCAGTCAATGGACCGGAATAGCCGGGTGCTGCGTTCTCCTGCCGGAATGGCCGGATCGACGCTTCAAAGCCGAGATAGGCGGAAACGGCGCGATCGCTTTCGGCGCCCGGTGCGGCCAGCCAGTCGCCGTCGGGAACGGCGACCTCAAGTTCGTGGGCTCGCGACAGCCTGGTGCGGATGCGCGGCACCTTGTGCCATTTCGCGTCGCGATCGGGTCGGGCGATTTCATTGTCGGAGACATCCACGAAGCCGAACATGCGGTCGCCGTCGATGCTTTCCCGATCCACCGAGATCGCATCCATGCGCTCGCCGGCGAGCGAACTCGCCGGATAGCGCCAAAGTTCGGTGACGGCGCCGACTGTTGATTGCATCAGCTTTTCTTGTTTTGCCGGTTGGCGATGAGGTCTTCGACGACCGCGGGGTCGGCGAGCGTCGAGGTGTCGCCGAGCGCGCCAAAATCGTCCTCGGCGATCTTGCGCAGGATGCGGCGCATGATCTTGCCGGAGCGTGTCTTCGGCAGGCCGGGCGCGAACTGGATCTTGTCGGGCGTGGCGATGGCGCCGATCTCCTTGCGGACATGGGTGACCAGTTCCTTGCGCAGCTCCTCGCTCGGCGTCTCGCCGGCCATCAGCGTGACATAGCAATAGATGCCCTGGCCCTTGATGTCGTGCGGATAGCCGACGACGGCGGCTTCCGAGACCTTGTCGTGGCTGACCAGCGCGGATTCGACCTCGGCCGTGCCCATGCGGTGGCCGGAGACATTGATGACGTCGTCGACGCGGCCGGTGATCCAGTAGTAGCCGTCGGCGTCGCGGCGGCAGCCATCGCCGGTGAAGTATTTTCCCTTGTAGGTCGAAAAATAGGTTTGGATGAAGCGCTCGTGATCGCCATAGACGGTGCGCATCTGGCCCGGCCATGAGTCAGTGATGCAGAGATTGCCGTCGGCCGCCCCCTCCAGCACTTTGCCTTCGCCGTCGACCAGCTGCGGCTTGACGCCGAAGAAAGGTCGCGTCGCCGAACCTGCCTTGAGGTCGGTGGCGCCGGGCAGCGGCGTGATCAGGATGCCGCCGGTCTCGGTCTGCCACCAGGTGTCGACGATCGGCACCTTGCCGTTGCCGACGACGTTGTAATACCACTCCCAGGCTTCCGGGTTGATCGGCTCGCCGACCGAGCCCAGCACGCGCAGCGACTTGCGCGATGTCCTGGTGACATGGGCGTCGCCGGCGCCCATCAGCGCGCGCAGCGCCGTCGGCGCGGTATAGAAGATGTTGACCTTGTGCTTGTCGATGACTTCCCAGAAACGCGACTGCGACGGGTAGTTCGGCACGCCTTCGAACATCAGCGTGGTGGCGCCGTTGGCAAGCGGCCCGTAGACGATGTAGCTGTGGCCGGTAACCCAGCCGACATCGGCGGTGCACCAGTAGATGTCGCCGTCATGGTAGTCGAAGACATACTGGTGCGTCATCGAGACGTAGACGAGATAGCCGGCGGTGGTGTGCAGCACACCCTTCGGCTTGCCGGTCGAGCCCGAGGTGTAGAGGATGAACAGCGGGTCCTCTGCCTTCATCTTCTCGGGCTTGCATTCCGCCTTCACCGTGGCGATCTCGTCATGGTACCAGACGTCGCGTCCCGGCGCCCAGCCGACCTTGCCGCCGGTGCGGCGCACGACGACGACATTCTTGACCATCACGAAATTCTTGGCGGCGATGTCGATCGCCTTGTCAGTGTTCTCCTTGAGCGGAATGGCCTTGCCGCCGCGCAGACCTTCATCCGCGGTGATGACGAAGGTCGATTCGCAGTCTACGATGCGGCCAGCCAGCGCATCCGGCGAAAAGCCGCCGAAGACGATCGAATGGATGGCGCCGATGCGCGTGCAGGCCAGCATCGCATAGGCCGCTTCCGGGATCATCGGCATGTAGATGGTGACGCGGTCGCCTTTCTTGACGCCGTGCTTCTTCATCACATTGGCGAGCCGGCAGACATGCTCGTAGAGCTCGTTATAGGTGATCTTCTTGTCGTCGTAGGGGTTGTCACCCTCCCAGATGATGGCGGTCTGGTTGCCGCGCTTCTTCAGGTGCCGGTCGATGCAGTTGTAGGAAACGTTGGTCAGCCCGTCCTCGAACCATTTGATTGAGACCTTGCCGTCGAAGGAGGTGTTCTTGACCTTGCTGTAGGGCTTGAACCAGTCGATGCGCTTGCCGTGCTTGCCCCAGAACTTGTCCGGATTCTTGACGCTGTCGGCGTACCATTTCAGATAGGTGTCGTTGTCGATCAGCGCGTTCTTCTTCCACGCCGGCTGGACGCGATGGACATGAACTTCGGACATTTCTTCACTTTCCTCCCAAACCAGCCGCCGGCTTGACCACCGGCGGGATCGCGGCAACGCGGCCGCGAATTCGCGCGCATTATTAACAGTTCCGCGGTGACGGCAATATTAGACGTTGGGTTTGCGTGGCGGGATGCCGCAGATGCGCTTTTTTGCTGGTGTCAGCACTCGGCTACGGCCGCTGCTAACTGCATGTTTTCGCGCGGAAAACTCGGATGCGATCAGGAAAAATCAATAGACAGTTAAGTAACAAAGCGCACAATCTGATGTGGGGAGGACAGGAGAATCAACCTGGGGGCTTGCAATGCGCGACCATTCCGAAATGGACCTGATGCTGAAAGGCTATGGTTTGACCACGGCCAAGATTCTTTATCACTTTCCTGACCATCCGCATCTGCTGCAGAGCTATATCTGGCAGGACTACGACATCGCCCCGAAATTCCCGGTGCTGATCCGCTTCATCGAGTTCTGGCAGACCAAGCTCGACGGCCCGCTGCATTCGGTCGTCTACACGCACCAGAAGCTGATCGCTCCGAACGAATGGCGGAAGGTGGATGGCGAGTTCGTCCTGCACTAGGGGCGCAGCGCGTAATCTCCCCCTCAAGGGGGGAGATTGGGCGGCACCAGCGCTCAGACCGCTGGCGGGCTGAGCCGGGCAAAACCCTCCTGCCGGCGATAGGGGAAATACGGGTAGGGCGCGGTGACCTCGCTTGCTGCGTCGAGCTTCTTCATCTGGTCCGGCGTCAGCGTCCAACCAATGGCGCCGAGGTTCTGGCGCAACTGTTCCTCGTTGCGGGCGCCGATGATGACGGAGGAGACGGTCGGGCGCTGCAAGAGCCAGTTGATGGCGATCTGCGGAACGGTCTTGCCGGTTTCCTCGGCTACGGAGTCGAGCGCATCCATGACCCGGTAGAGATGCTCGTCCTCGACCGGCGGCCCGAAGCTTGCCGTGTCGTGCAGCCGGCTTTTTTCCGGCAATGTCTCGCCGCGGCGGATCTTGCCGGTCAGGCGGCCCCAGCCGAGCGGGCTCCACACCAGCGCGCCGACGCCCTGGTCGAGCCCGAGCGGCATAAGCTCCCACTCATAGTCGCGGCCGACCAGCGAATAATAGACCTGATGAGCGACGTAACGCGGATAGCCGTGTCTGTCGGCTACGCCGAGCGATTTCATCACCTGCCAGCCGGAGAAGTTGGAGACGCCGACATAGCGCAGCTTGCCGGCGCGCACGAGATCGTCGAGCGTCGACAGCACCTCCTCTATCGGCGTTCCGGCGTCGAAGGCATGCAGCTGCAAGAGGTCGATGTAGTCAGTGCCGAGACGCCTGAGCGCGTCTTCCACGGATTTGATCAGTCTGGACCGGGACGAACCGAAATCGGCCGGCCCGTCGCCCATCGGCAAAGAGGTCTTGGTCGAGATCAGCGCGGCGTCGCGGCGTCCCTTGATGGCTTCGCCGAGCACCTCTTCAGATGCGCCGTTCGAATAGACGTCGGCGGTGTCGAACAGGTTGACGCCGGCCTCCAGGCAGATGTCGATCAGCCGTCGTGCTTCCTTCGCATCGCTGTGGCCCCAGGCGCCAAACAGCGGCCCTGAGCCGCCGAAGGTCCCAGTGCCGAATGAAAGCGCCGGCACCTTCAGGCCCGATGCGCCGAGAGGTCGATAGTCCATCTTTTTTGCTCCTGGTTATTCCGAAAGCGGATTGGATTCTTGCGATCGTTATGACCGGGCGGAGGCAGGTTCGCCGAGCACAGGACTGCGGTCGAGGCGCAGCGCCAACGCACCCACGGCGAGAGCCGAGAGCGGCAGCAGCGCCGCGACCCAGCTGACCGCGCCAAGGCCGGGGCCGTGGGCGATGACCACGCCGCCAAGCCAGGCGCCGGCGGCATTGCCGAGATTGAAGGCGGCGATGTTGAAGGACGAGGCGAGGCTCTGGCCGGCGCCTTGCGCCTTTTCCAGCACCCACATCTGCAGCGGTGCCACGGTGGCGAAGGCAGCTGCGCCGAGCAGACCGACATAGATGACGGCCATCACCTGGCTGTGGAGAGCGAAGGTCATGGTGCCGAGCACCAGCGCCAGCACGACAAGGCTGCCAAGAACCGAAGGCACCAGCCAGCGGTCGGCGAGTTTGCCACCGAGCAGATTGCCGGCGATGAGGCCACCACCGAAGATAAGCAGGATCGGCGACACGGCGGCTTCGCCAAAACCGCTGATCTCGGTCAACAGCGGGGCGATGTAGGTGAAGACGGCGAAGACGCCGGCATAGCCAAGCACGGTGGTGGCGAGGCCGAGCAGGACCGGCGTGCGGCCGAGCACGGCAAGGTCGCGGCGCAGTTCACTCTTCTCGGGTGCCGCCTGGCTGCGCGGCACCAGCATGAGAATGATGGCGAAGGCAGCGAGCCCGACCAGGGTTACGGCCCAGAAGGTCGCACGCCAGCCGAAGGCCTGGCCGAGCCAGGTGCCGAAGGGCACGCCGAGGATGTTGGCGATGGTCAGGCCGGTGAACATGAGAGCGATCGCCGAGGCCTTCTTGTTGGGCGCGACCAGTCCGGTGGCGACCACCGAGCCGACGCCGAAGAAGGTGCCATGGGCAAAGGCGGTGATGATGCGGGCGCCCATCAGCGTCCAGTAGTCGGGGGCAAGCGCACAGGCGAGATTGCCAAGCGTGAAGATCGCCATCAGCGCCAGCAGCACGGTCTTGCGCGGCCAGTTGCCGGTGGCGATGGTCAGCAGTGGCGCGCCGATGACGACGCCCAGCGCATAGCCAGAGATGAGCTGGCCGGCGGCCGAGATCGAGACACCAAGATCGGTGCTGACGTCGAGCAGCAGACCCATGATGACGAATTCGGTGACGCCGATGCCAAAAGCACCGGCGGCGAGGGCATAGAGAGCAAGAGGCATGACGATCTTCCGGTTTGATGAGGAAGGGCGCTCGCGTCCTTTCACGCCCCGACACTGAAGATCGTGATGCAACGAACTGTGAACCAGCCTTGCGTAAGGCACATTATCTGTGAAATAGATTCATGAATGCCCAGGCCCGACCGCTCCGGCGAGATCGAAGTGTTCGTCCGCGTCGTCGAGACGGGCAGCTTTTCTGCGGCGGCGCGCGCGCTGCGCATGACGCCGTCGGCGGTGAGCAAGCTGATCGCGCGGCTCGAAAGCCGCCTGGGCGCGCGGCTGGTCAGCCGCTCGACGCGCAAACTGCAACTCACCCCGGAAGGCACTGCCTTCTACGACAGCGGTGTGCGCATCCTGGCCGACATGGTGGCGGCCGAGCGCGAAGCAGCGGCGGGTGCGGCGCCGCGTGGGCTGCTGCGCGTCAATAGCTACGTGCCGTTCGGGCAGCACCGGCTGATCCCGTTGCTGCCACGCTTCCTCGATCGCTATCCCGAAATCTCCATCGATCTGGTGCTGACCGACAATGTCATCGACTTGATGCAGGAGCGCGCCGATGTCGCCATCCGCGCCGGACCGCTCAACGAATCACGGCTGGTGGCGCGCAAGCTCGGGCAAAGCCGAACGGTCGTCGTCGCAGCACCTTCCTACCTCAAGACGTACGGGGCGCCGCAGACGCCGGCCGATCTCGAGCGCCACAACCGGATGGGTTTCGGCTTCGTGCGGCATATCGATGGCTGGCCTTTCGTCGACGGCGCCGGCGGAAGTGTCATTGTGCCGACGACCGGCAACGCGCTGGTCGGCGACGGCGAGGCGATGCGGCTGATGGCGCTGGCCGGCACCGGCATCGCCCGGTTGGCGCGCTGGCATGTGGAGGCCGATATCGCAACTGGCCAGTTGGTGCCGCTGCTGGAAGCGTTCAACCCAGGCGACGAGGAGTTCACCCATGCCGTCTATGTCGGCCAGGGCAAGCACTTGCCGGCGCGGGTGCGGGCCTTTCTCGACTTCCTCGTCGAGACTGTGCGGCTGGACCTGATCGATAAATAGTTCCGGAGCCGGCGGTTCGCGTGTCCGCTAGCGGCTGCCAAAGATCGCCGAGCCGACCCTGACGCTGGTGGCGCCGAAGGCGATTGCGGTTTCGTAGTCGCCGGACATGCCCATGGAGAGCTTTTCGAGGCCGGCCTCGCGACCAAGCTTTTCCAGCAGCGCGAAATGCGGGCCGGGGTTCTCGTCGGCCGGCGGGATGCACATCAGGCCTTCAATGGCGAGGCCGTGGACGGAACGGCAGCGGGCCACGAAGGCGACGGCCTCGCGCGGTTCGATGCCGGCCTTTTGCGGCTCCGAGCCGGTATTGACCTGAATATAGAGCTTTGGCGCGCGGCCCTGCCGGGCGATTTCCTTGGCGAGCTCGCTGGCGATCTTCTCGCGGTCGACCGTCTCGATGACATCGAACAGCGCCACCGCCTCTTTCGCCTTGTTCGACTGCAAGGGCCCGATCAGATGCAGTTCGATGTCGGGGAAGGTTTCTTTCAGCGCCGGCCATTTGGCCTGCGCTTCCTGCACGCGGTTTTCGCCGAAGACACGCTGGCCGGCCTCGATCGCCGGGCTTATATCGGCGGCGTCGAAGGTTTTCGTCACCGCGACCAGCGTCACCGCGCCGGCTGCGCGTCCGGCCTCATGCTCGGCGGCAGCGATCCTCGCCTTGACCGTGAATAGCTGTTCGACGGCGTTCGCCATGCCTATATCCTGCCTGTCTTTATCGATCTCGGCCGGATCGCCGCAGTTGACGGGTCCGGCAATCCATGGTGAACACCGCGACGACATTTCCTGAGCCGCCGGGTTGCGGCTTCCGCACGCTTTTAAGTGAAAAACACCCGATGGCAACCGAACGATACAATCCGCGCGCGTCAGAGCCCAAATGGCAGAAGGCCTGGGACGCCAAGAAGCTGTTTGAAGCTGATAACGACGACCCGCGCCCGAAATACTATGTGCTGGAGATGTTCCCCTATCCGTCGGGGCGCATCCATATCGGCCACACCCGCAACTACACGATGGGCGACGTGGTGGCGCGTTACAAACGGGCCAAGGGTTTCAACGTGCTGCACCCGATGGGCTGGGACGCCTTCGGCATGCCGGCCGAGAACGCCGCGATGCAGAACAAGGTCCATCCCAAGGACTGGACCTATCAGAACATCGCCGCTATGCGCGAGCAGCTCAAAGTCATGGGCTTGTCGCTGGACTGGGCACGCGAATTCGCCACCTGCGATGTCGATTATTACCACCGCCAGCAGATGCTGTTCCTCGACTTCGTCGAGAAGGGGCTGGTGACGCGCAAATCCTCCAAGGTCAACTGGGACCCGGAGGACATGACGGTGCTCGCCAACGAGCAGGTCATCGACGGACGCGGCTGGCGCTCGGGCGCGCTGGTTGAACAGCGCGAACTGACGCAGTGGTTCTTCAAGATCACCGACTATGCGCAGGACCTGCTGGATTCGCTGGAAGGGCTCGACGAATGGCCGGAAAAAGTGAAGCTGATGCAGCAGAACTGGATCGGCCGCTCGGAAGGGCTGCTGATCCGCTGGCCATTGGCTGCCCCAGATTCTGGCAAGATTGACGCCGGCGAGCATGAGCTGGAAGTCTACACGACGCGGCCCGACACCATCTTCGGAGCCTCCTTCATGGCGGTCGCCGCCGATCACCCGCTGGCGAGGAAGGCTGCGGAAGACAATCCGGCGCTGGCCAAGTTCATCGAGGAAGTCCGCCACATGGGCACCTCGGTGGCGGCGCTGGAAACGGCCGAGAAGAAGGGATTCGATACCGGCATCCGCGTCGTTCATCCGTTCGACGACAGCTGGACGCTGCCGGTCTACGTCGCCAATTTCGTGCTGATGGAGTATGGCACCGGCGCCATCTTCGGCTGCCCATCCGGTGACCAGCGCGATCTCGACTTCGCCAACAAGTACGGCCTGCCGGTGGTGCCGGTGGTGATGCCGGATGGCGAGAATGCGGCGAGTTTCCAGATCATCGAAGAAGCCTATGATGGCGACGGCGTGATGATCAATTCGCGCTTTCTCGATGGCATGAAGCCCGATCGGGCCTTTGATGAGGTGGCGACGCTGCTGGAGCAGAAGACCATCGGCAACCGGCCGATGGCCGAGCGCAAGGTGAACTTCCGCTTGCGCGACTGGGGCATTTCGCGCCAGCGCTATTGGGGCTGCCCGATCCCGATGATCCATTGCGAGGATTGCGGCGTGGTGCCGGTGCCGAAGGCCGACCTGCCGGTCAAATTGCCCGACGATGTCGAGTTCGACCGGCCGGGCAATCCGCTCGACCGCCACCCGACATGGCGGCACGTCAAATGCCCGCAATGCGGCAAGGACGCGCGGCGTGAAACCGACACGATGGATACGTTCGTCGATTCGTCGTGGTATTTCGCCCGCTTCACCGCGCCATGGGCCAACGATCCGACCGACCCCAAGGCTGCCAATGAATGGCTGCCGGTCGACCAGTATATTGGCGGTATCGAGCACGCCATCCTGCATTTGCTCTATTCGCGCTTCTTCACCCGGGCCATGCGCGAGACCGGCCATGTCGATCTGGCCGAGCCGTTCCGGGGACTGTTCACGCAAGGCATGGTGGTGCACGAGACCTACCGCGTCGGCAGTTCTTCGAACGGCCGCTGGCTGACACCTGGCGAGGTGCGGCTGGAGGACGTCGACGGCAAACGCCGCGCCATCGAAATCGCCACCGGCGACGAGGCGGCGATCGGCCCGCTCGAAAAGATGTCGAAGTCGAAGAAGAACACGGTGAGCCCGGAAGAGATCACTGACGGCTACGGCGCCGACACCGCCCGCTGGTTCATGCTGTCGGATTCGCCGCCCGAGCGCGACGTCGAATGGACCGACGAAGGTGCGGCTGGCGCGCATCGCTTCATGCAGCGCATCTGGCGCCTGGTGTCGGTTGCGGCCGAATCACTCGCCGGCGTCCAGCCGGCGGCGGCGAGAGAGGGTGAAGGCGCGGTCGTTTCCAAGGCCGCGCACAAGATCCTGAAAGCAGTCGGTGAGGATATCGAGAAGCTTGCCTTCAACCGCGCCATCGCGCGCATCTACGAACTCGCCAACGCGCTGACCACGCCACTCAACGAGGCTGCCGAAGGCAAGGCCGATCCGGCGCTGCAGGCCGCCTGTCAGCAAGCCGTGGACATCCTCGTGCACCTGATCGCACCGGTCATGCCGCATCTGGCCGAGGAGTGCTGGCAGACGCTCGGCGGCACCGATCTTGTCGCCGAACGGCCGTGGCCTGTCTTCGATCCGGCGCTGGTCGTCGACAACGAAGTCACCTATCCGGTCCAGGTCAACGGCAAGAAGCGCGGGGATTTGACAATTGCCCGCGACGCGGACCAAGGTGCGGTCGAAAAAGCCGTGCTGGCCCTCGACTTCGTGCAGAAAGCGCTCGAAGGTAAGGCGCCGCGCAAGGTGATCATCGTCCCGCAGAGGATCGTCAATGTCGTTGCCTGACCTGGGGAAGACAGAAGTGACGCGTTTGCTGCGCCGCATGGCGCTTTCCGGACTGATCGCCTCGGTTGCGCTGGTTTCCGCCTGCACGGTGCGTCCGCTCTATTCGAGCGCGCCGCTCACTGCCGGATCGCAAGTCGGTGCTGCCGCCGAACTGGCGTCGATCTCGATCAAGCCGGTCAAGACCCGCTACGCCCAGCAGGTCCGCAACAATTTGATCTTTGCGCTGGCTGGAGGCGCGGGCGAGCCGGCTTCGCCGGTCTATACGCTCGATCTCGGTGTTACCGAACTCGTCGAGTCGGCGGCACTTGTTCAGGTCCAGACCGACGAAGACGAGCCGACGGCGGGCACAGTGACACTGACCGCCGGCTATGTGCTGACCGATGCGAAGACCGGTGCGGTTATCGCCACCGGCAGGCGCTCGGTACCGTCATCGTTCGACAGGCCGCTGCAGGAGTTCGCCGCCTACAGGGCGCAGATCGATGCCGAGAACCGCGCGGCGCGCGAACTGGCGGATCTGCTGCGCCTGTCCATTGCCCAGGATCTGGTCAAGCACGGAAAGAAGGCTTGAGGCCAAGGCTTTTCCTGGATGAGAACAGCCATATGAAAAAGGCCGATCGCTCGGCCTTTTTTCATGAATGCGGTAATTTCAGCCGATCTTCTGGCCGGTCTTTGCCCAGTCGGCGAGGAACTGCTCCAGGCCTTTGTCGGTCAGCGGATGCTTGACCAGCGCCTTCAGCGTCGCCGGCGGGGCGGTGATGACATGCGCGCCGATGAGAGCGGCCTGCTTGACGTGGTTCACCGTGCGCACCGAAGCCGTCAGGATCTCGGTCGGGTAATCGTAATTGTCGTAGATCTGCTTGATTTCGGCGATCAGCTCCATGCCGTCCGAGCCGGTGTCGTCGATGCGACCGACGAAAGGCGAAATGAAGGAAGCACCGGCCTTGGCTGCCAGCAGCGCCTGGTTGGCCGAGAAGCAAAGCGTCACGTTGACCATGCGATTCATCTCGGTGCGGATCGTCTTGCAGGCTCGCAGACCGTCCAGCGTCAGCGGCACCTTGATGCAGACATTGGGCGCGATCTTGGCCAGGATCTTGGCCTCGGCCATCATGTCCTTGTATTCGGTGGCCACCACTTCGGCCGAAACCGGGCCGTCGACGATATCGCAGATCTGCTTGGTGACGTCGGCGATCTTGCCGCCGGATTTCAGGATCAACGAGGGATTGGTGGTGACGCCGTCGAGCAGCCCCAGATCGTTCAGCTCACGGATTTCCTTGACGTCAGCGGTGTCGACAAAAAATTTCATGGGGGTCTCCTGAGGATTTCCTTGTGCCGGGCGGACACGTTCAGCGTTGGACTTTGCTCTAGACCAAAGTCGGGGCAAGGTCACGCCTCATGATCGAAGATTCGCCCTTTGTCGCAGCCGCACCGGTGCTGGTGCCGATGCCCGCCGAGCGTCCCTACACCTACGCTGTGCCGGCCGGCATGCGGGTGGTGCCGGGCTCGATCGTGCGCGTGCCGCTCGGTCCGCGCCAGGTTGCCGGCATCGTCTGGGACGGCGTCGTCGATAAGGTCGATGCGAAGAAACTGCGGCCGATCGAGCAGGTCTTCGACTGTCCACCGATCGACCGCGCCATGCGCCGCCTCATCGACTGGATCGCGCAATATACGCTGTCGCCGCCCGGCATGGTGGCGCGCATGCTGCTGCGCGCGCCGGAAGCTTTCGACCCGGAACCGTGGATCGAGGGCTTGCTGCGCACCTTGACTGAGCCCGACCGGATGACGGCTGCGCGAACGCGCGTGCTCGAGACAGCGGAAGGCGGGCTCGCCTGGACGCGCTCCGGGCTGGCGCATGCGGCAGGCGTGTCGTCGACCGTCATCGACGGGTTGAAAGCGCAAGGCGTGTTCGAGACCGTGATGATCCCGCCGCGACCGGTGGTCGCAGCACCCGATCCCGGCTACGCCGTGCCGGAATTGATGGCGGACCAGAGCGATGCGGCCGCCATGCTGCGCAGCAATGTCATGGCTGGTGCATTCGGCGTCACTCTGCTCGACGGCGTGACCGGATCCGGCAAGACGGAAGTCTATTTCGAAGCGGTGGCGGCCGCACTCGACCAAGGCAAGCAAGTGCTGATCCTGCTGCCGGAGATCGCGCTGACGCATGCCTTTCTCGAACGCTTCCAGCAACGATTCGGCGCCAAGCCAGCGGAATGGCACTCGGACCTGCCGCCAAGAATGCGCGAACGGGTCTGGCGGCAAGTGGCGGAAGGCGGCGTGTGCGTCGTTGCCGGCGCGCGCTCGGCGCTTTTCCTGCCGTTTCGGGAACTCGGGCTGATCGTTGTCGATGAGGAGCACGACCCCGCTTACAAACAGGAAGACCGCGTCTTCTACAACGCGCGCGACATGGCGGTGGTGCGCGGCCATATCGGCAGCTTCCCGGTCGTGCTCGCCTCGGCAACGCCATCGGTCGAGAGCCGGGTGAATGCGAGCCAAGGCCGTTACAGCAGGGCGGTGCTTTCGGCGCGTTTCGCCGAGGCGGCACTTCCCGACCTGAAGACAATCGACATGCGGCGCGCGCCTCCGGCCCGCGGCGGATTCCTGTCGCCGGTGCTGATCGACCATATGCGCCGGACGCTGGAGAAAAAGGAGCAGTCGCTGCTGTTCCTCAACCGGCGCGGCTATGCACCGCTGACGCTGTGCCGGGTCTGCGGCCACCGCTTCGGCTGTCCGGTCTGCTCGGCGTGGCTGGTCGAGCACCGCTTTCGCGGCCAGCTCGTCTGCCACCATTGCGGGCACAATGAAAAGCGTCCCGAGGCCTGCCCGGAATGCGGCACGCTCGACCATCTGGTCGCCTGTGGGCCAGGTGTCGAGCGCATCGCCGAAGAGGTGGTCGCACATTTCCCAGACGCCCGCACCATCGTGCTGTCGTCCGACCTGATGGGCGGCGTGCGGCGGTTGAGACTCGAACTGGAAGCCATCGCCGATGGCGAGGCCGACATCGTCATCGGCACGCAGCTCGTCGCCAAGGGGCATAATTTCCCCAATATGACGCTGGTCGGCGTCGTCGATGCCGACCTTGGCCTGGCCAATGGCGACCCGCGCGCCGCCGAGCGCACCTTCCAGCTGCTCAGCCAGGTGACCGGCCGCGCCGGCCGCACCGGCAAGAAAAGTCTCGGCCTGCTGCAGACATTTCAGCCGGATCATCCGGTGATGCGGGCGATCGTTTCCGGCGACGCCGATGCCTTTTACGAGCGCGAGATCGCCGAGCGCGAGCGGGCAGCACTGCCGCCCTTCGGCCGGCTCGCCGGGGTCATCGTCAGCGCTGCGTCGCGGGCGGAAGCGGAGGGCCATGCGCGTGGGCTCCGGCGCGCTGCGCCCGAGGCCACCGACCTGTTCGTGCTCGGGCCGGCCGAGGCCCCGCTGTCATTACTCGGCGGCCGCCATCGCTTCCGGTTGCTGATCCAGGGTGAACGGCGCGCCGACATGCAAGGCTTCATCCGCACCATGCTGGCAGAGGGGCCGAAGCAGCGCGGTTCGGTCCGGGTGCAGGTCGACATCGACCCGCAGAGCTTTCTGTAGGATCGTATGCTGATCGGGATCGGAGTTGCGAGCAGATGAAGACCCTTGGCCTGATCGGCGGCATGAGCTGGGAATCGACGGCGATCTACTATCGCCTGCTCAACGAGATCGTACGCGAGCGCCTGGGCGGCCTGCATTCGGCAAAGCTGCTGCTGTGGTCTTTCGATTTCGCAGAGATCGCCGAGCGGCAGCACGCCGGTGACTGGCAAGGCGCAGGCGAGCTGCTGGTCGATGCAGCGAGCAAGCTCGAGTCTGCTGGGGCCGAAGGGCTGCTGATCTGCACCAACACCATGCACAAACTGGCCGACGCCGTGCAGGCGGCAGTATCGATACCACTCATCCATATTGCCGATGCCACCGCCGTCGCGGTCCAGAGCGCCGGCGTCAACCGTCCGGCGTTGCTGGCGACGCGCTTCACCATGGAGCAGGATTTCTACAAGGGCCGGCTCACGGAGACGTATGGGCTGCAACCCGTGGTGCCGGATGGAGCCGGCCGAGATATGGTTCATCGCGTGATCTACGATGAACTCTGCCAGGGCATCGTCACCGCGGCATCGAAGGCGGCCTACATCGATGAAATTGACCGCATGCGACGCGATGAAAAGATCGACGGCGTCATCATGGGCTGCACCGAGATCACCATGCTGATCGGTCAGCAGGATTTCGACATTCCGGTCTTCGACACGACGCGCATCCATGCCGAGGCGGCGGTCGCGTTCGCGCTGGGCTGACGGTCTTCTTGCGGAAGTTCCCCACTTCCATTGCACGCCGCAAAACCTACGCTAGAGTGGACGATATTTCCGCCTGCGACTTTTTGAGGGACAGAAAGAATGGAATTTGCGTTTCCGTGGCCGGTGAGCCAGGGCGAGTGGCTGGCATGGTCGAGCGCCGTCGTCACGCTCGCCTTCGGTCTGTTGCTTTTTTTTGCGCCCAGAATTGGTTTCAGGATCCTTCGGCTGCAGGCCAAGCCCGAAAAAACCGCGGCGATCGCGGAAGGGCGCGGTCGGATGTCGGGCTTCTATCTCGGCGTCAGCCTGTGCTGCATCCTGTTGGCGCAGCCGCTGCTCTACATGGCGCTCGGCTTTTCCTGGCTGTTCACCGCCTTTGGCCGACTGCTGTCGATGATGTCGGACGAAGCCAATACGCCTTTCAACTGGGCTTCCTTCCTTGTGGAGCTGGTGCTGGCGGCGCTGCCGCTTGCCTTCGCCTTCGGCTTTTTGCCTTGAATCCAACGGCTTCGGTTGAACTGTGCAGCCGGATGCGACAATAGTGCCTGAAAACCATGCGGAACGACGCATTGCGGTCTTAAAATGCCTGTGCTAGACGGCAATCGACTTTCGACCGGGGATAGCGGAAGCCGCGCCTCCGTGCTTGGAAAAATGTAGTAAGGTCAAAGATTTAGCCAGAGTTTTTGCTCGCGCCAACAATCTGCGGCCTGTCAGACAAGAGAAAAGACGGTCCGTGGCCCAATCGTCATCGCCAATCTCAGGTGTCGCAGAACGCTACGCGGGTTCGCTGTTCGAGCTCGCGCTGCAGGCAAATTCGATCACCGAGGTCGAAGCCGACCTCAGCAGTTTCGAAGCCATGCTCGATGGCAGTGCGGACCTTTCGCGCCTGATCAAGAGCCCGGTGTTCTCAAGTGAAGACCAGGCCAAGGCGATCGCGGCGATCGCCGACAAGGCAGGAATCTCCGGCCTCACCGGCAATTTCCTGCGCGTCGTCGCCCGCAACCGCCGGCTGTTCGCCATTCCCGGCATGATCAAGGCATTCCGCCAGATCGCCGCCGAACATCGTGGCGAGACGGCTGCTGAAGTCACCTCCGCGCATGAACTGACGGCGGCCCAGCAGACCGAACTGAAGGCGGCGCTGAAGAGCGTTGCCGGCAAGGATGTGGCCATCGCCGTGACCGTCGATCCGTCGCTGCTCGGCGGGCTGGTGGTCAAGATGGGCTCGCGCCAGATCGACACGTCGCTCAAAACCAAACTCAATTCGCTCAAGCTTGCACTGAAAGAGGTCGGCTGATGGACATCCGCGCCGCGGAAATTTCCGCAATTCTGAAAGACCAGATCAAGAATTTTGGCAAGGAGGCCGAGGTCTCCGAAGTCGGCCAGGTTCTGTCCGTCGGTGACGGTATCGCCCGCGTCTACGGCCTCGACAATGTCCAGGCCGGCGAAATGGTCGAATTCCCCGGCGGCATCCGCGGCATGGCGCTCAACCTCGAAGCCGACAATGTCGGCGTCGTCATCTTCGGCGCCGACCGCGACATCAAGGAAGGCGACATCGTCAAGCGCACCGGCGCCATCGTCGATACGCCTGTCGGCATGGGCCTGCTCGGCCGCGTCGTCGACGCGCTCGGCAATCCGATCGACGGCAAGGGCCCGATCAAGGCGACCGAGCGCAAGCGCGTCGACGTCAAGGCGCCCGGCATCATCCCGCGCAAATCGGTGAACGAGCCGATGTCGACCGGCCTGAAGGCCATCGATGCGCTGATCCCGGTCGGCCGGGGCCAGCGCGAACTCGTCATCGGCGATCGCCAGACCGGCAAGACCGCCATCATCCTCGACACGATGCTGAACCAGAAGTCGGTGCACGACAACGGACCGGAGAAGGAAAAGCTCTACTGCGTCTATGTCGCCATCGGCCAGAAGCGCTCGACCGTTGCGCAGTTCGTGAAAGTTCTCGAAGAGCGCGGCGCGCTCGATTATTCGATCATCGTCGCCGCCACTGCTTCCGATCCGGCGCCGATGCAGTTCCTGGCGCCGTTCACCGCCTGCACCATGGGCGAATATTTCCGCGACAACGGCATGCATGCGCTGATCAGCTACGACGATCTGTCGAAGCAGGCCGTCGCCTATCGCCAGATGTCGCTGTTGCTGCGCCGCCCGCCGGGCCGCGAAGCCTATCCGGGCGACGTGTTCTATCTGCATTCGCGCCTGCTTGAGCGCGCCGCCAAGCTCAATGATGACAATGGCGGCGGTTCGCTGACCGCTCTGCCGATCATCGAGACGCAGGCCAACGACGTCTCGGCCTACATTCCGACCAACGTCATCTCGATCACCGACGGACAGATCTTCCTGGAAACCAATCTGTTCTTCCAGGGCGTCCGTCCGGCGGTCAATGTCGGCCTGTCGGTGTCGCGCGTCGGCTCGTCCGCGCAGATCAAGGCGATGAAGCAGGTCGCCGGCTCGATCAAGGGCGAACTCGCGCAGTACCGCGAAATGGCGGCCTTTGCGCAGTTCGGCTCGGACCTCGATGCTGCCACGCAGCGCTTGCTCAACCGCGGATCGCGCCTGACCGAACTCCTGAAGCAGCCGCAATTCTCGCCGCTCAAGGTCGAGGAGCAGGTCGCGGTGATCTTCGCCGGCGTCAACGGCTATCTCGACAAGCTGGCAATCAACCAGGTCGGCAAGTTCGAGCATGGCCTGCTCAGCCATATGCGCTCGGCCGGCAAGGCCGTGCTCGATGGCATCCGCAAGGAGAAGGCGCTGTCGGACGATCTGCGCGCCAAGCTGAAGGCGGAAATCGACGCCTTTGCCAAGACCTTTGCTTGAACGAAGCCGATTGGGTTGGATCAGGTTTGAAGCATGCCTTCATTAAAAGACCTTCGTAACCGTATCGCCTCGGTCAAGGCGACGCAGAAGATCACCAAGGCGATGCAGATGGTCGCCGCGGCGAAGCTGCGTCGCGCGCAGGAAGCGGCAGAAGCGGCGCGCCCCTATTCGGAGCGCATGGGCGCGGTGCTGGCCAACATCACCCAGGCGATCGGCGACGGTGGCGATGCCCCGGCGCTGATGACGGGCACCGGCAAGGATGACGTGCACCTGCTCGTCGTCTGTACCGCCGAGCGCGGCCTGTGCGGCGGCTTCAATTCGCAGATCGCCCGCCACGCCCGCGATCACATCCGCAGGCTGCTGGCCGACGGCAAGCAGGTCAAGATCATCTGCGTCGGCAAGAAGGGTTTCGACATCCTGCGCCGCGACTACGCCGCGCAGATCATCGACCGTGTCGATCTGCGCGAGGTCAAGACGCTCGGCTTCGTCAATGCCGATGCCATTGCCCGGAAGATCATCCACCTCTTCAGCGAGGGCGGCTTCGACATCTGCACGCTGTTCTATTCGCAGTTCAAGTCGGTGATCAGCCAGATCCCGACGACGCAACAGATCATTCCTGCCGGCTTGTCTTCCGCCCCAGCCGAGGTGAAGGACGGTGGCAGCGCCGTCTATGAATACGAGCCGGAGCCGGGCGAGATCCTCGCCGACCTCATTCCGCGCAACATCTCCGTGCAGGTTTTCCGGGCGCTGCTCGAAAATGCAGCCGGCGAGATGGGTGCCAAGATGAGCGCCATGGACAATGCGACGCGCAACGCCGGCGACATGATCAACAAATTGTCGATCACCTACAACCGCCAGCGGCAGGCGCAGATCACCAAGGAACTGATCGAAATCATTTCGGGCGCCGAAGCGCTCTAGGCGCGCTCCCACGAAGGTCGCCGACCTTCAAGCGGATCGTGTGAGAAACAGAGAGACGAAAAAGGGTAAAGACGATGGCGAAAGCAGCGACCCCGAAGACCGCCGCAAAGGCGGCACCACCAAAGGCTCCGGCAGCAGCAGCGAAGGCCGCTCCGGCCAAGAAGGCGGCCGCGCCCGCTAAGGCGGCAGCTCCCGTCAAGGCAGCGGCAACCAAGACGCCGGCGGTTTCCGTCAAGAAGACGGGCGTGGTCGGCAAGGTCCGCCAGGTCATCGGCGCCGTTGTCGACGTGCAGTTCGGCGAGCATCTGCCGGCGATCCTGAACGCGCTGGAGACGGTCAATGTCGGCAACCGCCTCGTGCTCGAGGTGGCTCAGCATCTGGGCGAAAACACCGTGCGCTGCATTGCCATGGACTCGACCGAAGGTCTGGTCCGCGGCCAGGACGTCTATGACACCGGCGCGCCGATCACCGTGCCGGTCGGCCCGGGCATGCTCGGCCGCATCATCAACGTCATCGGCGAGCCGGTTGACGAGGAAGGCCCGGTCGACGGCATCGAGATGCGCTCCATCCACCAGCCTGCGCCGTCCTATGTCGAGCAGTCGACGGAAGCGCAGATCCTGATCACCGGCATCAAGGTTCTCGACCTGCTGGCACCATATGCCCGCGGCGGCAAGATCGGCCTGTTCGGCGGTGCCGGCGTCGGCAAGACGGTGCTGATCCAGGAACTGATCAACAACGTCGCCAAGGCACATGGCGGCTTCTCGGTGTTTGCCGGCGTTGGCGAGCGCACCCGCGAAGGCAACGATCTCTACCACGAATTCATCGAGTCCGGCGTCAACAAGAAGGGCGGCGGCGAAGGCTCCAAGGCGGCACTGGTCTATGGCCAGATGAACGAGCCGCCGGGCGCGCGCGCCCGCGTTGGCCTGACCGGCCTGACGGTCGCCGAATATTTCCGCGACCAAGGCCAGGACGTGCTGTTCTTCGTCGACAACATCTTCCGCTTCACGCAGGCGGGTTCTGAAGTGTCGGCGCTGCTCGGCCGTATTCCTTCGGCCGTGGGCTATCAGCCGACGCTGGCCACCGACATGGGCGCGCTGCAGGAACGCATCACCACGACGACCAAGGGCTCGATCACTTCGGTGCAGGCGATCTATGTGCCGGCCGACGATCTGACCGACCCGGCGCCGGCGACCTCGTTCGCCCATTTGGACGCGACGACCGTGCTCAACCGCGCGATCTCGGAAAAGGGCATCTATCCGGCGGTCGACCCGCTGGATTCGACCTCGCGCATGCTTGACCCGCTGGTCGTCGGTGAAGAGCACTATGGCGTCGCGCGCCAGGTGCAGTCGATCCTCCAGCGCTACAAGTCGCTGCAGGACATCATCGCCATCCTGGGCATGGACGAGCTGTCGGAAGAGGACAAGCAGACGGTGGCTCGCGCCCGCAAGATCGAGCGCTTCCTGTCGCAGCCCTTCTTCGTCGCCGAAGTGTTCACGGGTTCGCCGGGCAAGCTGGTCGACCTCGCCGACACCATCAAGGGCTTCAAGGGCCTCTGCAACGGCGACTACGATCATCTTCCCGAGGCTGCCTTCTACATGGTCGGCGGTATCGAGGAAGCGGTCGAGAAGGCACAGCGCCTGGCGGCCGAAGCGGCATAAGAAGCGAATAGGGAGTAGTCAGTAGTGAGTAGAGAATAGCAGGTGCGTGATGGGGGCCGGTTGGGGCCACTTCACTACTTACTACTCACTATTCCCTACTCGCTAAATTGATCATGGCTGAAGCTTTCCAATTCGAACTGGTCTCGCCGGAGCGCCTCTTGGTTTCCGAGCAGGTGGAGTCCGTCGTCATTCCGGGCGCCGAAGGTGAAATGACCGTGATGGCGCATCATGCGCCGGTCATGACCACGATCAAGCCGGGCGTGGTTACGCTGAGGACGGCGGCTGGCCAGGAAGAACGCTATGTGGTGTTCGGCGGCTTCGCCGATATCGTTCCGTCGGGCTGCACGCTGCTGGCCGAATCGGCTGTGGCCGTCGGCGACATCGACCGCGCCGACCTTGCCCGCCGCATCCAGGAGGCCAAGGAAGACGCGGCCGACGCCAAGGACGACCAGACCCGCAGCAAAGCTGAACAGTTTCTTGCCCAGCTCACCACGCTGGAAGGCGCCATCCTGCCGGCCTAAGCGAAGCTCATTTCGTGATCATCAAAAGCCGGGTCTTGCCCGGCTTTTTATTTGCCTGTCAGACACCTCGCCCTCCGGCCGGGAGAGCTTCGACCGCACGCAAAACGTCAGGCAATTCAGCTGGGCTCTCAGCCGACGATGCAGGGATAGCCGGCCCCGGCCTGGCGGATAGGGGCCAGCGTGACCAGATCGTGGGGCGCGAATCGGAGCCGGCTCTGCCTCATCAGTCATTCGCTCCGTATGCCCAGCGCGGCCAGCGCAAGAGCCGGCCCGCCCTGCCTGAGATGGACGAGATGGGTGGCCACGAACTCGATCAGCGTCTGGCGCTCGGCGTGGTCACTGGCGAAGCCCGCGAGGTCGAACACAGCCGCCACCGTCTCTTCCGTCGGCAGATCCCGGCCTAGAAGTGCCATCAGCGCCGCGTCGAGCGGATCGGTGAAATGGCGTTCCGGCAAGGTCTTGCCGCGCGCCGCGCAAGCAGCAATCCAGGCAGCCACCACCAGCGGCAGATGCTCAGGCAGAGCGCCGGCCGCGATGCACTCGACGGTGGAGGCGACAATGCGCTGCGGCAATTTCTGGCTGCCGTCATTGGCGATCTGCGCCGTGCGATGCGCGAGTGCGGTGTTCGAAAAACGCTCGGTGAGTTGCGCCGTGTAATCAGCCGTATCGAGCCCGGCATCCTTCGGCAGTGTCGGGATGGCCTCGACCCACAATGCGTCGACGAACTGCCGGATCGCCGGATCGGCAAAGGCGCGGTCGACCGTGTCGTGACCGCTGAGCAGGCCGAGATAGGCGATCGCCGAATGCGCGCCATTGAGCAGCCTCAGCTTCATGTCCTCGGAGGGCCTGACATCACTGACCATGGTGACGCCGAATTTTTCCCAGGCCGGCCGGCCCGCAGGGAAATCGTCCTCGATCACCCATTGGCAGAACGGCTCGGTCATGACCGGCCAGGCGTCCTCGACGCCGAGCTGACTGGCGATCCGCGCCCGGTCGGCGTCGGTGGTCGCCGGCACGATGCGATCGACCATGCTCGACGGGAACGCCACCCCGTCGGCGATATGGCGGGCAAGATCAGGACTGCGCAACGTGGCGAACTCGGCCAGCAATCGGTGCAACGTGGCGCCGTTGGCCGGAAGGTTGTCGCAGCAGAGCACCGTGAAAGGCGGCGTGCCGGCGGCGCGGCGCCGTGACAGGGATTCAGTCAGGAAACCATGCGCGGTCCTGGGCGCCTGCGGGTTCCCCAGGTCGTGGATGATGTCGGGGTGGGTGGTGTCGAGCCCACCGCTCGCCGCCCTGAGATAGGCCTTCTCGGTGATCGTCAGGGTAACGATACGCGTGCGCGGATCCGTAAGCGCTGCCAACACCGCGCCCGGCTCTTGCGGCGCCACCAGCATCGACAGGATCGAGCCGACGACGCGAAGGTTCTCGCCGCCGCTGCTTCTGACCGCCAGCGTGTAGAGCCCGTCCTGCGGCGCCAGCGCGTCGCGCGTATCGGCACTGCGCAGCGAGACACCGACAATGCCCCAGCCGGTTTCCCCTGCCGCAAGGCAGTCATCGACATAGGCCGCCTGATGGGCGCGGTGGAACGCACCGACGCCAAGATGGACGATGCCCGGTGTAATGCCGCCGCGATCATACAAGGGGAACGCGGCCGAGGCCGGCAGGGCCTGCCGCGTGCTGTTGGAGAGGCGTCTGGTCGTCATGTGCGGCATGTCCTGAGGCATGGTCGGCAGGCGGCGTAACATCCGCCTCCCCGCCGCACAATGGGCGGTCATCGCGTAAAAGTCATCATACAACAATCCAATTTTTGTATGTTGACATTATTTCTCTGCGACCCTACCGATGGCGACATGGGAGGATCGACGTGGCTGGACTGACCGATCCGGATTTGCTGTTTGCTTCGGAGGCGCGTCCGCTTTCGCTTGCCCGCGATC
This sequence comes from Mesorhizobium sp. AR10, assembly GCF_024746795.1. NCBI lineage: Bacteria > Pseudomonadati > Pseudomonadota > Alphaproteobacteria > Hyphomicrobiales > Phyllobacteriaceae > Mesorhizobium > Mesorhizobium sp. AR10. The sequence goes on from NZ_CP080524.1 coordinate 1,392,576, forward strand.
TTTACGCCGGGGTGAACGATCTGCCGATCGTCAGCCCGCACGGCCACACCGATCCGCGCTGGTATGCGCTCAACGAACCGTTTCCAGATCCGGCGCAATTGCTGATCGTGCCGGACCATTACATTTTCCGTATGCTGTTCAGCCAGGGCGTCCGCCTGGAAGACCTCGGCGTACCGACCCTGGACGGCGCGCCGGTGGAGACCGACGGCAGGACGATCTGGCGGCGCTTTGCCGAGCACTATTATCTGTTCCGCGGCACGCCGACCCGGCTGTGGTTCGACCATGTGCTTGACCATCTGTTCGGTATCGACGAGCCGTTAAGCGCCGCGACAGCCGACCGGCATTACGACGCGATCGCGACACTGCTGCAGCGTGACGATTTTCGCCCACGTGCCCTGTTCGAGCGCTTCAATATCGAGGTCATCGCGACGACGGAGGGCGCGCTCGACGATCTCAAATGGCACAAGGCGATTCGCGACAGCGGCTGGCAGGGACGTGTCATCACCGCGTACCGGCCGGACGCCGTCGTCGATCCCGACTTCGAGGGGTTTTCGGCCAATCTCGACCGGCTCGGCGAAATCTCCGGCTACGACACCGGCAGCTGGGCCGGATATCTCGATGCACATCGCCAGCGGCGCGCATTCTTCAAAAGCTTTGGCGCGACCTCGTCCGATCACGGTCACCCGACGGCCGACACCGCCAATCTCTCCGATGCCGCCGCCGAGGAGCTGTTCAATCGCATCCGTCATGGGTCGGAGGACGAGCGCGCGCGAAAACTGTTTCGCGCCCAGATGCTGACCGAGATGGCCAAGATGAGCCGCGACGACGGGCTGGTGCTGCAGATCCACCCCGGCTCCTGGCGCAATCATTCGCCAGCCGTCTTTCAGAATTTCGGCCGGGACAAGGGGTTCGATATCCCCACCCGCACCGACTATGCGGCGGCGCTGAAGCCGCTGCTCGACTGCGTCGGGCTGGAACGCGACCTCACCATCATCCTCTTCACCCTCGACGAAACCAGCTATGCGCGCGAACTGGCGCCGCTGGCCGGCGTCTATCCGGCACTGAAACTCGGGCCGGCCTGGTGGTTCCACGACAGTCCGGAAGGCATGCGCCGCTTCCGCGAGATGACCACCGAGACGGCCGGGTTCTACAACACGGTCGGCTTCAACGACGACACCCGCGCCTTTCCGTCCATTCCCGCCCGCCACGATGTGGCGCGTCGGGTCGACTGCGCCTTTTTGGCGCGTCTCGTCGCCGAGCATCGACTGCGCGAAGACGAGGCGCACGAACTGGCGCGAGAGCTTGCCTACACGCTTGCGAAGAAAGCGTACCGGCTCTGAGCCGGGCGCCAAGGATCTAAAAAGGGAGGAAGTCATGTTGCATTTTTCGAAACTGACGGCAGCCACATTCGCCTTCGGCTCGTTGATGATCGGCGTTGCCAACGCTGAAACCGTGCTGCGCTCGGCCGACACGCATCCGGACGGTTATCCGACCGTCGAGGCGGTCAAATATATGGGCGAGCTGATCAAGGAGCGCACCAAGGGCGCCTACGCGGTCGAGGTTTACCACTCGGCGCAGCTCGGCGAGGAAAAGGACACGATCGAGCAGACCCAGGCCGGCGTGCTCGACCTCAATCGCGTGTCGATGGGGCCCTTCAACGGCATCGTGCGGGAGACGGCGGTGCCGTCGCTGCCCTACATCTTCCGCTCGGTCGACCACATGCGTCATGTCATGGACGGGCCGGTCGGCGAGCAGATCCTGAAGGCATTCGAGGCGCATGATCTGGTCGGCCTTGCCTTCTACGATTCCGGCGCGCGCTCCTTCTACAACACCAAGAAGGACATCACCTCGATCGCCGACCTGAAAGGCATGAAGTTCCGCGTCATCCAGTCCGACGTGTTCGTCGACATGGTCAACGCGCTCGGCGCCAATGCGACGCCAATGGCTTATGGCGAAGTCTATTCGGCCCTGGAAACCGGCGTCATCGACGGCGCCGAAAACAATTGGCCGAGCTTCGAATCCGCCAAGCACTTCGAGGTCGCCAAGCATTACACGCTCGACCAGCACCAGATCGTGCCAGAAGTCCTCGTCATGTCGAAGGCCAGCTGGGACAAGCTGTCGCCGGAGGACCAGGCTGTCGTCAGGCAGGCGGCCAAGGACAGCGTCGTCAAGATGCGCGAACTGTGGGATGCGCGCGAGAAGAAGTCGCGCGACATCGTCGAAGCTGCCGGCGTCAAGGTCAGCGAGATCGACAAGCAGCCGCTGATCGACGCGATGAAGCCGGTCTACGAGAAGTATCTGTCGACGCCCGAGCTGAAAGACCTCGCCGCGCGCATCCAGGCGACCGAGTGATCATTCCGGATCAGGAGCGTACGCGCTCCCGATAGCCTGCCCGGCGCGGGCCGACCAGAGGAGGATATCGATGGCGGACAGGAATGGTTCCAGAAGAGACGCGACGTCGCTTCCGGCGGCATCGCCGCTGCGACGCTTCAGCGCCATTTTGACCAGGCTGTGCGACTTCTGCCTCTATCTGGCCGGTGCCGGGCTCGTCGTCATGACGGCGCTTGTCGCCTGTCAGGTCTTTTCCCGGTTCGTCCTCAACGCATCGCTGAGCTGGACCGAGACCGGCGCCATCATGGTGATGAGCTGGTTCATCTTCCTGGGCGCCGCCGTCGGCGTGCGCGAGAATTTCCACATGGGGTTCGACGTGCTGCTCTATGTCTTGCCCAAGGGCAGCAAGGGCGCGTTGCGGACCGTTTCCGACCTGGTCGCGCTCGCCTTCGGCATCGGCATGGTGTGGTACGGGCTCAAGCTGGTTGCGCTGACCTGGCAATCGACCATCCCGGCGCTCGGACTACCCGGCGGCTTCGACTATCTGCCGCTGTCAGTGGGCGGGGCGCTGATCAGCCTGTTTTCGCTGGAGCGCATGTTGCTCAGATGGGCCGGGATCGATGTCGACAGGGACATCAATCTCGAAGATGTGCCCGAAATGCCAGCGGTGCAGGAGGCCTAGACCATGGAGATCTGGATCCTGTTCGGCGTCTTCACGCTGCTTATGTTCATCGGCACGCCGATTGCGTTCTGTCTCGGCGCCGCCAGCTTCGCCACCATCGTCTATCTCGGCCTGCCGCCGCTGGTGGTGTTCCAGCGGCTGAATTCCGGCATGAGCGTCTTTTCGCTGATGGCGATCCCGTTCTTCATCTATGCGGGCGACCTGATGGTGCGCGGCGGCATCGCCCAGCGCATCGTCGCCTTCGCCGGCTCGCTTGTCGGGCACATGCGCGGCGGGCTCGGACAGGTCAACATCATCGCCGCCACGCTGTTCGGCGGCATTTCCGGGTCGGCGGTTGCCGAAGCCGCCGCCGTCGGCGGGTTGATGATCCCGCAGATGAAAGAGCGCGGCTATGGCGCCGACTACGCCGTCAACGTCACCTCGATGGCGGCGCTGATCGCGCTTCTGTTGCCGCCGTCGCAGAACATGATCATCTATTCAATCGCCGGCGGCGGCAAGATTTCGATCGCCGACCTGTTTACCGCCGGCATCCTGCCCGGCCTGCTGCTCGCCGCGTCGCTGATGGTCACCGCCTATGTCGTGGCGCGCCAGCGCGGCTATCCGACCGAGCCCTTTCCCGGCTTCGCCAGGGCCGGCCGGCTGTTCCTCATTTCCATTCCCGGGTTGCTGCTTATCGGCATCATTTTCGGCGGCGTCCGTTCGGGCGTCTTCACCGCCAGCGAAAGCTCCTGCATCGCCGTCATCTACGCTCTGCTCGTCACCGTCCTTGGCTATCGCTCGATGCGGTGGAACGACTTCGTCCATGCCACGATGGGCGCGGTGCGCACCACGGCAATGGTGCTGCTGATCATCGGCATGGCCGCCTCGTTCAGCTGGCTGATGGCCTATCTCAGGGTGCCGGCGGCCTTGATCGCCGGCATGAACGCCATCTCCACCGACCCGCTGGTCGTGCTCCTGCTGCTCAACGTGCTGATGCTGTTGCTCGGTACCTTCATGGACATGGGGCCGATGATCATCATCTGCACGCCGATTTTCCTGCCGCTTGTGACGCATTACGGCGTCGATCCGGTGCATTTCGGCGTCATCACCATTCTCAACCTGGGCATCGGGCTGAACACGCCGCCGGTCGGCACGGTGCAATTCGTCGCCTGCGCCGTCGGCAAGATCACGGTGTGGGAAGCAATGCGCTCGATCTGGCCTTTCTATGGCGCGGGGCTCGTGGTTCTGGGGCTGGTGACCTATATTCCGGCCATTTCGCTCTGGCTGCCGAGCGTCTTCAAATAGGGGTGGGACATGGCATCGGATACCGCAATGGACCTCAGGGTCGAACGCAAGCCCAAGCTTTCGGAAACCGTCGTCGCGGCGATCCGCAAGCAGCTCCAGGCGGGCGAAATCCAGCCGGGACAAAAACTGCCGACGGAAGGCCAGCTGACCGAAACCTTTGGCGTCAGCCGCACCGTCATCCGCGAAGCGCTGGCCAAGCTTGCCGCCGACGGTCTGGTCGAGGCGCGCCAGGGCGCCGGCGTCTTCGTCATCGAACATGTCTCGACGATGTTCGGCGCGCTTGCCGCCGAAATGGGCACCAAGGATTCGATCGCGCTCAGCGTGCTGGAAGTCCGGCTGGCGATCGAGATCGAATCGGCAGGGCTCGCCGCCGTTCGTCGCAACGCCGCGCAGGAAGCGGCGATCCAGGAGGCCTTTTTCGAGTTCGAGCGATTGCTGTTGAACAGCGAGCCCACAGGTCCAGCCGATCTCGCTTTCCATCGGGCCATCGCCAGCGCCACCAACAACCCGTTCTATGTCGAGATGCTCGATGTGCTCGGGCGGCGCGCCATTCCTTGCGACGTGACCTCACCCTGGTCGACTGAACTCGTCCAGTCCGACAGCTATCAGCGCGGGCTGCAGCGCGAGCATCTGGTGATCCTGAACGCCATTACCACAGGCGATGCCGAGGCTGCTCGCGAGGCCATGCGCAAGCACCTCACTGCCAGCCAGCAGCGCTACCGCGAGCGCTTGCATGCACGTCAGGTTTTCTACGCCGACTCGGTCAAAACGGCGGCAACCGAATAATCCTTTCCAGCTGGGGCAACGATGAATCAGACTCACACGCATACCGACTTCACATCACGTTTCGCCATCGACCCGGTTGCCGCGGCTTCCATGGGAACCGACGAGCTGCGTCACAATTTCCACATTGAAGGCCTGTTCCAGCCCGGCCGCATCGGCCTGACCTATACCCACTACGACCGTATGATCGTCGGCGGCGCGATGCCGGCGGCCGGACCGCTTCTGCTGGAGGCGATCAAGCCGACGGGAACCAAGAATTTTCTCGATCGCCGCGAAATGATCGCCGTCAATATCGGCGGCGCCGGCAGCGTGAAAGCCAGCGGCCAGTCCTATGATCTTGCCACGCGCGACATGCTCTATCTCGGCATGGGTGCCACCGAGGTGTCGTTCGCTTCGACCAACCCGGCCGAGCCGGCCAAATTCTACCTGCTCAGCGCGCCGGCGCATCAGAGCTTTCCCAGCCGGCTTATCCGCATCGGTGATGCCAAGCGCCTCGATCTCGGCAGCCAGGCGACTTGCAATCAACGGTCGATCTTCCAGTTCATCCATGCCGATGGCGTGAAAACCTGCCAGCTGGTCGTCGGCATGACCCAGCTTGCACCCGGCTCGGTGTGGAACACCATGCCCTGCCATGTGCATGACCGGCGCATGGAGGCCTATCTCTATTTCGATCTGCCGGAGACGGCGCGGGTGTTTCATTTCATGGGTGAGCCGGACGAAACCCGCCATCTGGTCATGCGCAACGAGGAGGCGGTGCTGTCGCCGGGATGGTCGATCCATTCGGGCGCTGGCACCTCCAATTACGCCTTCGTCTGGGCGATGGCCGGCGACAATGTCGACTATACCGATGTCGATCCGGTGGCGCTGGACGATCTGCGGTGAGCGACCTCTCCGCCTTCAGCTTGGCCGGCAAGCGCATCCTCGTCACCGGCGCTAACACCGGCATCGGCCAGGGCATCGCCGTGTCGATCGCGCGCGCCGGCGGCGCGGTGGTCGGGGTTGGCCGCTCGGTGATGGACGAGACGGCTGAGAAGGTCGCGGCGGTGGGAGGACAGTTCGAGGCGGTACGCTGCGATCTTGCCGACCACGCAGCCGCTCAGGCGATGCTCGATCGCGTCTGGGGCGAGACGGGGCCGCTCGACGGCCTCGTCAACAATGCCGGCATCATCCGGCGCGCCGATGCGGTTGATTTTGCGGAAGCCGATTGGGACGAGGTCATCGACGTCAATCTGAAGACGGTTTTCTTTCTCAGCCAGAGCTTTGCAAAGCGCGTGCTTGCCGATCCCGGACGGCGCGGCAAGATCGTCAACATCGCCTCGGTGCTAAGTTTCCAGGGCGGTATCCGCGTTGCCTCCTACACGGCGTCAAAACATGGCGTGCTTGGCATCACCCGATTGCTCGCCTGCGAGTGGGCGGCAAAAGGCATCAACGTCAATGCCGTCGCGCCGGGCTATATCGAAACCAACAACACCGAGGCGTTGCGGGCCGATCCCGACCGCAGTGCCTCCATCCTGGCGCGCATTCCGGCCGGGCGCTGGGGCGGGCCGGAGGACATCGGTGACGCGGCGGTGTTCCTGTTGGCGCCGGCGTCGAACTACATGCATGGCGCCGTGGTGCCGGTCGACGGCGGCTGGCTGGCGCGATGAACTATGAGGATCGGGTGATGACCGAAACAAGGATTTTTGCGCATGCCGGCGAGGGCGCATGGACGCCGACCCCGGACGGCAACCGCAGGCGTGTCCTCTTGCATACCGATGAACTGATGATGGTCGAGTTTGGCTTCGACAAGGGCGGCGTCGGCGCACTGCATTCGCACCCGCATGTCCAGGCGAGCTATGTCGCCGAAGGCCGCTTCGAGGTGACCATAGACGGCAGAAGCGAGATCCTGGAAGCAGGCAGCAGCTTCATTGTCCCTTCCAACCTCGTCCATGGCGTCAAGGCCCTGGAGGCGGGGCGGCTGGTCGACAGCTTTACGCCGCACCGCGCCGATTTCCTCGACTGACGCAACTCCCTGCTACCGGTTTTCGAATTGAAGAACCCGCGTCTCGAAGAGACGCGGGTTTGTTGCCTGGGCGCTTGTGACGCCGCGGTACTCGAAACATCACCGCAGGATTTGAACGTGCCGGATCAAGGTGAAGATAGGATTAACCGGGGCCCAGTCTCCCGACCCCTGAATCGTCACGACACAAGGCGTGACAAGGTGTGGGCAGCATGTCCGTTTCAACGGCCCCGGATAGCGTTCCGGCGATCTTCGCTTTAAGACCATGGCTTCAGCCAAACCGGGGACCATGGAGTGATGCAGATAGCGGCTACTGGCGCCCCGGTGAACGAGCCAGATCCCAAGCGGCGTGTCTTGAAGGACGTGTTCGGCTTCGACGATTTTCGTCCCGGCCAGGCCTCTGTGATGGACGCGCTGCTGGTCGGGCGCCACGTGTTGGCGGTCATGCCGACCGGTGCCGGCAAATCGCTCTGCTACCAGGTCCCGGCGCTGGTTCTGGGTGGGCTCACAATTGTCGTTTCGCCGCTGGTTGCCCTGATGCAGGGCCAGGTCGCCGCGTTGCGTCTTGCCGGCGTGGCGGCCGACACGATCAATTCCTCGCTCGACCGCGATGCCAATGTAGCGGCATGGCGCCGCGTTGCCGCGGGCCAGACACGCCTGCTCTACCTCGCACCGGAGCGGCTCATGACAGGGCGTATGCTCGAGGCGCTTGCCAGGCTCGATATAAGCCTGATCGCTGTCGATGAGGCACATTGCATCTCCCAATGGGGGCCGGCGTTCCGGCGCGAATATGAAGAACTGTCGCGGCTGCGCGACATTTTTCCTGATGTGCCGATCATTGCACTGACCGCGACAGCGGACGAGAGCACGCGCACCGACATCGAAGCACGGCTGTTCGCCGAGCGTGTCGAAACCTTGGTGTTGGGTTTCGACCGGCCGAACATCAAGCTTGGCATCGCGGCAAAACAGGACGGCAAGCGGCAGTTGCTGAACTTCGTCGAGCGTCATCAAGGCCGCAGCGGCATCGTCTACTGCCTGTCACGCAAGAAAACGGAAGAGACGGCTGCGTTCCTCGAGAAGAACGGCGTCACCGCGCTTGCTTACCATGCCGGCATGAGCAAGGAGGCGCGTGAGGCGAATCAAAACGCTTTCATGACCTTGTCCGGCGTCGTCATGGTGGCGACCATCGCCTTCGGCATGGGCATCGACAAACCTGACGTCGCCTATGTCTTTCACACCGATATGCCGGGCAGCCTGGAGGCCTATTATCAGGAAATCGGTCGTGCGGGCCGCGACGGGCGGGAGGCCGAGGCGCATATGCTGTTCGGCCTGGGCGATATCCGCATGCGCCGGCTGTTCATCGACGACGAGGACGCGCCGGCGGAGCACAAAAGGCGCTCACATCGCCGGCTCGATACGCTGATCGGTTACTGTGAAACCGCGCAATGCCGCCGTCAGGTGCTGCTTGGCTATTTCGGCGAGGACGCGTCGCCTTGTGGCAATTGCGACAACTGCCTCGATCAGGCACCGCGCGCGGATGGCGCTACCGAGGCCCGGATCATTCTTTCGGCCATAGCGCAGAGCGGCGAACGCTTTGGCGCCGCCCATGTCATCGATGTCCTGCTCGCCCATGGAACCGACAAGATCCTCGCCAGGAGTCATCACAGGCTCGCCAGCTTCGGCACCGGAGTGGCGCACAAGAAGGACTTTTGGCTGTCGCTGATCCGGCAGCTCGTCGCGGGCGGTTACCTGATGCCGGATCCGGGCGGTCATGGCGGACTTGCCATTGCGGAAAAGGGCCATGCGCTTGGCCGAGGCGAGGTTCCATTCCACTATCGCGTCGAGGAGCGCAGCCGCGCCTTGCTCGGCAAGATGCGTTCTGCCCAGGGTTCTAGCGCGGACAGCGAAGGCCTGGATGCTTCGCTGCTGGCAGCCCTCAAGGCGCTGCGGCTGCGTCTCGCCAAGGAGCGCGAGGTGCCGGCCTATGTGATTTTTTCAGATCGCACGCTGATCGATATGGTGGAGCGCAGTCCGCGCGACCTGGACGCCTTCGCCGCGGTCAATGGCGTCGGCGCCGCGAAGCTCAAGGAGTTTGGGGAGATTTTTCTGGGCGCGATCGCTGCGCATCAATCCGGTGCATCGGCATAGGCAATACCGCCCAATGTGAGTCACAGATGCGGGCCGCTCGACCTTGGGGCTACATCCCCGGCGAACACAGCTCATTCGCTGGTATCTGGAAGACATCCCAGGATCGCGGTTAACCCCCCACAGGCAAGGCGCATTAGCGCGTTAACACACCTGATCCAACACGGCGCTGCGAACATCTCACGAAAAGCTCACGATGGAGGGCAGGCGGCGGGTAGGGGATGGCTTTGTGGGGCTCCCCTGCACGACATGCGTTTTACGCGCCTTCCGTCAGCGTGGCGTCGCGACGGAAACAAGCTCGAAACAGACATGGCGGCCGGAGGCGTTGGTCGGTTACGAGATCGAGCTATGCCTAGTCCATGGAGGCTTCGCCTCACGGCAAAGGTGGCTGAAGCGCAATTTGGAAAGGCGCTGTCGTCCGAAGGTTCGTAGGAGAGAGATTAACTATGCGATCCGCAACGGTTCTCTCATCGTTGCTCGCGCCAGCTCTATGGGCGGCTCATCTTTTGCTCGTCGTCTGGGGTCTTCATACCGCGGCGCGGTCCGATCCGGTGTTTTGTTCCAGCGCTTTATCGATCCGAACGATATCGAACCAGCCAACCGAGACCACCACGGCATGTCCGTTCGTGCTGGCGGGATCATCGAGCAATGGATCGGGGTGATCGGACTTTGGCTTCACTGAAGTGACTGGCGGAGACGCTGTCCGTCGTCGGCCGCAACTAAGCTATTGTAACGGCGACAAGTTTAACTGGGCGACAAACTTGTCCCCATTTGCTTCCCCATTTTTTTCGCGCCTGCTAGGTCTTCCTAACTGCGAGCGCTTTCATGCCTATGGCGGGAACTCGTCACGATCCGGCTTCGGCGCCTGAAGGAAATCAGGTGGGAGAAGCGGGTGATCTGGCGAGATTGGTGAAGGCAGACGCCTGTCCGTCCGAGACGATCACGCCGAAGCACCGCCCCGGCCCGCGGGGGGCGCAATTAGATAAGGCAACTTTGGTGTGTTATACGCTGCGTTCTCGGTGCGGATACGAGACCGATGGATCCCGAAAGACTTCTAGCCGCAGTCCTCTTAGCTGATGTCGTGGGCAGCACGCCCCTCTATGAGCGCATCGGCGACGATGCCGCTCTGCAGCAGGTCTCGGATTGCTTGGACGCGATGCGCGAGATCGTCGCCCGGCACGGCGGTGATTTCATTCACTCGAAAGGTGATGACGTACTCAGCCTGTTCGAAAACCCGGAGGCGGCGCTGAGGGCCGTCCGCCAGATCAGCCGCCAACTGACGAAAGGGCCGTTGAGCGCCCGTATCGGGTTGCATTTCGGGGCGGTCATTCGCACGCGGGGCGAGGTATTCGGTGACGTTATCAATGTCACTGCAAGGTTGTCCACCACGGCCAACCCCGGGGAGGTGCTGATCAGCCAGAGCTTCTGCGAAGCCCTTTCCGCAAGAAGCCGCAAGGCACTGCGGCTCCTCGACAAAATGGCCTTGAAGGGGAAGCAAGAACTCTTCGATGTCTATACCCTGTGGAGCGACGATGGGGCCCTCGGTACGCAGATCACCCGCCGGGGCACCATTGCCGATACGCACTCCGCCTCGCTGCGGCAGATCAATCTGGTCATCCGCTATGGAGATCAGTTGCGATCCTGTCGAAACAACGAATTCGTGACCATCGGCCGATCTCCGGAAAGCAATATCGTCGTCGAGCGGCCCTGGGTTTCAAGGCACCACGCGACCTTCACTATTTCGAATGGCAGGGCCCGGCTTGTCGAGCGAAGCTCATCGGGCACATTCGTGTCGATGGGACCCGGCCATGAAGTATTCGTACGCCGCGAAGATATTCTCCTCTTCGGCTCCGGCGTCATCTCGCCTGGACTGAGGTTGTCCCTCAGCGACGCCCAGGTTCTTCACTACGAAATTGTCTCAGACTGACCCGGCCGGACTCGTTGGCCGCGACCGGCTTCAGTTGCCGACCTGCAGGGGTAGAGCCGACCATGCCCGCAATGCTCACATAGGCATTCGCCGTTCGCATCGCAGAAGAACTCCTTCTCGCCATTGGAAACGAACCAGCCCAACGAACCCGATGCACCGCGCGACAGACGGCGTGGCCGATGTGACGAGAAAGACAGCCATCGAAGCCGCACCCAGCCAATTCGGCAACTTGTCGAGAGCCATGGATCTTTCCTTTGTTTGATTCTGGCGCTTCCTTTCCTGTTCCCACGACAGCGACTCTGTCGGTGAATTGCATTAGGTTTGCCTCAGATATCGGGGGATCGATGTATTGGATGACGACGTGCAACGCGAACAAGTGAAGCTCACCGCCGCCTACTGGAGCGGTCTGGCCATTGTGCTGACGGGCAGCCGATGACGCTCATCCTCACCGTACTTTCGCCGTCCCTGGTCGTCCAGGTGAGCGACCGGATGGTCACATCTAGCGGCCGGACCTTTCACGCGGCAGCGAATAAGGCCGTGGTGTTCCCCGCACGAGACGGTTTCCTCTCGTTTGGATATACAGGAAACGCTCTTTTTGGCGGCAAACCCACGGATGAGTGGATCGCAGAACAACTATGGGGCATACCACTGACCCAAGACATGCTATTCGAGTTGCGGACGCCTAGTGTGACTAAGCCGCTGGGCATTCCGCGGCGACAGAACATGGACGTTGGCTTGGCTATTCGAACCCTTGTTGCGGCAGTCGAACGCGAAAGCACCAAAAGCCTCGTGGCGAGGGTTCCCTATTTGCAGATAGTTGCCGCAGGCTGGCAGAATCGAAAACGGTTGGCTCGACCAACGTTCTACAGTTTGACGAAACCGGAAAGAAGCGCTGCTGTCCAGGTGGCGCTTGACAACCAGCTACAGCTACGCATCTACGAGACGCCGCTCTGGACACCGAACCTGCCACAAATTCATGCTGAACTCAGAGCGCTGCCGGTGCCGGCGTTAACTCCCGACGGGCTGATCGAGTATATGTCTAATGTGGTCCGCCTCGTGGCCGGCGCTACCCCGCTCGTCGGCGCCGACCTGACGGCGATCGTCATGCCAGTGCCATGGCGAGATGTCGTGATCGAGTATCACCCCGGCAAGATCGAAGGCGCGATCTTTAGCTCCCCCTTTATCGTGGGTAGGACGAGCCTTTGGTACCCTGCCTACCTTCCAACAGGCGCCGAAATAACTTCCGCCGGCACGAAGATCATAATGAGACCGCAGTCCGGTATGGACAACAACGACAATCTATTTGAGGGCCAACCTCGCCGACGGGGCTGACTCCAGATCACGCCAAGAGGCATGGATGCCAATTCCGCTGAAGGACACTGGCGGAGAGGGAGTCCGCCAAACTATTGTTTTCCAGCGTTCACCATTGTCCCATTGCTTCTTTGATTCTCAAGGGTTTATGCTTCTATCTGTCTTCCATTGTTCCCCATCGTCCGCTATTATCCCCACTTCAAAATGGGGAAGAAAGTGGGGAACGTGGCGAGGACGCTCCAAAAGCTGACCGATGTAAAGGTCAAGTCTGACAAGCTGAAGCCTGGCCGTCATAGCGACGGCGGCGGGCTGTATCTCAACGTATCTCCCACTAGCACCAAATCGTGGCTCTTCATGTGGACGCCAGCCGGAGGCAGGCGACGCGAGATGGGGTTGGGCGCCTATCCCGCCGTGACTTTGGCAAAAGCCCGTGGCAAAGCTGCCGAATGCCGGGTGACAATCGAAGAGGGCCGCGATCCGATAGCCGAAAGGGCAAAGGAGGAGGAACCGGATTTCGGCGACTGTGCCGACAAGTTCTTGGCTTCCATGGAAGGCTCGTGGCGCAACGAGAAGCATCGCGCGCAGTGGAAAATGACGCTTCTCGAATATTGCAAACCCATGAGGCCGAAGAAGGTCTCTTTGGTCGGCACCGACGACGTTTTGGAAGTGCTTACGCCGATCTGGAGTGAGAAGCCGGAAACCGCCTCTCGGCTCCGAGGCCGTATTGAGCGGGTGTTGGACTTCGCCAAAACCAAGGGTTGGCGATCGGGAGAAAACCCAGCTCTGTGGCGTGGCCACCTCAAGAATGTTCTGCCGGCCAGGAAGAAGCTTTCCCGCGGTCATCATCCAGCCATGCCCTATCCAGAAGTGCCCTCGTTCGTGGCTCGTTTGCGAATCGCGGAAGCGATAGCAGCGCGGGCATTGGAATTCCTGATCCTGACCACAGCACGGTCCGGCGAGGTCTATGGGGCTAAATGGCCTGAGTTGGATTTCGATGCCGGTGTTTGGACGGTTCCTGCCAAGCGCATGAAAGCTGGCAAGGAACATCGGGTGCCACTGTCCAAGCGGGCACTTGAGGTCGTCAAAAGCCTTTATGAGACGAAAATCTCAGACTACGTCTTTCCCGGCCAAGGCAAGGACAAGCCCCTCTCGACCTCCGCAATGGATATGCTTCTGGGTCGGATGAAGGTGGATGAGTTTACCGTCCACGGTTTTCGGTCATCATTCCGCGACTGGGCTGGCGACAAGACGAATTTTCCTCGCGAGGTCGCGGAGGCTGCGCTTGCGCACGAGATCGGCAGCGCCGTCGAACGGGCCTATCGCAGAGCCGACGCGATCGAGAAGCGCCGCAAGCTGATGCAGGCATGGGCTGACTACCTTGCCGCCAAGAAAGTTGGAAATGTTGTGAACTTAGATGAGGCCCGAAAGGCCTAGGACGAACCCGCAGGGATAGGACGGCCATCCGACAAGCCGGGGCAGCACCTCCCGGTTTCCCTGCGGCCCCCAGGTGCATCGCGAAGGTGTTGCGATGGCGAAGAGTTTATTACCGTTTGCCTCATTTTCCGGTGCTGACCCGGATTTCTCCGTCGATCACGAGGGATGGCGCAGTCTGGAAGCGGCCTATGCCAATGGCGTATTTCCTGGACCGGCCAGGGAACGTTTGGCAGCTATCGGACGCGCGTATCTCGCGGACAGGCGAACAGAGACCGTGTGGCAATCATACCGCGATGTCGAGGCCCTACTGCCCGCGTATGACAAAGCCGCAAAAGCGATCTGGGCAATTGCCTACGAAAATCACCCTCGCTCAGACGCCTCATCTGAATTGGAATCCATCCTAGAACGGGCTCTGGCGAGTGAACCTTTGAGAATTCAGCCAGCGCGCGGGGATCTGCTGTTTTTGACAGGCGAATTGGAAGAGTGGACTGATTTCGGACAGCTGTTTCAGGCGCCCGAAGGGGCATATGCGGTCCGTTTCGGACTGGACCTGATTCGAGAAATGGCGATGAACTTCCGCGTTGCTCTCACAAAGGCTGAACATGAGATTCAGCGGCGCGCCGACGAAAGCCGGAACGATCGTAGGCAGACAGCCACTGAGCGTTTGATATTGCTTTTGGTCGGATGGGCAAAGGCTTTCGGGTTCCATCACGCCCCTTATATCGATGGCACTGAGCCGGCACCGTTCGCGCGTTTCGTGCGGGCTTTCCTCACTTTAGTCCCCTCCTCCTTTCGGGAAGAAAGGGACTTAACGGATGCTGCCCTTGCAGCACAGATAAAACGCGTGAAAAGCGCCGACAAAGCGCACAAAAGGGAGCAAGAGCAGGCTCGTCTTGCGAAAGCAAATGCTCCCTTAGGGAGCGATAACCCTCTGTAAAATAATCCGTTTGTGCTCGCGTGTGCCGAGCGCCCCTCAGAAATATTGTGCCTGCATTCCCCGCTGTTCAGGGGTGTTCCTAGCAACAGGAAAGCAAGCACATGAGAATTTCAGCCACCATCCCAGAAGCAGTCGAGATGACGGGACTATCGCGCTCTGCCCTTTATCGCCTCTTCAACGAGGGCAAAATCACACCGCGCAAGAACGGAAAAAGGACATTGATCCTTGTGGAAGATCTGCGCCGCTACGTCGAAAACCTCCCCCTAGCATCGTGAGGTGGAGAGATGACCACCCACGACAAAGCCGCCGGCCTGGCAGGGCTCGGCGGCTCGGTAGATAGGAATGCTGTCGCGGCATCTTTCTACCAAAATCACTCCGGAACGGCAATCCGCATTGACGATGGTTCATACGCCATCGCAGTCATTGCCGCCCGCTTTCGGGTGCCTCCAGCAACTGCTTTTGAACTCTGCCGCTTGGCAGGACTGGGGGTGCGCTGATGGCCGCTCGCCCCAAGTTGCCCGCCCTTACGGCTGAGCGCGCCAGAGCGCTGCTGATCTACAATCCCGAAACCGGCGCGTTGAACTGGCGCGTCGCCAGACCGGGCATTTGCAGCGGTGCCCTAGCAGGCACGCGGACGAGCGAAGGGTACACCCAAATTGAGATCGACTATCGCCTATACAAGGCGCACCGAGTGATCTGGCTGATCATGACCGGGAAATGGCCGACCCATCAGGTCGACCATAAGAACGGCATGCGCGCCGACAACCGATGGAAGAATCTGCGGGAAGCTACGCCGCTTCAAAATGCGCGGAACCGTAGGCCTGGATGTTCCAATTCCAGCGGTAGGGTTGGCGTCAGTTTCAGTGCAGCTCGATCGAAATGGGGCGCCTACATCGGTCTCGACAATCGCACCGTCAATCTCGGTCACTATGAAACCCGCGATGAGGCAGTAGCAGCCAGGATAGAAGCTGAGCGCCAGCATTTTGGCGACTTTGCCGCTAGTCTAGCGGAGGGTTGCTAAGATGCGTGACTATTCCAAAATCAGCCCCAAGGTGTGGCGCTCACCAAGGTTCCGCAGCCAGTCAGATGATTCCAGGCTGCTCTACGTCTATTTGCTCACATGCGAGCATCAATCTAGCGCGGGGTGCTTCCGGCTCCCCGACGCCTACGCCGCAGAGAACCTTAACTGGCCCGTTGAACGAGTGCTGGCGGCTCGCGCGCCGCTGGTGGCTTGCGAGTTGGTGGCTCACGACCCGAAGAAATTCGAGTATTTCATTCTGCGGTGGTTTCGTCACAACCCGACGACAAATCCGAAGCATCTTCAAGGCGTGATGCGACTTATTTCCGAATTGGACAGTGACCCGATCCGCGAGGTTGCAGAGGCCGAACTTGAAGAGAGTTTGGAGAATAAGGGGCGGACCTCGAACGTCGTTTCCGTCACAGATAAGCTTTCGGGACAGGACCGTTTAACAGGGTCAAAATTCCTTTCTGGCAACGGAAGGGGATAGCTCTATGAAAGCCCTTCCAGAGCACTCCGATATACAGAGACAGAGACTAGACTCAGACAGAGACCGAGACAGAGACCAAAACAAAACTGAAACTGAAACTTTTACTGAGACCGTCAAAATCGCAAACGAAGGCGTTCCCTCATCGTCGGCAAGAGGCTTTGGAGGGAAGAAAGGACGAAAGCCTTCAAGAGCAGCGCTCTACGCCCTCAAGGCGTCAAGCAAGGATTGCCGCTCCTACGAATGGCCGGACGCGCTCTATCCATTGCGGGACTGGCTTCGCAAGCATGGTGTCGATGTCGGCGCCCTGAAGAGCGAACGGCAGGCGCTATGGCTGGCAAAGAGGCTCGGGCGCCAAGGCAAGAAGATGCCGCATCGGCTGGCGCCTCTGTTCCCTGCCCTGTTGAAGATACAGCGCACGCTCTGCCCGACGAAAGGCGAGACCCGAAAGACCATGCCGGAATCGAATCTTTTGGGGACGTTCGGCCCAGCCTCGCCGGTCCGCTCGATCAGCATTGCGGCCTATCTGCTGGAAAAGGCCGCAAAGGACGGAGGCTGCCATGGATAGAAGATGGCTGACCCTGAAGGAAGCCGCCGCCCTGGCTGGTGTTTGCCCCGAGACTGTAGCGCGATGGGGGAAGCGCTACGGCATCGCCAAGCAGATGCATTCAAAAGCCCCTTGGCGAGTAGATCCGGCCGCTCTCGCGTTCGTGGTTGCCGGCGATGTCGAAGGGCTCAGAAAATACCAGGCAGGCAGCGCTGAGAACAGCGGCATAACAGCGGCTTGGGCATGTCGGTAGTGCCGGTTATTCCGATTAATTGGAATGCCAAGCAAGGGCGGCCCCTGATAGAATCGGCGCGTATTCTTTCTGGAGAAATCCGCCCCATGCGTTTAAGCGCCGCGATGGTTGAAAATATTAGGCTCCGGGTTTCGCCCGAGGAAAAGCGCGCCCTTCGTGCGGCTGCGAGACAGCGCGGTCTCAGCCTGTCCGATTTCATTCGCCAGCTTGCTTCCCAAGTCACAGGGATTGCGGCCTAGCCCATGTCCTATATCCACGCTCCTCCAATGACCCTCATGCAGCTCTGGCGCCTTCATCGGGCCGAATGCCGGGCGATCGGCTCAATCGTGGCTGATGCCCGCTCCGGCACTCTGCCAGGCGTCGAACTCCTTCCCAGCGGCTTCGGTTTCAGCGTGACCAACCAACGCTCAGCGCTCGGCGCCATGAGGCGCGGCAGCACGCTTTCGGAAACCGCTGACGGGAAGGTCACGCAATGCAGACGATAACGATCGAGGGCGACTTGCACGTTGCCGGCGATGTAGCGGCGCTGGAACCGGAAGGTCTCCCGATCCATGTCAGAATTTCCGGCACGTTGAACGCGTTCAGTGGCGCTCGACCAGAGAGCGGCGCGTCCATGGAAGGCCCGCTGATTGTCCAGGGCACGATAACGGTGGCAGGCCGGGCGATTGAACCCGCGCCCGTAGGCCGAGCTTAGAGAGGCGCACGATGGCATCGGTTTTAGCAGGCGATGGGATAACGATATCCGGTGACCCCGTCGCGGCGGTTTATGTCGGCTCGTCCCAGGACGCCACGAGTTTCCCGATCGGCCATATCGTCACTGCTGACTGCGTCGCAACGCCGGTCAGAAATGCAGCTGTCACACTGCGCTTGAGTGCCACCGCAGCATACTACGTTGATGGCGGGGCCGGCACGGTTTTGTCCGGGACGTGGCGTTCACGAGGTGAGCAGCAGAGTTCGACCAACAAGATTTATCAGAGGACGGCATAGAATGACCGCTTGGGAACTCTCCGAGCCAGACGGCCAGAGCCTGTACCAGAAGATGGGACTCAGCCTGCATCAGATCCTGTCCATCACCGCAACCGACGAGCCGGAATGTTTCATCGTAAGGGCCGACATTACCGACAGCCTGGGGGAGCGGTACGAGACAGATTATGCCTCCCGTCCAAACGACAATTTTGGCCTTAATCCGCTCATCCGCAAGGCTCTGGAGAGCACCGAGCTTACCGTCAGGCCGTACGTCAAGCCGGTCGTTCCGGCCGCCTTCGTGAAGAGAGAAGCCTCCCGACGCATCATCGAAATCATGCCGGAACACGTGCAGCGCAACGCGCTCGCCTTGGCGCAGGAAGCCGTCCAGCTTCACGGCTCTGACCCGGCAAACTGGCCGGCCGAACTGAAGGGGTTGAATGCTGAAATTCAGTCCAAATGGAAGGCGATCAAAGCCATCCGCGCCAAGTCGAACGAGATCGAGGTTATGCAGCCTGTTCCCGACGACTATGCGGATGACAGGTATTGGCAGGACGCGGACATGAAGGACGATGGCAAATGACCCTTCAACAAATCCTCGCCGCGCTCTTGAACCCGAACGGGCAGCAGCAGAACCAGCTCAGCACGGCCGGAGCGCCGCAGCAGCCGTTCCCGCTTCAGGCCATCACGGGTGGCGCCCCCTCGCGAGTTGGCGACCATGCTGACCCGGCGCTGTTGATGCAGGCAAGGCAGCAGAGGGCCAGCCTTAGCCCGACGATTGGATCGCCGCAGTTGCCGCCTCCGGGCCAGCCACGGCCGGCAACGCCCCCGCAGATCAATCAGGGCGCGCCTGCCCCTCAAAGCGCGCCACAGGCCCCCGCTGGCGCGAATGGGGGCGGTCTATCAGGCATCGGCGACTTTCTGCAGGGCATTTTTAACCCGCACTCGAAGGGCAAGAACGAGACCATTCATTGGCTGACCCAGCAAGGGCTAGACCAAGGCACGGCTATTGTCCTTGCGGCCGACAAGCCCGCGTTGCGCTCCTACATCCTCCAGCGCCAGAAAGGTACCGGCCCGACTGAGTTCGACCAGCGCGCGCAAGCGGCCCAGCAATACGGGATGGACCCGCAATCCGAAGAAGGGCGCAATTTCATTCTCTCGGGCAAACTTCCGGAATCGCGCGGTGGAGCGGCAGAGCTTGGCCTTCAGCCGCAAACCGGCGTGGACAAGGACGGCAACCCGGTTTTGATCCAGATCGGCAAGGACGGCAACGCTGTTCAGACGAAAATGCCGGATGGTGTGACCCTTTCCAAGACGCCGATCAAAATCGATGCCGGCACCGAATGGATCATCCTCGATCCGGTAACGCGCCAGCCAGTTGGTCGCATTCCCAAGGATCTAGCTGGGGAGGCATCGCAGAAGAAACTAGGCGAGGCCCAGGCTGGGGCGGCGTTCGATCTGCCGCGCGTCGAGCAGAACGCCAACCAGACCTTGTCCGTTCTGGAACGCATGAAAACCCACAAAGGCCGGGAGGGCTCGACTGGCTTTATCCAAGGGCTATTGCCGGCTCGAAACTCTGAGCAGGTCGATTTTCAGTCCCTTGTCGATCAGACGCAGGGTCAAGCGTTTCTGCAGGCGTTCCAGATGCTCAAGGGCGCCGGCCAGATCACGGAAATCGAAGGCACCAAGGCCACTGACGCCATCTCCCGGCTGCGCAATCAGCGCCTCGGCGATCAGGATTACCTGCAGGCCATCAATGATCTGGAAGGCGTCATCAAAACTGGTCTGGAGCGTGCGCGTGTACAGGCCGGACAGTCTAGCGGCTATACGCCCGGCTCGCCGGCCACGACCACAGATGCCGGCAAGCGGGTTATCGAGCGAATGACCAATCCGCAACCGATGAGCGGCGACGGCTGGAAAGATTTGGGCAATGGCGTTCGTATCCGGAGGAAGCAGTAATGCCGGTCTTCGAACTTCAAGGCCCTGACGGCGCATCCTATGAAATCGAAGCGCCCGACGAGGCAACGGCGCTAAAGGCTCTCGGGGGCTCCTCTGCCCCCGTTGACGACCCTAACTCGCGAGCTCAGGCCGGCATTGCCCGGGCTAAAGCCGGCGCTTGGTCGCAGCCGCAGAATTCGCTCGTCCCCGGCGCTCCAATCCATTCCGAATATGACCCGGCCAACGTGCCATCAAGAACGCCATATCTCGACAAGGCCGGCGCCTTTTCGATGAGCGCGCTTGAAGGGATTCCGGTAGTCGGGCCGTCCTTCAAGAATGTGACCCTCGATACTGCGGCCGGGCTTGGCTCGCTTCTGTCGGGGGAGCCTGCCGGCGATGTCCGCGACGAGATGGCAGCCCGCAATGCCCAGGTGCAGGGGGAAAATCCCGGCGCCTCATTTCTTGGAACGGCAACTGGCACTGTTGGCCCGATGCTCGGGCTTGGCGCCACAGAGTTGGGCGCGAAGGCGCTCGGCATCTCGGGCGATTCACTGCTAGGGCGCACGCTGTTCAGCGGCGGCAGCAGTGCCCTCATAAATTCGGCCGATTCTGCAATGCGCGGCGGCGATGCTGGCGACGTAGGAACGTCTGGCATTGTTGGCGGCGGCATTGGCCTGGCGCTTCCCGGCATCGGGGCCGGTCTCAATGCAATGGGACGCGGTATAGGGGAAACCATAGGGCCGCGGATCAACGCTCTTCTGCGACCCGAGGAGGAGGCGGCAAAGCGGGTTGGCAGAGCCATGACGGCAGACCGCAACAATCTTGGCGCACCTGTCCTAAGCCAGCAGGACGAGTTTTCCGCAATCCTCAATGGCCAGCCCCTTCTCAATGTGGACAGGGGCGGCGAGGCATCGCGGGCGCTCGCGCGTTCTGCCGCCAACAATGACCCGGAAGCACGCGCCCTCTTTGACCGTAAAGTCAGCGATCGATTTGCGGGACAAGCGCCCCGATCTGTCGGGTTCATTGACCGGCTAATGGGCGGCAATACTGACGACCTAGCGCTACAGGAATCGCTTAAGACCGCAGCGAGGAAGGCCAACAAGCCTGCCTATGCTGCCGCCTACAAGGCGGGCTCTGGTGGCGTTATCACTCCCGAGCTTGAGCGCCTTGCGGGAAGCCCGGCCATTGCTGGTGCGATGAAAGCCGCTGCCCTGAAAGGACAAGACCGCGCTATCGCGGAAGGGTACGGCGCATTTCGGCCCAAGGTGACATTCACGCCAGACGGTCAGGTCCAATTCCGATCAGGGCAGACGGGCGCGCCGGCCTATCCGGATCTGCAGTTTTGGGACTACACCAAGCGCGAGCTGGACGACGCGGCGAAAGCAGCCCGCAGGCAGGGGCGGGACAGCGAGGCCGGGACGCTCGAAAACCTGTCTGCAACACTTCGCGGCGAGCTTGATAAGGCGGTGCCCCAATACGCCAACGCCCGCCAAGGCGCGGCGACTTTCTTCGGCGCCGAGGACGCCCTGGAGGCCGGCAAGAAATTTGTCGGGCTGTCCAAGTCGATTCCAGAAACGAAGCAGGCCCTGGCCAAGATGACGACCGAGGAAAGGGATGCTTTCGCGGTTGGTTTCGCCTCGCAACTGAAGGACACCATCAACACGGTTCGCGACAAAACCAACGTGATTGACCGCCTTTATGGGACACCGGAAGCAAGGCAGAAAATCGAGCTTGCTCTAGGCCCAAACAAGGCGCGCGAGTTCGAAGGCTTCGCCCGCGTTGAAAACGTCATGGACCAGTTGCGCGGCGCCATGGGGAATTCAAGCACGGCCCGCCAGTTGAAGGAACTTGGCATGGCGAGCGCGGCCGGCGGTGCAGCGGGCTTTGCAACCGGCGACTGGAAAGCGGGGCTGACAACCGGGCTTCTCGTTCGCGGCGCTCGCGCCTACGGGTCAAAGATTGACGAGAGCATGGCCAAATCCATGGCGGGGCTTTTGCTGTCCGACAACCCAAACAATATCAAGATGGCGATTGCTGCGGCGGGGCGAAATCAAAAGGCGCTCGATACCGTCTCGGCAATGGAAAAATTCATCGCCTCCACCACTCGCGGCGCCATCATTGCCGGCTCAAGAGCACAGACCCAGCCATGAACAGACATAAGGGTCTAGAACGTGGTTGCGCGTCAAATAGAGGATCAAGGCACCCCCGAGAGCAGCGGCGACAACATCGCCCCACTGCCCGCCACTGCGAGGTCGGCTTGCCTCTTTCGGATCATGGTCAATCTGCATTCGCCCGCTCCAAACCAAGTCACGCAGGATATGACAGAAAGAAAGCGGTAGCCAGATGACCATCCCAACGCTTGCCGATTACATGGTCTTTGTCGAAAAACGAATGGAGTCCGCGTCCGCAGTTATGGACCCCGAACTGGCGCAAAGCCTGTCCGAGGTCTTTACGACGACAGCAGCGACCGACACCGATCTGTTCAACTTCATTGCCTACAGCCAAGGCTGCCACGCTCTCGCCCAAGCATGCCGGGAGCAAGGAGACTACGAAGGCGCCGGCCTATATCACGCCATGGGCCAGGACCTACTCAGCAAAGCAGCCAACGCCCTCGCGGATCTCATGGTGTTCGGAGTTGAACATCTCGGCCTTGTGAGGCACTGAAAATGGCTGTTGTCCCGATGCCCAAGAAAGGCGAAATAGCGAAGGCCGTCGAGAAGCCGTATGAGCCGACCGATCGGGAAATTGCAGCACAGGTCGCCTACAAAAAGCGCCGCGCCAGCAAGCCGCCTGTTCCGAAGGTCAAAGTCACGATGAGCGAGGCAGACGCCAACGGCAAGCTTGTTGCCTCGCTCTTTGTCGATCACCCAGACCCTGACCTGGGTTATGAGCTGCTAGCGGAAGCTGTGGGCGCCGATACCGGCACTTTCCTTGCCGGTACTCTCGATTCACTGGCCAAGGCCGCCCAGGTCGGCAACGTGGTCCGTGAGGGGGACATGAATTATGCCCTGTCGATGGTATGCGGGCTCCGGCCGAAGGACCAGATCGAGGCGACTCTCGGAGTCCAGATGGCGGCCATCCACATGGCTACGATGAATGCAGCCATGTTCATGGGCCAAGCCAAGACGTGGGAGTTGAGGGAGGCACAAGAGAGAGCCTTGAACCGCCTCGCCAGAACCTTTGTGGCCCAGGTCGAAGCCCTGAAACGCTATCGCAGCAAGGGAGAGCAGCGCGTCATTGTCGAGCGCGTGAACGTTGAGAAGGGCGGGCAAGCCATTGTTGGCAACGTGGCCCATGGGGGCGGGGCGGCTGAAGAAAAATGACCGATAACCCCATGCAAAGCGCCCATGCCGCCCCGAGATGCCATGCGAGGAGTAAGCGCAGCGGCGTGCAGTGCATGGCGCCGGCCGTACGTGGAAAAACGGTCTGCCGTATGCATGGCGCCCGGGGTGGAACGGCCAAAGGCGCCGCCCATGGTCTCTATCGTCACGGACGGTTCACCTGCGAGGCCATCGCAAGTCGGCAGGCTATATCAGCGCTGATTTCGGCAGCACGGCAGGCAGCGGGCGCGGTGCCGCTGTCATGAGCGTGTTCGAGAAGCCACACGGTTCTGACGACCAAAAGCAAGGCCAAGGCATTCGCGATGGCGAAGGACATCGGCACTACCGTGTAGGTCATCGCTGCGACGCTCCCTCGGCAGGCGCTCGATCGTGCTGGCCAGCAATTCAAAGGGTGCATCCAGCCCTTTGACGGCAGCGTGAAGGGCAGCAATAGCGGCCGCCAGATGGTCTTCGCGTTTGCCATCGTCGTTCGCTAGATCGGTGCGTTGAGGCAGCGACATCCGCGAACTATGCGCCTTGTCTCGGCGTCGGTCTATGGCCACGGTATTATAGCTGACATGCCGGGCGCGCTATCCGCGCGGTCTGGGTTTCGGTCCTGGCGAACTTTCCGCCGGGTGTGCGGACAATCTGGCGGATCGCCGATCTTTCAGCCAAAGGGACTTCTTTTTTCTTGCCAGCAGTTCAGCCCGATCGCCGTCATCAGTGGTCGCTTGGCCATGCGTCGCAGCAATCGCGTAGTCGGCCCTGTTCGTTCGATAGTCTTCCTTTTGCACAGACATCGTTTCCTCCGCGCGGGCATTTCCCTCCTTTGGCCCGGCGGAGGCACTAGCTGCCGTTGCATCGTCGGAGTCTACCAATTGGGGATTGCATTGGGATGATTCAGGCCGCAGTCGGGCGACATCTCGTTGCTCGATGATGCCGGCTTCCCCGTGCGTGGCCCTGCCGAGAGGACCTAAAGGCAAAAGCGTCCCGCCGCCGCGATCGGCAACTCTAGGGGAGCCATTCATGGTCGCAGCAGCGCCGCGCCGTATTTTGCCCATAGCTCCTCGCAGTCTTTCGCCCTGAGGCTTGGCGTTCCCGGCTCTCCATAGAAGACCATCGCTGCATGAACATCATATCCCAGCACCGTGGCATTGGCGACGAACTGGATAGCCTCACCCAAGCGAATTGCTTCGATTTTGGCGTCAGCCTTGTTGGCGAGATCCAATACCCCAAGAATCTCCGCCTCGTTATTCCTGGCAGCCAAAACTGCGGCCACAGTCG
Source organism: Mesorhizobium sp. AR10 (assembly GCF_024746795.1). Classification (NCBI taxonomy): domain Bacteria; kingdom Pseudomonadati; phylum Pseudomonadota; class Alphaproteobacteria; order Hyphomicrobiales; family Phyllobacteriaceae; genus Mesorhizobium; species Mesorhizobium sp. AR10. The sequence continues at coordinate 1,417,219 of NZ_CP080524.1, forward strand.
CATGCATATTAGCCTCCGCTAATATATCAACTTCGCAAGGGCGAAGTTTGTTCCTCCCCAAGACACCTGTATGCACTCCGTCCGCGCCCGAGCGCCGAAAGGGAAAACCCGCTGGCGATGGAACCCCAATTCTGTAATGTCTGATCGAACTCCCGGGGAAGAGGACCAGACCAATGTCCAGCCGCCACTATCTCTTTCCTGATGATGGCGAGCCTCTGCGTTTGTCGCGGCGGCTTGCAGAGGGGATGGTCTTTGGAAAGGACGCGCTGCCACAGTACGCGGGAACGCGCCAGAAAGTGGCGTCTGTCGTCCTGGAGATTGATGGAACCAAGGCGCAGCGCATTCTGAGCGCACACGGGTCGTATTGGACCTTCGATGCCGTGGGAGATATTCGAAGGGGTCTCACTCGATCCGCTGGCGACATCATCAACGCCGCCCACACTCCAGCGGGCTCAAACGGTACCGTTGTCGCGCTTCAGCCAAGGCTCTCGAAGAAGCGGGCAGAGGAAGAACATCGCTGGACCTTGGGTAAGGCAGAGCTTGATCGCATTGCCGCAGACATCTGGCCAAAGACGAGTTCGGACAGACTGAAATCAGCTAAGGGCATCTCCGTGAAGCGGCCTCCTCTCACATTTGATGCGAGGCATGCGCTCGACGAGGCAACCGCAGATCTCTGGAAGATTTCGCACGCAATTGATGAGCTGAAGGAACCAAGCCTTAAGGGCTTTGCCTATGAAGCGCGAACCCGTGGGGCGGCGTTCCCGGAACACGGTGCGTTGTACCAAGCAGTCGCGCAGATGGCTGATGAGCACCTGGAGATTTTGCGGCGGCGCAGGGTCGGCAAGGGCGTCTGGTACGCCGTGGTTGATGTCATCATGTGGGACGACAACCATGTGGGAACGAGCGTTGGGCGATATCACGAGGAATGTTATGGCAAGCAAGCTGCAGTCATCGCCGCAAGAAAACTCCTTGCTGAGCATGCTGCGGAGTTCGCGGAAAACGTAACCGTCGAGGCGGAGGTGCTGACCGACTTGGAATGGCAGGACCGGCTTAAAGGGTCAGAAGCAGACTGAGCACTAGTCAGGCGCTCCTGCCGCCGCGCCTTTCGGTAGGTAGCCCTTGTCCCGCAGGTGCATGGTCAGGATCTTCTCGACCATCGACGACACCGACCGCATGTCATCCTTCGCCGCCTGCTCCAGGGCGTCTTTCAAACCCTGTTCAATACGAAACGAAATCGGAGCCGTTCTAACCATGGTGTGCGAACCTCATACAATGTAGTTGACGATTGACTGCATTGTATGAGATTGTGAGAGGGCAAGCAACTAAACCATGGAGCAATCCACATGATGCCGAACACTCCTGTTCGGGCAGCCGCCGAAGGCATGCCCGAGATCAACCGCCGCCGCCTGCTGCTTGGTCTCGCAGCCGCTTCAACTGCCGCCGCCACCATCAACGTTGCGGCTGCAGTAAATCCCATGTCTGCCGAAAACCCGCGCCTAATCGAACTCGGCGATAGTCTCCACGCTCTGGAGGCCGCCTGTCTCGGGGCACGGGATAAGGTCTATGCTATCGAAGCCGATTGGGCTCCGCGCTGGCCAAGGACGCCTGCGGCCTTACTCGGGGAAGGCGACGAAATAGACCGCGACTTCCAAGGCTATGCCATCAATGAGCCCGGCGCGCCGTTGCGGCATCAAAGATATGCGTCGGCGCGCGACATGGATTGGCGTGTCGACCGTGCGCGCCGCATCGTGCGAGGACGAACCGTCGACAGGCGCAACATCCGGGGCGGTGGTCGCGCCGAATGGGAGCAAGAGCTTGCTCGCCTCCGCCGGCTTCAACCCATCGCTAAACGCCACGAAACGCGCCGTGCGCGGATCATGAAGCAATCCGGCTACAAGGCGGCGAAGACGGCGCGCGAAATTGCGATGCGCAATCTCGGCGATCTGGTGAGCGAAGCCGTGGCCCTGCCGGCGACGGGCATGGCTGGCGTCATGATCAAGGCGCAAGCGCTGGCCGCTTGGGGGCGCTTCGCCGATGCACTCTGGAATATGTCCTATCCCGGCGCGCTGACGTGGGGCTCTGACTTCGCGGGCTCGGTTCTCCGCATGGCGACGGAAGGCGGTGCATCATGAGCCGCCTTATCGACCATAGGGAAATGACCGCCGACCAGATCATGGCTTGCTGCATTCAGGCGGCGGCAATAATGCAGGTCTGCGAGGCAACCGCCTGGAGCATTCAGAACGGCGGTGACGCCAATCTGGCAGGGAGCATCGAAGACGCTCTGACCATAGCGCGCGAACTTCTCGGGCCGGTGACTGATGCGCTCGAAAGCCACGAAGGCATCAAGGGGGCGAGGCTGTGAACGCGCTCGCTCTCCTTTCGGACCCGACCGTCCGCCGCTCAATCAAAGATGAGATTGAACGCCTGATTTCCCTGCTCGACTTTGTGGACGGCGACCCGGATCTGGAACCCTGGCTGGCTGGCGGTCGCGAAGTCTGCTGCACCGACGACCGCGAGGAAGACGACTGCGACCTCGAAGAGCAGCACGACGCGGAACTGCCGGAAAGTGAGTCCTGCGCCTGGACCAACAACCCGGACGTGCCACAGGAGGGGCAGCGCTGGCACGGCCATTTCTGATCAAGTGCAAAACATTGCCACTTGAAGCCCGCTGCCCCCACGGTGGCGGGCCTTCTTTATCTTGTTGCAGAAAAGTCACGCAGCTTGAATATGCAGAGCTTCAACCGGTGCGAGCTTATTATCCAGCTAAGCGAGGCGTACCGTTGTTTTGCGGGCAAAGGGGCTGCCCGATCTCCTCCCGAATTTAGCGCCCGCTGCTTTCCCTGGCAGCGGGCTTTTTCATTTGGCGGGGGCTATCAGCGAGATGGCAATCATTTTCGCCTATGAGCACCATCCATGGGAACAAGAGACCGGCGATCCAGGTTAACGGGATATGCCAACCAAGATCAAAGAACCGCCACCGAGGCCCGACCCGAAGAAGACCCCTGTCCGTCGTCCCGACAAGGAAGCATCGCCAGAGCCTCAACATGTCGATCCGCCACCGCGAGACGTGCGAGAGGCACCGGCGCCAAATCCAAACGGTGATAAAAAGTCCTAGTCGCCAGGACGTCCGCCTGCTGAAAACTCTAAGCCCCTTGCTCTCTCCCGAAACCGCGCCGCCGTAGCGCGGTGCCGACGCAAAACGCGCGCTTTGCAAGGCTCCTACCTAAGTGGTAGGCCAAGGTCTTAGAGCGTAATGCAAAGGGCTAAATCGGCCCCGTTCGGTTCCGCCAATGTCCATGGGACGTTCCGTACTTTAGCAACTCCTGAAACAAAAGCCGAGTCTGAACGTTCTCGATCTGCCAGACCAATCTGGCGACTCCAGATCCTCCCGCTGGCTCCTGCCGGCGGGCTTTTTAATGTTTCATTTACCGTGCACCCGCATGCTGCCCATCGCGGCCAAGTTCAAGTTACAGTTCCGCGCTCGCAGGCAACAGCCCGTCGCTCACTGGACCCCTGGGGAGCGGCGGGCGCTTTGCTAGCAAAAAACTCGTATTCGGCCGTTGATGTGCCGCCAGGGTGCATCTGGCTACTCCATACCAATTGCCCGCCTTCCCATTGGCGGGCTTTTTTTGGTTACTGGTCAAGGTCCAGCGGCTCGTGATCCGGCTGTTCGTGCCACATCACTTGCCGGATGTCGCGTTGATCAACTTGCTGGCCGCAGACTGCACACGTGTGGAAATGATCGTGCCCGTTTGCCCCGTGTGGTTTGGGAAAATCGGGCGGTCCAAGGTCTGAAAGCTTTGTCATGGTGGACCGAACACCGCGACTGCAGCAAAGGTTCCCGTACACTAGCGATAGAGGCGCCGAATCTCTTCGATCGCGTCCCACCCCTAGACCGCACCCGACCTCGATCCCCGGCATCCTTCAAATCGGTAGAAGCGCACGCCGATTCGTGCGGAATGTCAAAATCGGTGCTATATCTGAGCCGAAGCTGCGCAAGGTAGAGGACAAGGAGTTGGGCTAATGAGCATATTTGCCAAGATCCGTCAGGTCTACGATCGGCTCTGCGGGCGCAAAGAGGCGAGCGCTGATCGGATGCGTCAGGAGCATGAATATTTCAGCGAGCAGACCGATGACGCCTACGACAGGGAGCGCCGGATAGCTGTTGAACGCGACTCCAAGCTGTTGGGCCTGCAGACAGGAGGCTAGGCTAGCTATCGTTCATTATCACGACGCTGGCTCGGCCGACTGACCGACGCCACGCTATATCGATCGCGTGGGCAAGGGCTGGACGTTCCAAAGCTTGATCGATGCGAAGATGGCGGTGACGGCGCACTGCCACCATGCGTCCTGCCACCATAGCCAGAAGCTCGACCTGGTGAAGCTGTGCGATCGGTTCGGCCCAGATGCTCCGGCAACGGCCGACGACCTCATTCCGACACTGAAATGTGCCATGTGCGGCGGCAAATCGGTCGGGCTGATCTACTCGCCGGACAGCACGCCGAATGCCTACAGGAAGGCAACGGAATGACGGACAAACCGCCGGTGACAACCTACGTCGTGAGCGTGTTCGAAAAGCCGATGTGGCGTGATGTCCTGACTACAAAGGACAAAGCCGAGGCAGAAGCGATGGTGGAAGCGATCGGCAAGGGCGCTCGGATCGAAGAAATCAGGCCGAGGCCGAAATGGCGCTAGAAGAGTTATACGCCTTCGACGATAACTGAATCATAATCCGGGGCCGAAGTGCCGCGCGTATGCCGCAAGGCTAAGTAACCCGCTGCCGCCGCGCGTGCCGCTTCGATGCTCTCGAACTCAATAACCACGATGCGGTTATGGAACGCGCCTTCGATGGCTTCAGTCCGGCCGCCGTTCACCAGCAACGTGCCGCCGGCCTCCTTCCTAACTTTCACTGCCGCGTTCTTGTATTCTTCAAAACCGTCTGGATCGGTGACGTTGATACTCGCGACGATGTATGTCTTGGGCATTGCTCGCTCCCCGCCAGCGTGATTTTGGGCTTTAGCTGCCACCTGCTTTGCTGAATACAACCGTGCCGTCGTCTTTGCGAACTTCCACCGCTACGATACCGGACTTTCGATCTGGAAAGGTCGACAGCGCGTGGTCCTTTGCCGCTTTCTCGGTATCGAAGGGCGTCTTTTCAACGATGCCCTGTTTCCCGTACCAAACCACCGTGTAGGTCATCGCTGCGACGCTCCCTCAGCAAGCGGTTTGATCTTGCTGGCAAGCACTTCAATGGAAGCGTCCAACTCCTTGAGCGAAGCGAAAAGGGCAGCAGTAGCTGCCGCCAGATGGTCTTCAGGTGTGCCATTGTCGTTCGCTAGATCGGTGCGCTCAGGCAGCGACATGATGAACGAACTATGCGCCTTGCGGTGTCGTTGGTCTATCGGGGATATTGGTGCCGACGCGATACGTCATACCCACTCTCCGTCAAGTGCCGGCGCCCCCTACCTTCGGCGGCATTTCGCGACCAATACGCGCGGGCGCGCGCGAGGGGGAGTTAACTCAAGAATCCCCATCTAAACCAACAGCTTGAGGCTATTTAAATGCGCGTCTCAAAACAGACGGGAAACAGACGGCGCTCTCACTGAAAACAGCTGGGTAACAGTGGGGCCGCGAGCAGAAGGCTTTGCAGAGGCAGATCCTTTTGAACCTTTTGAGTGTTTGCCGTAGGGCGCTCATTCGAATTTTATTCAAGGGCTTCCCCTAAAAGCGGCCCGCCTCCGGAAAACTCTAGGCCCCTCGCTCTCTCCCGAAACCGAGCCGGCGTTGGACAGCGGCCGGCGAGAACGCGCGCTGGTGAGGCTCTGCGATTGCCCTCTACAAGAGAGAAAAGTGAGAGCCCAGGAAGAGGAGGAATTGACCGGTGGTCAGGGGAATCCTCAAGATGGGCCCGTCCTCGCCCCGGTCTTGGATTGGCAAGCCTTTCACGCAAGGATGGCCGTTTAGCACGTTCTTCCAAATCGTTGGGAAATCCGCGCCCTTGGTCCTCTCCGCATTGCACGCCTGGAGGAGATCCGTAACGACTTCGGTCATGGGATGCGAATTTACATGCATCGACGGGTATGAATTTGATCGAGATCAATTTGAGACAAACGCGCGCTGTAGTGGCTTACCGACAACGTGCCGACCATGGCCGGTGCCGATATAATCTCGGTGGCCAAGGCGACTGAAAAGCTGTTTCGCGATGCCGAAAAGCAGGGGATCAGCGGCAACGAAATCACCGAAGACAACGGCAGCGCCTATGAAGCGATTCTCGACGCTATCGTTCATTACCACGACCACGGCTTGGCGGGCTGACGGGCGCCGCACTATATCGGGGCGATGCCAGCCGATCGCCTCACCGTCCGCTTTGCCTATCAGCGCGGCTTCCAAGTGGTGGACGGCAGCACAATTCTCCAGACGTTCGAAAAGCAGGCCGAGGCCTTTAAGTTCGTTCATGGCCGAGGCGCCCGCGTCTGGCTTGCCTGGGCGCGAACCATCATCGGAGGCCAGACGGCGCCGTTCGACTTCGCCGCGACATTCCAGCAGGACAAAGTCGGACGCATCATGAGGACCATGCACGGCCCGACCGCCGGCACATGGTTCTGGACGGTGCATACTGGCGGCGCCCGGGGAACGGTCGATAGCAAGGATGAGGCTGTCGCCGGGGTCGAAGCGGCCTTCACGCGCTACATCGCCGAAGCGGACAAGTTCAAGCGAAGGCAATGACAGCAGCGGCCCAGCGGCCAAGAGCGGGGGGCTGGGGTTTTGACCACCGGGCCTAACCGGCAAATGGGTTGCCGGCTGGCAAGAGAGCATACGCCGTTCTCGCTTAGTCTACCATATCTCGCAGCGGCTTCATTCGATGGAATGGGACAGGCCCGGTGCAGCCGCCTAGGGCTGGGTTGCGCCGGAACCATTTTCTACCCCGCCCGTTCGGTCGAATCTAGGGGATGTAAAATGGTTGACGAGCGAGGCAAGTCGCAAGCGGACAATAGCCTTGTAGTGCGCCGTCTGGTGGAAGACACCGGCATAACGGAAGATCAAGCCCGCGAGCTTATCGCCTTAATTGGGGCGCAGAATTGGGCCTCCCTTGTGCGGGAAGCTCACATTTTGAAGCGAAAGCCCTAGACCCGACGAGGGCGCCTAAACCAGACTTTGTTGCCTAGATGTACGAACAGGGGAGCCGGCATCAAATCCGGCTCCTCCCGCGCCCGAACTGCAGGCCGGCAAACAGTCTAAGCGGGGAAGGAAGTGGGGACAGCCAACGCGCTAGTCAAAATTCTCTTAAGTTTCAAGTGATTGTCAGGTGGCTTTGGCGGAGAGGGAGGCCGCCATCGGCATTGTTCACTTATGTAATTTCAACCACTTAGCCAGTCCACCAGTGCATTTGCCAGAGCAAAAACCAGAGCAAGGTGGGCCGTGAGAACCAACATTATCGACCACGACGCGTCATCTCAGCCGCGACATCATCCCATAAAGTCAACGTTGGCAAAATGACGATGTGCAGAACCAGCCATATCGAATAGGTCACGTCCAGGCTCCAGAATTCGCCATCGGACATTTTCCCGTGGGCGAGTTCATGGCGTATCGATGGTCCGCCTCGAAAATTGAAGAGGAGATCAATCTCCTGAATGATGGCGGCCGGCATGATCTGTAGAAGAGGCTCCCGGAAGTCACTCAGTAGACGGCTAAGCATTGCCTCTTCCTGTGTGCCGTCCTGATTGATGCGATTGGTTTCGACACCGGACAAACTGAGGATGTGGCGAAGTGAGTTTTCCAGTTGCGGCAGGATTAGATGCGCGGCTTCAAGTTCGTCGCCACCAATGAACTTGGCTGCACCGATTGCAAAGATATGCTCGTGGTGAGGTGGCACGAAGGGACTTGCCCGCATAAGCGGCAACAACGCGTCCACGGAAACGGAGTGCTCCTCCCAAAGGATGCGCCGAATCGGATTGATCTTCCCCGATACGACAAGGCTGCGGCGAATGTGGTCACGCCGATTGATCATGAACCGGACCTGATTTTCGTCAGGCGGGCCGCCAAGGTCGAGACCGGGCGCTATGAAGCGGGTTCGGCCTTGATGATCGCTCACGGTCGTTGAGAATAAAGCCGCAAGCGTCCCGTGGCTTGCCTTTAAAGCCTCATCTCGCAGTTCGTCAGGGTCGGGCGATTTCGCGCACATAAGCAATGCACGAATGACTTGTGCGAGCGGTTTGCCGCGCACCTCAGCTTCGGCCGCCTCCACAAGGTCAGTGATATTCGTTTTGTGCGAGAAGCTGGACATTTCGTCCATTATCCGAGGCTGAATCGCATTTAACCGGTCCTGCAAAGCTCGCCGCCGATCGGCGGTCCCCGGTATGGGTCTTAATGCTTGAATCGCATCGTTGAGGAAATGTACCTGCACGGCGGCGGAATCCGGACGCGCCTCGGCATCTCCAACGTATGTCTCGGCTGCTTCGACCAAACAACGATTGCTGTTTTCCACGTCTTTGGCACGCAGATAGGCTTGCCCTGCAAGTTCCCACAGCGAGCGGCGGGCGGGATGATCAGCTCCGAGCTTGGCACTTGCCGCCAAAATCTCAGCGGCCTGTGCTGTCCGTGCAAACTCCCAAACTTGGTTGCTCAAATTGATAGGGCCAATCTGAATGAAGCCCCATCCGTCATCGGTATCCAGCGCACGTTGCGACACGTCAGCAATGATCTGTCGCAACGGGTCGAATTCACTTCGCTTCCATCCCATTGATCGTGCAACAATTGTTGCCCGCTTCAAATACTCAGCAGCCGGCACACTAGCGGGATTGGTTTCATCGAAGTCGAATTTGGCTTCTCCGTCCAGAACCAACTTGATGCACTCGACATACGATGAGACGGCCTGCAAACCTGAGATCGCATCCTTCTTGTTTAGCAACCAACACACATCAGCGACTCTTGCCCGAAGTGCATGGTGACCAATCTCGGGCACCAGCTTCACCAGTACGCCGATCTGATCGGATAGCAGGTCGGTCGGGATAAGTGAGCGGCGACCGTCCATGATCGCCATAGGACGAAACGGCTCGGCACGATCATTTGGTTCGAAATGGTAGTTTGCAATTTGTCCAAGCACCTCTAGCGCTTGTTCGCTATCAGCATCCCCGGCTGCCTTGACGGCGGCAATCGCCTCACGAATGCGAGCATAGATGTCGCTACTGTCCACCACGGCGGTTGCAGCGATCGCGTTTTTCACAGCCTCGCGCTGAAATGCATCTAGCGAGACCACAAAAGTAACGCCGGGAATTTCTCTTTTCTCGGCGCTTTCGTTATCAGTCATTGAGCAGGGCCCTTCTTACGCTGTTTTCACCTACCGTGTTAGCACACCTGTTGTGCGGAGGCTTATATTTGAGCCGCCAAAGAAATTCGTAGGTCGGCAACCAATTCGGCCTTATAATGCCAATTCCAGCCAGAGCCCTAAAGGCACGGCGGATAGCACGACAAGCGCCAAGGCGCTCCTTGATGTCGTGCCCCTGCGATGGTCGGTGGCCATTCGCGCAGCGACGGGGTCGCTTCCTTTCCACATCGAAACATCAACTGCCCCACGGGCCGCTTCTGCGCAGCCGTCGCGGGCATGGACAGAAAGAATGAACATGCACTTGGATGCTATTAGCTTTTCGCCAGAGCAGTCGATCGCCCTGGCACTCCGGATGCCCTTTGGTCGCGTTGCGACCGCAGCCGAGAACGCGCTTCTCGATCGCGATATTGATGCCGTGGTCCGCATTAAGCTTGCCTCGATCCGCATTTTGGAAACGGCGTACACTGCCACCTTCACGATCGAGCACAATGAATATGCCGCGCAATACAAGGAGGCCCGCGAGGTCTCGATCGCCCTAACGCGCCCGACACTACAAGCGGCCTTCGCAGCCCTGACTCCTAGTGCTATCGCGACCGCGATAGCTGAGCAATCGAAGGCCGTTGCGATCATGACCAAGATTGGCGTCGTCGAAGCGTCGAAGGTCGCTTCTGGACTGGTGAGCAACCGAGCGGGGGCATTCCAGTGATTTCTCAGGAATGGAGACCGACGCAACACTCGCACAAACGGAGACTGCGGTTCGCGCTGCCGTTAGGCGATACCGTCGACAAGGCCGCCGCCATCCTTGGCAACCGCGTCGGATTCCTCCGCGTGTTGTGCGCAGCAATCCGAGTGTCTGACGGTGGGTACATCGTGGTGCTGGAAATCCGTTGGCGCATGGGCGGATTCGGAGATTTCGAGCTATCGGCGACTGGTGTCACGCTTGCCGAGTGCGTTGACCAACTCAAAGACGCACGAGTTTTTGTCGATGCAGTCCTACGTCACAAGAACCTCGAAAGCGAAATGTTCGCGATGCAAATGGACGCTCCGGAGGAGGAGGCCAATGGCTAGTGGTCGCGACATCATGCAGACCCGTTTTGGCAAGATTCTGCGTACGCCGTCGTGCGCAAGCCATTCTGTGCCGGCGATTACATCCGCCGCCGCGATGATCACAACCATACGGCCCGAGCACACTTCTTCTTCCACTACGGCGACAAGATCGGCGTGGTGCTGGTCGGCAATTATGATTTTGAAAAGCCGCTAGGGGAGCAGGAAGAGTTTTCTGTATCTCTGGGAGCCGATCCCTATGGAACCCATAGCCATCGGTTAGGAACGCGAATTCTGAAGGAATTCAAGGGCTTAGAGAAATTGGAGCAAGAGCGTTTCTAACTCACTTTTCCGCAACAATTTCAAATACTTAGATGCCAAATCGCCCGCTGCGTTTCTAACTCAACCGTTGTTTCGATCCGAACACGCGACTATGTGTCAGGTGTGAACGCCGTCGAAATGCCCGGCTGCAATGGCTACCGCCTAGCGGCCGGGCAAGTTCACCAAGGCGCGGGGCGTCGAGTTCGACAATAGCCCCGCACGTTTTCGACGGTCACGTTCACCTCCTCCGAAAACCAGCGGCAACACCAACGTGCGCAAGCGCGGTGATCGACCGCGCGCGCCTTCGGAGTATTTCTATGTCTGAGCCCAACCTTTCGGCTGATACGACCACAATCACGGCTAGCGAATTCCTCGCCACGGTCTATCCCAATTATGACGGTCTCCTTTCCCTGTCGAAGGACGGGGCCGATGCAAACGCCGATGGCACGACGCTTGATGTCCATGTGCCCGACGTGGGCGAGATCGACACCTTTTTCGCTGAAGCCGGGGATCACGATATCGTCGCGCTTTCACATGACCGGGTCTACTGTCCGGCTGCCCTTGCATTCTGGTTTGCGCCAGGACAGGCAATCCCCGATCGCGTGAAGTCCCTTGGCGTTGTCCTTCAGCCACGCGGCGAAACCGCCGGACCTGTTCTCGTGGTCCACGTGGACGGTGAGACGGCCGAAGTCGATCGGCTCATTTCCGACCTTGCAGCCGAATACCCAGAGCTTTCGCCGGAGGTGCCATTGCCGGGGCGTAGGTGGTCGCTGGAGGCAGGGTCACAGGTTCGGCGCTGCACAGTCGAGCAAGTGATCGACGCGATGCTGGAGGGCTCCGCTGATGAGGCAGGGTTGGATGCAGATGTCCCCGATCATTGGAATTCCGCCGGCGACTTCCCTCCCGGTGTTCTGGAGCACCCGCTTGCCGCGTCGAAGATGCATGATCAGTTCAAGAAGAAGGCCATCAACGTCTTCGCCAACGTGCACGGCCTCTATAGCCATATTGCCAACCACTTGGCGAGTGACAAGAAGGAGGGTCCTGGCATCGTCGGAGCCGTTCTCGATACAGATATTGAGACCGGCAAGCCGCGACGCAAGATTCGCAACGTCGTGACGGTTGGATATCTCGGTCTCGACTTCGATGGCGGGCAGACGGAAGAAGAAGCTGCGGCCAAGTTGCGGGCGCTCGGCATCACCTTCGGCACGTATTCCAGTTATCGCCATTTGAAGGATGGGAGGACGCACAAGTTCCGCGTCATCATTCCCTTGAAGCCCGCTTTCGATACCTCTCAGTTTGAGAGCCGCGAACGTGCAAACGCTGTGTGGAAGGCGTCCTACGAGGCATTCTGCGAGACGCATGGTTTCCACTATGACCACAACGCGAAGGACATCACGCGTTTCTTCAACAGCCCGCGCCATCCAAAGGGCGGTGAGTTCTTCTCCCGTATCTACGGCGGCAAGCTGTTTGAACTGCCGATCGTCATGCCCGAGGAGCGGCCGATTGCGAAGATCGCAAAGGCGCGCGGTATTGCGCTGTCGTATGACTTTTCCGGTGAGGCATATGTTGCCGATGGCAGTGGTGTCGAGTTCTTCCTGTCTCTGCTCGGCGATGGGTCGGGCCAGCTTGGATACCACGACCCGAGTTTCCGAGTGCTCTGTTCCTACTTCGCGACCGAGGGACCAGACGCGGAAGTTGGTCCGATAGTGCAGCGGCTCCGGCAGTCGATTGAGAAGGCGGAACGCGGTCCCGGTCGAGAGCAGAGCGACATCGATAGGTACATGTCCGACTCCTATCTCGCTGCCGAGGTAGAGAACGCACGGGAGTTCATCAGGGAGCGGCTGGAGGCGGATGAGGCGGCAAAGCAGGCTCAGGCCGAGATCTTGGCCGAAGCCTTCGAGATCGCCGAAAAGATGACCAAGCTGACGCCTGACGAAGAGGTTCAGACGCTCTTGAAGAAGTTGGTTGCCGTCAGTGAGCGTGAGGCGGAGCGGGTGCTTGCCGAGGTCAAGAAGCTGACCGGGACGCCTATCGGGCGCTTGCGGGAGGACTATCGGAATCTTCGCACGAAGCAGGCAAAAGGTAAGGCCAGATCGCCCTATCATTTCGAAACTGTGGAAGCTGGCATCGAGGCGATGAACAAGGAGATCGCCATCGTCGAACGCGGGACGGATGTGATGATCGTTCAGAAGCGCGAGGAGCAGGACGGGTGGAAGACCATCCGCGCTGCCGAGACGGTCTTCGCGCCTTGGGAAGTGGGCACCAATTCCGACATGGAACCACTGTTCCCATTGTGGCGGAAGTCGCATCTCCGGGACTACCGCACCGATGTCGTCTTCAACCCCTATCGGCACGGTGCGATCGATCCCACGCCGAGCGAACACTACAACCTGTACAAGGGTCTCGCGATCGAACCGGGAATGAGCGACTGGATGGCCTACCAGCGCCACGTCTTCCACATCGTATGCAACGGCGACATGCGCCTGTTCCGGTTCTACATGACATGGATGGCGGACCTGTTCCAGAACCCAGAGACGAAGCCAGGCACGGCTTTGATGGTTCGCGGTTTGAAGGGCACCGGCAAGAGCATCTTCACCGTTCCCCTCCAGCAAATCCTTGGGCTGCGCCATAGTGTGAAGGTGAGCAACCGCAAGCACCTCACCGGCAACTTCAATGGCCAGATGGCCGGGAAGATGCTCGTGATCGGGGAGGAAAGCTCGTGGGGCGGTGACAAGGAGGCGGACAGTTCCTTGAAGGACCAGATCACCAGCGACACCATGTTGCTGGAGAACAAGTTTGCCGATCCCGTGCCGATGAGGGACTTTCGGCGTTTCATCATCATTTCCAATGCAAAGAGCGTCGTGCGCGCCACGCCCGACGAACGCCGCTATGCAGCGACCGTCGTGAGCGATGCTCGGATCGGAGACAAGGCGTACTTCGACACTTTGGCGGCGGAAATTTACGGCGGCGAGACGGCTCCGGCCATGCTGCACGATCTTCTCAATCTCGACATCACCGTGGACCTTCGCAATCCGCCGAAGACGGCAGCACTGGCTGATCAAATCATCAACGCTCTCCCGGCCGATGAGCGGTGGATTCGCGGCGTACTTCTCTCCGGCTCTTTTACCGGGGGCGATGGCGTTGACCTTCTGGACGAACGCACCGCCGAGAAGTGGCTGACAGAGTCCATCAGGGTCACCAAGGAGATGGTGCGCGAGAGCTATCGGTCAGCAGTGAAGCCTTACGACGGACCTGCCGATCCAGGCACGATCGGCAAGTTCTTCGTCAGCAAGTTCAAGGGAACCGAAGCGGAGATCGATGACACTCGGCCGGGACGTGTAGGGCGGGACTACGTGTTGCCTCCGCTTCCGGAAATGATCACCGCCTACGAGCGGGAATGGACTCCGCTCAATCCTGAAACGACCGAGGATGAGAAGGACTTCATCCGTGTGGTTGACAGGAACAACCCGGATGAGCGCGTTCGGGTTGAGACCAATGCCGACGACTTCATCAACGCGTTCTTCAGGCGGTGAGCGTGACGGGCGACTCCATGGACCCCATGGACTCCACGATGAACCGCGGTCTCTTACAGGAATCGAAATTTTGCACCCACGCCTGCAAGGGCATTCGGCCGCTGCAGCCGGTGAGGGAGACCTAGAAAATTCTTTTTCTCCGCATGACTTCAAAACACCCTGGAGTCCGTGGAGTCCACGGAGTCACGCTGTAGAAATTTCTGCACTCAATCTGAAAACCATTCGACCACAAAGCCATGCCGCCCGCCTCGCTCGCCAGCACCATGGCGACACGGATGAGTCCAGAAAAATCTGCGCTCATCCGTTATCGAACTTTTAGCTCGCGTTCGCATCACAGAGTTGAGCTGAGATGGTATGTGTCTCACTCGTTATTTTTCTCGATAGGCAAGTCATCTTGGGCACCTGCCCAACCCCCTAGCTGCTTTCGCCTATCTTGATATTTGCCGGTGTATCCGAGGAAGGTCAAAATCATGACTTCCAACAGCCATTGTGTCGCAAACCACGCGTGTCCCAGTTCCTCTCCCGTATAGCTAAAATCTCCCGCATGAGTTAGGCCGTTTCGAAAATCGGCAAGGAGCGTGAACCCGTCATATTTCTCGCTACTCTTCGCTTTCACTATCTTTTTCAGGGCATCGGATTTTTCGGTGGGATCACCCGTAATTTTCATAAGCCGGGTGCAGGCTCGGAGTTTATCGGCAAGTGTCGCATTCTTGAACAGCGCCTTCGACCAACCTCCTTCCGTACAAAGGACGTGATAGGCCATTGTCTCCAAGCCAGCAGCCGACATTAGGAGTGCGATTTCGGTTGCATCGGTCTTGGTGTAGTTTCCAGCCTTGTAATACTGCATCGCTCGGCCAAGGGTACGCTTTCCTTCTGTTGTCGCGATGCGACGGACATAGCCTTCGAAAAGTGCGGGTAGGGCCGCCGTCAACGATCGATAAAACCAGTTCACAGGGGAGTCGAACCGATCGTGCTTTGTGAAGCCCAGGAGCCGGTAGCTATCAGCGTTGATTTCCGGGTTCCCCTGTACTTGCCCAAACCCTATTCGAGTACCCTTCACAAAGCCCAGAAAAGCGACCAGCCGACCGACGTGATCGAACATGGTTGAGCCGTCCATCGGCTTGCCGTCTGCCGTACTAGCTGAGAAATGGTGCGTTATTGCTTGCGCTATATGCAGCCGTGCGCGCCCTTGATAGAGCGCATGCGTGTGGTCGAAGGCGTGTAGGGTCACGTTCAAATTTTCATTCTTGAACGTCAGGCCATCTTGCCTTGGAATGTTGAGCCTTGGCCCGTTCACTATTAAACCGAAAGCCCCATCGGACGGCTTTCCAGAGAGCAGTGCCGGTTCTCTTGTTGGCTCGGCTTCAAATTTCGCTTCTTGATTGTCGAAGTTCATCTGATGGTTGGTGAGGAAGAATTCGATCGGATCGCTGGTCCCGAAAGTGATGCGCACGTCCTTGTCGATCACGTTGAAGTCCGGATTCTCTATTTTTTCAGCCCAATCCACGAGTACCCGCAAACCTTCATCAAGGCGGACACGGGCCGTTGGTTGGTTGGCAGGTTTGCCATCAATTTCGATACAAGTGACTACGCTATCGAGATCGACTGGCCCCTTTGGGCGACCTTCATAGAACGAATGTGGACCTGAGGGTAATTCTGACATGTTCGATCTTTGTGGCACAGAAGGAGCGTTTGCAACGTCGGTATTAAGGCATCGAAACTTATCGCGCGATTTAGAAACGGATTGGTGAGCCTCGACGATCCGTGCGCGGGCACAAGCCAGAACCGCAATCGACGGTCACACGCGGCGGGCGGCGCGAAATGTATCTGATATATCAGGTGATGTAATTCTGTGACATCGTACGACCTACCCGCAAGGACTCGACACTAGAGCCGGCTCCGAGTTCCCAAATTTCGACCGAGGACAGCAAGGGACCCCGGTACAGCGCATCACGCGGCCCTGCATCTGCCAATAGAGCAGGCCCTAGTGTCATACCAAATACCCTTAACCAAAGCCAGAGAATCCGTGCCAATAGAGTTGTATTTATATTTTGTCATGATAGTGTTTTGTCAGGTACTTTAAAGTCACCTGTCAGTTCTGGAGTTAAACTATGCAGTGGGGTTACGCAAGAACGTCTTCGGCTGAGCAGGTAGCCGGTCTGGAGGAGCAGGTAAAGACCTTGGAAGCGGTCGGATGTCGCAAGGTCTACCGGGAGCACGCATCGGCCGTTGGCCATAGGGAACAGTTCGATCGCCTCATGGAGCGACTGGAGGAAGGGGACATCCTGACCGTCTGCAAGGCTGACCGTCTTGCGAGGAGCATCGGAAAGCTGCTCAATATTGTGGAGGAGTTGGAGCAGCGCGGTGTTGCGCTCATGATCCTCGACTTCAACAAGGGTGACAGCATCGATACGCGGACGCCTACCGGTAAGCTCATGCTCACGCTCATGGGAGGATTTGCCGAATTTGAGCGCGGAATGATGCTCGAAAGGCAAAAAGCCGGCATCGAGAAGGCCAGGCGCGACGGCAAGTACAAGGGCCGCAAGCCGACTGCCATGAGCAAGTGCGATACGATCACCAAGTTGGACGCCGAAGGACTGACACGGCCTGCCATTGCGGCTCGGCTGCAAATCAGCGAACGCAGCGTGTACCGCGCATTGCGTCTCTCGTAAGACTGGGGCTCCACATGCCCGTTATCCCGGCAGCAATGCGACTGGTTTTCTGGTTCGGCTTGTACTGGCTGCTATGCCACATCGGTTAGCTCCAGCAATCGACGCCGTGCAACAGCCTCACAGGTCCAAAAGGCGAAGCGCAAGCTTCGCCTTTTTTTTGCCGACGCTCTGCGAAAGGGTCGATCGGGGACCCATGCCGTAGTTCCTACCCGGCCCGGTGTTTCTCCCTCATGATGTAGGAATGCGATTCCTAAATCACGCAGGGTGATTCACTCTGCGCTCAACTTCTGACCGCCTCAGTAGCGTTGACGCAGCGCAGCCAATTCAGTTTCGATTCCGAGCAGCTTGAACCTTGCCGCATAGAGGAGTTGCGCGATGTGCAGCACCCATAGGCCGACCTGCGCTGTGGTCTTCAACGCAAGGTCAAGGGGCAGGCCGTCGCCGTGCAGATAGATCGTATCGAGATGGACGTTTCCATCTACTCTTCGGATACTGGTGCTCAACGAGAAACCCTGCTCATTCGGATGCGCGCCGAAGTCGATCAGTGTTTCGTAAAGTGTGCCAAAGTGCTGCGCGAGTTTGGCCGAAGTTGCTGCGATCTGTTTTCTGATCTTGCTTTCGGTGAACTCATTTCGGACCACCTTTTTCGCGGCTTCACTATCGCTGCGAGTCAGCCATCGGGTCCAGCGGGCGTTGTCGCTGCCGATGTAGAAGCCGTAGGCACCGTGTTCGAGGCAAAGCCTTAATAGCCCCTGTGCCTCGTACAGTTGACCGGCCATCACGGCTCCAGCCGCCGCGCGGTATGCGGAGTGCGCCCGCATGAAAAACCCCATTGGTGCCATCGGGCGAGGGTTCACCGGGCCGTCCAGTAGCTGCTTGAACAGGGCATCGATCTTAATCAGATCGGCAACGGCAGCACGCTTGTTGTTGAACGTGGCGTATTGGTTGCCTCGATATTCATCAAGGTATTCGGTAAGGGCGTCATCGCCCCAGCCCTGTGGCACCTTCACACTTGCTCTGCTCATTGCCTTTAGGTGCCTCCGCCAAACAGCGGCCATTGGACCGCTACGACCTAATCTGCCGCAAGCTCGATGCGAGCGATAGCCACGGGACCCAAGCCGGTACCGACGCAGAAACGGGGAACAATAGATCATACCTGTTGAGTCCAGATAACAGAACTGACTCAGTAGATGAGTCGGTCGTTGTGGGCCACGAACCAGTTTTTCTTGACATTTTCGTTTATATCGTGGTAATATTCGGTTCACTGAAGGCATTCGCGGGGCGCGATCCTTTGGTTCTCCTCCACAGATAAAGGTACAACCCCATGAAGGTGGGCATCAACATTTCGCTGGAGCGAATCCAGCTTGCATGGCTGACAGCCAGAGCGACCTCAGAACAAAGATCAGTTTCATCGGTGCTGCGCGAGGTGGTCCAACGTGCAGCCGAAGCCGACTTCGCCCAGCGCAAACGCATCCCTGAACAAGGGGGCGCACGATGAGCAAGTATCGTGAGCCCGGAGTCCGCGTCGGTGAGTCAGCCGACGAAACACGCCTAGCAACCTCATATCCGGTCCGTTTGAGAGAATTGATCAAAGCCGAAGCCAAGGCCAGATCGGTGAGCGAGGCCACCATTGTACGGGAGTGCGTCGATTTCGCTTTTTCCGCGAAGAGCCGGGCCGCTGCCCTTGAAAGGGAGATTTTCAACCGTGACTGATCAGAGTGAAAACCAAGCGCAGGCGCGCGTCAGAATGGGCAGGGACCTCCAGTCGCTTGAACCTCAAACGCGGCTTGACTGGGCTCACGCTGGAGCTATTCCCGACGAAGTAGTCGAGCCTGACCCGATCCCGGAGACCTACGAACAGAAGAGATACCTAGGCGGTCGCACGCGGGATCAGCTTGCATCCGCGCTCGATATTGAGAACTACGAGTGGCTGGGAAGCGAGGCTTTTCGAAAGACCTCTGAATCAGAACGAGAGCCGGCCGAAGCGTCCGATTCAAACCCTCCACCGGCACCGCTACCCGCGCGGCCGATTGGTCCCGGCTCTGCATTGGACCCTGCCAAGGTGGAAGGCCTCCGTCCGGAACTTCGCGTCGAACTCGACAACCGCCTCCAGCGCGCGAAAAAAGGACTCGCTGGCTATTCCACTCTGTCCGACCGCCAGGAGATGGCGGACGCTGAATTGTACCTCCGGCCCTACCTGAAATGATCATCCTCACCCCCGGATTACCGGTCGCGCCGGTAACTCCATGCCCGGCACGTAAGCCGCCACGACGACCGCCCCCAGGCACGCGCCCCGTACTGCCCGACAGGCTGCCAAGCGCATAGTCAGAGAACGCCAAGTTGCCGTGCAGGGACGGTGACGACGCGGGCAGCCGGCTTTCTCCCTTCTGGGTCGGCTGCCAACCTATTCGAACCCCAAGCCTGTCCGCAGGGGCGGGTAGCCCGGCATTCCGATGTTCCACGCCGTTGTGCCGGGCGAACCAATCCGGAACCCTGTTAGGCAAGCTTCGGCAAACTGGCTGGCATCGCACTCGCACGCGATGCCGGCCGTTTTTCTTCCGGAGACCGGGAAAACGCACCCGCAAACCTGTCAAGCTTTGATCTAGTGCTTCAACGTCAGGCTTGTTTCAATCGGCTCGTGGAAGAGTTGAAAATGAATGCCGTGTTCAGCCAATCTGTCCCACATGGCTTGCACTCGCAGCGCTCTTTCTTCGATCTTTTTTGTATTAGCGTAATTCAGCCCGCCCCGTCGCTGTACCAGCGACAAGCTCTGTTCGTTTTGGCTCGATTCTGCACGCAACCACCGCCGCGCAATCAGATAACGGATTTGAGATGATATCATTGTGCCGAGCGGGAACGTAGCGTTGCTCCCTGGGTCGCGCGTTACAAGATCATAATCGTCACCGAGCCGCCTCGCCGTCTCGGCTACAAAAAGCCCTCCGAAGTGATTGTCGCCGGCCTTGGCTTTCTCTCTTATCAAATCGATTTCGCTCGCAGCCGGCCGAGAACGCATGATGAATTGAACCGCTTTCTCGCGAACGCCATTGTTCGGAGAATCGACCAATGAAAGCATGATTTGGCGAACAGATGTATCGCTCGCCATGCCATGTCGTTTCAGCAAACTGGCCGCAGATCGGACTAGTGTAACCGTGTCAGGCTGGTCCGAAATTGCCGCAAAAAGCATCTCCCGCAGCGCTTTGTCGCTTCCAAGCCGCGGAGCGACATAGCGCATAAGTTCGGCCTTAAGGAACGGGTCGACGGCTCGATAGAAAAGCTCTTCAACGATCGGCACCGCAACATCGTGGTATTTTCCAGAACTGCTCAGGTTCTTGCCTGCCCATTCAATCTGCTCCACCCATCCACCGCGAGCGACGGTCGTCAATAATTTTCGCGCGCGCTCGTCGGATTCGAAATAGGTATTCAGCCGGGCTTTGGCAGCGAAGATGGACCCAGACAATTCTGCGCCATCAAGAATGGTTGTGCTGTCCATTTTGAAGCGTACGCCAACGCAGTCGCGTAGATCGGCTCCAGTGAAATCAAAACCTCTGATATCGGAGTCGCTGATGTTGACGCCTTGCAGATCGGCGAACCGCAAGTCACGGGATGGTTGCAGACCTCCGAGCTTTACCATTTGTTCGAAGGGCGCTTCAGAAGCCTTGGCAACGGACTGAAGGGCGGCAACTTGGCTCTCAGAAAGGATGCCAGTGAGATATGGGCTATCCTTCATCGAAACTCTGCGACTTCCCGAATACGAACTTGCCCTCAAACGGCTTGTCGGACCCCGCCGCGTGAAGGCTCTTTGCTATAAGCACTTTTGCAATTTTCTTTTGATTGACGGACGAAAACCAGACCCCGCCCGTAATCAGTTCGGCCTTCACGTGCTTTTGCTTGACGACAAGTTCGGCTTCGACACCAACGCGGTTTTTGCCTGCAACAGGTGTCACCTCGCACAATGGCTCATGATCGATATACACTCCGTCCAGAGGCGCGCCGGTGATCTTCCAGTTGTCGTTGCCGATCGCCTTGACCTGATGGCGTTCGATCACGTCCGTACTGGTCGTCTTTTCGCCGACCGACTGACCAGACTTTTCGGTGGAATCGCGACTGCCCTCAACCTTGCCGTCGATGCCGGTCATGGATGCACCGCCTGAAGCGCTAGCTGAGCGGTTTTTCTCGGTGTCTACCGTCTGCGTTACAGACCGCTCGCGCTGTACTTCCTGTCGGACCTTCGTTGCCATCACGGGGTTGCCCAGCTTCGTCCGGGGCACGACCTCCAGCCCTGTGAATTGAACCGACAGCACCGCTTCGGAAATCTCAACCGCAATAAATCCGATCGTCTCTTCGATTTCGAACGGGTGCACGCGCAGCTCGACAAGAAGATCATGGGCGTGATCGTCGCCTTCTTTCGGCGAGACCTTGGTCTTCAACTCCACCAGATCGGGAAGAGGGTTGTCATGCTCCGATTTGAACTTCACAGGTCCTCGCTTCACGCGCGACAAAGAATCAACTGCAATGCATCGACGCATGATACCACACGCAGGCGCTTGACCAGCAGCCAGCCGGTTTCCAGTGCCTTGCCTTCCACCAACACAAGCGCCTTAGATATGGACCTCGCATTCTGCTGCGTAACTATTTGAAACAACAAGGCAATTTCCATTTTACAACTTGACGCACACTGTGCACTTCGCTAAGCGCAGCCGTTGCGTATGGGTACTCATGTTCAAACGTCCTACCGTCTCCCGCTGGCATTCCTGCCGGCGAAGCAGTTGCGCGCGAATCTCAACAGCAATGCCGACCGAACCTTGGCCCGACTCCGCAAAGCCCATTCGACCGTTGCAAAACTGGTAATCGCAGACCCGGTCTATCTCCCGATCTTCGACAGGCTGGAGGCTGAAATCGCCACCACGGAAGCCAAGCTGATTAGCGGCGATCCCATCGCGAAGGCGAGGGCGATTGCCGCCGCCCGGATTCCCATCCACACAACCTGACCCAAAGGAGCATTTTATGACTGCAAAGACGCCCGGCGAACCCGGTGAGATTGCCCATCTGAGAGCCCAGATAGTCGATCTGAAAACCAAGCTCGATAGTATCGCCCTCTATATGGCCATGGAGAAGCGAGGAAACGGAAGACAGGTTACGCCAAACCAGCTTAAAGCGCTCGCAGCGGTGGAAGACAGGTATGGGATTGACCTTCATTGGATGCACCGCTTTGTCGGGCGGTATATGGACGCCTTTCACGAGGGCGGGGCTCGGAATCTCGGCTTGTAAAGCCGGCCACGAGATGAGCAGCATTTGTACCGATTGCGGGTGCGATACTACTCCCTGCACTGGCAAGCGCGGCTGTCGCCACAAAGGCCGCTGGGAGTGGTACATGGTCCGCAACCGGCTCTGGGCGAAAGGCGGGATGAAGGAGGGTTTCCTGTGCATCGGTTGTCTGGAAACGCGTCTTGGTCGCGAGCTTGAGGCGCGCGACTTTTCCTATGCGCCTATCGGACATCCATGGAACTCACCGCGTCTGGAGGCGCGCCTAGTAGGCAATCGCCTCCAGAAGCTCCGCCGCATGTTCTAGCGAGCCGCCCTCGCCATAACGTTGCCGTCCGCCTAGGCTGTGCCCCATCAGATCGCGGCGGATACGTTCGTCGATCTTGGCACGCAGCATTCGGTCTTCAAAGCTGTGGCGAAGCGAGTAGAGCGAGTGGTCCGCTGTCTCCAGCAACTCGTTTTCCCGGAGAAACTTGTTCACGGTGTCGCTGATTTTGTCCTTGAATCGATATGTCGGAAAGCCTTCGGGGAACGCCCGCAATGCCTCCAGACTGACCCCTACCAGTGGAATGGTCCGCTTCGAGTCTTTGTTCTTGGTCTTCTTTCCTTCGGCCTTGATTTCAATGTGAGGTACATTGGCATCGAGGCGGATATGATGCGGGAGCAACCCGACGATCTCAGACGGCCTCGCCCCGGTGTTCACCATGGCATGGATGACGGCCCTGGCTTCTGCATTGAGGCCATCGAGAGCGCCCGATTCTAGGAGCTTTCCCTTGATCCACTTATCCGAGAATGGCGGGCGGGTCTTGTCGTCATCCTCCTTGAACGTCAGCTTGCCGAGCGGGAGCGCCAGACCAAGCCGCTTCTTTTCCTCGACCAGCCGAAGGGTCGATTCGACATAGCCGATGTCCTTGTTTGCGCTATTCGGAGTCAGTTCTTCCTTGGCGAGGCGCTTCGACCACCAATCACGAAAGTCCAGCATATGGTCCCGGGTGATATCAGCAAGCACCTTGTCACCGACCACGGCGACGAAATTGCCGATCGCCTTGATGCGCGGATTCTTCCACCGCCGAATCTGATCTTCGCTCATTCCACGTGTGTTTTCGGCCGCAAGTTCCCAATAGAGTGCCAAAGCCCGCGTGACCGTGATCGGAGGCTCCTTAGCGCCACCAAGCAGCGCCGCAGCCTCCAGCTTGTCCGGTTCACCTTTGCGAACCGAGACGGCCTCAACGCGCTGTAGCAGTTCCTCCCGTGGGAGTTTGGCGACTTCGCCGGCCGTCAGCCAGCGGTAGCCTCGCGCCTTTGCCAAATTCTGTGCGGCCTCAAATGCCTTCTCGGCATCGGCGGTATCACCGGCCTTTTTGGCCTCCCAGCCAGCAATGGTCTTTTCCCAAACCTGGGCCGCCTTTTGCTGCGCATGGCTTTCCGAATCCGTGCTGAGTGGGACCCAAATCTCCTTGCGCGGTTCGACGCCTCTGTAATCAACCGGGACGTGCCTAACCATGTACAGCATGCCGCCCTTGCCGCGCCGCTTTAGCTTTATCTGCTTACCCATGCTGAACTCCTGACTCTGCACCGGAAATACCACGTCTCCGCCAGAGACCATAGCAATTTCCAGAGCAAAAATCAGAGCAGAATCCCGAATTGGTTACCGGAACCTTGCAGCCTTACAGGCGATAAAGGCAGTCTTTTCAAAAGGTTGAGAGTCAGACTAGCGGTCAAAATGTGGCGGAGAGGGAGGGATTCGAACCCCCGATGGGCTTGCACCCATGCCGCATTTCGAGTGCGGTGCATTCGACCACTCTGCCACCTCTCCGCGGTCATGGTCCGCCGTTGCCGGCGCGGCGCATTAGATAACGGCTGGGCGGGCAGGTTACAAGGCCAATCCGCCGGGAAATTCAGCTTGCTGCGAGGGTCTTGCCGGGATTGACGCCGTCCCGTCCTCGACAGGCGATGCCGGCCAATCGGCCAAGGCAAGGAATCGGGCCGTTTGCCTTGACTTGCAACGAACCTTCGGTTAGGGACAGCGCGCAATCGGCGTGGAGGGTTCTTCCGCGCCGCTTGTTTTTTGAACCCGCAGACTGACAAAAAGACGGCCGAACCGCGTGAAGCGGTTCATCAAGGCCGACCGAACAGCGAAAGGCAAAAAATGTTCGCAGTCATTAAAACGGGTGGCAAGCAGTATCGCGTTGCCGCCAACGATCTCCTGAAGATCGAAAAAGTCGAAGCCCAGGTCGGCGATATCGTCGAAATCGGCCACGTGCTCGCGCATGGCGAGGGCGAGAATGTCACGTTCGGCGCGCCGTTCGTCGACGGTGCGATGGTCACCGCCGAGGTCGTCGAGCAGGGCAAGAACCGCACCGTCATCGCTTTCAAGAAGCGTCGCCGGCAGAATTCGCGCCGCAAGATCGGCCATCGCCAGCTTTTGACCACCGTGCGGATCGCCGAGATCCTGCTGGCTGGCGCCAAGCCGACGAAGAAGGCGGCCGTAAAGGCCGAGGCGAAGGCCAAGGCAGAGGTTGCCCCCGAGGCGAAGGCCGAGGCTGCACCGAAGGAGGCCAAGGCCAAGAAGGAAGCCAAGGCAGAGGCTGCCCCGAAGGCAGAGGCCAAGGCCGCTGAAGCCGTCGCCGCGCCGCTGTTCAAGGCGCCGAAGGGCGAGCCGGACGACCTGACCGTGATCAAGGGCATCGGCCCGGTCGCCGCCAAGGATCTTGCCGAGCAGGGCATCATCACCTTCGCGCAGCTCGCCAAGCTGTCGGACAAGGATGTGGCCAAGATCGACGAGCACATGCCGTTCAGCGCCGAGCAGATCAAGGACTGGCGCGAGCAGGCCAAGGAACTGGCGAAGAAGTAAGATTATCCGGCGCAATCGTCGCCGGATCCGACTTGAAACGGAACGCGAACGCGTTCATAAGACCATTCAAGCGCCTTGCGGCGCATCGGAGTTAGTTAGATGGCACACAAGAAAGCTGGCGGTTCGTCGCGCAATGGTCGCGACTCGCATTCCAAGCGTCTCGGCGTGAAGAAGTTCGGCGGCGAAGCCGTGATCCCGGGCAACATCATTATTCGTCAGCGCGGCACCACGTGGCATCCCGGCGTCAATGTCGGCATGGGCACGGATCACACCCTTTTTGCGCTCGAATCAGGCGCAGTCACCTTCAACAAAAAAGCCAACGGCCGAACCTACGTCTCGGTGAACCCGATGACGAAAGCAGCGGAGTAGCCGGTTCCGTACGAGAACACCGGCACCCATCTCGGGAACCGGTGTCTGGCCAAGCCAGGAAATGGATCAGGGGAGATGGGTTTCCATCTCCCCTTTTTCTTGCCTGGAGGACTGACATGGTTGCCGAAGCGGAAGACACAGACGACGAAAGTTACGCGATAGATTGCCCGGTGCTGGCGACCGAGCGGCTGGCGATGCGGGCGCCGCGCGAAAGCGATATCGAGCAACTGGCCGCACTCGCCGACAACCGGCATGTCGCCGAAATGCTGGCCCGCATGCCGCACCCCTATGGCGAGGCCGAGGCGCGCGCCTTTCTTGCCATGACGGCTTCGCGCCGGGCGGGAATTGCCTATGCGTTGACGCTGGCCGGCACCGAGGTCTTCGTCGGCTGCGCCGGCCTCAACACCACCGATCGCGGGCTGGAGCTCGGTTACTGGATCGGCGAGCCCTACTGGAAGCGTGGCTATGCGACGGAAGCCGCGCACGCGCTGGTCGACCTCGCCTTCCAGAAGACGACGATCCAGGTGCTGCATGCCTCGACGCGGGTCATCAACCCGGCCTCGCGCCGCGTCATCCACAAATGCGGCTTCCAGTATGCCGGCCAGGGCATGCTGAACTCGATCGTCGCCGGCCAGGTGCCGGTCGAGCGCTACCGTCTCGATCGCAAGACCTGGACCAGCCTGCGGAACTGGGTCCACTTCTAAGGCGTGTCGATATTCAGGTGATGCCGGCCTGCGAATGGCGGTTTCCTGCGCTTCCGGTGCTCACGTACGAAAAGTACGCTCCGCTCCGGTTCTCGGAAACCACCATTCTCGACTCGGCTTGACCTGAATCTCAACACACCTCGACGCTGAGCTTTTAGTCAAAGGTTCGAAAAAGATTGCGGACCAAACTCGGGGTCAGGCGGTCTCGAGCCAGACCGGCAAGTGGTCCGAGCCGACTGCTTGCCGGTCGACCCACAGACGCTTCAGCGATCCGGCGAGCGAGGCTGAGGTAAAGACATAGTCGATGCGTTTGTGGCGGCTGACATCGTCGGGTTGTTTGGGATCGACCCAGGTGACGAGATCGGGTGTGTCGAGGCGCTGGGCGGCGTCGACGGCGAGATCGGCGGTGAGCGGCATGCCGAACTCATGATCCGGGCGGCCGGCGAGTTCGACATATTCGGGCGATCCGGGCAGCATGTTGAAATCGCCCAGGACGATGAAGGCTTCGGGATAGGGCAGGTCCGGCAAACCGATCTCGGGAATGCCTGAGAGACCGCCTCCCTCGAGAGCATAGTTCAACAGGCGCTGGCGCAGAAATCGGATCTGGCTGGTGCGTTCGACCGGGCTGCGATGGTCGAGATGAGTGGAGTAGAAGCGGATGAAACCGAGCGGCGTCTCGATCAGCGCTTCCAGCGCGCCACGCTGGAAGTTCATCGCCTCGAAACTGCGGCTGCGCGGCAAAAGCAGATTGCGCGATAGATGAATGGGAGTTTTCGACAGCACCATGTTGCCGAGCTGGAAGGTTGTCGTGAGAGCCCGGCCGTTCTCGATGCGCGAGCCGACATTGACCTCGAAATTGCTGCCATAGGCGGCGAAATATTCAGGCAGGGCCTCGACGAGCTCGGCCACCATGTCGCGGTTGCCGTTCCTGGGGTTGTTGCGCGTAACCTCCTGCAGCGCGATCACGTCGGCGCCGCGCACGGCGTCAGTGATGCGGCCGACGTCGTATTGCCCGTCGAGGCCGATGCCGTATTGGATGTTGTAGGTTACAACCCTCATTCCGCCATCTCCCCGGCCCGGCAAGGTGTTACAGCGTCCTTTGCGCGTATCTTCTCGACCATGATCTTTTCCGGTTTCCACTTGTCGGCATCATGGCCCGAACGAACACACAGGGCTGCCGCCGCAAAACGGCCTCGCCCTTCGCCCCACCTTGGTTTAGAGCAGTGCCGAAGGTTTAGAGCAATGCCGCAAGGCCAATAGAGAAACTACGAAATCCGATGAAATTTCTCGATCAAGCCAAGGTCTACATCCGCTCCGGCGACGGCGGCGCCGGTTCGGTGTCGTTCCGGCGCGAAAAATTCATCGAGTTCGGCGGGCCCGATGGTGGCGATGGCGGACGTGGCGGCGATGTCTGGCTGGAGGCCGTCAATGGGCTGAACACGCTGATCGACTATCGCTACCAGCAGCATTTCAAGGCCAAGACCGGCATCCACGGCATGGGCCGCAATATGACCGGCGCCAAGGGTGCCGACGTGACGCTGAAAGTGCCGGCGGGAACCCAGGTCTTTGCCGAGGACAATGAGACGCTGATCTGCGACCTGACGGTGGTCGGCCAACGCTTTCTACTGGCCAAAGGCGGCAATGGCGGCTTCGGCAACCAGCATTTCAAGACTTCGACCAACCAGGCGCCGCGCCGCGCCAATCCCGGCCTGCCGGGCGAAGAGCTCAATGTCTGGCTCAGGCTGAAGCTGATCGCCGATGCCGGCCTGGTCGGTTTGCCCAATGCCGGCAAGTCGACCTTTCTGGCGGCGGTCACCGCGGCCAAGCCGAAGATCGCCGACTATCCCTTCACCACGCTGCATCCCGGCCTCGGTGTTGCCCGCATCGATGCGCGCGAATTCGTCATCGCCGACATTCCCGGCCTGATCGAAGGCGCGCATGAAGGCGTCGGTATCGGCGACCGCTTCCTTGGCCATGTCGAGCGCACGCGTGTGCTGCTGCACCTGGTTTCGGCGCAGGAGGAAAATCCGGGCAAGGCCTACAAGACCGTGCGTGCCGAACTCGATGCCTATGGCAACGGGCTGACCGAGAAGGTCGAGATCGTCGCCCTTTCCCAGGTCGACATCCTCGATGCCGATGCGCGCAAGAAGAAGGTCGCCTCGCTGAAGCGCGCCGCCGGCCGTGCGCCGATGCTGCTTTCGGCCGTCACGGGCGAGGGTGTCGAGGCGGTGTTGCGCGCGTTGATGTCGGTGGTGGCCGAAGCGCGCAATGCGACGGCTACTCCCGTCGAGACTCGCTGGGACCGATAGCGATGGTTGCGCAGTCGCTGAAAAAATACCGGCGCATCACCGTTAAGATCGGCTCGGCGCTGCTCGTCGACCGCACGAGCGGCCTGAAGCGCGACTGGTTGGCCTCGCTCGCCGACGATATTGCGGTGCTGGCCGGTGGCGGCGCTGAAATCCTTGTCGTCTCTTCCGGCGCCATCGCGCTTGGCCGCACCATTCTCGGCCTCGGCAAGCGGGCGCTGAAGCTGGAGGAGAGCCAGGCGGCGGCCGCCGTCGGGCAGATCGCTTTGGCCGGCGCCTGGTCGGATGCGCTTGGCAAGGGCGGCCTGAAATCGGGCCAGATCCTGCTGACGCTCGGCGACACCGAAGAGCGCCGACGCTACCTCAATGCGCGGGCGACGATCTCCACCTTGCTCAAGATGAAGGCGGTGCCGGTCATCAACGAGAACGACACGGTGGCGACCTCCGAAATCCGCTATGGCGACAACGATCGGCTGGCCGCGCGGGTGGCGACGATGATGGGTGCCGACCTTTTGGTGCTGCTCTCCGATATCGACGGTCTCTACACCGCGCCGCCGGCGCGCGACCCCGGCGCAAAATTCATTCCGATCGTCGACCGCATTACGCCCGATATCGAAGCGATGGCGGGGGCTGCCGCTTCCGAGCTGTCGCGCGGCGGCATGCGGACAAAGCTCGATGCCGGGAAGATCGCCACCGCTGCCGGCACCGCCATGATCATCACCGCCGGTACGCGTCTGTCGCCGCTGATGGCAATCGAGCGCGGCGAGCGCGCCACCTTCTTCCGGCCGAGCGCCAATCCGGTCAAGGGCTACAAGACGTGGATCGCCGGGCAGCTCGAACCGGCAGGGCGGCTGACCGTCGATGCCGGCGCGATCGGCGCGTTGCTGTCGGGCAAGTCGCTGCTGCCGGCCGGTGTGAAACTGGTCAGCGGCAATTTTTCGCGTGGCGATACGGTGGCGATCCTGTCGCCCGAAGGCCGCGAGATCGCGCGCGGACTGGTTGCCTACGATGCCGCCGATGCCGTAAGGATCGCTGGCCTGAAGACGACCGAGATCGAAACGGTGCTTGGCTACGAAGCGCGTTCGGCGATGATCCACCGCGATGATCTTGTGGTGAGTCATCCTACTGACCAAGTATTGGCTGGTGACCAAGTAACCAGCGGAGGATGAGCCATGCTGAAGCTGCATGAAAAATCCCGGGATGATACCGCTGCGCTGATGGCCGATATCGGCCGCCGCGCGCGTGCCGCCGCCCGACCGCTGGCCGTCGCCACGACCGCCGCCAAGAACGCAGCGCTGATTGCCATGGCGCAGGCGATCATCGCCCGCGAGCAGGACATTCTCGACGCCAATGCCATCGATATCTCGAATGGCCACAAGTCGGGGCTGTCCGCCTCGTTCATGGACCGGCTGAAGCTCAACCCGGCCCGCATCCGCGCCATGGCCGACGGTGTCAGCGAAATCGCCGCATTGCGCGACCCGGTCGGCGACGTGATCGCCGCATGGGACCGGCCGAACGGCCTGCATATCGAGCGCGTGCGCACGCCGCTCGGTGTCGTCGGCGTCATCTATGAGAGCCGGCCGAATGTGACGGCCGATGCCGGCGCACTCTGCCTCAAGGCCGGCAATCCGGTGATCCTGCGCGGTGGCTCGGATTCGCTGAATTCTTCTGCCGCAATCCATGCCTGCCTGGTCGAGGGGCTGAATGTTGCCGGCCTGCCGGAAGATGCCATCCAGCTGGTGCCGACCACCGATCGCGCCGCAGTCGGCGAAATGCTGAAAGGGCTTTCCGGCAATCTCGAGGTCATCATTCCGCGTGGGGGAAAAAGCCTCGTCGAGCGTGTGCAGACCGAGGCACGGGTGCCGGTCTTCGCCCATCTCGAAGGCATCTGCCATCTCTACATCGACCGCTCGGCCAAGCTCGACATGGCGGTGCAAATCGCCGTCAACGCCAAGATGCGGCGCACCGGTGTCTGCGGCGCGGCCGAGACTCTGCTGGTCGACCGTGCCGTCGCGTCTACACATCTGGTGCCGATCCTTGACGCGCTGCGCGCGGCAGGCTGCGAGATCCACGCCGATGCCGAAGTGCTGAAGATGTTTTTCGATGCAAAGCCGGCGACCGACGCCGACTGGTTGACCGAATATCTCGACGCCATCATCGCGGTGAAGCTGGTGGACGGCGTCGCCGGCGCGATCGAGCATATCGAGACGTTTTCCTCGCATCACACCGAGGCGATCGTCGCTGAGGATGCAAATGCAGTCGAACGCTTCTTCAACGAGATCGATTCGGCGATCCTGTTGCACAACGCCTCGACGCAGTTCGCCGATGGCGGCGAATTCGGCATGGGCGCCGAGATCGGCATCGCCACCGGCAAGATGCATGCGCGCGGGCCGGTCGGCGTCGAACAACTGACTTCGTTCAAATACCGCGTGCGCGGGTCCGGGCAGGTGAGGCCTTGAAGCTGTTCGTCGTTCGAGCTTGAGGGCGTTGCGCGCGTCGACCCCCCTCTGTCCTGCCGGACATCTCCCCCTCAAGGGGGGAGATCGGCCGTCACCTGCGATTTCGCCAATCACGGGCTTCGCAGTATTTGTGCCGTCAATGAAATTGCTAATCTCCCCCCTTGAGGGGGAGATGTCCGGCAGGACAGAGGGGGGCGACTAGCACCATGCTGTCATCGTCCCCGCCGGCCATTTCTGCCCACTACCTGAAGATGCCGCATGCTGAAAAAGGCCTGGCCGTCGGTCTGTTCGGCGGCTCGTTCAATCCGCCGCATGCCGGCCATGCGCTGGTCGCCGAAATCGCGCTCAGGCGTCTGGCGCTCGACCAGCTGTGGTGGGTGGTAACGCCGGGCAATCCGCTGAAGAGCACGCGCGAGCTGGCGCCGCTGGCCGAGCGCCTGCAGCTTTCCGAGAGCATTGCCCGCAACCCCAAAATCAAGGTCTCCGCCTTCGAGGCCGCCCACCATGTCCGTTTCACCGCCGATACGCTGGCGCTGGTCAAGGCACGCAACCCCGGCGTCGACTTCGTCTGGATCATGGGCGCCGACAGTCTGCGCGACTTCCACCGCTGGCAGCGTTGGCGCCAGATCGTGATGACGTTTCCGATCGCGGTGATCGACCGTCCGGGGGCGACGCTGTCGTTCCTGTCGTCGGTCGTGGCCAAGACCTTCGACTACGCCCGTATCGACGAGGGCGATGCGCCGCGGCTTGCCCGCATGAAGGCGCCAGCCTGGACCTTCATCCACGGCCCGCGCTCGTCGCTGTCATCAAGTGCCATCCGCAAAGCTGCAAAAGACTGAGCCAAGCCGCCTGGCCATGTCGCATTTGCGGCTGCGCTTGCCCATTTCGTAAGCGATCCTGACCAGGCATGGCGATTTCAAGGAAAGACCAATTCGAAACCGGCGCGGAAGCAGGCAACCAGCCGACGCCGCTGATCGCGATAGCCAGCGTCATCGTGTCGATGGCGCTGATCGCCGTCGGCAACGGGCTGATGTTCGCCTATATTCCGGTCCGGCTCGGCGCCGCCGGATTCGATCCGACCTGGTCCGGGTTGATCATCACCGGGCTTTCGGCCGGCGGCCTTGCCGGCTGCATCCTGACCGGGCCTCTCGTCAGAAGGGTTGGACATGCCCGCGCGTTCATGGTGCTGTCGGCATTGATCGCGCTCTCCAACGCCGTCGTCGGCGCCGGGACGTACCCCATCGTGTGGATTGCGGCCCGCGCGCTCTACGGCTTCTCGATCTGCGGTCTTTTCATCGTGGCGCAAAGCTGGTTGAACGATGCCGTCGCCAACGCCATTCGCGGCAGGGTCATGGCGTTCTTCTACGTCGCCTATGTCGCCGGACTCGGTGTCGGCTATGCGACGCTGGCGCTGATCGACATCACTACGGCGGAGGCACCGCTGGTCGGCATCGCCTTCACGGCGCTGTCGATCCTTCCTGTCGGAATGACAAGACTTGCGCAGCCGCCGGCGCCGCAAGCGGCATCCGTCGCGCTCGGCCGGGCCTGGCGGATTTCGCCGGTGGGCGTCGCCGGCATGCTGGCCGTCGGCGGCCTGTCGATGGCGATTTCGGGTTTCGCGCCGATCCATGCCACGGCCAAGGGTTACAGCCAGGCCGACGTGGCGCTGCTCTTGTCGGCGATGCCGGTCGGCACGCTGATCCTGCAGATTCCGCTCGGCTGGATTTCCGACCGCACCGATCGGCGCTACGTGCTGATCGCCGCTTCCGCGCTTGCGGTTGCGGCAGGCCTGTTGGCCATCGGCTTCGACGGCAGTACGCTGGCGGCGCTGGTGGTGATCTATGTGGTCTGGGACGGCGCCTCGGAATCGATCTACTCGCTGGCCAGCGCGCATGCCGCCGACCGTGCCGGCAAGGACGATATGGTGGCGCTGTCCAGTTCGCTTCTGTTTGCCTGGTCGCTGTCGGGTTTCGTCGTGCCGGGCATCGTCACCGGGCTTTCCGCCATCTACGGGACGCAGGCCTTCATCTATGTGGCAATCGTCATCGCCGCCGCCTTTTGCCTGTTCGTGCTGTGGCGGGTGGCTACCACACTGGCTGTTCCCGCTGCCGAGACCGGCAGCTTTGCGCCGATGACGGCGCAAGCACCGCTGCCGGTGGAACTTGCCTTCGCCCCGGAAGAGCCGCGCCGTGCGGACATTTAGAGCATGATCTTTTCCGAAAACCGGCCCCCACTTTTCGGGATCATGCTTTAGATCGGCACTGGGAATTGGTCGTTTCGGCTATTGTCTTGTGGTGGAAGTCTCCTGCCGCGACGTTTCCGGCGGCGGTGCGGGGACAGATATGCCTTCGGCGTCGAAGGCCTGCTTGGCGCGTTTGGTGAGATCGATCTGCGTGGCGAAGAAATCTGCCGCCGAGGTCCAGTAGCGCAAGGTGATGGCAACGGTGCTGTCGCCGACGGTCGCCACAAAGGCCATCGGCGCCGGCTCCCGTTTGACGCGTCGGTCGGTGGCGACGCCGAGCATCGTCTTTTGCGCGAGATCGATATCGTTCCAGGATCCAATGGTCAGCGTAACGTCGCTGCGGCGAACGCCGTTACGCGAATAGTTGCGGACTGGTTGGTTCCACAAGGTGGAATTGGGTGCGAGGACATAGACGCCGTCGACCGTCCTCAGCCTGGTGGCAAACAAGCCTATTTCCTCGATCGTTCCGGAAATGGCGCCCACCTCGGCATATTCGCCGATGCGAAATGGCCGCAACGCCAGGAGCATGATGCCGGCGGCAATGTTCTGCAGCGTGCCCTGCAGCGCCAGGCCGATGGCGAGGCCGATGGCCCCGATGGCGGCGATGATCGAGGCGGTCTGCACACCGAACTGGCCAAGCACCATGATGACGACGAGAATCAGGATGGTGTAGCGGGCGATCTTCGAGAAGAAGTGGCGGAGCGTAGCGTCGAAGCCATGGATATGGCCGAGGCCGGCGAAAATCGAGCGCTCGGCGAGGCCGGCGATTATATAGCCGCCAACCAGAAGAACGACGGCGCCGATGGCCGAGAAGGAGTAGGAAACAATGAGTGTGCTGAGTTGCGCAAGGGCGGCCTGCACGCTGAGGAGAGTGCTCTGGGGGTCGATCGGCATGTCTGGAAATCCGGTTGGTCGGTGTGCCGATAACCCCTGCAACGTGCCAAGGGTTCCGATTTTTCTTGGGTACGCGGAACCGGAAGATCGGTCCTGCGTTCGCGTCTGTTTGGGCTGACGTCTTGAAACTGCAACGGAACTCTGCCTATCTAAGTGGTGTCACCTGATTTCAGGGGTGATTTGGTTGTTCTTGCTGCGAAAGGAAATACACTGAGAACAGCACTGCGGAAGAAGGCCGACATCGTGCCTTCGCCGGCCGGGATCAGCGTAAACGACGCCGTGTCCCGCGCCATCACGACAGTCCTTGCCAGTCTGGAAGACTCCAAGGCCGAAAACATCGTCTCAATCGACATTCAGCGGAAATCGAGCCTCGGCGACTATATGGTCATCGCGTCGGGCCGATCGCACCGCCATGTCTCGGCTGTCGCCGATCATCTCCTCAAGGCGCTCAAGGATGCCGGCCTCGGCACCGCGCGCGTCGAGGGGCTGGCAGGCGCCGACTGGGTCCTGATCGATTCGGGCGACATCATCGTCCATGTCTTCCGTCCCGAAGTCCGCGACTTCTACAATCTCGAAAAGATGTGGCAGGCGCCGGATCTCGAGGAAGAGACCCTCCACTGAGCAGCCAAGGCTGTTCTTCGAGGCAGGGATGAAGATTACCGTTCATGCCGTGGGCCGGATGAAAGCCGGCCCTGAGAAGCAACTTGCCGACCGCTATTTCGAGCGCTTCGCCAAGAGCGGCCCGGCAGTGGGGCTCGAATTCTCGGGGCTTGTCGAGATTGCGGAAGGCCGCGCCCAGACTGCCAATGAGCGCCGGCGCGAGGAAGGCCAGAAGCTGCAGACACAGCTGCAGCAAGGCACAGCGCTGATCTTGCTCGATGAACGCGGCAAGAATTTTTCCTCCGAGGATTTCGCTGGGCGTATCGGTCTGTTGCGCGACGGCGGCCGCAAGGCGCTGGTCATCGCCATTGGCGGCGCCGACGGCCACGATCAGTCGCTGCGCGATCAGGCCGAATTGATGGTGTCGTTCGGCGCGCTGACCTGGCCGCACCAACTGGTTCGCGTTATGCTGGGAGAGCAGCTCTACAGGGTAGCCACAATTCTTTCGGGGCACCCCTATCATCGTTCGTAAAGTCGCGAACTCTCACCCGCCGCCCGGATTTCCGCCCCAATGCGCAGCGAGAATGCGCCAAGAGGTCGGGGTTTCGAACATGGTTGATTGTTCGTTAACGAAGCCACGCATAGAGTCGGGCTTCAATGTCTGAGGACTGGAAATCAAGAACGGGCTCCTGGCGCGCGCGCTGCGGCATCGCTGCGGCGGCACTGGCGTTGTCGCTCGGCGCTGCCTGGGCAGAGAACACGCTCGACACGGCGCCCGACCCCGACCAGAGCCGGGCCGAATACGAGCAGATCTCGAAAGAGATCACGCTGTCGTCCGAGCGGCTGGCCAAGCTCGCCGCCGACATAGCGACGGTCAAGAAGGACCATGCCTCGATCACCGCGGCGCTGATCCAGTCAGCGATGACCGAGCAGAAGCTTGGCCAGGACATCGAGGACATCGGCGCCAAGCTCGAAGGACTGAAGGACCAGGAACAGAAAATCCGCGCTTCGCTGCTGGCGCGGCGCGACGTTCTGGCCGAAGTACTGGGCGCGCTGCAGCGCATGGGGCTCAACCCGCCGCCGGCGATCCTGGTCAAGCCCGAGGATGCGCTGTCGTCGGTGCGCAGCGCCATCCTGCTCGGCGCCGTGGTGCCGGAACTGCGCCAGCAGACAGACATATTGCTGGCCGACCTCAAGGAGCAGTCGCGGGTGACGGCTTCGATCGAGGCCGAGCGGGCACGGCTGACGGCAGCGGTCGGCGAGCAGACGGCGGAAAAGAAGCGGCTCGGCATGCTGCTTGAAGCCAAGCAGAAGCTCGCAGCGGATACGCAAACGGCGCTGGCCGCAGAGAAGCAGCGAGCGCAAGCGCTGGCGGCCAAGGCTGGCAGCATGAAGGAGCTGATCGCCTCG
This sequence comes from Mesorhizobium sp. AR10, assembly GCF_024746795.1. Lineage (NCBI taxonomy): Bacteria > Pseudomonadati > Pseudomonadota > Alphaproteobacteria > Hyphomicrobiales > Phyllobacteriaceae > Mesorhizobium > Mesorhizobium sp. AR10. The sequence continues at coordinate 1,453,214 of NZ_CP080524.1, forward strand.
CTGGAGGCCGACAAGGCCCGCAAGGCGGCGGCCGCGGCAAAGGCGGCCGAGCAAAAGACAGCGGAGGGCGACACGGTCCCGGCCCAGACGGAACTGGCGTCGCTGCCGGTGCCGGAAGGCAACCGCCTTACTGCCGCAGCCCCCTTTTCGGCGCTTCAGGGGCAGATCGCGCTGCCGGTGACCGGCAAGATCAAACGGCGCTTCGGGGCCGATGACGGTAACGGCGCGGTGATGCTTGGCGACATGGTTGCGACACAATCGGGAGCCATCGTCACCGCACCGGCGGATGGAAATGTGCTTTATGCGGGGCCGTTTCGCTCCTATGGTCAACTCTTGATCCTGAACGCAGGGGACGGCTATCATGTCGTTCTGGCGGGGATGAGCAGAATCAGCGTCGCGTCTGGCCAGTCGGTGCTCGCAGGAGAGCCGGTCGGCGCGATGGGAGAGGCCCGGGTAGCAAGCACCTCGGCCTCGAAGAATGGAAATGCCACGCCGGAACTCTATGTCGAGTTCCGCAAGGATGGAAAACCCGTCGATCCGGCCCCATGGTGGGCGGACCGTTTTTCTGGAAGGACGTGAAATGATGCGGAAACTGTCGCTTCTGTTTGCCGGTGCGCTGATGGGCGCATCCGCTATGAGCCTGGTCTATGGCGCGCCGGGCTCGACGGCGAACGCTGCGGGCTCCGAGACCTACAAGCAACTGGCGATCTTCGGCGACATCTTCGAGCGCGTGCGGGCGCAGTATGTGACGCCGCCCGATGACAAGTCGCTGGTCGAGAACGCCATCAACGGCATGCTTGCCTCGCTCGATCCGCATTCCTCCTACATGAATGCCGAGCAGGCGCAGGACATGCGCGTCCAGACCAAGGGTGAGTTCGGCGGCCTCGGCATCGAGGTCACCATGGAGAACGACCTGGTCAAGGTGATCACGCCGATCGACGACACACCAGCCGCCAAGGCGGGCGTGCTTGCCGGCGATTATATTGCCAAGATCGACGGCGAAGAGGTTCGCGGCCTGACCCTCAACGATGCGGTCGAGAAGATGCGCGGCCTGGTCAACACGCCGATCAAGCTCACCATCCTGCGCCAGGGCGCCGACAAGCCGATCGAGCTGACGGTGGTGCGCGATATCATCAAGGTAAAGGCGGTCAAGTTCCGGGTCGAGAACGACATCGGCTACATGAAGATCACCTCCTTCACCGAAAAGACCTATGACGACCTCGAGAACGCCATCGACACCATCAAGAAGCAGGTGCCGAACGACAAGCTCAAGGGCTATGTGCTCGATCTGCGCCTCAATCCAGGTGGTCTGCTCGACCAGGCGGTGAGTGTGTCCGACGCCTTCCTCGACCGTGGCGAGATCGTCTCGACCCGCGGCCGCGATCCGAAGGATGTCACCCGCTTCGACGCCCGGCCCGGCGACGACATCGGCGCCAAGCCGCTGATCGTGCTCGTCAATGGCGGCTCGGCCAGTGCGTCGGAAATCGTTGCCGGCGCGCTGCAGGACCTGCGCCGCGCCACGGTGGTCGGCACGCAGTCCTTCGGCAAGGGCTCGGTGCAGACCATCATCCCGCTCGGCGAGAACGGCGCGCTGCGTCTGACGACGGCGCTCTATTACACGCCGTCCGGCAAGTCGATCCAGGGCAAGGGCATCACGCCCGACATCAAGGTCGACCAGCCTTTGCCGCCGGAATTGCAGGGCAGGGACCTGACCCGCGGCGAATCGGACCTCAAGGGCCATATCAAGGGTGCCGAAGAGGGCGAAACCGGTTCGGGCTCCGCAGCCTATGTGCCGCCGGATCCGAAGGACGACCTGCAACTGATCTATGCCGAGCAGCTGCTGCGCGGCGAGAAGACCGATCCGGCGTTCCCGCCGAATCCGAACAAAACCGTGCTCAACCAGTAAAGGTCGATCGGCCAGGCAGACAGCTCTGGCCGCCTGACCGAAGCGATGCAATGCTGCCGGGACCGCGAGGTTCCGGCAGTTTGATTCGGGGGGAGGCCGCAGCGGTAGCGGTGCTTCTCCTGGGAAGGCGCGAAGGACGCGCCAACTTTTGAATTTGCGCCGTCTGAAAAGTATTTCCACTTTTCGGATCCATGCGCCCGGGGATGCGACTTGGCTGATATCGGCAAGGACATCGAACGCCCGCTCGGACAGGCCGTCCGGCCGCCGCGCGCGGCGCGGCGAGGGATCAGCCCCGGTGCGGTTGCGGCCACGCTTGTCGTGCTGGCGGTAGTCGGCGTCTCCAGCGCGATCGCACTGCGCGAGAAGCCGTTCCGCAAGCCGCAGGAAGTCGCGGTCTCGACACCGAAGGTGACGGCGGCGGCAGAGCCCGCCCCAGCCCCGGTGACCCCGCCCGTGCCCAAAGCGGAGACGCCAGCCAAGACAGACGGGCCGCAGATCATCCATGTGCAAAAGGAAGAGGGCGACGGTCCGCCCAAGGCGGCCATCGTCATTCACGACCCTTCGACGATCGGCCAGAACCTGAAGATCGCGCATCTTCCCGACAAGGCATTGATCGAAGCCAGCGAAACCGGCCCCTTGCCGATCCGTGCCGCCGACGGCAGGCGGCCGTTCGATGTCTACGCGCGGCCGTGGTCCGGGGCACGCGGCGCGCGCGTGGCGATCGTCATCGGCGGGCTCGCCGTGTCGCAGACCGGCACCCAGGCGGCGATTGCCAAGCTGCCGGCCGAGGTGACGCTGGCTTTCGCGCCGCAAGGCAACAGCATTGGGCGCTGGATGCAGGCGGCTCGGCAGAGCGGGCATGAAGTTGTCATGCAGGTGCCGCTCGAACCGTTCGACTATCCCAACGTCAATCCCGGTCGCAACACGCTTACGGTTTCCGCGACGCCGGAGGAGAATTTGAAGAATCTGCGCTGGGCGCTGTCGCGGACGACCAACTATACCGGCGTCATGAACTATATGGGCGCGCGCTTTTCGGCCGACGCGACGGCGATGGGGCCATTCATGGCCGAACTCGGCAAGCGCGGCCTGGCCTATGTCGACGACGGATCTTCGGCGCGCAGCCTGGCGCCCGAGCTGGCGCTGAAGGACGGCGTGCCATTCGCCGGCGGCGACGCCGCTATCGATGCCGTGCAGGATCGTGGCGCCATATTGAAGAAGCTGGACGATCTGGAAGCCACGGCGCGGGCGAAAGGCTATGCCATCGGCATCGGCTCGGCTTTCGACCTGACGGTCGACACCGTGTCGTCCTGGGTGACCGAGGCCAAGAAGCGCGGCATCGAGATCGTGCCGATTTCGGCGGTGGCCATCGACCCGGAAAAAGGCTGAGGGCATGGCGAAGAAGAAACCGGTCGATCCAGAAACGCTGCCTTACCGTCCCTGTGTCGGATTGATGATCCTCAATGGCGACGGCCTGGTTTGGGTCGGTCATCGCATCGCCGAACCGGACAGCGAATTCGCCGGTACGACGCAGCTCTGGCAGATGCCGCAGGGCGGCATCGACAAGGGCGAGGAACCGCTGCAGGCGGCGGAACGGGAACTCTACGAAGAAACCGGCATGCGCTCGGTCTCATTGCTGGCCGAGGCGCCGCAGTGGATCAATTACGACTTGCCGGCTGATCTGGTCGGCGTCGCCTTCAAGGGGCGTTATCGCGGCCAGACGCAGAAATGGTTTGCCTATCGCTTTCAGGGCGATGAGAGCGAGATCCAGATCAATCCGCCGCCGGGCGGTCATACGGCCGAGTTCGATCAATGGGCGTGGCGACCGATGCAGGATCTGCCCGACTTGATCGTGCCGTTCAAGCGCAAGGTCTATGAGGACGTTGTGGCGGTGTTCCGGCATCTGGTGGCGTAGCCGGCGTGGAGGCGCCACTGTTGCGGCACGCATGGTCTGTCCTTACTGATAGATTGATACGCCAGAAGCCAAGGGGCCGGGATGAGCAGCGCATCCGGAAAGTCACAGCGTCAAGCGCATGAGACCAGCTCGCAGCCGATCAGCGAGGCGGCAGCCGGTGCCATCCTGACCATCGATCTCGGTGCGCTCTGTGAGAATTACCGGCGGCTGAAAGTGTTGCTTGGCGGCGTAGCCTGTGCCGGCGTCGTCAAGGCCGACGGCTATGGGCTCGGCGGGGCCGAAGTGGCAGGGGCATTGGCAGCCGAAGGCTGCGACACCTTCTTCGTCGCGCATCTGGCCGAAGGCATCCTGCTGCGCACAGCGCTCGGTTCACGGCCGGCGATCTATGTGCTGAACGGCATTCAGCCGGGTGCCGAAGGCGAGGCAGTGGAGGCGGAGCTGAATGCCGTTATCAACAGCACCGGACAACTGGCAGCCTGGCGCGCCAGGGCCAAACGAGCGGGCCGCAAGCTCAAGGCCGCAATACAGGTCGACAGCGGCATGTCACGGCTCGGTATGCCGCTCGCAGAGGTCGAGGCGATTGCCGCCGATTCGCATGCCTTCGACGGGATCGACGTCGCCCTGGTGATGAGCCATCTCGCTTGCGCCGACGAGCCGGAGCATCCGGCCAATGAGCGGCAGTGGCTGGAGTTCGAACGCTTGCGCAAGATGTTGCCCGAGGCCCGTGTTTCGCTAGCCAATTCCTCCGGCATTTTCCTGGGGCCGGCCTTTCATTTCGACCTCGCCCGCCCGGGTGCCGCGCTCTACGGCATCAACCCGACGCCAAGCGAACCCAACCCGATGCTGCCGGTGGTGCGGCTGCAGGCGAAGGTGATACAGACGCGCAGCCTCCAAGAGGGAGCCGGCGTCGGCTACGGCCACGCGTTTCGCGCCGCCGGCCCGCTGAGAGCAGCGACGATCTCGCTTGGCTATGCCGATGGCTGGCACCGCCGTGCGGCTTCCGCCGCCTGGTTCGAAGGTGTGCGACTGCCTTTTCTTGGGCGTGTGTCGATGGATTCGATCATCCTCGACATTTCGGCGCTGCCTCTTGGCAGGCTTGCGGAAGGCGACCTCGTCGAACTGCTGGGCCCGTCGCAGAGCGTCGACGACGCGGCCGGTCATGCCGGCACGATCGGCTATGAAATCCTGACCAGCCTCGGACCTCGCTTCTACCGGACCTATCTCAACGGATAGGCTTTTTGTTTTTGTTCATGTCGTTATCCCAAAACCGCTGCGCACTTTTGGGCGACATGCATCGGGCACTTGGCGGACGCCGCAAAATCCGGCAGACAGAAAGTGACGATCTCGGCCTCAAGCCCTGACAAGACGTCGTCGTGGAGAATGGTACGATGAAGATTCTGGTGCTGGGCGGCGGTGTGATCGGGGTCACCACAGCCTATTTCCTTGCCGAGGCCGGCCACGAAGTGACAGTGATCGACCGCCAGAAGGGTCCGGCGCTGGAAACCAGCTTCGCCAATGCCGGCGAGGTCTCACCAGGTTACGCCTCACCATGGGCCGGACCCGGCATTCCGCTGAAGGCGATCAAATGGCTGCTGATGAAGCATGGTCCGCTGGTGGTGCGGCCGGCCTTGGATCCGCATTTGTGGGTGTGGCTGGTCAAGATGCTGCGCAACTGCACGGCGGAACGCTACGCGGTGAACAAGGCGCGGATGGTGCCACTGGCCGAATACAGCCGCGACACGCTGAAGGCGCTGCGCGAGACGACCGGCATCGCCTATGACGAGCGGGCCAAGGGAACGCTGCAGCTGTTCCGCACACAAAAGCAGCTCGACGGCACGGCTGGCGATGTCGAGGTGCTGAAGACATATGGCGTTCCCTACGAGGTCCTCGATCCCGAGGGCTGCATCGGGGCGGAGCCGGCGCTGGCGGGCGTGCGTGAAAAGTTCGTCGGCGGCCTGCGGCTGCCGGGCGACGAAACCGGCGACTGCAAGATGTTCACCGACCGTCTGGCCGAGCTGTGCGTGGCGCGCGGCGTTACCTTCGAATACGGCACCTCGATCAGGCGGGTCATCCGGAATCGCAACCGCATTACCAGCATCAGCACCGACAAGGGTTCGAGGGTCGCCGAGGCCTATGTGATGGCGATGGGCAGCTATTCGGCGCGGTTCATGCGCCTGCTGAAACGGCCGATCCCGGTCTATCCGGTCAAGGGTTATTCGATCACCGTGCCGATCAAGGACGCCGCCGCCGCCCCGGAATCCACGATCATGGACGAAACCTACAAGGTGGCGATCACCAGGTTGGGCGATCGCATCCGCGTCGGCGGCACGGCGGAGATTTCAGGCTTCGACCTCAGGCTGCATGAATCGCGGCGCCGCACGCTCGAGCATTCGGTCGGCGATCTGTTTCCGGGCGGCGGCGACATGCGGGCAGCGACCTTCTGGTGCGGGTTGCGGCCAATGACACCAGACGGGCCGCCGCTGATCGGCCGCACCGAGTTCTCCAATCTCTATCTCAACACCGGCCACGGCACGCTCGGCTGGACCATGGCCTGCGGCTCGGCCAAGGTCCTGGCCGACATCATGTCCAGCCGGGTGCCCAACATCAACGTGCGCGACCTCGGACCGGAACGATACGTCAGGTAGGGCTTTAGAAAGCCTCCTTCACCCAGCCCTTGCTGAACAGCAGCCGATAGGCCCAGGGAATCGTCACGTTCGTGGAGACCGGGTTCGAATGGGCGACATAGTCGTCATAGATCGGCTGCATGCGGCGATAGAAGGCGGGGTCGAGCACCATCATGCCGTTCTCTGAGTCGTGGAAGAAGCTGCGGTTGTTGAGGTTGACCGACGAGATCGTCACCAACCTTTCGTCGATCATCATGATCTTGGAATGCAGCACGACATCCGGCGCCTTGAATTCGCGGATGTTGATACGGTCGCCGTATTTCTCGACGAACAGCTTGTTGAGCGCGGTGAGGAACTTGCCGCCGATGTCGCCCTTGAGGTCGATGCGGCCGATAATGTCGACCTTGACGCCGCGGGCCAGCGCCCGGTCGAAGGCCTGGGCGAGCTTCGGCGTCAGGTTGAGATAGGGATTGACGATCTCGATATGGTGTTGGGCGGTGTCGATCAGCTCTATGAAATAGCTCTCCAGTGCATGCCCGTCCGCGTAGGGCACGGAGATGAAATGGCGCGCCGTGCCTTGCGGACGTTGGCCGCCGGCGCGAACCGGAATGGAGAAGGGCCGGGCGATGTTGGTGTCGGCATCGCGCAACCACAGCGTCGAAAGGTGCGCGGCGAGCGTCTCGACCGTGGCCTGGTCTGATATCTCGATGTCGAAGTCGCTCCAGTTCGAATAGTAGTTCAGCGACAGCCCGTCGGTCCCGCCATACTGCTGGAGATTGGGATAGCGCGACAGGTCGACAGGCTTGTGAAACAGGAAGCCGTCATGGATGTTTCGACCGCCGATGATGACACGTGAGCGGGCGGGATCTTCGGCCAGCGTCGCCAGCATCTTGACGTGGTGGGTCTTGTGCAGCTGTGACAGCTGCTCGTCTATCGGTGCGCCACGGTCCGCCCGCCAGCGGTATTCCTGCAGCTCGACATTGGGGAATTCGGCCGCCAGCCGGTGCAGCATGGCGTCGTCCTTTTCGCGCTCCAGCACGTCGGTCACCATGATCCGTACCTTGGTGCCAAGGGCGGCGTGATGGCGGATCAGCCGCTCGATGATGCGGCCGGAAAAGTCTGCCTTGAACTCCAGCGACGACAGACAGATCAGCTTGAGCCTTGGTGCGTGCGAGAAGTCGAGCGGCAGTTCGGGATCGCCCTTGTCGAAGGCGCTGTCGGGCAGCGCCGCGCCCATCAGCGCTTCGACCTTGGCGTTGAAGCCGTCGCGCGACTTGCGCAACAGGCGCGGCTTTCCGAGCGGCAGGGCGCAGGTCTGCGATAGCCAGCGGCTGGCGTAGAAAACACGGTCGAGCGCATCGAGGCCGGCCGGATCGGGGATCGGGCAGCGCTGGTAGCGGCTGTCGAAAGCAGCCAGCGCCGGGTCGGCGACATCTTCGCGAAGGATGGTCAGCGGAGCGCCCGCCGGAGCAAGGCTGGAGCGGATATTGAGGTCGCAGCGGTTCAGGCCGTCGCTTGGAAACAGGCTGACGGTGACGCCTCCCCCGGACAGGCGGAAACGAAATGCCGCGCCCTTGGCGATTGTGCGCGAATGGCCGCCGGCACGGAACCCCAGCGCGCCGTCACAGGCGCCGCCGATGTCGACCGGTTGCTGACCTGCCTGGCGCAGCACGATCTCGACCGAACGCGCCTGCAGGCCGGAAAAGCTGAAGGTCTTGGGCCCAGAAGGCCGGGCGGCGGCGTCGATGTACAGCGTCTGCCGCGACACCCGCCAGCGACCGTCGAAATGGCCTTCGCCCTTTTTGCCACTCGCCGGCGGCACCTGTTCAGTGGCGATCGGTTTCGCCAGGCGTTCCAGTGCCCGATAGGTCGCCTGGAAGTCGCTGTTGGCGATGTCGTGACGGTCATGGCCGAAGGGACCGGTGCCGTTCGCCCGGTCCATGGCGCCAATCTGGTTGTGGGCGAGCAGCGCCAGAAACCGCTTTTCGTAGTCGCTTGGGCTGGCGTCGCCGAAAAATTGCGCGGCCGCGACTTGCGGCCCCGATGCCTTGGCCGACAGCGAGGGCCGCGCGCAATCCTTTTCGCCGGGGAAGAAATCGCAGGAATTGCGGCCGAGCGGACCGGCGCAACCGGCAAGAGCGGCGAGCGCCAGCCCGAACAGGGCCATGCATGCGGCCCGGTTCATCCCGCTGCACCGTTCATTGCCTTCAACTGGCCGGGATCGCGCGGCGGCATGAAACCTTGCGGAAAAACCTTGCAGACGGGAAGTGCGAAAGTGGCGATCAAAAGCTCTGCCTCGCCGCGCATCTTCCTTGGCGTCGCCTTGCTATCGCGGATCGCTTTCGCCGAGGTAACAAGGGCGCCGTCGCAGTCGCAATGGTTGTGACGGGCGATGTAGCAGGCGTCATGGGTTTGGCAAGCGGCGTCGAGGCGGTTGACCGGCCGTGCCGACAGGTCGCCGGTGCGGGTGCCGGGGCCGCAATAATTGCCGAAGACGAAGGGTGACGGGCGGGCCATCGCTGTGCGGATCGGCTTGGGCAATTCTGATTCCGGCACCTTCGTCCATGGGTTGGCGCAGGCCGAGACGAAAACCAGCGGCAGGATGGCAAGAACGGCTCGCATTTTTTCCGCGCCAGCTTTCCGAAAATGTCCCACCGGCGCTCCACCGTCTCAGCGGCAATTCCCGCGCCTGCCGCCACACTCATTGAATTTGTGGCAAGGGAAAGGCGGGATTTGGTGGCAAGGTAAGAGGCGGCAGCCTACACGAACAGCCTACGCTCCCGCTCCACCGCCTCGGTGATGAAGTTGGCAACGATCTGGACGCGGCGCAGCGGCCTGACCGATTCGTGATAGACCAGCCAGTAGGCGCGACGGATGGGCGCGACGATGTCGACGGGCAGCAGCTCCGGCATCGAGCGGGCGACGAAGGTATGCAGGATGCCGATGCCGACGCCCGAACGCACCGCCTCAGCCTGGCCGAGCGCCGAGGAAATGGCGAAGCTGGTGCGCCAGTCGGCGCTGAACTCGGCCGCATAGTCGAGCGACGGGCTGACGATGAGGTCCGGCACGTAGCCGATCAGCGTATGCTGGCCAAGCTCGGCGGCCGTCTGTGGCAAGCCATGCGCCTCGGCATAGGCGCGGGACGCGAACAGGCCGAGCGTGTAGTCAACCAGCTTTCCCGCCACCAGCCTGCCTTCCGTCGGCCGCTCGACAGTGATGGCGATATCGGCTTCGCGTCTCGACAGCGAGAAGGAACGCGGCACCGGCACCAGCTGGATGGTGAGCTCGCGGTGAAGGGCGGTCAGCTCGCCGAGGCGCTTGGCCAGGAAGGCGACGCCGAAGCCATCCGGCGCGCCGATGCGCACGGTGCCGGAGACATCGTCGCCTTCGCCGGCCACGGTCGAGCGCGCGGCAATCATGTCGCCCTCCATGCGCTCGGCAATGTCGAGGAAACGCTCGCCCGCCGGCGTCAGCTCGCTGCCGGTGGTGAGCCGGCGAAACAGTTTTGTCCGCAGCGCATCCTCGAGTGCCGCAATGCGGCGCGAGACGGTGGCGTGGTTGAGCTCAAGCCGCTTGGCCGCGCCAAGGATCTGACCGGCGCGGGCCACGGCAAGGAAGATACGGACGTCATCCCAGTTCATGGGGATGGTCCGAGATTGTTGCATCAGGCGCCGCGTTCCCGCCCACCCCCCTCTGTCCTGCCGGACATCTCCCCCTCAAGGGGGGAGATTGGATGTCATGTCCGCCTTCGCAAATCTTCAACGAAGCAAAGGAGGGGCCGGCGATGAAGCTGCCGATCTCCCCCCTTGAGGGGGAGATGTCTGGCAGGACAGAGGGGGGTGCGACGAAGCTCAACCTTGAGAGTTCCTGTGACGACAAGCGCACCCTACCATTTGCGGTAATTGATGCACAGGCGGCTACCGCTATCTATTTTCTGCACAACGGTTGCGTGTTCGCTCGCGTTGCCATCGATCGTGCAAAGGCGGACAATGCCTCATCACAACAAAGGGAGAGAAATCATGATCGAATACGGTCATTTCATCGGCGGCAAGCATGTCGCCGGCACCAGCGGCCGCAAGCAGGATGTCATGCAGCCGATGGACGGCACGGTGCGCGGCACGGTGGCGCTGGCGTCTCAGGCCGAACTGCGTGCAGCCGTCGCCAACGCCAAGGAAGCACAGCCCAAATGGGCGGCGACCAATCCGCAGCGGCGCGTGCGCGTGCTGATGAAGTTCCTCGAACTGGTTGCCAAGGAATATGACGCGCTGGCCGAGATCCTGGCGCGCGAACACGGCAAGACCATCGCCGACGCCAAGGGTGACATCCAGCGCGGCCTCGAAGTGGTCGAGGTCTGCATCGGTGCGCCGCACATGATGAAGGGCGAATTCACCGATGGCGCCGGCCCCGGCATCGACGTCTATTCGATGCGCCAGGCGCTCGGCGTCGTCGCCGGCATCACGCCGTTCAATTTCCCGGCGATGATCCCACTGTGGAAGATCGCCCCGGCCATCGCCTGCGGCAATGCCTTCATCCTGAAGCCTTCCGAGCGCGATCCGGGCGTGCCGATGCGCATTGCCGAACTGTTCATCGAGGCCGGCCTGCCGGCAGGCATCCTCAATGTCGTCAACGGCGACAAGGACGTGGTCGACGCCATCCTCGACGATCCCGACATCAAGGCCATCGGCTTTGTCGGCTCGACGCCGATCGCGCAGTACATCTATTCGCGCGGCACCGCGTCGGGCAAGCGCGTGCAGTGCTTCGGCGGCGCCAAGAACCACATGATCATCATGCCTGACGCCGACATGGACCAGACCGTCGATGCGCTGATCGGCGCCGGTTACGGCTCGGCCGGCGAACGCTGCATGGCGATCTCGGTCGCCGTCCCGGTTGGCAACGACACCGCCAACCGACTGATGGAAAAGCTGATCCCGCGCGTCGAGGGCCTCAAGGTCGGCCCGTCGACGGACTCTTCCGCCGATTTCGGCCCGCTGGTCACGGCGCAGGCACTGGAGCGGGTCAAGGGTTATGTCGATATCGGCGTCAAGGAAGGCGCCAAGCTGGTCGTCGACGGCCGCGGCTTCTCCATGCAGGGTTATGAAGACGGCTACTATATGGGCGGCTGCCTGTTCGACAATGTGACAGCCGACATGCGCATCTACAAGGAAGAGATCTTTGGGCCGGTGCTCTCGGTGGTGCGCGCGCCGACCTACGAAAACGCCATCAAGCTCGCCAACGACCACGAAATGGGCAATGGCGTCGCCATCTTCACCCGCGACGGCGACGCGGCGCGTGACTTTGCTTCGCGCGTCCAGGTCGGCATGGTCGGCGTCAACGTGCCGATCCCGGTGCCGATCGCCTACTACACGTTCGGCGGCTGGAAGGGTTCTTCCTTCGGCGACCTCAACCAGCACGGACCGGATGCGTTCCGCTTCTACACCAAGACCAAGACGGTGACCTCGCGCTGGCCGTCCGGTGTGAAAGACGGTGCGGAGTTCGTCATCCCAACGATGAACTGACCGGAACGACAACCGATCGAGTTCAAGAAGGCCCGGGCCAAAAGCCCGGGTCTTTTATTTTTGGTGTCTGTGTCGCGGTTCATATCCGCGCGAACGCCAATGTGATGGAACTAGGCAGACAGGGAGCAGCTGGATTGCAATCCCGGCGCGGGGTGCGGCGGATCAATCAACGGTGATGGCGGCGGCTTCGGAGGATACCGTCAGGCGCAAGGAGGTGCCAGATGACACGTCTCATGGCGACTTTGGTTTGTTTGGCAGCTTCAGCGTCTCTCGCTGGTCCGGCAGGTGCTGCCTCGCAGTGCGCTGCACGAACTGACATGGTCAAGGCACTCGGCGAGAGGTTTCACGAACAGGTGACCGCGCTCGGCTTGGTCAATCCCAATGTTGTTCTGGAAGTCTTCGTTTCCGACCAAGGCACCTGGACTATCCTCGCCACTGACACGCGGGGTCAAAGCTGTGTGGTCTCGGCAGGCGAAGGCTGGCAGAGCGAGATAACGACAGCGGCGTTGCCGGGCACCTGAGCGCAGCCGACAAATTCCTGCTCGGCCGCGGGAAATTTTTACAACATGGTCATGCGCCGATCTCCAGCCGGGTGATGCGGTCGTCATGCAGCGTGAAACCGTAGTGCAGCGTTGCCGGACTGCCCGAAAAATTGCCCGAAACGATACCGGCGATCCGCCACGCATCGCCGCTGACAAAAGCGTCGGCAACCTCGACCGTCACCCGGTATTTGCGCGTCGTTGCTTCCATCCAGCTGCGGATGGCGGCCGAGCCGTGATGGGTTTCGCCTTCGTCCCGGACCGTAGCATCCGACGAGAAGGGGACGAGCATCGCGTCGATGTCATGCCTGTTCTTGGCGGCAAAATAGTCCGTCAGCGGCTGAGGGAGTTTTGCGATCATGGTTTCGTTCTCCGGTTCCAGTTCCGGCCGCAGTCGCGAGTTTCCGCGGCACTTGTCCGGTCCCTAAAGTGCGGTATGCTGAAGAAATGACAAGAACCGACGAAAAAGTAAGGTACTTACCTGAGAGTAAGGATGAGGAGCTGACGCCGTTGTCGGCGGCCAGCGGCGTGGAGAACGTGCTGCGCATTCTCGAAGGCCGCTGGAAGCTGGTCATCCTGTTCCACCTGTTCGGCGGCAAGGTGCTGCGCTTTTCCGATCTCGAACGGGCGATCCCGGCGATCTCGCAGAAGATGCTGATCCAGCAGCTGAGACAGATGGAGGCCGACGGCATCGTGCGCCGCATCGTGCATCATCAGGTGCCGCCGAAAGTCGAGTACTGCCTGACCGACTGGGGCCAGGCACTGTGCCCGGCTCTCGACGCCTTGCTGAAATGGGCAGCTCTCAAAGAGCCGGCCAAAGGCTGAGCGCTATCGTCGGGCCGCCGCCTCGGCATGGCCGCGCAGCAGTGCCATCAGGCGCTTGGCGTCCTTGGCCGCGGCCTCCTCGTCGCCGGCAAGGATCGAACGGATCAGCGCGACATGGTGCTCGGCCGATTCGGCAAGACCTGTGTCGGCCTTGTAGCGGAACCAGAAGCGACGGCTGTGGGTCTGCAAGGGCGCCGCCAGTCGCGCGGCATATGGATTGTCGGCAGCCAGCGCCAGCGCCTCGTCGAGTGCCTTGTCGGCCTGGATGAAGGCCAGCACGTTGCCCGCGATCACCGCCTTCTGCATGGCGAGCGCCGCGTCGTGAAACAGGTCGGCGGCCTCGCGGGTGACGAAGCGGGCGGCCGAACGGGCCAGCACCACCTCGACACCACGCCGGGCGTCGAGGACGCGCAGCCAGTCGCCGGAATGGAGCGGAGCAATGGCAATGCCGGCGCGCGGCCGGACATCCAGCAAGCCTTCCCAGGCCAGCCGCTGGATCGCCTCGCGCACCGGCGTGCGGCCGAGCCCGAGCTTCTCGATCAGCGCGCCTTCGGTGACGAAGCTGGCCGGCGCCAGTTCGAGCGTCACGATCATATGCTCGAGCACACGATAGGCTTTCGCCGCCACCGGCTCGGAGCTCTGGCTTTCATCGACCAACGCCAAGGTGCATCTCCTGATATATCCAGGATATATCATAGCGGAATCCGTATTGACAGCGGCTTTTGTGTAAGATATATCACTGATATATCAGATGGAGAGATGACCATGTGGACTGGAGTTTTTCCCGCCGTCACGACCAAATTCACCGAGGACGACCGCCTCGACCATACCGAGATGGAGCGCTGCTTTGCGCTGCAGATGGAGGCCGGCTGCGACGGCATCATCGTCTGCGGCTCGCTCGGCGAAGGGCCGATGCTGTCGCATGACGAGAAGATCGAGGTACTCAAGACGGCACAGAAGGTGGCCGGCAAGAAGCCGGTCCTGCTGACGGTCAACGAAGCCGGCACCCGCGAGGCGGCAAGCATCGCGAGTCGTGCCGCCAAAGAGGGCGCCAACGGGCTGATGGTGGTGCCGAGCCCGATCTACCACACCAATGAGCAAGAGACGGTCGCGGCTTTGCGCGCTGTCGCCGAGGCCGGCGACCTGCCGGTGATGATCTACTCCAACCGGCTGGCCTACCGCGTCGACGTCACCGTCGACCAGATGGAAGAGTTGGCGACGGACAAGCGTTTCGTCGCCATCAAGGAATCCTCCGACGACATCCGCCGTTCGACCGAGATTATCAACCGCTTCGGCGACCGCTATGATTTGTTCACCGGCGTCGACAATCTGGCGTTCGAGGCGCTGTCGGTCGGCGCCATCGGCTGGGTGGCCGGACTGGTCACTGCCTTCCCGCGCGAGACGGTCGCCATCTACCAGTTGATGAAGCAGGGCCGCCGCGAGGAAGCGCTGGCCATCTACCGCTGGTTCCGGCCGCTGCTTGACCTCGACGTGTCGACCTATCTGGTGCAGAACATCAAGCTCGCCGAAGTCTTCGCGATCGACACCAACGACCGCGTGCGCATGCCGCGCCAGCCGCTGTCGGGCGAGCGCCGCAAGGCGGTCGAGAAGATCGTCAGGGATGCACTGGCGGTGCGGCCGAAGCTGCCGACGTTCTAAGGAAGGTCGTATGCCGTCTCGGGTCCATCTCAGGCGCGTCGAAAGCGATGGAGACTGGGCGGCATATCACCGTATTCGCAAGAGCGTTCTTTGGGAGGGTCGGGGCTTGGATGGCTATGACGAACGGCATCCCGACGACCGTCTTGCGGGCAACCATCCACTGCTCCTCATGCGCGATGGCGCGCCGGTAGGGACTGCCAGACTGGACGTTGCCGGTCCGCGTCTCGGCATCGTCAGGCTTGTTGCCATCGAACCAAATCTGCAGCGGCGCGGCCTGGGCCGGATACTTATGCAAGAGGTCGAGAACTATGCCCGCGGGTTTGGCTTGGAGCGGCTTGAAGTCAATGCCGCCAAGGAGGCAGAAGGGTTTTATCAAAGCCTCGGTTGGATGACCGTCCGGTCCGACCGGAACCCGCTGATGACGAAAGCCCTCAACCCCGGAGAAATCCCGTCGTGACGGTGTCAACCCAGATGTTGGATATCGCCATCGTCGGTGGTGGTATCATCGGCATCTGTGCCGCCGCCTATCTGGCCGAGGCGGGACGAAACGTCACGATCTTCGATCGGACGGGCATTTGCGAGGAGACGAGCTCCGGCAATGCCGCCGCCTTCGCCTTTTCCGACGTGCTGCCGCTTGCCCACAAGGGCATGATCCGGCAATTGCCGAAGTGGCTTGCCGATCCGCTCGGCCCGCTCAGCATCCCGCCCGCCTATCTGCCGAAGCTTTTACCCTGGCTGTTCCGCTTCTGGCGCGCCGGGCGCACCGACCGCTACGAGGCCGGCCTGGCTGCGCAAGCCGGGATGATGCGGCTTGCCGAGGCCGAATGGGCCGGGTTGATGGCACGCTCCGGCACAGGAAACATGCTGCACGAGGACGGCTCGCTCGAACTCTATGAAAGCAAAGCGGAGTTCAAGGCGTCGCTGCCCGGCTGGGCGGCAAGGCAGCGGTTCGGCATCGGCTTTCGCCATGTCGAAGGCGGTGATCTTGCAGCCTTGCAGCCAGGCCTGTCCCCACGCTTCATCAAGGGCACGTTCGTGCCGGGATGGAAGACCGTCGCCGACCCGAAGCTGCTTGGTAAGGCGGTCTGGGCTTATGCGCAGAGCAAAGGCGCGCGTTTTGAAAAGGTCCGGGTCGAGCATGTAGAAGCTATGCAGGATGGCGCGACGCTGATGCTGGCCGACGGCACGACGCGACAGGCAAAACAGTTGGTCATCGCCGCCGGTGCGTGGTCGCATCTCCTGGCAAGAAATCTCGGCGATCGCATCCCGCTGGAGACCGAGCGGGGCTACAACACGACGCTGCCGAAGACCGCCTTCGACGTGAAGCGGCAGCTGATCTTTTCCGGCCATGGCTTCGTCATCACGCCGCTCGATACCGGCGTGCGCGTTGGCGGCGCGGTCGAGCTCGGCGGCATCGAGCGGCCGCCCAATTATGCCCGCTCGAAAGCGCTGCTCGAAAAGGCGCAACTCTTTCTGCCGGGGCTCAATCCGTCAGGCGGCCGCGAGTGGATGGGGTTTCGTCCGTCACTGCCGGATTCGCTTCCCGTCATCGGCCGCACGCAAAAAGGTCGGTCGGTGGTCTATGCTTTCGGCCACGGCCATCTCGGACTGACCCAGGCAGCAGCGACCGGGCGGTTGATCCGCGAGCTCATTCTCGGGCAAAATCCCTCGCTTGATCTTTCTGCCTTTTCTCCGAACCGCTTCTGACAGGGTCCAAGCCATGGCACGCCATTCCTTTTTCTGCATCGACGGCCATACCTGCGGCAATCCGGTGCGGCTGGTCGCCGGCGGCGGGCCGCTGCTCAACGGCTCGACGATGATGGAGCGGCGCGCGCATTTTCTGGCCGAGTATGACTGGATCCGCACCGGGCTGATGTTCGAGCCACGCGGTCATGACGTGATGTCCGGCTCGATCCTCTACCCGCCGACGCGGGAGGACTGCGACATCGCCATCCTGTTCATCGAAACCTCGGGCTGCCTGCCGATGTGCGGTCACGGCACCATCGGCACGGTGACGATGGCCATCGAACACGGGCTGATCAAGCCGAAGACGCCGGGGATGCTCAGGCTGGATACGCCGGCCGGCCTGGTCACCGCCGAATACAAACAGGTTGGCGAGTATGTCGAGGAGGTGCGCATCACCAATGTGCCGTCCTTCCTCTATGCCGAGGGGCTGACGGTCGAATGCCCTGGGCTCGGCGAGATCAGCGTCGATGTCGCCTATGGCGGCAATTTCTACGCCATCGTCGAGCCGCAGAAGAATTATCGCGACATGGCCGACCATTCGGCCGGCGACCTCATCGCCTGGAGCCCTGTGGTGCGGCATCGGCTCAACGAGAAATATTCCTTCGTGCATCCCGAGAACCCCGGCATCAACCGGCTGTCGCATATGCTGTGGACCGGTGCGCCGACGGTGGCTGGCGCGGACGCCCGCAACGCCGTCTTCTACGGCGACAAGGCGATCGATCGCTCGCCTTGCGGCACCGGCACCTCGGCGCGGATGGCGCAGCTCCACGCCAGGGGCAAGCTCAAGGCGGGCGACGACTTCGTCCATGAATCGATCATCGGCTCGTTGTTCAAGGGCAGGGTCGAGAAAGAGGTCACGGTGGCGGGCAAGCCGGCGATCATTCCTTCGATCGGCGGCTGGGCGCGGATGACCGGACTGAACACGATCTTCATCGACGACCGCGATCCGTTCGCGCATGGGTTCGTCGTCAAGTGATCTACCCGGCTTGAGATTCGCCTGCCTCCGTGTCCGCCGAAACCTCCTGGCGAAACCAGTCGGCGAATTTGAACGCTGCCGGTGAGGCATGCGCCAGCATCGTCAGGAAGTAGCCCTTGTCGAGGTTCGTCGCGACCTTCGACAGAACGATCAGATCGCCACGCTTCAACTCGTCGCGAAAAACTTCCACCGGACAGAGCGCCACGCCGTGACCGGCGATGACCGCCGTCGCCAGAATGTTGAAGTCGGCGAAAACCGGCCCGTTGCCCACATCCACGTTGGGCAATCCTGCCTCCAAAAACCATTCGCGCCAGCCCTCTCTAGTCTCGTCGTGCAGCAGATCGGCGACGGCGATGCCGGCCGGCGTGCGCAGATGATCCTTGCCGGCGAGATAATGGGGGCTGCACACCGGTTGATTGAAACGGGAAAACAGCTTGAGACTGGTGACGCCGGGAGATGGATCGGCGCCGAGCGTGATCAGCACGTCGTTCTGGCCGTCGCCCAGCCTCTCCTCGGCCTTGGCGTAGGCGACCCTCATGCCGATGCCGGGGTGACGGGCGGTAAAATCCGCCAGCCTCGGCACCAGCCAGCGGCTGGCGATTGAGGGAATGCAGCCGACAGACAGGGTTTCCAGGGCGGCATTGCGACGAATGCGGCGGCACGTGGCGCCGAGCTCGGCGAGGGCGCCGCTCGCCGAGGCGTGAAGGATCACTCCGGCTTCGGTCAGGCGCACCTTGCGTGCATCCCGATGAAACAGCGATACGCCCAGCCATTCCTCCAGCCGCCTGATCTGGTGGCTGATGGCCGGGTGGGTCACGTGAAGCTCTTCGCCGGCAGCAGAAAAGCTCAGATGGCGAGCCGCCGCCTCGAAAGCGCGAACGGCATTCAGCGGGATGTAGTCCATCTGTAAAATTTACTAACATATCGCGTGAGAAGCAATCATTTGAAAATCTGCCTTCGCTTTGGCATTTCTGAGACTTAGTATAGCTTTCGAGAGAGCGATCATGTTTACGAGACAATTGGCTGATGTAGAAAAATCTGACTTCTTCGTCGATTGGGGCAATGGCACGAGCCATCGCCTGCTGACGCAGCGAGACGGCATGGGGTTCACCGTCTGCCATACGGTGGTGCGCGCAGGCAGTGAATCGCGCCTCCACTACCGCCGGCATTTCGAGGCCTGCTACTGCATTGCCGGCACCGGTGAGGTTGAAGACATGTCCGGCCATGTGCACCGTATCGAACCTGGCACGATCTATGTGCTGGATGAACATGACGACCACTATCTGCGCGCGGACGCGGCCAACGACATGATCCTGGTCAGTGTGTTCAACCCTCCCTTGATGGGCACCGAGCGGCACGCCCTGGGTCAGGACAGCGGCTCGGCCTACTGAGTTCCGGCAAAGCGGTCATCGCTCGATCGGCGGCCGGGCGCGCATGACCGGATTGACCACCGTTTTCATAGATGACCGCGATCCGTTTGCACATGGATCCGCCGTCAGCCAAGGGGAATCCTGACCCAACGGAAGCGAACGAAGTGAAAAACGGATTGCTTTCACAGCGCAACAATCCCTCTCATCACCTAATTTTGACGGTGATTTCTTCGAAACGAGGTGCATGATACGGCTGAATCGTCAAAGACATTGCGTTATGCCAATGATAGGGTCCGCGATGGTCCAGGGGCCGGATATGAAAAAACGGGCAATCGGATGGCGTGCCAAGAAAACACGCGTCGCGATTGAAAAATCACGTTGCAATCCGGCCTCGAAACTTTACGACTAGGGGAAATACGAAAAGGAATGCGTCTGCATGGGCGACATTCCAGGGGAGCCACGACAGCATGCAGTACTTTGTCCAGCAGCTTATCAACGGGCTGACGCTGGGATCGATCTATGGGCTGATCGCGATCGGCTACACGATGGTCTACGGCATCATCGGCATGATCAATTTCGCCCATGGCGACATTTTCATGGTCGGTGCCTTCACCGCCCTCATCGTTTTCCTCATCCTCGGCGCTCTGTTCTACTCGGTGCCGATCGTCATCGCGCTGCTGATCATGATGATCGTGGCGATGCTGCTCACCAGCCTCTACAACTGGACGATCGAGAAGGTGGCCTACCGGCCGCTGCGCGGTTCGTTCCGGCTGGCGCCGCTGATCACCGCGATCGGCATGTCGATCGCGCTGTCCAATTTCGTCCAGGTGACGCAAGGGCCGCGCAACAAGCCGATCCCGCCGATGGTGTCCCAAGTCTACACCATCGGTGGCGTCAGCGTGTCGCTGAAGCAGATCATCATCGTCGTGGTCACCGCGATCCTGCTGGCGCTGTTCTGGTATCTCGTCAACAGGACCTCGCTTGGTCGAGCGCAACGCGCATGCGAGCAGGACCGCAAGATGGCGGCGCTGCTTGGCGTCGATGTCGACCGCACCATCTCGATCACCTTCATCATGGGCGCCGCCCTTGCCGCCGTCGCCGGAACGCTGTTCCTGATGTATTATGGCGTGGTGGTGTTTTCCGACGGCTTCACGCCCGGTGTGAAGGCCTTTACCGCGGCCGTGCTCGGCGGCATCGGCTCGCTGCCCGGCGCCGTGCTCGGCGGGCTGTTGATCGGCTTCATCGAGAGCATGTGGTCGGCCTATTTCTCCATCGACTACAAGGACGTCGCCGCCTTCTCCATCCTGGCGATCGTGCTGATCTTCCTGCCGTCCGGCATTCTGGGCCGGCCAGAAGTCGAAAAGGTCTGAGATCATGGCTGTTACCGTTTCTCCGGAAAGCGACGTCGTCGCCAGCCCCATCCAGCGTGCCTTTCGCGAGGCGCTCTATGCCGGCGCCATAGCGCTCGGCCTGTTCGTGCTGTTCATCGGCCTGAAGACCGACCAGAACATCTCCAACGAGCTGATCCTGGTGCAACGCTGGGGGCTGCTTGCCATAGTGGTGCTCCTCACCGCCGGTGGACGCTTCCTCTATGTCGGCTTCGCCCAACCGGCACTCGAGCGCGCCAAGGCACAAAAGGCCCAGGCTCCGGCAGTCGCCGCGGAACCCGGCTTCGTGCGCCGCAACTTCAACACGATCGGCATCACGGTTCTGTTCCTGTATCCGATTGTGATCGTCATGCTGGTCGGCTTCCAAGGTTCGCTGAAATGGGTCGATAATTTCGGCATTCAGATCCTGATCTATGTGATGCTGGCATGGGGCCTGAATATCGTTATCGGTCTCGCCGGCCTGCTCGACCTTGGCTACGTCGCCTTCTACGCCGTCGGCGCCTATGCCTATGCGCTGCTCGGCACGCATTTCGGTCTGTCGTTCTGGATCCTGCTGCCGGCCGCCGGCCTGATGGCCGCGTTCTGGGGGGTGATGCTCGGCTTTCCCGTGCTGCGCCTGCGCGGCGACTATCTGGCGATCGTGACGCTGGCCTTCGGCGAGATCATCCGGCTGGTGCTGATCAACTGGCGCGAGGTGACCAATGGCTCCGCCGGCATTTCCGGCATTCCAAAGGTCTCTTTCTTCGGCCTCATGTCGTTCAACGTGTCGGACCCGAACTACATCTCCAAGGTTCTCGGCATCGCCCAGTCGGGCGCCTACTACAAGATATTCCTCTACTATCTCATCCTGCTGCTCTGTCTGCTCACTGCGTTCGTCACCATCAGGCTGCGCCGCCTGCCGGTCGGCCGCGCCTGGGAAGCGCTGCGCGAGGACGAGATCGCCTGCCGTTCGCTCGGCATCAACACCACCACCACCAAGCTCACGGCTTTCGCCACCGGTGCCATGTTCGGTGGCTTTGCCGGCGCGTTCTTTGCCGCGCGGCAAGGCTTCGTCAGCCCGGAATCCTTCGTGTTCCTGGAATCGGCGATCATCCTGGCCATCGTCGTGCTCGGCGGCATGGGCTCGTTGGGCGGCATCGCCGTGGCGGCGATGGTGATGATCGGCGGCACGGAAATCCTGCGCGAGCTGGACTTCCTCAAGACCGGCCTGACATGGGGCAACACCACGATCATACCGGGATTCGGTCCCGACTTTACGCCGGAGCTCTACCGCATGCTGTTGTTCGGCATGGCCATGGTCATCGTCATGCTGTGGAAGCCGCGCGGCTTCGTCGGCAGCCGCGAACCGACCGCCTTTCTCAAGAAGCGAAAGGCCGTATCCGGGTCCTTCACCAAGGAAGGACACGGCTGATGAATACGAGCCCATCCATGAATGACGCCATCCTGCAGGTCGAGCATCTGTCGATGAAGTTCGGCGGCCTGGTCGCCATCGGCGACCTGTCCTTTCAGGCCAGGCGCGGCGAGATCACCGCATTGATCGGTCCGAACGGCGCCGGCAAGACCACGGTGTTCAACTGCATCACCGGTTTCTACAAACCTTCGGAAGGCATGATCACGCTCAATCGGAGCGACGGCTCGAGCTACCTGCTCGAGCGCCTGCCGAACCATGAGATACCGGCGCGTGCCAGGGTGGCGCGCACCTTCCAGAACATCCGCCTGTTCTCGGGCATGACGCTCCTGGAAAACCTTCTGGTCGCCCAGCACAACAAGCTGATGAAGGCGTCGGGCTATACGATGCTCGGCCTGTTCGGGTTCAGCAGCTACCGCAAGGCTTCGGCAGAATCGATCGACCTGGCCAAGCACTGGCTGGAGAAGGCCAATCTTGTCGACCGTGCCGACGATCCGGCTGGCGACCTGCCCTATGGCGCGCAGCGGCGTCTGGAAATTGCCCGCGCCATGTGCACAGGCCCCGAGCTTCTGTGCCTCGACGAGCCGGCCGCTGGCCTCAATCCAAAGGAATCGGCAGCACTCAATGCACTGTTGATGGACATCAAGACCAGCACCTCGATCCTCCTGATCGAGCACGACATGTCAGTGGTCATGCAGATTTCCGACCATGTCGTGGTGCTCGAATACGGGCGCAAGATCTCCGACGGCAGCCCGCAGTCGGTTCGCACCGACCCGCGCGTCATTGCTGCCTATCTCGGCGTCGACGATGAAGAGGTCGAGGCGGTGCTGACCGAGGTCGGCGACGAAGACGTCATCGAGCAGCTGGACACCGGTCCGGACTCGGCGCACGGACCCGGCACCTCGGCCTCGATGTTGGCGGGCCCGGTGACCGACACGGTCGGCCATAGCGAGGGCGAGCGCGTCACTGTGTCGAAGGGCGCCTCGAGAGCAGCTCAGGTCGACGCGCGGACGAATGCGGCGGCAAGCAAGGCCGCCTCGTTGGCCAGCGTGCCCGCGGCCAAATCAAAATCTGCCGCGGCAAAGTCCGCGACTGCCGCAGCCAAACCGACGACGAAAGCGCCCACGGCGAAAGCCACTGCGGCAAAGCCGGCGGGCAAGGCTCCGGCCTCGAAGGCTGCGGGAGTTTCGAACCGGCTCGCAGCGCCCCGCGCGGGCAAGGCCGACAATCTGACCCGGATCAAGGGGATCGGCATAGTCAACGAGAAGAAGCTGAACCAGCACGGCATCTTTCATTTCGACCAGATCGCCGCGTGGAAGAAGTCCGACGTCGAGGCCGCGGAAGCCTATCTCGCCTTCGACGGGCGCATCGCGCGGGAGGAGTGGGTCAGCCAGGCCAAGCTTCTCGCCAGCGGCAAGGAGACGGAATTCTCGCGCCGCGTCGATGCCGGCAAGGTCGAGACGAGCCATCCTCCCGGAAAGACTGCCGCACCTGCGGCCGGCAAGCGCGGAGGGCGTAAATAATGGCCGGCACAACATTGCTCGATATCAAGGGCGTCCAGACCTATTACGGTAACATCCGGGCGCTGAACGGCGTCGATGTCACCGTCAACGAGGGGGAGATCGTCGCGCTGATCGGCGCGAACGGCGCCGGCAAGTCGACGCTGATGATGACCATCTTCGGTGCGCCGCGGGCGCGCGCGGGCACCATCACCTTCGCAGGCACCGACATCACCCAGATGCCGACCCACGAGATTGCGCGCATGCGCATCGCCCAGTCGCCTGAGGGCCGCCGCATCTTCCCGCGCATGACGGTGATGGAAAACCTGCAGATGGGCGCCAGCCTCGACAACCTCAAGCACTATGACGAGGACGTCGAGAAGGTGTTCACGCTGTTCCCGCGCCTCAAGGAGCGCATCGCCCAGCGCGGTGGCACGCTGTCGGGCGGGGAGCAGCAGATGCTGTCGATCGGACGCGCGCTGATGGCGCGGCCGAAGCTGCTTTTGCTCGACGAGCCGTCGCTGGGTCTGGCACCGCTGATCGTCAAGCAGATCTTCGACGCCATCCGCGAACTGAATCGCACACAAGGGCTGACCGTATTCCTGGTCGAGCAGAACGCCTTCGGCGCGCTGAAGCTCGCCACCCGCGGCTATGTCATGGTCAACGGCAACGTGACGATGAGTGGTACCGGCAAGGAACTTCTCGCCAATCCGGAAGTGCGTGCCGCCTACCTCGAAGGCGGCCACCACTGAGTTTGGAGCGGAATGTGTGCATCCGGTATTCCGCTCCAAGTTGTTTGTTTGTCGCATGATCTTTGTCCGAAAAGTCTGCAACTTTTCGGGATCATGCTAGGGAGTCTTCATCATGCAGGGCATTCTCTACGAGGAACCCTCGATCTGGCAGTTCTTCTTCGTCACCTGCCTACTTGGCGGCTGGGCGGCGTGGATGACCGGCAAGGCCTGCGCGCAGACATGGCGCAGCTTCATCCAGCTGTTCGCCTATATGCTCGGCCTCGGCATCGCCATAAGGTTCATCCATCACGCGCTGTTCAATGGCACGATGTTTTCGCTGCATTACTACATCATCGATACCATCGTGCTGCTGATAGTCGGCTTCGTCGGCTATCAATACACGCGCACCAACCAGATGGTGACGCAGTATAATTGGCTCTACGAAAGAGCTTCGCTCTTGAGCTGGAAACCGAAAGGTTGACGTTCATGATTAACGCCGTTTCAGGGATGAATCGGCGTGACAAGTGCCTGAAAATCGGCAAAGTACGCTTTCTGCGAGCAAGAGTGGGCATCGCATGAAAGCATCATCCACGCCCACTCCGTAAATGGGAGCGTTTTACATGAGAAAGTCACTTTTGTCCGCCGTCGCCGTGACCGCGCTTGTCGCGTTCAGTGGCAACGCGTGGGCTGACATCCTGATCGGCGTCGCCGGTCCGATCACTGGTCCGAACGCAGCGTTCGGCGCACAGTTGCAGAAGGGTGCCGAACAGGCTGCCGCCGACATCAACGCGGCCGGCGGCATCAATGGCGAGCAGATCAAGCTCGAGATCGGCGACGACGTGTCCGATCCTAAGCAGGGCATCTCGGTTGCCAACAAGTTCGTCGCCGACGGCGTCAAGTATGTCGTTGGTCACTTCAACTCTGGCGTCACCATCCCGGCGTCGGATGTCTATGCCGAGAACGGCATCCTCGTCATCACGCCTTCGGCGACCAACCCGCAGCTGACCGAGCGCGGCCTGTGGAACACGTTCCGCACCTGCGGACGTGACGACCAGCAGGGCAAGGTTGCCGGCGACTATCTCGCCAAGAACTTCAAGGATGGCAAGATCGCCGTCGTCCACGACAAGACGCCTTATGGCCAGGGTCTCGCCGACGAAACCAAGAAGGCGCTCAATGGCAATGGCGTGACCGAAGCCATGTATGAAGGCATCAATGTCGGCGACAAGGACTTCTCGGCGCTCATCGCCAAGATGAAGGACGCCGGCGTCACTGTCGTCTACTACGGCGGCCTGCACACGGAAGCCGGCCTGATCATGCGCCAGCTCGCCGACCAGGGCCTCAAGGCCCAGTTCATGTCCGGCGACGGCATCGTGTCGAACGAATTGGCCTCGATCGCCGGCGACGCCGTCGATGGCACGCTGATGACGTTCGCTCCCGATCCGCGCAAGAACCCGAACGCCAAGGAACTCGTCGAGAAGTTCCGCGCTGCCGGTTTCGAGCCTGAAGCCTACACGCTCTACTCTTACGCTGCTCTGCAGATCGTCGCCGCCGCCGCCGCCAAGGTTGGCGCCTCCGACGACGCGCAGAAGGTCGCAGCAGAGATCAAGGCGAGTGGCCCGTGGAAGACGGCTATCGGCGACATCGGCTATGACGCGAAGGGCGACATCACCCGCCCCGACTACGTCATGTACAACTGGAAGAAGGGTGACGACGGCAAGTACACCTACGTCGAGCAATAAGCCGGCAAACGTCTGAAATCGAAAATGCCCGGCGCGCCACGCGCCGGGCATTTTTCACGTGGCGTCTAGCCATCCAAGAACATAGGCGATCCTCGATGCGCCGGGCTGAAGGTTCTGCTTGGATCGGAGTTTTGAGCGTCCCTGCCGCGTTCGGGCAATCGCGTGGCGCTCCGACGCGCGAAGGATCGATTTTAAATCGGTTTAGTCATTTCTTGATTTTGTTTGCACTGCAGCATTTTCGCGTTAATCATTGCCTTAGCCCCATCCTCCTTCCGTGTCTGGAGCCTAGTCCTTGGCAATCACGAAGATCCTTGTCGCCAACCGGTCCGAAATCGCCATCCGCGTCTTCCGCGCGGCCAATGAACTTGGCCTCAAAACCGTGGCGATCTGGGCTGAGGAGGACAAATATTCCCTGCACCGTTTCAAGGCCGACGAAAGCTACCAGGTTGGGCGCGGGCCGCATCTCAACCGGGACATGGGGCCGATCGAAAGCTATCTGTCGATCGAGGAGGTGATCCGCGTCGTCAGGCTTTCGGGCGCCGACGCCATCCATCCGGGCTACGGGCTGTTGTCGGAAAGCCCGGAATTCGCCGAGGCCTGCGCCGAGGCCGGCATCACCTTCATCGGACCGAAGCCCGACACGATGCGCCGGCTCGGCAACAAGGTCGCCGCTCGCAACCTGGCAATCGCTGTCGGCGTGCCGGTCATCCCGGCCACCGATCCGTTGCCGGACGACATGGACGTGGTCAAGAAACTGGCCAAGGAGATCGGCTATCCGGTGATGCTGAAGGCGTCGTGGGGCGGCGGCGGCCGCGGCATGCGCGCTATCCGCTCCGAGGCCGACCTTGCCCGTGAGGTGATGGAAGGCAAGCGCGAGGCGAAAGCCGCCTTCGGCAAGGACGAGGTCTATCTCGAAAAGCTGATCGAGCGCGCGCGCCATGTCGAGGTACAGGTGCTTGGCGACACCCATGGCAACGCCGTCCATCTGTTCGAGCGCGACTGTTCGATCCAGCGCCGCAACCAGAAGGTTGTCGAGCGGGCGCCGGCGCCCTACCTCGCCATGTCACAGCGCGAAGAGCTTTGCGGCCATGCGCTGAAGATCGCCCGCGAAACCAGTTATATAGGCGCCGGCACGGTCGAGTTCCTGCAGGATGCCGACACCGGAAAATTCTACTTCATCGAGGTCAATCCGCGCATCCAGGTCGAGCACACCGTCACCGAGCAGGTGACCGGCATCGATATCGTCAAGGCGCAGATCCACATCCTCGACGGCTTCGCCATCGGTACGCCGGAATCGGGGGTGCCGGCGCAGAAGGACATCAGGCTGAACGGCCACGCACTGCAGTGCCGCATCACCACGGAAGACCCCGAGCACAATTTCATCCCGGACTATGGCCGCATCACCGCCTATCGCGGCGCCACCGGCTTTGGCATCCGCCTCGATGGCGGCACCGCCTATTCGGGCGCGGTCATCACCCGTTTCTACGATCCGCTGCTGGAGAAAGTGACGGCGTGGGCGCCGACGCCGGCCGAGACCATCGCCCGCATGAACCGGGCGCTGCGCGAGTTCCGCATCCGCGGCGTGGCGACCAACCTCACCTTCCTTGAGGCGATCATCAATCACCCGAGTTTCGCCGACAACTCCTACACGACAAAGTTCATCGACACGACGCCGGAGCTGTTCCAGCAGGTTAAGCGGCAGGACCGCGCGACCAAGCTGCTCAACTACCTCGCCGATGTCAGCGTCAACGGCCATCCCGAGACGCGCGGCCGGCCCACGCCGAAGGCCGATGCGGCTGCACCTGTGGTGCCCCATCTCAACGGCCACGTGCCGGGCGGTAGCAAGCAGAAGTTCGATGCGCTCGGCCCGCAGAAGTTCGCCGCCTGGATGCGCGAGCAGACAGAGGTGCTGGTCACCGACACGACGATGCGCGACGGGCACCAGTCGCTACTCGCCACCCGGATGCGCACGCATGACATCGCCGGCATTGCCGGCACTTATGCGCGCGCCTTGCCGCAGCTGCTCTCGCTCGAATGCTGGGGTGGCGCCACGTTCGACGTCGCCATGCGCTTCCTCACCGAGGATCCGTGGGAGCGGCTGTTGCTGGTGCGCGAGGCTGCGCCCAATTTGTTGCTGCAGATGCTTCTGCGCGGCGCCAACGGCGTCGGCTACACCAACTATCCCGACAATGTGGTGCAGCATTTCGTCAAACAGGCGGCGGCCGGTGGCATCGACCTGTTCCGCGTCTTCGACTGCCTGAACTGGGTCGAGAACATGCGCGTCGCCATGGATGCGGTCGGCGCCGAGGGCAAGCTGATCGAAGCGGCGATTTGTTATACCGGCGACATCCTCGATCCGGCGCGAGCCAAATACGACCTCAAATACTATGTCGGGCTGGCCAGCGAATTGCAGGCGGCCGGCGCGCATATCATCGCGGTCAAGGACATGGCCGGACTGCTGAAGCCGAGTGCTGCGCGCGTCCTGTTCAAGGCGCTGCGCGAGGCGACCGATCTGCCGATCCATTTCCACACGCACGACACGTCGGGCCTATCGGCGGCGACGGTGCTGGCGGCGGTGGAGAGCGGCGTCGACGCCATCGACGCTGCCATGGATTCCTTCTCCGGCAACACCTCGCAACCATGCCTGGGCTCGATCGTCGAGGCGCTGAAGGGCACCGAGCGCGACCCGGGCCTCGACCCGCAGTGGATCCGGCACATCTCGTTCTACTGGGAAGCGGTGCGCAACCAGTACGCTGCCTTCGAGAGCGACCTGAAGGGACCGGCGTCGGAAGTCTATCTGCACGAGATGCCGGGCGGCCAATTCACCAATCTGAAGGAGCAGGCGCGCTCGCTGGGGCTCGAGACACGCTGGCACGAAGTGGCGCAGACCTATCACGACGTCAACCTGATGTTCGGCGACATCGTCAAGGTGACGCCGTCGTCCAAGGTCGTCGGCGACATGGCGCTGATGATGGTGAGCCAGGATCTGACCGTCGCCGATGTCGAGAATCCGGGCCGGGATATCGCCTTCCCGGACTCGGTGGTGTCGATGTTGCGCGGCGATCTCGGCCAGTCGCCGGGCGGCTGGCCGCAGGCGCTGCAGAAGAAGGTGCTGAAGGGCGACAAGCCGATCACCGCGCGGCCCGGCTCGCTGCTCAAGCCAGCCGATCTCAAGGCTAGCCGCAAGGAGATCGAGGAGAAGCTCGAGCGCAAGCTCAGCGAATTCGAATTTGCCTCTTGGCTGATGTATCCGAAAGTGTTTTCCGATTTCGCCGCCGCGCAGGAGACCTACGGGCCAGTCAGCGTGCTGCCGACGCCGACCTATTTCTACGGCATGAAGTCGGAAGACGAGATCTTTGTCGACATCGAAAAGGGCAAGACGCTGGTGGTGCGGTGCCTGGCCATTGGCGATGTCGACGAGAAGGGCATGGTCACCGTGTTCTTCGAGCTCAACGGCCAGCCACGCCGGGTGAAGGTGCCGGACCGGGCGCATGGCGCGTCCGCCGCCAAGGCGCGGCGCAAGGCGGAGCCGGGCAACGAGGCGCATGTCGGGGCGCCGATGCCGGGCGTCGTCTCCGCGCTTGCCGTTGCCGCCGGCCAGGCGGTCAAGGCCGGCGACGTGCTGCTGTCGATCGAGGCGATGAAGATGGAAACCGCTTTGCATGCCGAGCGTGACGGCACGATCGCCGAAGTGCTGGTCAAGGCCGGCGACCAGATCGATGCGAAGGATCTGCTGATCGCCTTCGGGTAAGGTGCGCTGGCATTCAGGTGATGCCGGCCTGCGAACGGCGGCTTCCTGCGCTTCCGGTGCTCACGTACTTCAAGTACGCTCCGCTCCTCGGCTCGGCCTGACCTGAATCTCAACACACCTTAGGGCGTGCCCAGCCCTCCATGCCGCACCGATAAATGGCTTGACCCGCCGCGCCTGCTCGGGCATCGAACCCGCTCCAATTTGCCGGCCGCCTTTGCGAGTCGCCGGTAGCCAAACGACGCGGAGAGAAAAATGGCCGACGACATCACCGAGACCAGCCAGACTGTTGCCGCCGGCCAGTTGCGCGCCTTCATCGAGCGCATCGAGCGGCTCGAGGAAGAGAAGAAGACCATCGCCGACGACATCAAGGAAGTGTTCGCCGAGGCCAAGGGCACCGGCTTCGACACCAAGGCGATGCGGTCGATCATCCGGCTGCGCAAGAAGGACCAGGCCGAACGGCAGGAAGAGGAAACCATCCTTGATCTGTACAAGGCCGCGCTCGGCATGGTTTAGAGACCGTCTGGAAATTCTACTCCGGCGGCCATCTGATGGCGTTTTCTGCGCTTCCGGTGCTCACGGACGGACCCAAAAGTCCGCTGCGCTCCGGTTCTCGAAACCACCACCATATGACTCGCCGGAGCGAATTTCGAAACAGTCTCGGGCCGAGCGTGATGCTGGAGCGGGCATCGAACGATGAGCGAATTCGACTTTGGCGCCCGCCGCGCCTCTGAATTCCGCCAACGCAGCTTCTGGACGCTGTTCGCGGAACGGCATCCGGAAGAAAGAGCCCTGATGGCGAGGCGCGGACCCTGGTTCTGGCAGCGCGGGATGCCCGACTTCGCATTGGTTCTTTCCATGTATGTCGCGCCGGCGCAGAACCATGTCGGCGTCTTCTTCGGCCGCAACGAGAAGTTCGGCGCCACGCAAGCCTGGTCACGGCTGAAGCCGTTTCAACCGGCGATCGAAGACAGGCTGAAGCTAAGGCCGGAACAGAGTTGCGAGGGCCTCGGCATCAATTCGATGTGGCGGGTGAACTGTTTTGCCGAGGACAACTGGCCGGCGATGGCCGACTGGCTGGTGACGGAATGCTCACGTTTCGAGCGCGCCGTTGCCGAGGTTCTGGGTGGCGAAGCCGGTTCATGAATTCGCGGGGCGGCTGCTTTTCGCCCTCGCCAGCCTTTGTCAGCGGGTCGTCCCGGCATCGGCCAATCGGGCGGAGGTCCTTAGTTCGGCTTCGGCTCGTCGCGACCGATCTCGTCGAGATGGTGTTGCAGCGCCAGATGGTCGAGCGCATCCATCGGCAGATTGACGAACAGCGAGATGCGGTTGTTGAGCATGCGATAGGCATCGGCGAAGGCAAGGTGCTGCTCGGCCTCGGTGCCGTCTGCCTTGGACGGGTCCGGTACCGACCAGAGCGCGGTCATCGGATGGCCAGGCCAGACCGGACAGGTTTCATTGGCGGTGCTATCGCAAAGCGTGAAGACGAAGTTCATTTCCGGTGCGTCCGGCTCGGCGAACTCGTCCCAGCCTTTCGATCGTGCGAAGCCGGTATCGTATTTGAGGCTTTCGAGCAGCTGCAGCGCATAGGGATTGACCGTGCCCTTCGGTTGCGAACCGGCGGAAAAGGCCTTGAACCTGCCGGTGCCGATCCGATTGAGGATGGCTTCCCCCATGATGGAGCGCGCAGCATTGGCATTGCAGAGAAACAGGACGTTGTAGAAATTGTCGTTCATCTCAAGACCTCCCTTGCAGGTGACTGGATGACTGGGCGGCAGATCCCGGCAGGACGCCGCCGCTTTGCCAAAAATGTCGACAAGGGCGAAGTAGAAAGGTTTCGCGACCGTTTGATGACAATCTGCCAAGTCATTCAGTCCAATGATCGCTTGCCGTTGACAGGTTTGCCGCGTTTGACGTTTCTGCATCTGGCGAATGAGGGAGGGCCGTGCCGATGAATGCTCCAAAACCCCTCGAAGGCGAAGGCGACAAGGCAAGCCGTGCGGCAGGCTTCTTTCGCGCGCGCTGGCAAGGCGCGGTGCCGCTCGATCGGCTATTCTGGCATGATCTGGTCCTTGTCGGCACGGCGATCAACATCTCGGCGTCGGTAGTCGCGCTCATCCTGCTCGGGCTGAAGCTGCCGCTCGGCGTTGCTCTGGCGGTGCATTTCGCGCCGGTGCCTTACAACATCTTTCTCACGCTCGCCGTCTGGCGAACCACCGAAAAGGTCCGTGGCGCCAAGGCCACGCTGATGACGCTTGGCGCCACATTGTGGCTGATCCTGGTGGTCGTGGTCTGACTGCGCACACACGGCGCATATCGCTTGTCGTGTTTCCTTCCCGCAAAACAAAAAGGGCGGCCGCAGCCGCCCTTTCTACGATGATCCAGCGCTCAAATTTCGGCTCTTTGTTTTTGCGCAATTCCCGACGGAAAACCGTTGCACACTTTTCCTGGATTGCTCCTAAGCCGCCGGCTCGAATTTGAGCGCCACGCCGTTGATGCAATAGCGCAGGCCGGTCGGGGGCGGGCCGTCGTCGAAGACGTGGCCGAGATGGCTGCCGCAGCGGGCGCAGTGGCATTCGGTGCGGACCATGCCGTAGCTACGATCGACCGTGTTCTCGACCGAACCCGGGACCGGATCGTTGAAACTTGGCCAGCCCGTGCCGCTCTCGAATTTCAGCTTGGATTCAAACAAGGGCTGATCGCAGCCGACGCAGGAAAAGGTGCCGGCGCGCTTCTCGTAGAGCAGTGCGCAGCTTCCC
The DNA here is from genome assembly GCF_024746795.1 of Mesorhizobium sp. AR10. Taxonomy (NCBI): domain Bacteria; kingdom Pseudomonadati; phylum Pseudomonadota; class Alphaproteobacteria; order Hyphomicrobiales; family Phyllobacteriaceae; genus Mesorhizobium; species Mesorhizobium sp. AR10. Next base: position 1,485,559 of record NZ_CP080524.1, read on the forward strand.
GGCCGCTCGGTGCCATGGTTGCGCATGACAGCATATTGCTCTGGCGTCAGCCGGTCGCGCCATTCGGCATCGGTGCGGGTGACAGGGTAGGTGTGGGTGTCCATTTGATCTCCTCAGCCTTGCCGGCTCGTTGTTGATTGCAACCTCATATTCGCACCAAGATAGGCATTTGTTACGGGTTTTGCCCGAATTTTCGATCGCGCCGCATAAGGCTTCTCAGGCAATCGCCGCGAGATAGCGCGCGACCGAAGTGGCGAATGCCGCTTTCGCGCCGCCGATGATGTTCTGGTGCCACCATGCGCCGTGGATGTCGTCGAATGCGAACGGCTCCAGCGCAGCCGCGATGCGGCGCACGGCTGCTGCGTTGAGCGGAATGTGGTTCGGGTAGCTGTACATGAAGCTGACATGGCGACGCGTGGGCGTCACTTGCAGGATATCGCCGGACAGCACGGCGTTGCCGCCGCTGCGCTTCCAGTGCAACACTTGGCCGCCGGCAAAGTGGCCGCCGCAGCGGATGAGTGTCAGCGAAGGGTTGATAGTGCGCGTTTCGCCTTCCCAATTTATGATCGCCGGGTGCGGCCGCATGATCCACTGGCGGTCGTCAGCATGGAGATAGATCGGCACACCGCCAAGCGCCTCGCTCCACTCGACCATCGCCGAGTAGAAGTGGCAGTGCGAGATGGCGATCGCCGCCAGGCCGCCTCGGCGGTTGATCTCGGCTACCGCCTCGTCGGTCACCATCGAGACGCAGTCCCACAGCACATTGCCATCCGGCGTCTGCGCCAGCAACGCCCGCTGGCCGATGGCGAAGCGCGGCTCGATACCGAGGGCGAGCACGCCGGCATCGTCCTTCATCACAAGCCGATGCCCGGCGGCAAGTTCTTGCGGCGTGATCCAGGCCTGGCCCTCCCAGCGCACAAATTGCCGCTCGTCCTCGCAGACCGGGCAGTCGTGCGGCGGCGCTTCGGTCGGAGCGAACTGGACACCACATTGCAGGCAGAGGAAACAGGTCATGCGGTTTCTCGTTTTTGCCGATTCAATGCTTGCGCGACAATTGCCTGGTGGCACCTTCCAGCCCGGCGAGGGTCAGCGGAAACATGCGACCGCCGAAGATATCGCGGATCATGGCGATCGAATGGGTAAAGCCCCAGTTCTCAGGGTTTTCCGGATTGAGCCAAACCGCGTTCGGCCATTGCTGCAGCAGGCGAGCCAGCCAGACGGCGCCCGCCTCCGGGTTCCAGTGCTCGACCGAACCGCCGGCATGCGCGAGCTCGTAAGGGCTCATTGAGGCGTCGCCGACGACGATCACCTTGTAGTCCGGTCCGTATTTGTGGAGCAGGTCGAAGGTCGGGATGACCTCCGCAAGGCGGCGGCGATTGTCCTTCCACACGCCCTCGTAGAGGCAGTTGTGGAAATAAAAGTATTCGAGCTGGCGGAACTCGGCGCGAGCGGCTGAAAACAGTTCCTCGACGCTTCTGATATGATCGTCCATCGAACCGCCGACATCGAAGAACATCAAAAGCTTCACGGCGTTGCGCCGCTCCGGCCGCGTCTGCACGTCGAGATAGCCGTGCTCGGCGGTGGCTTGGATGGTGCCGGGCAGGTCGAACTCCTCCTCGGCGCCCTCGCGCACCCAGCGGCGCAGGCGCTTCAGCGCGATCTTGATGTTGCGAGTGCCGAGCTCGACGGCATCGTCGAAATTCTTGAACTCGCGTCTGTCCCAGACCTTGACCGCGCGGCGGTTGCGGCTTTCATGCTGGCCGATGCGCACGCCTTCGGGGTTGTAGCCATAGGCGCCGAAGGGCGAGGTGCCGCCGGTGCCGATCCATTTCGAGCCGCCCTGGTGGCGGCCCTTCTGCTCCTCCAGCCGTTTCTTCAGCGTCTCCATCAGCTTTTCGAAACCGCCAAGCGCTTCGACCAGCTTTTTTTCGTCGTCGGTCAAATGCTTTTCGGCCAAGCGGCGCAGCCATTCTTCCGGGAGGTTCTCGATATCCACCGCATCTGGCCCGGCCAAAGCCTCGACGCCCTTGAAGACGTGCGCAAACACCTGGTCGAAACGGTCGATATGGCGCTCGTCCTTCACCAGGGCGGTGCGGGCGAGGTAGTAGAAACCCTCGACGTCATAATCGACCAGCCCGGCTTCCAGCCCTTCCAACAGCGACAGGTATTCCCGCAGCGAAACTGGGACCCGTGCAGCTTTCAGTTCCAGGAAGAAGGGGATGAACATCGCGCTATCTACAACAAATCATACTCGATGAAGCCGGTCCGCCGGGCCACATAGTCATAGAGCTTGCGCGCGGTGGCGTTGGTCTCGTGCGTCATCCAGTAGACGTTCTTGACGCCGATCCTGCCGGCTTCCTGCTTCACCGCCTCGATCAGAGCCGCACCAACGCCCTTGCCGCGCACATCCGGGTCGGCGAACAGGTCCTGCAAATAGCAGTTGTTTATCTGCGACCAGCAGGAGCGGTGATAGAGATAGTGCGTCAGGCCGACGGCCTTGCCGTCGAGGGTGGCGATGAAGCCTTTCGGCTCGAACTCGCCCGCCGTGAAGAGCCGCTTCCAGGTGACGGCATAGACCTCTTCCGGCAGCTTGGTCTCATAGAAGGTGAGGTAAGCGGTCCATAGGCGCTGCCAGTCGGCATGGTCGGACTGTGCCAATGGGCGGACAGTGATCTCGGTCATTTATTTTCCTCCGAAGCTTCGTCCCCGAAGCTGCTCCAGTGGCGGCCTGGCGGCAACGGTCCAGCGAGGGGATAACCGCTGTCCGGCCGGCCGGCCCTTCGCTATGGCTCCCTGCCCTTCGGGCGTTCAGTCCCTTCGAAAAGGTCCACTGGACCTTTCGATCCGCCCGAAGGCGGACCGGGCCTTCACCGTTCGTCGCCCGAAAAGCCAAATCGTTGGCTTTCGTCCGCTGCGCGGATCGCTCCTCACCCCTGCCTTCTCGCCATAAAGGCCAGCCGCTCGAACAGATGCACGTCCTGTTCGTTCTTCAGCAGCGCACCATGAAGCTTGGGCAATGCATTCTTCGGGTCGGCGCGCAGATCCTCCGGCGCGATGTCGTCGGCGACCAGCAGCCTGATCCAGTCGAGCGCTTCGGAGGTCGAAGGCTTCTTCTTCAGCCCCGGAACATCGCGGATCTCGTAGAACTGGGTGAGTGCCGCGCGCACCAGGCTGTGCTTGATGCCGGGATAGTGGACTTCGACGATTTTGTGCAGTGTCTCGACGTCGGGAAAGCGGATGTAGTGGAAGAAGCATCGGCGCAGGAAAGCGTCCGGCAGCTCCTTTTCATTGTTGGAGGTGATGATGACGATCGGCCTGACCGCGGCGCGAATGGTCTCGCCGGTCTCGTAGACGAAGAACTCCATCCTATCGAGTTCCTGCAGCAGGTCGTTGGGAAATTCGATGTCGGCCTTGTCGATCTCGTCGATCAGAAGCACGACCTTCTTGCCGGCGGCGAAGGCCTCCCACAGCTTGCCGCGCTTGATGTAGTTCCTGATATCGTTGAATCTGATATCGCCGAGCTGGCTGTCGCGCAGTCGCGAAACGGCGTCATATTCGTAGAGGCCCTGCTTTGCCCTGGTGGTCGACTTGACGTGCCATTCGATCAGGTCGAGGCCAAGTGCGGCTGCAACCTGCCTTGCAAGTTCGGTCTTGCCGGTACCCGGCTCGCCCTTGACCAGCAATGGCCGCTCCAGTGCGATCGCCGCGTTGACAGCCACCATCAGATCCTTGTCGGCGACGTAGGCCGCCGTGCCTTCGAAACGCATTTTTGCTCCCTGGTTACTATGGCAACCGTAAGGAGGCGAACTGGCCAGCGCAAGGCGCGCCGATGTCGCGAGCTCGGCGTGGGCTCGGGTGGCAGGGTCGTGTTGCGAATAAAGCCGCCTTGCATGCCTGTCTCACTGGCGCTTGGCCGACCATCGGCCTATATTGGGTGTGACGGTCTGCGCTTCCCGGCAGGAGAACATTTTCCCCGGGGCCTTAATGATCCCTAGGGAGCTGTCCCTGGGAAGACCCGTGGGTTTTCTCATACGGCGCCCACCTACTTTGTAGGTTCCCGGGATCGCTCTCTCCACCGGTTGTGTGGATCGTCACTCAAGGTCAAGCATCCACTGACATTTCGGTGGATCATGCGGTAGAAAACGTCGTTCCTGCCCCTCCGTTCAAATCCGACCTTTTCTACCTTGGCTCCATGACCTCTCCAAAAGAACTCAAAAAACACCTCCGCAAGGAAGCACTCGGCCGCCGCGATGCGCTGGATGCGTTCTGGCGGGTGGAGGCGGCGCTCGAAATGGCCGAGACGGCGCGCGATCATCTAGCGGTCGAGCCGGGCCAGATCGTGTCCGGCTTCTGGCCGATGCGCTCGGAGGTCGACGTGCGGCCGCTGATGTTCGCCTTGCGCGAGCAAGGGGCAAGGCTTTGCCTGCCGGCCATTCTCGACAAGAGCACCATCGTCTTTCGCGAACTGGTGCGCGGCGCGCCGATGGTCGAGATGGGCTTCGGCACCGTCGGGCCGCATGAAGAAGCCGAGGTGCTCGATCCCGCGGTGATGCTGGTGCCGCTCGCCGCCTTCGACGCGCGCGGCCACCGCATCGGATATGGCGCCGGCTATTACGACCGTGCGATCGCCAGGCTGGTGGACAAGGGGCAGCCGCCGCGGCTGATCGGCATCGCCTTCGATTGCCAGGAGGTGGCGCTGGTGCCTGACGAGCCGCATGACGTGGTCATTCAGGAAATACTCACCGAAAGCGGGTTGCGACGCTTCGATATCCCTTGAAAGATTCCGATCGGCTTAACGCGTTTCTAAGGTCTATCGGACAGTATTTCTGCAATACAATCCGAGTCGATGGCGGCCATGGCTTTTGTCTTTATGCGTTTCCTCCTGATGCCGTTCGCTCTGATCGCGGTAGTGCTGTTCGCTATGGGGCTGCACATCATCGGAACCTCCCTGCATCACAAAATCGCCTGGCATCAGACGGTCGCCACCGTGACGGATGCCAATCCCTACACTGACACGCAGGAGAACGGCCTGACCACAGACGGCATCAATGTCGCCGTCACCTACATGGTCAACGACGCGCCGATGACCTGGTCCGGAAAGGGAAAAAATATCGGTCTTTACAAGGCGTCCAAAGGCGACAGGATAGAATTGTACTATGACCCCGCCGATCCATCGAACCTCGATACCGCCGCCATGAAAGGCTGGCGCGGCGGACTGTTGCTGCTTGCCGCGACCGGCGGTTTCGTCGCCTTCTATGTCTGGTTCTTCTGGCTACGCGGACGGAACCCGCCGTCCACGTCGCCTATGACGCCATCGCCCGTTCGCGGTGCCGGTGCGAGCGCAAAGCCGTCCGAACAGCAGCGCGCCACTTTCGGCCGGCGTTAGAACCAATCGCGGTACCCGCTTGCCTATAGTCCATGGCTCTGGATAGAAGTGGAGCATGAGACTTCTCTTCCTCGGCGACATGGTTGGCAAATCGGGACGCACAGCGGTGTGGGAACAGCTTCCCGGGCTGATCTCGGACTTCAAACTCGATTTCGTTGTCGTCAATGGCGAGAACGCCGCCGGCGGTTTCGGCATAACCGAAGAGATCTTTCGCGACACGATTGCGGCCGGCGCCGATGTCGTCACCACCGGCAACCATGTCTGGGATCAGCGCGACGCGCTGGTTTTCGCGCCGCGCGAGGAGCGATTCTTGCGCCCGTCCAATTTCCCCAAGGGGACGCCGGGGCGTGGCTCCGGCGTCTACATCGCCAAAAACGGCGCGCGCGTGCTGGTCGCCAACATCATGGGCCGGGTGTTCATGCATCCCGAACTCGACGATCCGTTCCAGGCCGGCGAGCGCGAACTGGCGGCCTGCCCGCTCGGCGAGCAGGCCGATGCGGTGGTCATCGACTTCCATGCCGAGGCGACCTCGGAGAAAATGTGCTTTGCGCATTTCGTCGACGGCCGCGCCAGCCTCGTCGTCGGCACCCACACCCACCAGCCGACAGGCGATCACCAGATCCTCAATGGCGGCACCGGCTATATGTCCGACTCCGGCATGTGCGGCGACTATGATTCCTCGCTCGGCATGGACAAGGAAGAGCCGCTCAACCGGTTTCTGTCAAAGGTGCCGAAAGGGCGTTTCGAGGCGGCGACCGGACCGGCGACATTGTGCGGCGTTGGTGTCGAGATTTCCGACCGTACCGGACTTGCCGAGAAGATCGCGCCGTTTCGCCGCGGGCCACGGCTGGAGGAAACGGCACCTTCCTTCTGGTCGTGACATTGATATGGGCGCGCGCAGTACCTAACTGCCGGCGACATTGATGTAAATTGATACGCCATCGGGGGACGACGTAATGCAGTTGATCGAGTTTCTGGCGCCTTATTTCGCCTTCGTCTATGACCCGACCGCCTGGGTCGCGTTGCTGACGCTGGTGGTGCTGGAGATCGTTCTCGGTATCGACAATCTGATCTTCATTTCTATCCTCACCAACAAATTGCCGGAAGCGCAGCGGGCCCGCGCCCGGAAGCTGGGCATCTCGGCGGCGCTGATCATGCGGCTGGTGCTGCTTGCCACCATCTCGATCATCGTCCAGCTGACGACGCCGTTGTTCACCGCCTTCGGTCATGGCTTCTCCTGGCGCGACCTGATCCTGATCGCCGGCGGCCTGTTCCTTGTCTGGAAAGCGACCAAGGAAATCCACCATACGGTCGACCTCGACGATCATCAGGATTCGATGATGGGCGAGACGCTGCAGCTTTCGCTGGCCGGCGCCATCTTCCAGATCCTGCTGCTCGACCTCGTCTTCTCGATCGATTCGATCATCACCGCGGTCGGCATGACCGACGAGATCGCCATCATGTACATCGCGGTGATCGTGGCTGTGAGCGTGATGATGCTGGCGGCCGCGCCGCTAGCCAATTTCATCGCCAAGAACCCGACGATCGTCATGCTGGCGCTGGGCTTCCTGCTGATGATCGGCATGACGCTGATTGCCGACGGCATGGGTTACCATGTGCCCAAGGGCTACATCTACGCCGCCATGGGTTTTTCGGCGCTGGTCGAGGGGCTCAACATGCTGACGCGGCGCCGCAAGAAGCCAAAGCCTGGCGGCCGCCACTGACCTCGGCATGGCAGCCTGTCGACTCCGCATGAAAAGCGGCGATCCTGCACGCCCGCAGCGCATACACGGCGCGGCTGGACGAATTGAGCCGATTTATTTATAAGCCGGCCATTCCAACTTGAGCGCCGTGCGTCCATCCGGACGCATCAGGGACGTTCTAGATTTTGAATTCGAGCATTTGCAGAACGCCGGGTGATTCCGCCTGGCCGCAAGCTGCTCTAGCCGAGAAGACGACAGGGGTGCCATGGCTGGCCATTCACAGTTCAAGAACATCATGCACCGCAAGGGCCGGCAGGACGCGGTGCGGTCGAAAATGTTTTCCAAGCTGGCGCGCGAAATCACCGTCGCCGCCAAGAGCGGGACGCCCGATCCATCGATGAACCCGCGCCTGCGCCTTGCCGTGCAGAACGCCAAGGCGGTGTCGATGCCGAAGGACAACATCCAGCGCGCCATCAACAAGGCCTCGATGGGTGATGCCGAAAACTACGAAGCCGTGCGTTATGAGGGCTATGGTCCAGGTGGCGTCGCCGTCATCGTCGAAGCCCTGACCGACAACCGCAACCGTTCGGCCTCGAATGTGCGCGCCGCCTTCACCAAGGCCGGTGGGGCGATGGGCGAAACCGGCTCGGTGTCGTTCATGTGGGACCGCGCCGGCGAGATCTATTATCCGGCCTCGGCCGGCAGCGCCGAGAAGGTCATGGACGCGGCTATCGAAGCCGGCGCCGACGACGTGCAGTCCGACGAGGAAGGCCACACGATCTATTGTGCCTTCGAGAATCTCGGCGAGGTGTCGAAGGCGCTGGAAGGCGCGCTCGGCGAGGCGGAATCGGTGAAGCCGATCTGGAAGCCGCAGACCAACATCGCGGTCGACGAGGAGCGGGCACAGTCGCTGATGAAGCTGGTTGCCACGCTCGAAGACGACGACGACGTGCAGAGCGTCTACGCCAATTTCGAGGTCGACGACGAGACCATGGCGAAGCTCAGCGCGGCATGAGCGGAGAGCCACTGCCCACCATCCGCATCACCTATTGCACGCAGTGCCAGTGGTTGTTGCGGGCCGGCTGGATGGCGCAGGAACTGCTCTCCACCTTCGGTACCGATCTGGGCGAGGTCACGCTGGTGCCCGGCACCGGCGGCATCTTCACCATCAGCTGCAACGACACGCTGGTCTGGGACCGCAAGCGCGACGGCGGCTTTCCTGATGCCGCGAAACTCAAGCAATTGGTCCGCGACGTCATCGATCCGGACCGCGATCTCGGCCATGCCGACCGCAAGGGCCATAAATCAAAAGACCCCGCGTAAGCAGCGGGGTCTTTTGCTTTCATCGGTCATATTCACTGCCACGCGAAAATGAAGCAGCCCAGCGCCACGATGGCGGTGATGGTGCGGACATGGTTCCACATCACCCAGTCCTTGAGATAGGTGGTCCAGACAGTGGCGCCGTTTGCGCTGGCCGGATCGACGGCGGCCAATGCATCGTTGAGCGGCACGTTGAAGGCCATGGTGACGATCGGGTTGCCGATGACATAGATCAGGGCGCCGGCGAGAAGCCAGAGCGAGCCCGGTTGGCTCCAGCCAATGATAGCGCTGACGGCGAGGACGAGGCAGATCAACCCGGTGCCAAACAGCGCGGTCATGAACATCGGCGAAATGACGGTGATGTTGATCGAATTCATGGCGGCGATGCCGCCTGCGGCAGGCAGGCGCGCCAGCCCCGACATGATAAAATTGGAAAATGCGAAGAAAACGCCGCCAACGATGCCCGAGCCAATTGCGGCGACGAAGATGAGGGTGGGGAGAAGTTTCGCGATCATGTCAGTTGCTCCAGATGCCGGAAGCGGCGGTTTCGGTTGTATAGTCGGAAAAGTCTTTTGGCGCGCGGCCGAGCACACGCTGGACGCCGTCGGTCAGCGCCTCATTGCGGCCGTCGAGCACCTCGGTAAACAGCTCGTTGAGCAGCCAGGCAAACTCGGCCGGTAGCTCGTGCGCTTCGATCGCGGCGGCGAAGTCGGCATGCGAAATCTGCTTGAAGCGGATGTTACGGCCAGCGGCCTTGCCGATCTCGGCGATCGCGTCGGCGAAACTCAGCAGCCGCGGTCCGGTCAGTTCATAAAGCTGGCCGACATGCCCTTGCTGGGTGAGCGCCGTCACGGCGGCGTCGGCGATGTCGTCGGCATCGACGAATGGTTCCCCCACATTGCCGACGGGCAACGCCACCTCGCCTTCGAGCAAGGGGTCAAGCAGAAAGCTCTCGCTGAAGTTCTGGGCAAACCAGGCACAGCGCAGGATCGTCCAGTCGGCACCGGAGGCCTTCAGCATCTCTTCGGCGCGCTGGGCCTCCGTTTCGCCGCGTCCCGACAGCAGCACCAGCCGCGCGATGCCGTTTTGCACGGCAAGCTTGGCGAAAGCGCCGACTGCTTCGGCGGCACCAGGCACGGAAAGATCGGGATAGTAGCTGATGTAGACGGCGCCCACGCCTTGTATTGCCGGCCCCCAGGTCGCGTTGTCTTCCCAGTCGAAAGATGGAGTGCCGGAGCGCGAGCCGATGCGCACCGGCAGGCCGCGCGCCATCAGCCGCTCGGCGAGGCGGCGGCCGATCTTGCCGGTGCCGCCGAGGATCAATATCGGTTTTCCTGTCGTGTTGTTCATTTCGGTTTCCTCTCGTTAAAAATATGAGTAATCCTCACATTTGCAAAACGTGATAAACCCTCGTATTTTCCGAGTCAAGCCAATTTGTTGGCCAAATTTTCAGGAGGCGATCATGGAAGGCCCCATCGCGCCGGCTAACGAGCAGGTCGCTTCACCCCGCCGGGCGCCGAGCCAGCAACGCAGCCGCGAGCGGGTCGAGCGGATGCTGGCTGCCGCCTCGGCGCTGATCGCCGAGCAAGGCAGCGACGCCATGCGTATGGGGGAAGTGGCGGAAAGGGCAGGTGTCTCGATAGGCTCGCTCTACCAGTTCTTCCCCGACAAGCGGGCGATCATCTGGGCACTGGCCGAACGCTACACCGCCGAGAGTCAGGCCTGCATCGCCGCGGCGCTGGCCGATGTCAGCGACGCCGAAGGCCTGCGGCGGGCATTTTCCGAACTGGTCGATATCTATTACGGACTGTTCCTGGCCGAGCCGGTGATGCGCGACATCTGGTCGGGCACGCAGGCCGACAAGGCGCTGCGCGAACTCGAACTCGCCGACAGCCGCGCCAATGCCGAATTCCTCACCGCGGTGCTGAAGCGGCTGCAGCCCGCCGCCGATCCGGTGGCACTGGAAACGACGGCATTTCTCATCTGGCAGATGGGCGAGGCCGCCATGCGGCTGGCGATCTCGGTCGGGCGGCAGGAAGGCGACGACTTGGTCGCCGCCTACAAGCGCATGGCGCTGCGGGAACTTGTCGGGGCATAGATCGTACCGGCCTTGCCGCTCACTTGTCCGGACCGGTCAAGGGTGTGCCTGCATCGCGTCGCTCAGCGGCCGATTCTGTTGCCGCCAGGCCTTCGGGCTGAGCCCGGTCGCGCGCAGGAACTCGCGGTTGAAGTTCGATTTGCTGAGGAAGCCGGCGTCGAACATGATGCGGGTGATCGGCTCATCGCTCGCTGCCAGCAGCCGACAGGCTTCGCCGATGCGCTGGTTGTTGACATATTGCGACACGCTCGATCCGTGGATGCGGTTGACGGCCGACGACACTTGCCGTGCCGGCAGGCCGAGCCGTCTGGCGATGCGCCCGAGGTTGAGATCGACATCCTTGTAGAGCTCTTTCGACCGCATCAGCGCGTCGACCGCCGCCGCGACGGCGGAGTCTTCGCTGGTTGCCCGTGGCGTGGTTTGCGGCGCCTCCTCGTCCTCCTCGTCAACAGCGGCGGCTTCGCTGGCGACCGCGGCCGCGCCGCCGAGCAGCAGCAGCGCCAGGACGTTGCCGGCGGCAATCACTGCGCCAGAATGAGCGCCGCCGGTCCATTCGAGGTCGAGGCTGATGATGATGTCGGTGACCGGCGACGCCAGGATCGCCAGCGTCGTCACCAGCAGCGCCCGGTAGGACCGCAAGACACCATCGAGGCGAGATTCGGCAAGACCGTCCGGGCCGGCCAGAGCAAGCCATAGAAGGGCAAGGCCATACGACAGGAAAACGAGCATGATCACAGGTCCGACCGGCTCGCGCCAGAAGACCAGCAGCACGGCAACCAGGCAGGCCGGCAACAGATGCGGCCATAGCCGTGTCAGGCGATGTTCCGATCGTTCTTTCGTCAGGCCACTGAAAGCGACCCAGGCAAGCGGCGCGATCAGCGTCGCCAGCACCGCCTGGAACGGCATGATGGCCCTGAGATCATAACCCCAGCGCAATCCGATCAGTACCGACTGCGCGGCATAGGCGGCCATCAGCAGCAGGAAGAAGAAGTTTTCGCGCGGATCGGCTTCGCCGCGCCGGATCATCCGGACGAGCAGGATGACGAGCAGCAGCGCGACGACGAAGGGCAAGGGGATGAAGATCATGATCGCAAGTGTGGTTCCGAAGCGGATAGCGACCGACAATGACCTGGATTGCGTTCGCGGTCGTCCCGGATCGTGATCAAGGTCGCGAAAATCGACGTTCCAGATCATTTCGACAGCGCACGGTCCAGTCGGGATCGCCACTCATGATCGGAGACAATAATGAAATCCGCAATTCTCGCCTTGCTGCCATTTGCCAGCATTGCCCTGGCGTCGCCGACGACCGGTGACGCCGGGAAGGCGCTGGATCTCGCCGGTGTGACCGCCGTCGTCATCACCGGCGAAGCGAGTTCCGTCCGGCTCACCACTTCGACCACCGCACCGTATCATGCGTTGATCAAGAGCCGGCGCGAAGGCTGGTTTGCAAGCTGGTATTCGAGCTGGTTTGCCAATGACTGCCTGTCGGCCAGCGACATGAAGCGAGAGGCTTCGACCCTCCATATCGACGTCGCACCGTCCTCATGGCTGGATCCCTCGGACTGCGTGGTCGAGATCACCGCCAATATCCAACCCGAGAGTTCGGTGTCGATCGACCAGGCGGCGCTGCGCGCCAACATGACAGGCAATTTCTCCGCCATCGCCATAAATGGCAAGGCGGCCGATGTTTCGCTCGACGGACATGCTTCGACCGTCGATCTCAAGGGCGAGGCGCTGAAAGTCTATCTCGCCTTCGGGAGCGTCAGGCAGGACGAGAACATTGCGATTACCGGCAAGGCGCTGGATGCCACGCTGTCCTTCGGCCGGCAGGTGCCGATCAGCTACTCGGTCACGGCGTCGGCGTCGTTCGTCGACAGCTCGATCGCCAACACTGCCGGCGCCAAACCGTCGGTTATCATCAAGGGTGACTTCGTTCGCGCCACGATCCGCTAACAAAAAACCCGCCTAAAGGGCGGGTTTTTCTGATCTGCGAAAGGCCGATACGGCTTAGAGGCCGAAACCTTCGAAACGCTTCTTGAACTTCGACAGGCGGCCGCCGCGGTCGAGCAAGGTCTGCTGGCCGCCGGTCCAGGCCGGGTGCGTGGTGGGGTCGATATCGAGGTTCATCGTATCGCCTTCCTTGCCCCAGGTCGAACGGGTCATGTACTCGGTGCCGTCGGTCATGACGACCTTGATGGTGTGGTAATCGGGATGGATGTCGGTCTTCATTGTTCTAATCCTGGGCTCTGTTCGTGGCTTGTGGCGCGGCGGACGGGCGTGAAGCCTGCGTCGATGCGCCCCTTTTTAAAACTCGAAGCCGCAGCTATTGAGGAGCCACGGCTTCTAAAACGGTCGGCGAGCCTATACATCAGCCGGAATTGAATCACAAGGCCGCGGCAAGCGCATATTGATGCGCATACCCAAAGGGGCCAGAGGAAACGGTCATGGCGGACATCAGCGGCGATGCAGACGAGCGCCGGCGCTCGCTCGAGCCGCTGCGGCGCCTGTTTCCCTACATCACCCGCTACCGGAAGATGGTCATTGGTGCTGTCGTCTCGCTGGTCGTCGCCGCGGCAACGACGCTGGCGCTGCCGCTCGCCGTGCGGCGCATGATCGACCACGGCTTTTCCGCTTCCGATTCCAGCTTCATCGCCGAATATTTCGCCATGCTGGTGGTGATGGCCGCCGTGCTCGCCGCGGCGTCGGCCGGCCGCTACTATTTCGTCATCACGCTGGGCGAGCGTGTCGTTGCCGATATCCGCAGCGATGTGTTCCGCCATGTCACGACGCTGTCGCCGTCCTTCTTCGACACGGCACAGTCAGGCGAGATCGTGTCGCGGCTCGCCGCCGACACGACGCAGGTGAAATCGGCGGTCGGGGCTACCGCCTCGGTGGCGCTGCGCAACGTCATCCTCGGCCTCGGGGCTGTGGCGATGATGGTCGTCACCAGCCCGAAACTGTCAGGGCTGGTCATCGCCGCCATCCCGTTGATCGTGCTGCCGCTGGTCGCCTTCGGCCGCTCGGTGCGACGCAAATCGCGGCTGGCGCAGGACACGCTTGCCAATGCGACAGCCTATGCAAGCGAGCAGATCGGCGCGGTGCGCACGCTGCAGGCCTTCACCAACGAAAGATTGGTCACGGGCCATTTTTCGGCTGCCGTGGAAGCTGCCTTCGAGGCGGCGCGGGCCTCGGTCTTTGCGCGCTCCTTCCTCACCTTCTTCGCCATCTTCATGATCTTTTCCTCTGTCGTGGCGGTGCTGTGGTTCGGCTCGCGCGACGTGCTTGTCGGCACGCTGTCGCCGGGCACGCTCGGCCAGTTCCTGCTCTATTCGGTGTTCGCTGCCGGGGCGCTCGGCGCGCTCTCGGAAGTGTGGGGCGAACTTGCCCAGGCGGCCGGTGCCGCCGAACGGCTGACCGAGATCCTGGCCGAAAAGCCTGCCATCCAGTCGCCAGCCAACCCCAAGCCGTTGCCGGCAACGGCCAAGGGCGCGATCGGCTTCGAGGGCGTGTCCTTCTCCTATCCGGCCCGGCCCGACCGCGCCGCCGTCCATGGCCTGAGTTTTCAGGTCATGCCCGGCGAGACGGTGGCGATCGTCGGTCCCTCAGGCGCCGGCAAGAGCACGGTATTTTCGCTGATCCTGCGCTTCTACGATCCCGAGACCGGCAGGATCGTGATCGACGGCGTCGACGTTCGCGAGGCCGATCCCGCTGCAGTACGGGCGCGCATCGCCATCGTGCCGCAGGATGTCACCATCTTTGCGGCGACCGCGCGCGAAAATATCGGCTTTGGCCGGCCGGGCGCCAGCAAGGCCGAGATCGAAGCAGCGGCCAAGGATGCGCTCGCCGACGAATTCATCCTGAAGCTCGAAAAAGGCTATGACAGCCAGGTTGGCGAACGCGGAGTGACGCTGTCCGGCGGCCAGCGCCAGCGCGTGGCGATCGCTCGTGCCATCCTGCGCGACGCGCCGATCCTGCTGCTCGACGAGGCGACCTCGGCGCTCGATGCCGAAAGCGAGACGCTGGTGCAGACGGCGCTGGAACGGCTGATGCAGGGTCGCACCACCATCGTCATCGCCCACCGGCTGGCGACGGTGCTGAAGGCCGACCGGATCCTGGTCATGGATGGCGGCCGCATCGTCGAGGAAGGCACCCACCAGAGCCTTGTCGCCAAGGGCGGCATCTATGCGCGGCTGGCCAAGCTGCAGTTCGAAACCGGGGCGAGTGCCTTCAGAGGCGCGGCCGAGTAGGCATTTCCAGAGCGGTTTCATCGTTTGCCGCCAGAGGTTTTGCACCGCCCTACGAACAGCTGTGAGCGCGGATCGGGATCGGCATTAAATGAACTACTTGGGTACGGTGTAGAACTCGTGAGTGTTCATCTGAGCATTGATCCCCGGCATGCCGTCGGACTGGAAGGAGCCACCGGCGACATGGAACTCGCTGCCAATGAAACCGGCTACGAAGCCGTGGCGGGCAATCTGCATATGCGGTAGGGTCTGCCACGTGTCGGTTGCGGGATCGTAGGCCTCAAAGGCCCAGAATGTGCGCTTGCCCGCCGGGTCCTGGTACTCACCACCCGTCACATAGATCTTCCCGCCGTAGGCACTGCCCGACACCCCGCCCCGCGGTGTGGGGGAACGGCCTTTGTAGGTCCAGGAATCGGATTTGGAATCGTATTCCTCGACCAGATCGGTGACGTCGCTCTTGGTCACGAAGGGCAGACCAATTCGACCGTCAATCGCATAGATCTTCCCACCGACAGCAGCTGCGAGAAAGTGATTGCGGCCGGTCTGCATGGGAGCCCGGCTTGTCCAAGTTCTGGATGCGGGGTCGTAGACCTCAACAGTCCTGCCGACGATGTTGGGAACGTCGGCCCAAAGGGGCTCCTTCATGTCGCGGCCATGCTCATGGGCATGCGCGCCGCCGATGACGTAGATTTTTCCGTCGAGTACCACAGCCGCTGCCGCTCCGCGGGCAGTTGGCATAGGTGGAAGCTTGGACCAGCTGTCGATCTTCGGATCGTATACAAAGGCATCAGCGGTCGGTTGCCATTCTTTGGTGCCCGGCTCACCGACGAAACCACCGAACACGTAGACTTTGCCGTCAAAAGCCACCGTTGCAGTATGATGGGCCGGCTCAGGCATTGCCGCTCTCTTCGACCAGATCTTGGTATTTTCGTCATACATCACAACTGTGCCAACGGGCATAACCTCCGGCACGTCGATACCGCCAATGACGAACCACTGATTGCCTACTACAGCGCTGGAATTCTCGCTCTGAGGCTCTGGCATCGGCGTTCCCATCTGCCACGTGCCCTCCTGGGCGAACGCTGGCGCAAGATTGAGTGCCAGACCGATCACCGCTGTGGAAACCAGCAATTTCGCCTTCATCGGGAGCTCCTCGGTTGCGGTTAGCGTCGACCTGGAATTGCCTGAGCGCCTTCGTCTCGCAACGGGAGGTAACTGAACGTATGAACAATGAGAATTATCGATTACGGAATGGACCCTTTGGACTCGCCAAACAATGCTAACCTCGCCAGCCCGGAGCTCCCTTGGCAGAAAGCTCGGCCTGCCACGCTGCACCGGTCGGGAAATAGAAGCTTGAGCATGTACCGAACCGTCAATCGACGGCAGGACCCAGCGAGGAGGACAAATGCACAAGCCAGAACTGCGGGAGCTCATCGCCTTCGCGGAAGCAGCTCGGCACTTGAACTTTACCAAGGCCGCCGCCGCATTGGGGGTGTCGCTACCCAGCTTCAGCCAAACACTGAGGGGTCTGGAAGAGAAGCTCGGCGTGAGACTGCTCACGCGAACCACCCGTAGCGTGTCGTTGACCGCGGCGGGCGAAGAGCTTCTTGTCAATATAGGCCCGATATTGAGCGGACTGGACAGTGTCCTCGATGGATTGAACAAGTTCCGCAACGCTACGGGCGGACGACTGAGAATTCTAGGTTCACGGACTGCAACAACCGTCCTGATAGCCCCTCTTATCGGACGCTTTCTTACAAAGCACCCCGAAATCGAGCTCGAAATCCTCGTCGATGATCTTCACCTTGATCTCGTGGAACACCGCATCGATGCGGGAGTTCAGGTCGGAGAACGCATCGAGAAGGATATGATCGCCGTTCGGATCGCCGACCCCTTCAACGAAGTTCTTCTTGCTGCGAAAGATTACCTGGTGGCCCATGGCGAGCCCAGCGAGCCGAGCGCACTCGTGGATCATTGGTGCGTTCGCCTTCGATCCCCGTGGGACGGCACAATCCAACCCTGGACCCTGCAGAAGGGGGCTGAGAAGGCCGAACCCGCTGCCGGCATGCACGTCGTGGCCAACGATCTTCGTGCGGTTGCCAGTGCAATTGCCGGAGGCGCCGGAATCGGCTTGGTGCCAACCGTTCTTTTGCAAGATGAGCTGCGGTCGGGGCGCGTCGTGACCGTCCTCGATGGGTGGGGTTCCCAGATCTCCGGGATTTACTTGTACTATCCCAGCCGCCGACAGATTCCCGCAGCCCTTGCTGCCCTCATAACATTCATGAAGCAGAACAAACCCGCACCGATATCTGCCTGCAACGAGAAGGCCACAGACGCAGCAGAATCTTAGAAGGCAGCGGCAGCCTTTTGGGGGGCCGCCGCCCTCCAAAGAAAATGCAGCTCAGGGCTGCGGAACAAAGATGTCGCGGGAATAGACAGGCAACGATACGACCGAGACAAGGCTCTCGCTGCCGTCGAACAGCGCGGTCAACTTTCCACCTTCGGCCTTCAGGGACAGGCTGCGGAGATGGTTTGCGTCGCCGGACTTCACAACGTCAGCGGCCTCATTGTAGCGATAGATGCGCGAGAATTCTGGCTTGAGCTGCGAGTAGACGTGACTGTCGCCCTTCTCCAGGGTCACCGGGCCACGTTCGAATTCCGTTTGCAGTGAGACCTTCTCACCGCCACCTTCGAAATTCCAGGTCTCGCTCACCGTCGTCGGGCCCGAGCTATAGTGAACCCCACGATTGATCTCGTCGTTGGCCGTTTCGGCAATGCCGTAAGGACCGGCTCCACCGCGCGAAAGGCCATCGAACAACATCAGCACGTTCTCACTGCTTCCCGTCTTGTGAACAGGGATGCCGAAAAGCACATAGCGGTACGGAGCCCCGACGGTACCCTTGGGATCCACCGCATAAAGCTGATCCACAAATTCAATCTGGAGGTTGGCGCCGGCGGAAGGTGCTGTCGTAAACGGGCTGAGTTCCCAGCCCGCTGGCAGGAACTTGGAGAGCTCAACCGTCGAAGCCTTGTAGTAGAGAATCGTGCGGACATCGGAATTGCTTCCGCTGTAAAGCTCGGCCGCGTTTGCAAGCGAAGGCAATGCAAGCGCAACGGTGAGCGCGGCGGCCGCGGCAAGACGGCTGCCCAGCGATTTGAGATTCATCATTTCAATGGTTCCTTTGGAAGTACGGCAGCTCCGTCCGGAGCCGTCGCTAACGAGGATCAAAAGCCGGCAAGGCCGGCCTTGGCGCACTGCTCGTCCTGTGCGCCCGTGCCGCCACTAGCCGAGATCGCACCGATGATCTTGCCGTCCTTCATGACCGGAATGCCGCCAGGCGCTGCGATGACGTGATCCATGTTCAGCATGAACGGGCCCATCTTGGCCGTAACATCGAAGAAGTCGCGTGTCGGACGCTTGTAGACGGCTGCCGAAGTTGCCTTGTCCAAGGCGATCTGGGCGCTCGCCACCTCGGTGTTATCTGCCTTTTCGTAGTAGACGAGGGCGCCGTGCGTATCGACGACGGCGACGGCCATGAGCCACTTGTTGGCAGCGCATTCCTTTACAGCGCCGGCGGCAACCTGCTTGGCCTCCGACAGAGTGATGTCGGGACCATAAACATCGGCGTCGCCGGCAAATGCGGAGGTGGTAACCGAGAGAAAGCCAATGGCTGCAGCGGTGGCGGCCCATTTTGACATAGACATGTTTGAACCTTTCGTTGGTCATGCGACCTTGTTTCGTCGAGACGAAGCGAAGGTCGCTGCCGCCTCACGAGAAGACCATGCGGGCGCTCATCAATCCTTGGTGGATTTGAGAGTGGGTGCCGTTGGTTGCTGGACAGGGATATGTCTGCCCGTCTCGCGAATGAATGACGAATTCCGAAATGGAGTATTTGGGGATGTGAAAGAATGGGCTTGTACGGACAATAGCCAAGTCCGTTCGGCCATATGGCGCCCGAAATTTACGCTGTGCTGTCTCTAGCTAACGGGCTCAGTTTGCTTCGCTGGAGGCGAGAAGCAAGGCCTTGTCCTTGCAGTCACCGGAGCAACTGGCAATCACGTTACTGGGGCAGCGGGGATGTAGGAGCCGCGGCCCATCGACAGGCCGACTTAGCGAATGGTGTCCTAGCCTAGACCAGCCGCATCGCCTCGATCATCCGGACTTCCGGCTCGGCGTATCTGGTGAACTCGCCATGGCCGTTTCATCCGCCATAGCGCTGCTTCAGGTGATTGACGAAATAGGTGGCATTGAGCTTCTCGCCGGTGGCGCGTTCGAGCAGATCCGGCGTCGACCAGCGCGAACCTTGGGACCAGACCCGTTCGCGGCGCCAGTCGTTGATTGCCGCAAAATCGCCCCTTGCCAGGTCGCCCTCGGCGGAAGGGTACTCCCGCATCAGCGCCGACCATTGCTGCGCCGCCATCATGGCGCCCAGCGCATAGGAGGGGAAATAGCCGAAGGCGGCACCCGGCCAGTGCCCGTCCTGCATCGGTCCGTCAGCCGGGTTGTCGATGGTGGACAGGCCAAGGTATTCACGCATCTTGGCGTCCCAGGCCTCGGGCAGGTCTGCCACTTCCAGCCGCCCGGAGACCAGCTCCTGTTCAAGTTCGTAGCGCAGGATGACGTGCAGCGGATAGGTGACCTCGTCGGCGTCGATGCGGATCAGGCCGCGTTCGACCCGGTGCACATGCGGCAGGATGTCGTCGATCGACCAGGCCTCGCCGAGATGCCTTTCGACCACCGGCAGTGCCCAGCGCCAGAAGGCCGGGTTGCGGCCGAGTTGCTTTTCTACGAACAGGCTCTGGCTTTCATGCACCGCCATGCCGCGCGCCTTGCCCAGCGGCCAATGCGCCCAAGCCTCCGGCAGGTTCTGCTCGTATAGCGCATGGCCGGTCTCGTGCAGCACGCCCATCAACGCCGACAGGAAATCCGTGGTCTTGTAGCGGGTGGTGATGCGCACGTCGCTTGGCACGCCGCCGCAGAAGGGATGATGCGACACCGACAGCGAGCCATGGGTGAGGTCGAAGCCGACCGCTGCCATCATGGCGAGGCCAAGCTCGCGCTGTTTGTCGATCGCATAGCGGCCCGAAAGCGGTTTTAGCGGGCGCTTGCCGAGCCGCGCCTCCTGCACGGCCAGCGCTTCCGGCACAAAACCTCTGAGGAAAGTCTTCAGCTCAACAAATACCGGCGTGATGTCGGCTGTGCGGTTGCCGGGATCATATTGCTCCATCAGCGCGTCGTAGGGGTCGAGGCCGAGTACGTCGGCGCGGAGTGCCGCTTCCTCGCGCACCAGCGCTACCACGCCTTCAAGCGCCGGCAGGAAACCCGCCCAGTCGTTCTTTGCGCGCAGATCGCGCCAGAGCTGTTCGGAGCGCATGCGCGCCGTCGTCTGCCGCTCGACGAACTCAACCGGCAGGCAGGTCATGTTGGTGTATTGGCGGCGGAATTCCCTGACGGCTGCCTGTTGCTCCTCGTTCAGCGTTTCCTGCTCGGCCGCCGCGATCCAATCGGCAATCTCCGGCGCCGTCGCCCGGGCGTGATGCATGCCGGCAAGAGCCGACATCGCTTCGGCGCGCTTCTCGCCGCCGCCCACAGCCATATGGGTCGCCTCGTCGGCGCCAAGGATGGCGAGCGCATGCTCCAGCGCTTCGAGCTTGTGGCCGAGGTCATCGAGTTTTTGAAAGGACATGACGGGTTCCGAATCGGACGGCGGGAAAAGATACCAATGCGCAAGCATTGGCAACCCTGAAGCCCATGTCTGCCGTTGGTTTGGTGCGATGCACCTTGCGGAGGTGACGGCGGGCGTGGAATGCTGGCCGGCGGCAAAGGACCGCGATGCAGGGGAGACAAGATGGTCGGCAACATTCTGGTCGGGCTGGTGGCCCTGATCCACCTTTACATCGTCTATCTCGAAATGGTGCTGTGGGATACGCCGCGCGGCCACAAGGCATTCAGCCTGACGCCGGAATTCGCCAGCGCGTCGAAAGTGCTTGCCGCCAATCAGGGGCTTTACAACGGCTTTCTCGCCGCCGGCCTGATCTGGGGCCTTTATCTCGGCGAGGCCGGCTTCCAGATCAAAGTCTTCTTTCTGCTTTGCGTCGCCATTGCAGGCCTCTACGGCGCGGCGACGGTCGGCAGGAAGATCCTGTTCATCCAGACCGTGCCGTCCGTCCTGGCGCTGATCGTGCTCTGGCTTGGCTGGTGAAAAAGACGCCCTGGGGGACGGAGTTCCCTTGGGCGCCAGGTGCTCAGTCCCTTCCTCTGGTCAGGTGATCAGCCGTTCGGATAGTGCCCGCCGTCGGCGCCGTCGCCCATCAAGAAGCTGGTGCCGGTGTCAACCCGGAGCGCCTGGTCGACATTGTCGAGCCGTCGCATCAAATCGTGATACTGCGTTGCGGGTATCCTGCCATGATCCGCGGCGGCCGTTTTTGTCGCTGCCTTGCTGATATGGGCGGCGCGCATGTGCAGCCTTTGCGCCTCGGCCGGCGTAATCGTTTTCTCCTGCCTTGCGTCGGTGATGCCTTCGTCGACACCCTTCACCTGTTCGATCAGGCTGGTGACGCGCGGACCCGTGAAGTCGGTCGGCGCAGACTCATCAAGGGCGCCCTTGTGGTGTCCGGCGGCGCAGGCGCCGGCGAGCGGAACGGCGATGAGCAGTGCGGTGAGGCTTGCAGTCCTGAGAGTGTTCAAAGAGCGCATGGTTGCGTCCTCCTCTTATTGGGGAAGGCGGCGACTATCTCGTCGGTCTTCCGGCCACGGGCCGTCCGGTTCCGTCGCGTCGCGATGATGGGAGACATCGCCGGCGGTTCTCGGCCCATGGCGGACGCTAGGAGCGTGCCGTGGCGAAGTGTAATTAAAAAAAGATAATCTTTTCAGGCCTTGTCGACCTCATATTCGTGCCCTAGCGCCGAGCCGGCTGAACAAATTGGCGTGATCTGCATCACCGTTCGGTGAGCTTCAGCTCGATGCGGCGGTTCTTGTTGCGCGCCTCTTCGGTGTCGGCGGGATCGAGCGGCTGAAATTCGCCGAAGCCGGCAGCGACCAGCCGGTTGGCCGGCACGCCGTTCTCGATCAGGAACTTCACCACCGAGGTCGAGCGTGCCGTCGACAATTCCCAGTTGTCGCGGTAGCGGCCGGCACCGGACAGCGGCTTGTTGTCGGTGTGGCCATCGACGCGCAGCACCCAGTTGATCTCCGGCGGGATCTCCTTCTGCAATTCGATGATGGCGTCGGCGAGCTTCTTCATCTCGACCTTGCCGGCATCGTTGATCACTTCGGAGCCGGTGGGGAAAAGCACCTCCGATTGGAAGACGAAACGGTCGCCGACAATGCGGATGTTCTCGCGGTCGGCGAGGATCTCGCGCAAGCGCCCGAAGAAGTCGGACCGGTAGCGGTTCAGCTCCTGCACGCGTTGCGCCAGCGCGACGTTGAGGCGACGGCCGAGATCGGCGATCTTGGTGTTGGAGTCGCGGTCGCGGGTTTCCGAGACGTCGAGTGCATCCTCGAGCGCGCCGATCTGCTTGCGCAGTGCGGCGATCTGCTGGTTGAGGATTTCGACCTGGCTCAGCGCCTGCTGGCTGATCTGGCGCTGGCCTTCGAGTTCGCCGCTCAGCGCCGTGGCGCGCTGGTTGGCCGCGTCGCCGGCACCGGCGCCTTGTGCCAGCAATTGTTCGAGCCGGCTCTTTTCGGCTTCCGACGCCGACAGCGACGCCTGCAGATTGGCGAGCGAATCTTCCTTGTCCTGCGTCGTCGAGCGTTCCAGCGCCAGAAGCTGGGTCAGTTCGTTGATCTGCGAGTTGAGGCGGTTGAGCACCGTGTCCTTGCCGGAGATTTCGCGACCGAGCAGGAATTGCGCCAGCACGAAGACCGTGAGCAGGAACATGATAGCCAGGAGCAGCGTCGACAGCGCATCGACGAAGCCTGGCCAGTAGTCGATGCGGCGATCGGTGCGCCGGCCCCTGGCGAGAGCCATGCTAGTGGACTCCCTGCTTCTTCAGCGCGTCGGCGATCTTCTCCAGCGTGCTGCGCATCGCCTTCTGCTCGTCGGACTGCGCTTCGACCCAGTCGCGCATAATCTGTTGTTCGGAGCGCATGTTCTTGACCAGGCCCGAAATGCCGTCGGCCAGATTGGCCATGGCTGTGGCGACGCGCGGATTGGAGCCGCCGCCGTTTTCCTGCATGCTGCGCAGCCTTTCGGACAAGACGCGGATCTCGTCGGAGGACTCGGTCTTGGCCGCATCGGAGACGACGATGTCGTGCGACAGGTCGGTGACCGAGGACAGCCAGTTTTCGAGTTCGGTGTAGAAGCGCGTCTGGGCACGGCCGGCCTGCAGGTCAAGGAAGCCGAGCACCAGCGAGCCCGAGAGGCCGAACAGCGAGGATGAGAAGGCTGTGCCCATGCCGGCCAACGGCGCCGAAAGCCCCTGTTTCAGGGAATCGAGCACCGCGGCGGCATCGCCCGTGCCGGGATCGAGCGAATTGATGGTTTCGCGGATCGAGCCGATCGTGTTGAGCAGGCCCCAGAAGGTGCCGAGCAGGCCCAGGAACACCAGGAGCCCGACGAGGTAGCGCGAGGTGTCGCGGCTTTCGTCGAGGCGGGTGGCAATCGAATCAAGCATGGTGCGCATCGAGGTCGTCGAGAAGGCTATCGACGCCGAGCGGCCGATCATTGCCTTCATCGGCGCCAGCAGTATCGGTTCGGTGGTTTCGGAGCCGGCACGGAAGGAGTTGACCCAGCGCACTTCGCGAAACAGGCGTCCGACCTGGGCGAAGGCAAGCAGGATGCCGATCACCAGCACGCCGACGATCAGGCCGTTGAGGCCGGGGTTGGTGACGAAGGCGCTCGATATCTGGCGTGTCAGGATGGCGGCGATGAAGGCGACGATGACCAGGAAGATCACCATGGTCAACAGAAAGACCTGCGGGCTCGACAGTTTGTGCGGGTCGTAAATCAGGACGTCGGAACGCCTGCCCACACCGAAATATCTGAGAAAAGCCATCCGTGCCCCGTTTCCGATGCCGCTGCCGTCGATCAAGTAATTCGCGACTCTAAACGGAATTGTGACCAAATTGAATGGCGCTTGGCAATATTGCCACTGGAGCGCCGCGCGTCCGACTGGACGCGCAAAGGACGCTCTAACACTCTAAAATCCGGTTCGGCAGATGATCTTGTCCGCAACCTTTCGGTTCCCGGGTCACATGCTGCGTCAAAGCCGGTTGATGACCAGGCAATCGACCATTGCGGCAAGATGCAGGCCGGCGCCAGTGACGACAAAGCCGTGCCACAGTGCATTGTGGAAGCGCAGGCCCTTCCAGGCGAAGAAGATGACACCGCAGGAATAGACGATGCCGCCGGCAACGATGAGTGCGATCGATGTCGTCGGCAATGTCGCGACGAGCGGCTTGACCAGAACGATGCCGCTCCAGCCGATGGCGAGATAGAAGACGATCGCCAGCCGGTCGAAGCGGCCAGGAAGAAACACTTTTATGGCGATGCCGATCACTGCCGCGGTCCAGACAAGGACAATCATCGAGACGGCCAGCGGCGAGGTGTCGAGCTGGGCAAGGAAAGGCGTGTAGGTCGCGGCGATCAACAGATAGATCGCGGCATGGTCGAAGCGCCTCAGGATCCACTTTGCCGGTGACGACACCGGCCACAGATTATAGGCCAGCGATACCGACAGCACGGTGAGCAGCGAAACCACGTAGAAGGCGGCAGCGATATATTCGCCGGGGCCGGCATGGAACGCGGCCAGCGCCAGCAGCGCCGAGCCAGCTGATATCGCCAGCACGATGCCAACCGCATGGACGATGCCGTCGGCGATCATCTCGGCGCGCGAATAGTGCCAGCGACCCACAAACGGGATTTCGATCTGCAATTCGGGCCGGCTGTTGATCATCGAGGGTCCTGCATATCACCCATATCTGGGCAGTCGCCGGACAGTATTTCAAGCTTTGGTTGCGGTTTTGCGACTGCGGCGCATCAGCGCGCGCCGGCCTAGTGGTATCAGCGCGGCGTGACCGGCTTCTTCACGGTCTTCAACAGCGCACGGTGAATGACCTCGTTGCCGGCGATGACGGAGCCGCCTTCCAGCATGTCCTGACCGCCGTCCATGTCGGAGACAAAGCCGCCCGCTTCGCGGATCAACAAGATGCCGGCGGCGACATCCCAGGCCGACAGGCCGACTTCCCAGAACCCGTCCATGCGGCCGGCGGCGACGTAAGCGAGATCGAGCGAGGCAGAGCCCATTCGGCGGATGCCGGAAACCTCGGCCATCACGTTGCGCAGCTCGACAAGGAAATTGCCGTGCTGGCCGTGCCCGAGATGCGGCACGCCGCAGCCAATCACCGTGTCGACCAGCTTGGTACGGCCGGCGACGCGCAGCCGGCGATCGTTCATGAAGGCGCCGCCGCCGCGTTCGGCGGTGTAGAGCTCGTCCATCGCCGGATTGTAGATGACGCCGGCGACGATCTGGCCCTGGCGCTCCAGCGCGATCGAGATGGCAAAGAGCGGAATGCCGTGCAGGAAGTTTGTGGTGCCGTCGAGCGGATCGACGATCCAGCGGTGCTGGCCGTCGTCGCCTTCGATGACGCCGCGCTCCTCCATCAGGAAGGCATAGCCTGGCCGCGCCTTCGACAATTCGGCAAACAGGATGTCCTCGGCCTTGCGGTCGGCCTGGCTGACATAGTCACCCGGCCCCTTCATCGAGACCTGCAGGTTCTGCACTTCGCCGAAGTCGCGCGACAGCGAACGGCCGGCCTTCATGGCGGCCTGAACCATGACGTTTAGAAGTGCGGAGCGTGCCATCGTGCTTCTTCCTGCTGCTGCGCTTTGAGCTCTGTCTCGAGCATGTCGGTGGCCCAAAACCGGGGCCACTTTTGGGCGACATGCATCAGTCGGCGCGGCGCACGTAAGTGATTTCGTTGGTATCGACGATGATGCGCTCGCCAGAGCCGATGAAGGGCGGCACCAGCACGCGGATGCCGTTTTCCAGTATCGCCGGCTTGTAGGACGAGGCCGCCGTCTGACCCTTCACCACCGGGTCAGCCTCGGTGATGGCCAGCGTCACCTGGTCGGGAAGCGAAATGCCGATCGGCCTTTCGTCATAGAGCTGGACGGTTACCATCATGCCGTCCTGGAGGAAGGCGGCACGGTCGCCGACGAACTCTTTTTGCAGTTCGAGCTGCTCGTAGCTCTCGGTGTCCATGAACACCAGTGCGTCGCCCTGCTCGTACAGAAAGGAGAAATCCTTCATCTCCAGACGGATCTGCTCGACGGTCTCGGCCGAGCGGAAGCGCTCGTTGAGCTTGGTGCCGTTGATCAGGTTCTTCAGTTCGACCTGGTTGTAGGCGCCGCCCTTGCCGGGCTTGACGGTGTTGGTCCTGACCGCCACCCAAAGGCCGCCATCATGCTCGATGACGTTGCCGGGACGGATTTCGTTGCCATTGATCTTGGCCATGATGATTTTGATCCGGAATGAGATGTTCGCCGCTGCGAATTTCGGCCTCCAAGACCACAAATCACCCAAAGAGGCAAGGGAGCGAGGCAAGAGGGGCCGAACGACGGCAAGGCCAATTCCTCGTTGATATCCACCCGCGTTGCTGCCGGATGTTCAGTGTCCGGGGCGGTTTACGGCAGGCGGTTCGCCTTCTGCAGCGCCTGCTTGGTCTGGTCGTCGGTCAGGCCCTGCAGAAAATCGTCCATCTGCGGATCGATAAGCCCGGCGCGGCGGGCGACGATGTACCAGGCGCCGGCCAGGATCAGATCCGGGTCGGTGCCGATGCCGCCCATATAGAGCTTGGCGAGGCGATTCTGGGCGGCGACATTGCCGCCCTCGGCAGCCTGTTTCATCCAGCCAAAGCCGGATTTCAGGTCGCGCGGGCCGCCACGTCCCTCAATCATCCAGGCGGCAAGATCGATTTGCGCGGTGTCGTAATTCTGCCTTGCGGCCTGCGCCAGCAGGCGGCGGGCCTGGGCGTCGTCGCGCGGCTTGCCGCCGGCGCCATTGGCATAGATCTGCGCCATCGCATACTGCGCATCGGCAAGCCCGGTGGCGGCGGCGCGCTCGTAGTAGGAGACGGCCTTGGCGATGCCGGCGTCACCAGGGTCCTGCGCGACCAGCAGCTGCGCGAAATTGAACTGCGCCAGCCGGTTGCCGGCCTCGGCGGCCGCCTGCATCAGCGCATAGGCCTCCTTCTCGTCCTTCTTGACGTAGCGGCCGTCGAGCAGCATCAGCGCATACTGGAATTGCGATTCCGGAAT
This sequence comes from Mesorhizobium sp. AR10, assembly GCF_024746795.1. NCBI lineage: Bacteria > Pseudomonadati > Pseudomonadota > Alphaproteobacteria > Hyphomicrobiales > Phyllobacteriaceae > Mesorhizobium > Mesorhizobium sp. AR10. The sequence goes on from NZ_CP080524.1 coordinate 1,512,570, forward strand.
GCCCTGTTCGGCGGCAAGCGCGTACCATTTCGCGGCCCCTGCCGCGTTGAGCGGTACACCGAGCCCGCGTGACAGTATCTCGGCCACCAGGGTCTGCGCCACCGGGTCGCCGTTTTCCGCGCGGATCAGCGCGAGGTTGTAGGCCGTCTTGTAGAGGCCGCGTTGAAAGGCGCCGTAGGCGGGGTCCGACGGCTTGGCGCCGAAACGGTCGGGATTGATGGCGTCGGCCGACGGCAGCGGTGCGGGCTCGGCGGTGGTGGCGGGCTGCGGCAGCGGCTTTTCGATCGGCTTGTCGGTATGCACGCCGGTGTCTGGCTTTGGCTGCGGCAGCGGAACTGTCTGCGCGGCGGTGGCGGCGCCTTGCATCACCAAGGCTGCAACGAGAGCCCAAAGAGGAAGCACTGGCGACGGCACGTCAGTCCTCGAAACGCGGTGCGGTTTCGTCGAGCAGCGCATTGGCGCTACCCACCGCCGTCTTCGGATCGACGCCATCGGCGAAGACGGCGCTGGACAGTGCCACGAATTCGGCACCGGTGGCGGCGACCGCTTCCACCGAGGCGAGGTCGGAGCCGGCCATGACGATGCACGGGATCTGGATCACGTCCGCCCACCATTGCCCAAGCGACAGGTTGCGGGGGTGCGGCTCCGGCTTGTTGTCGTAGCCGAAGCGGCCGAAGAAAATGTAGTCGGGCCGCGTCTCGCCGAGCTCCAGCGCATCGTCGCGGGTCTTGGCGCCGCCTGTGCCGACCATCATCTTGGCTTGGAAGTGTTCGATCGTCTCGGCGAGCTCGACCTTGCCGACCTCGACATGGATGCCGTCGGCCTGGACGCGGCCGGCAATGCGGGTATCGCCGGCAATGATGACAGCGACACCGGCGGCCTGCGCCAGCGGCACGATTTGTTCGGCGAAGGCCTGGAAGGAGGCCTCGTCCATGCCGTTCTCGGGCAGGATCAGCGACGCAACGTCGCCGCCCTCGAAGGCTGCGCCGATGCGTTGCACCGATGCGCCTGGCGGCGCGATCAGCACGATGCGGCAGCGGTTGGGTGGTGTTGCGTCATTCATTGGTTTCGATCCCGGTTTTCGCCTATGCCGGGCGAAGATGGTTGGATTGCGGCATAGAGCAAAGAGCCCGCCTTGAACAGGCGGGCAGGCAGGATCGCGATTTGGCCGTCGAACAGCGGAAAACAACTCTACCTGGATTGTCTCGATATCGGCTGGCGAACGATCACGGCGGGGTGACTCACTTGATTGCTTGCGAACCCTCGATCGACGGCTTCGCCCTCCATAGCGTCCAGCCGAGATTCATGCCGGCGGCGGCGATCAGGATGGCGGCGGCGCCGGCGATCTGGGTCGGGTGCAGCCGATGGCCGAAGGCAATGACATCGACCAGGATCGCGACCACGGGGTAGATGAAGGACAGCGACCCCTGCAGATGCGTCGGCAGCTTCTGGATGGCGCCATACATCAAAATGTACATGAAGCCGGTATGGACGATGCCGAGCGTCGCCAGCATGCTCCAGCTCCAGGCATCGGTGGGAAGCTGGGAAAGATTGGCAAACGGCGCGAGCACGACGACGCCGACGCAAACTTGGATGAGAGCGATCAGCTGCGGCGGTGTGCCCTTGAGCTTCTTGGTGACGATGGCGGCGACGGCCCAGAAGAAAGCCGCTACCAGCGCCATCACGATGCCGGTAAAGTAATCGGTGCCGACGTCACCTGCGTCAGGCGTGGCCTGCACGATCAGCACCATGCCGGCGAAGGCGATGCCAAGCCAGGTCAGCTTTGTCAGCGTCAACCGTTCGCCGAAGAAAAAAGCGCCGAAGCCGACCAGCATTAAGGGCTGGGTGTTGTAGACCGCGGTGGCAATCGAGATCGAGGCGCGGGAAAACGAACTGAACAGCAGCAGCCAGTTGATGACGATGGCAGCGCCGCCAAGAGCGGCGATGCCGATGATGCGCAGCGACAACCTGCCACGCAGCAACCCAAGGGCTGCACAGATGACCAGCAGCGTTATCGCACCGAAGGCGCAGCGCCAGAACACGACGTCCATGATGGGCTGGCCGGAGAGCACGACGAACCAGCCGATCGTACCCAGGATCGCCATTGCGGCGGACATCTCGATCGTGCCGCGTACCGTGTTGTCCATCAGAGACCTCCAAAGCCATTGATGCTTCATAATCTCATGTTGGATTGGCGCTTTCCACGGAATGTAAAAGGAGATATACGATAACAGCCTAATTATCTAAGGTGCATCCTGCTTTCACCTAAGGAATGCAAAATGCTGGATGAGCTGGACCGACGTCTTCTGGATATCCTGGTCAGGGATTCGCGAACCTCGCTGAAGGACCTGGCGCAGCAGGTCGGGCTGTCGTCGCCGAGTGTCTCGGAACGGCTTCGACGTCTCGAGGATCGCGGCGTTATCAGGGCCTTCACCATCGAGATCGACCCGCAAGCGCTCGGCTACTCCTTGCAGGCGATCGTTCGCATCCGGCCCTTGCCTGGCAAGCTGCATATCGTTCAGAAGCTGATCGAGGAGATCCCGGAGTTTGGCGAATGCGACAAGGTCACCGGCGATGACTGTTTCGTCGCCCGCCTTTTTGTGCGCTCGATCGGCGACCTTGACGGGATTCTCGATCGTATCGCCGACAAGGCCGAAACCAGCACCGCGATTATCAAGGCGCAGCCGATCCGGCGGCGGCCGCCACCGCTCGGCCCCATGCCAAACATGTGACCGGTGCCGGCGCGCTGCCGCCATTTTTGCAGTCGCGGCGGGATTGTTTCTCGGCTATTCCAGAATTCACGCCTTTCCCTCCAGCTTCCCCTTCCATGACAGGTCTGCTCGCCGATCCCTGGTTTTATGCCGCCGCCATTCCGGCGGTCATTCTTGTCGGCCTGTCGAAAGGCGGCTTCGGCGGAGCCGTCGGCTTTGTCGGCGTGCCCTTGATGGCGCTGACCATGCCGCCGGTGCAGGCGGCCGCTATTCTGCTGCCGATTCTGTGCCTGATGGACATCGTCTCTGTGTGGACATGGTGGGGCGTCTACGACCGCAAGATGCTGGTCGACATGATGCCGGGCGCCGTGATCGGCATCGGTCTTGGCTGGCTGACGGCGGCGCTCGTTACCGAGGAGATGGTGCGGCTGATCGTCGGCGCGGTCGCCCTGATCTTCGTGCTGCGCTGGCTTTATCTGCAGTTTCGCCACGGCGCCGACCATGCGGTGGCGCCCAACCGCGTCGCTGCCGCCATCTGGGGGGCGGTCGCCGGCTTCACCAGCTTCGTCGCCCATGTCGGCGGCCCACCCTTCCAGGTCTATGCGCTGCCGATACGGCTCGATCCGAAAGTGCTGTCGGGTACCGCGGCGATCTTCTTCGCCGCCACCAACGCGCTGAAGCTCGTGCCCTATTTCGCGCTCGGCCAGTTCGACACCGCCAATCTGACCGCATCGGTGGTGCTGGTGCCACTGGCGCCGCTCTCGACCATCGCCGGCGCCTGGCTGGTGCGGCGGATGCGGCCGGAACTGTTCTACCCCTTCACCTATGCGACCGTGGCGGTCGTCGCGGTCAAACTTCTGTGGGACGGGATCGCCGGCCTTCTTTAGAGCCTGATCCATCCCGATGGATCGGATGTTTTCGGGGTCTAGACGGTGACAGCGTTGGGGCCCGTCACCTGCTTGTTCACGCGTGGGCTGGCGCCATCCGCCGTGCGCCGCCAAATGCCATGGCGACACCGGCCGCCAGCACCGCCACCATAGCGCCAAGGATGGCGACATCGTCCAGGGTCGGCTTCAGCACCATGTCGGCCACCACCACCAACATCACCGCATAGTCGATCTTGCCGAAGGCGAGCATGCGCCGCGCAAGATCCATGGCGGCCGGGCTGATCCCCTCTTTCTCGACCAGGGCGAGCATCTTGTCGGCGGTTGGCTTGAACACAACTGTGCCGGTCAAGAAGGCAGCCGCAAAGCCCAAAAGGGCGATGACGATCCACAGGTTGGAAAAGCCGATCCAGAACCAGGCCATGACCAGGCCGAAAAGCAGCGTCAGCATCGACATCGGCGCGAACAGCCTGTTGCCCAGCTGGGCCACGGTGCGCATGATGAACATCACATTTTCGCGATTGCCGGCTCGATCGGCGAGCACGCCTAGCAGCATCAGCGTGAAGCCGCCGCCGACCCAGATGGTCGCCGTAACAATGTGCAGAAACTTGACGATCGAGTACCAGTCCACGGTTATTCCCCTGGATGTCTTGATGATTGCAGACGGTGCAAGATCGCTCCGCCTCGTTTTGAGGAATGGGCGTTTAGCGTGGTGCCTGTTTCGGAACGATGTCGCGCGCAAGGCCGGTTTGTTTCGTCGTTGCGCAGCGCAGCCGCAATACCGACGGTGTGGAAGGCCTGAGCGGGCCCCTGATGCGATCCTGAAAGGTCGGTCGGCTGTGCTGTTACGGCACAGAAGGGAAGCGCTCGATCGAAAAATATCGATGCCGTTAAGGCTTCATTAAGCTTTACAGGCGTTTACTATGGCCATCCAGTTATCTGGATTCTTACCGAGTGGTTGGAGCCACTTCGTTTGACGCCTCCCTGTTAAACTCCTGAGAGCCGCCTTATCCGCGGCTCTTTTTTTGTCCGCGTTTCCCTAGGGCGTCCGGAACAGCGCCGTTAACCGTTTGTTAAACATGTGCTTGCCTTCGCCGGTGACGAAGCGCATTTTCAAAGCTCAGTCGTTTAGGGTGCGGGCGTGACGGTGATGAAGCCGAATCAGCCAGCGGGTATTGCAGGGGCGTATCGATGAACGAGCCTTCGAAGGGCGCGAAAACCATTAAACTGGCGGAACGCCGGGTTTTCTCCCAATCCTTCAAGCCGCTTTACCAGGAAGGCATGGGGCTGGTCGAGCAGGCGGCCGAATATCTCGACGGCAAGGGCCGGGCCGAGGCCAAGAAGCTGTCCAGGCTGGCGGCGACGCTCTATGCGGCCGAGTCGATGCGGCTTACCACGAGGCTGATGCAGGTCGCCTCCTGGCTGCTTTTGCAGCGGGCCGCGAATTCCGGCGAGATGACCCGCGACCAGGTCGCTTCGGAAAAGTCCAAGGTGCGTCTCGACACCGCTTCCGCGCATGACGAAGCGGCCGGCTGGGCCGAATTGCCCAAGGATTTCCTCGACCTCGTCACCCGCTCGTTGCGGCTGCAGGCGCTGGTGCGCCGCATGGACGAGGAAATCTACGGCGGCGCCATGGTCGACACGCCGCCCGCGGCCCGCCGCGTCAATCCGGTTTCCGACCAGATCACGCTGCTAAACACGGCTTTCGCCCGCGGCTGACGGCCTGCTTGATAATTCTACTCTGACGGACATCGCCTTTCTGCGCTTCCGGTGCTCACGTACTCAAGTACGCTCCGCTCCGGTTCTCGAAAACCACGCCATCAAGCAGCCTGCACACCGTTGCGGTGGGTTGTTTCTGGTTTGTTCACATTTCACTGGCATCGCTGTCCGCCGGAGGTAGACTTGGCGGATGGGGGAAGCGATTCGCATAATCGGCATCGATCCGGGGCTCAGGCGCACCGGCTGGGGCATCGTCGAGAGCCTCGGCAACTCGCTGCGCTTCGTCGCCTCCGGTACCGTGCGTTCCGACGACAAGGCGGCGTTGGCGACGCGCCTTTGCCAATTACATGACGGGCTCACCGAGATCCTGCATGCGGCCATGCCGCACGAGGCTGCGGTCGAGCAGACCTTCGTCAACAAGGACGCAGCAGCGACGCTGAAACTCGGCCAGGCGCGCGGCATCGCCATGCTGGTTCCGGCGCGCGCGGGTTTGCTGGTTGCCGAATATGCGCCCAACGCCATCAAGAAGGCGGTGATCGGAGTCGGCCATGGCGACAAGAAACAGATCCATATGATGGTGAGGGTGTTGATGCCGAAGGCGACTTTCGACACCGACGATGCCGCCGACGCGCTGGCCATCGCCATCTGCCATGCGCATCACCGGCAGAGCGTCGCCTACCGGATGGCAGCGCTGGCATGAGGGGTCACGCATGATCGGCAAGCCCAAATGATCGGCAAACTCAGGGGTACACTGGACGAAATCGACGAGGATTTCTGCATCGTCGACGTGCATGGCGTCGGCTATGTCGCTTATTGCTCGGTCCGCACGCTGGCGGCTCTGCCGGCGCCCGGCGAGGCGGTGGTGCTGTTCATCGAGACCTATGTGCGCGAGGACATGCTGCGGCTCTACGGATTCCAGTCGGTGCTGGAGCGCGAGTGGTTCCGACTGCTGATGAGCAATGTGCAGGGCGTCGGCGCCAAGGTGGCGCTGGCCATCCTGTCGACGCTGGCGCCGGCCGATCTCGCCAATGCCATCGCGCTACGCGACATAGCGATGGTCAGCCGCGCACCGGGCGTCGGCAAGAAGGTGGCCGAGCGCATCGTCACCGAATTGAAGAACAAGGCGCCGGCATATGCCGGTTCTGCCTCCGGCACCATCGGCCTGAAGCAGGAGCTCGGCGAAGGCGTGGCGCCGGCGCCGATCACCGACGCCGTCTCGGCGCTGGTCAATCTCGGCTATTCGCGCGACACCGCCGCCAATGCGGTGGCGGCGGCGCTGAAGACCGCCGGTGAAGACGCGGATGCGTCGAAGCTGATCCGCTTCGGCCTGAAGGAGCTGGCGCGGTGAGGCGTCGCTTGTCCCGTTCCCTCCCCTGTGCAAGGAAGGCGGCATGAGCCTTTCGCCCCGACTGATTGCGCCCGACAAGCGTGGCGAGGACGCCGAGCAGACCTTGCGGCCGCAAACGCTTGACGATTTCGTCGGCCAGGCGGCGGTGCGGGCCAATCTCAAGGTCTTCATCGAGGCCGCCAAGGGGCGCAGCGAGGCGCTCGACCATGTGCTGTTCGTCGGGCCGCCCGGCCTAGGCAAGACGACGCTGGCGCAGATCATGGCGCGCGAGCTCGGCGTCAATTTCCGCTCGACCTCCGGTCCGGTCATCGCCAAGGCCGGCGATCTCGCGGCACTCCTCACCAATCTCGAAGACCGTGACGTGCTGTTCATCGACGAGATCCACCGGCTCAATCCGGCGGTGGAGGAAATCCTCTATCCGGCGATGGAGGATTTCCAGCTCGACCTGATCATCGGCGAGGGACCGGCGGCACGCTCGGTCAAGATCGACCTCGCCCGCTTTACGCTGGTCGCCGCCACCACCCGCCTTGGCCTCCTGACCAACCCGCTGCGCGACCGCTTCGGCATTCCGGTGCGGCTCAATTTCTATTCGGTCGAGGAACTGGAGCAGATCGTGCGGCGCGGCGCGCGCATCCTTGCCATGCCGCTCGGCGACGATGGCGCGCTGGAGATTGCGCGCCGGGCGCGCGGCACGCCGCGCATCGCCGGCCGGCTGCTGCGCCGCGTGCGCGATTTCGCCAGCGTGGCCGGTGACGGGCATGTCGACAGACAGATCGCCGATGAGGCACTGACGCGGCTGGAGGTCGATGCGCTCGGCCTCGACGCGCTCGACCGGCGCTACCTCTCCATGATCGCGCGGAACTTTGGCGGCGGGCCGGTCGGTATCGAGACGATCGCGGCGGGGCTTTCCGAGCCGCGCGACGCCATCGAGGACATTATCGAGCCCTATCTGATCCAGCAGGGTTTCATCCAGCGCACGCCGCGCGGCCGCGTGCTGACGGCCAATGCCTGGCGGCATCTCGGCCTCGATGCGCCGAAGGATCTGGCGCAGCAGCAGATCAGCCTGTTCCAGGAAGAATAGCGACCAGCTCTGCCGGCTTCGTTGCTGCGCAAAATCTCCTCATCCTGGTCGGCTTGCCGGCGCATTTGCGGATTTTAACGAGGCTTCGCGCTGTGGGACAGTCGGTCCCAACAACCGCCGGAGCTGACCTTGATCACCAGACGTGGTTTCCTGCGCTTCATCGGTAGCTCGTTTCTATCGGCCGTGTCGCTCAGTGCCTATGCGGTCGGCATCGAGCCGATGCTGTTGACGCATGTGAAGCGCTATTCCCTGACGCCACCACATTGGCCGGTGGGTTTGCGGCTGCGCGTCGTTGCGCTTGCCGACATCCATGCCTGCCGTCCCTGGATGACGCCTGAGCGGATCGCTTCGCTTGTCGAGCAGGCGAACGCATTGCAGCCGGATCTGATTGTCCTGCTTGGCGACTACGCAGCCGGTACCCGCCTGGTCTCGGACTGGGTCGATGCGTCGGAATGGGCTCCGGCTCTGTCCGGCCTCAAGGCGCCGCTCGGCGTGTGGTCGATCCTTGGCAATCACGACTGGTGGGATGATCGTTCCGCGCAGCAGGCCGGGGCCGGGCCGACGATAGCGCGCATTGCGCTCGAGCGTGCCGGCATCCCGGTGCTGGAGAACGATGTCGTACGCCTGGAAAAGGACGGACATGGCTTCTGGCTGGCCGGACTTGCGGACCAGCTCGCATTGCGACCGGGCTGGGGCCGCACCCGATTCAAGGGATTGGATGATCTCCGTGGCACCCTTGCGAAGGTGAACGACCGGTCTCCAGTCATCCTGCTCGCGCATGAGCCGGACATATTCCCGAAGGTGCCGTGGCAGGTTTCGTTGACCCTGTCCGGCCACACCCATGGCGGACAAGTGCGGCTGTTCGGTTATTCACCGGTCGTGCCATCCCGGTTCGGTAACCGCTATGCCTATGGCCATATCGTCGAGCACGATCGCAACCTGATCGTCTCCGGCGGTCTGGGCTTTAGCATCCTGCCGGTGCGTTTTGGTATGCGCCCGGAAATCGTGTCGATTGATCTTGGCTCGCCCTAAACGCCCTCAAGGCAGTGACTTGATCGCTTCCATCACGGCGGGTTCGGCTTTTTCACCATCGAAGGCGTCGACGATGCCGAAGGCGCCGCCATAGCTCCATACCGACCATGAGAAGCCGTGCGCCTCGGCACGCGCGATCATATCCTTGACATAGGCGGCCCGATATTCGGCCGGCATCACATAGGAATCGCCGTATTCCTGGCGGATCATGCCGAACTCGCCCAGTGTGATGTTTTCCGGCTTGATGCCGTTGGTCTTCGCCCAGGTCTCGACCGTGTCGAACGGGGCATCCATCACGCCGAGCAGTTTGTCGGGGCTGTCCATGCTGGCCACCTGCTCGTCGAGATAGGCGAGCAGGCCGCTCTGCCGCAACCATGGCGCCTCGGCCTTGATCCTGGCGCGGATGGTGTCGAGCGTTACATTGAGTTGAGCCCGCGGCACTCCCGTCAGCGGATAGGGCAGACCGGTCACGTAGGGGATGAAATCGCCGGCCCAGGTCGCGCCCTGGTGGGTGAGCAGGAATGGATCATAGGAATGGAAGGTCCAGATGATGTTGTCATCCGGGATGGTCTTGGGGTCGACCTTCGCCAGTGAGGCTGCGTTGGAATAGCAGGCGCCGGTCAGGATCAGCGTCAGCTTGGTGGCGGAGGAGCGCGCCGCCGCAAACAGTTTTTGCTGGCGATCCGGCCACAGGCCGGTGCCGTCGGTGTCGCAATCGACGATCGGCTCGTTCATCGGCTCGAAGGCGATTTGGCCCGGATCTTCCGTAGCAAGCGTGTGCGCCATCTTGCGCACCACCTCGACATAGGCATCGAAAATAGACGGATCGTCCATCACCTCACCCATGCCGATCTTGCGGCTGCCGCCGGCCGGGATCAGGTGCATGTCGACGATCACTTTCAACCCGGCGCGGTTGATCATGCGCACCGAGTCCAGCACGCTGGCATAGAGGTCGTCACGCAGCGCTAGTGTCTGGTCGGAGAGGAAAGGCGACGGGTCGACCGGCATGCGCAGGAAGTCAAAACCGGCGTTTTTTAGTGCCTTGAGGTCGTTGTCGTTGAGAAATTTACGCCATTCGGGATAGGGCAGGATGGCCTGCCGGTCGCCCCATTTGTCCTCGCCAGGCCAGGTCGTCCATTGGTCGAGATTGAGGCCGCGCTTCATCGAAAAGCTTGCCGCGTTCCCGGGCAGCGCCGATGCTGCCAGCACAAGCAGCGCCGCCATCGAGGTCTTGATCATCGCCGTCAACAGTGCCATCCGGTTCCTGCGCCAAGCTGGTGCGTGCCGCCCAAAAGTGCGGGATAACGACGCGCACAGAAAAACACCCAAAAGCGCGACGCGTTTTAGGTGCCCGGTCAGGCCCAAAAAGGAAAGCGCAATGGACGATCATGGTGAATCAGCGACGCTCTCTGCCGGGCTTTCCGGCGCGCTGACGGAATTCGGCCACCGGCTGATGGCGCGGGTCTACTATGCCGACACCGATTTCTCCGGCGTTGTCTACCATGCGCGCTATCTCGAATTCTTCGAGCGCGGCCGTTCCGACTACCTTCGGCTGACCGGCGTCCATCACACCGAGCTTGCCGATGGCAAGCACGGCGAAAAGATAGTCTGGGTGGTGCGGCGCATGGAGATCGATTTCCGTGGCCCGGCCCGCATCGACGATATCCTGACCATTGACACGCGCACCGACGACATTTCCGGCGCCCGCATCTTCATGGCCCAGCAGTTGAAGCGCGGCGATGAAGTGCTGGTCGAAGCGCGGGTCGAGGCGGCGATCATCGGCGAGAACGGCCGGCCGCGCCGCTTCCCCAGGGACTGGGTGGCAGCGTTCATGCCCAAGGCAAGCAGCTAAGAATTCTGCCGCCAGCGATCCGGGCACCACTTTTTCGCTGTGCCCTGCGGAGCGCAATGACGATTGCCGGCGAGCGCCCGGGCGCGGCAATGCGCCGCGCCTTATTTCCTAACCCATCCTTAACCATAACGGTTCATGAAGAGATTGGTGAAGATTGGAAGAATCCAAGCGCCTTCCTTTCACCAACATTTGCCCCGAAAAGGCCGCCATCGGTGCATTTGGGGTTAATCCGCGAGCTTTTTGCGCAAACGGACACAAGGGATGCCCATGGGCCAGCCGCCAGCCACGCCCGGAAAATCTTAAGGACGTAACCATGGAAAATATCGCACTCGCCGAACCGGGCGCGCATTTATCGATTTGGGCCCTGTTCATGCAGGCCGGCTGGGTCGTCAAGCTCGTCATGATAGGGCTGCTCTGCGCCTCGATCTGGACCTGGGCGATCATCGTCGACAAGCTCGTCGCCTACGCCCGCATGCGGCTCGCCCTCAATCGCTTCGAACAGGTGTTCTGGTCGGGACAGTCGCTGGAGGAGCTTTACCGCACACTCGCCGACCGCAAGACCACCGGCATGGGCGCGATCTTCGTCGCTGCCATGCGCGAATGGAAGAAGAGCTTCGAGAAGGGCGCCAAATCGCCGCTCGGGCTGCAGAACCGCATCGACAAGGCGATGGATCTGGCACTGACCCGCGAGATGGAACGGCTGGAAGGGCGGCTTGGTTTTCTCGCCACCACTGGCTCGGCCGCGCCATTCATCGGTCTGTTCGGCACCGTGATCGGTATCATGACGTCGTTCCAGGCGATTGCCGCGTCCAAGAACACCAGCCTGTCGGTGGTCGCACCCGGCATTGCCGAAGCGCTGCTGGCGACGGCCATCGGCCTCCTCGCCGCCATTCCTGCCGTCATCGCCTACAACAAGCTGTCGTCCGATGCGAATAAGATCGCGATGCGCATGGAGGGGTTCTCCGACGAGTTCTCCGCCATACTCTCGCGCCAAATCGATGAAAAAGTCGCACAGAAGGCCTGAGGAGTAGCTAGATGGGTATGTCCGTAGGCATTGCTGGACGCGGCGGGCGCGGCCACAGGCGGCGCGGCCGCCACCACGCGCTGATGTCGGAGATCAACGTCACGCCGATGGTCGACGTGATGCTGGTGCTGCTGATCATCTTCATGGTCGCTGCACCCTTGCTGACGGTCGGCGTGCCGATCGACCTGCCGGATACGCAGGCCAAGGCGATGAACGCCGACACGCAGCCGATCACCGTCTCCATCAACTCTGCCGGCCAGATCTATCTGCAGGAAACCGAAATCCCGATCGACGAACTGGTGGCCAAGCTGCAGGCGATCTCGAAGACCGGCTATGACGAGCGCATTTTCATCCGCGGCGACAAGGCCACGGACTATGGCACAGCCATGAAGGTGATGGCCCGCATCTCGGCCGCTGGGTACAAGAATATCGGCCTCGTCTCGCTGCAGGAACAGGATCAGTAGACGCAAGATGAGAACCGGCCTCACCACATCGGTGATCTTGCATGCAGCGGCGATTGCCTTCGGGCTGTTCACGCTGACGGGGCCGACTGCGCTTCCAGCATCCGATGTCGAGTCGCTGGCGGTCGAGATCATCCCGATGGAGGCCACCGCCCAAGTTCTGCAGGGCGACAAGAAGGCCGTCGTGCATGAAAAGCCGGCACCACTACCGACCCAGCGCCCGGATATCGTGCCCGACGCCCAGAAGGTCGGCGAGAACAGTGTCGACACCGACAAGCCGATAACGCCGGAAGCCAAGCCCAAGCCGGTGGATACCACCTCTGCGCCGCCGCCTGCGCCGACACCGATCGAGAAGCCGAAGACCGAGGACGTGCCGAAGCCGAAGGAGCAGCCGAAACCGATTCCTGCGACCGAGGTGACCCCGGTTCCGCAGCCGAAGGAAGAGGTGAAGCCGGAGCCGGTCAAGCAGCCGGATCCCAAGCCGACACCGGCCAAGGAGCCGACACCGGCTCCGCCGCAGGAGACGACCGCCGCGATCGAGCCGACGCCCGAGGTCAAGCCGGATGCCGTGGCGGAAGCGATTGCGAAGGAGCCGCCCGCCGAGGCGACGCAGCTTCCGGATTCCGCGCCTGCGCCGCAAGCCCGGCCGAAGCCGCAGCCCGCCCAGGCCGAAAGCGCCAAGGCGCCGGACCGCAAGGACGCCGACAAGCCGGTCAAGGAAGCCTCATCCAAGCCGAAATCGGCCGACAAGCAGTTCAACGCCGACGAGATTTCCGCCCTTCTCGACAAGCAGAAGCCATCTGGCGGCGGCGCCAAGCGCTCGACCCAGCAGGCATCGCTTGGCGCCGACAAGGACCAGGGCCAGAAATTGTCGAGGACGGAGATGGGAGTTTTGGAGGATCAGCTTGGCGGTTGTTGGACCCTTCCGGTGGGGGTCGAGGGTTCGGAGAATTTCGTCGCTGTGATCCGGTTCAATCTCAATGCCTCCGGCAAGCTGGACGGCCGCCCGTCGGTCGAAACATCGAGCGGAAACCGCCAGTTCGACGAAAGTGCCGTGCGTGCGGTCCAGAAATGCGATGTTTCCGGCCTGCAGGTTCCCGCCGGCAAACAAGACATCTGGGCCGACGTCCGGGTCACTTTCGATCCGAGGGAGATGCTTGGCCTCTAGGCCTGGCCCTCACAGAACCATTGAAGAGAAGCGAGAAGATATGAAATCCATCCTCAAGCCACTCCTGATGATCACCGCGATGGCGTTGGGTATGACTGCTGCCGCCACCTTGCCGGCGATGGCGCTTGTCGAGCTCAACGTCAACAAGGGCAATGTCGAGCCATTGCCTATTGCCATCACCGATTTTCAGGGCGGAGATGCGCTTGGCGCCCAGATCTCCGAGATCGTCAGCGCCGATCTGAAACGCTCCGGCCTGTTCGCGCCGATCGACAAGAGCGCCTTCATCGAGAAAATCGCGAACCCGGATGCGACGCCTCGCTTCGACGACTGGAAGGTGATCAACGCGCAGGCGCTGGTGACCGGCAGCGTCGGCAAGGAGGCCGACGGCCGCATCCGCGCCCAATACCGGCTGTGGGATACCTTTGCCGGCCAGCAGATGTCCGGTGAGCAGTTCTTCGCTAATGACGCCAACACAAGGCGTGTCGCCCACATCATAGCCGACGCCATCTATGAGCGGCTGACCGGCGAAAAAGGCTATTTCGACACACGCGTCGTCTTCATCGACGAATTGGGCGCCAAGAACGCGCGCAGGAAGCGCCTCGCCATCATGGACCAGGACGGCGCCAACGTGCGCTATCTGTCGGACGGCAAGTCGATCGTGTTGACCCCGCGTTTCTCGCCGAACCGGCAGGAAATCACCTACATGTCCTATGAAAGCGGCCAGCCGCGGGTCTATCTCCTGCAGATCGAGACCGGGCAGCGCGAACTGGTCGGCAATTTTCCCGGCATGACCTTTGCGCCGCGCTTCTCGCCCGATGGCCAGAAGGTGATCATGAGCCTGCTGCGCGACGACGGCAATTCCAACATCTTCGCCATGGATCTGCGAAGCCGCTCGACGACCAGGCTGACCAATTCGACCGCCATCGATACCTCGCCGTCCTATTCGCCGGATGGCAGCCAGGTGGTGTTCACCTCCGACCGCGGCGGTCGGGCGCAGATCTATGTGATGGGCGCCGACGGTTCGGGACAGAACCGCATCTCCTTCGGCGACGGCGTCTATTCGACGCCGGTGTGGTCGCCACGCGGCGATCTCATCGCCTTCACCAAGCAGACCGGCGGCGAATTCCAGATCGGCGTCATGAAGACCGACGGCTCGGGCGAGCGTATCCTGTCCACGGGCTTCCAGCAGGAGGGACCGACCTGGGCGCCCAACGGCCGGGTGCTGATGTTCTTCCGCGATTCTGCCGGCGGGCCGAAACTGGTTTCGGTCGATCTCACCGGGCGCAACGAACAGCCGATCCCGACGGCGAACTTCGCTTCCGATCCGGCCTGGTCGCCGCTGCTGGAATAAAGAGAGGAATTGGAGAAATGACGAATTGAACAATTGAGGAGATGGAAAGACAGGAAGCTATATTAGGCGAGCGAGGGACTTAGAGGTCTGTAAGCGCGCTTATGCGGTTTCTCTCGAAATCCACAGCGCCACGCTTGCGTTTCCGAAAATCGAGCAATACGCGCTGGCCGATCAATTGCGACGCTCCAGCAAGGGGATTTGCGCTAATTTGGCTGAGGGATTTGCCAAGCAGACCCATTCCAAGGCCGAATTCGCGCGGTTCATTTCAATGGCCATGGGGTCATGCAGTGAAGTTGAGACATGGATCTCGTACGCGTTCGACCTCAAATACATCACACAGCCGCAATTCGACGAGTGGCAGCAAATCCTACGCCCATATCTACGGAATGCTGGTGAATCTCAGAGAAAGGCTGGGGTGACCTCTTTCTCCAGTTCTTCAATTCCTCAATTCCTCAATTCCCCCTTTTTCCATGTTTCGGCCGTATTTCCGCCCATGGTCCCCGCACATTGTGGCCATCGGTCAATGAGGTTGCGGACGGCAGCCGAAACCAAATCTTAACCGTGTTTGTTGAATGCCGGTTAACCCAAACGTGGTTACTGGGTGATCAATGAAATCACTCGAAATGCGAAGGAGAGGCGGCATGGGCCGTATCGCAACACTTACCAGAAACCCGGTGATGATCGCGCTGATCGCGATGCTCGCCATCACCGGTTGCGCCTCGAAGAAGACCCCGAACAGCGCCGCCGATCTTGGCCTCAACGGCGCCGGGGCGGCAACGCCGGGCTCAGCGCAGGACTTCACCGTCAACATCGGCGACCGTATCTTCTTCGACACGGACTCGACCTCGATCCGCGCCGACGCGCAGACGACGCTTTCGCGCCAGGCGACGTGGCTGAACCAGTACAGACAGTATGCCATCGTCATCGAAGGTCATGCCGACGAACGCGGCACGCGTGAATACAATCTGGCCCTCGGCGCCCGCCGCGCCGCCGCCACCCGCGACTTCCTTGTCGCGAAAGGTGTTTCCGCCCAGCGCCTGAAGACCATTTCCTACGGTAAGGAGCGTCCGGTCGCGGTTTGCGACGACATCTCCTGCTGGTCGCAGAATCGCCGCGCCGTCACCACCCTCAGCGGCGCCGGTTCCTGAGTGCATGACCCCGAAAATCGGCTTCGATTTTCGGAAAGGATCATGCGCCAGATCAAAGAGCTTCAGCGTCCTTTGGGTGTTCTAAAGAACGCGCGGCGCTGAAGTCGGCAAAAATACAACACCTCTATGTGAAAGGCGGCTAAAAGGCCGCCTTTTTCATATCTGGCCCATCGAAACAAAATTTGGCCGAAGTCTCACGTCCTGCTAAGAGCCGAGGGTGCCTGCTCGGTCTACGCGACCGGAAAGGCGCAGAGCAGACAACGAATTTCACGGCGAGAGGCACATGCATTTCAGATCGGTCTTGAGCGGCACGCTTGCGCTGCTGCTCGTATCAAGCGTCGCCGCTCCGGCTAGCAGCACCGGGCAACCAGCAGAGAGCGGCTTTTCCTTCCATCTCCCCAACCTCGGCATTTTCGGTGAAAAGAAGAAGCCGGATCAGCAACAGATCGCGCAGCAGTCGGATGGCGCCACCACCACGGCGCTGGAGGAACAGCTGCGGCAGATGAACGGGAAGATCGAGGAGCTCAACTTCCAGGTGCTGCAGATGCAGGAGCAGATCCGCAAGCAGCAGGAAGACAATGAGTTCCGCTTCCAGCAGTTGGAAGGCGGTTCGCAGGGCGCGCAGCAGCCGCCGGCACAGAAGAAGTCGGACACCACGACGAATACCGACAACAGCGTCGCCGAGGCGCCGGCGACGCAAGCGCCGGCCGATGCTGGCACACCGCCCGCCGGCGGCCAGAGCGTCGAGGATGTCATCATCGAATCGCCCACGGGCGATCCCGGCACCACGGTGCCGGGCACTCCGCCGAAGACGTTCGGCACCATCACCGTCGACAAGAACGGCAACGTGATCGACGCCGGCGGCAACACCCAGTCAACCGCGCCGGCGGCGGAGACTGCCGCTCCCGCGGCAGAGGCCCCGGCTGCGGGCACCAAGCCCGGCAAGCCAGACGGCACGGCGGTCGCGGCACTGCCCTCCACCAACAACCCGGAAGAGCTCTACCGCAATTCCTATCAGTTCATCCTGTCGGGCGACTACGGTACTGCCGAGCAGGGTTTTCGCGATCACATCGCCCGCTTCCCCAAGGACGCCAAGGCGGCGGACGCGCATTACTGGCTGGGTGAATCGCTGCTCGGCCAGCAGAAATACCGCGACGCGGCCGAGACCTTCCTCGCTGCCAGCAAGGACTATCCAAAGGCCAAGAAGGCCCCCGACATGCTGCTGAAGCTCGGTGTGTCGCTGGTCGGATTGAAACAACGCGATGTCGCCTGCGCCACTTTCAGCGAGATCGGCAAGCGCTATCCCGACATTTCCGGCGCGCTCAAGGAACGCGTCAAGCAGGAAAGGGCGCTCGCGGCGTGCTAGTCCTTTCTTGCATGTCGTTGCCCCAAAACCGGGACCCCTTTTGGGCGACATGCATTGATGCTCGACACCGAGCCTGACCTTTCGGATTTTTCGCAGATCGACTTTACCAGCGGCGCTGTAGCAGCCGTGTCCGGCGGCAGCGACTCGACCGCCCTTCTCCTTCTCCTCAAAGATCATCTCGACCGTACCGCGCCGGCGACGAAGCTGCTGGCGGTGACGATCGATCACGCCTTGCGGCCGGGTTCGGCAGCAGAGGCGGAGGCGGTGGCCAAGCTTTGCGCCGAGCGCGGCATCGCGCATCGCACCCTGGTCTGGTCCGCGCGCAAGCCGTCGGCCGGCCTGCCTGCCGCGGCGCGCGAGGCGCGCTACCGGCTGCTGGCCGAGGCTGCACAGGCGGAAGGCATCGGCCTAATCCTGACCGGCCACACCGCCGACGACCAGGCCGAGACCGTGCTGATGCGGCACACGCGGGATGAGGGCAGAGGGCTCGTCGAAATGGCGGGACGAGGCCTTGCCGGCATGGCGCCTGCCACCTTGTACGATTGGCGGATCTGGATCGTGCGGCCGTTGCTCGGCGTGCGGCGCGGGGCGCTGCGCGAAGTCCTGCTGCGCCGACATGTCGGCTGGGCCGAGGATCCGACCAATGCCGACAAGCGTTTTGAACGGCCACGCATCCGCGCAGCACTTGCCGAAGACAATGGTGCAAAGCGCGGGGACGACGCGATGGCGATGGCAGCCCGTGCCGCCACCGAGCGGGAGCAGCTTGGGCACCGCGCTGCCGCCCTGATCGGCAGCTTTGCCAGCCGGCCAAGCCCCGGCCTCGTCCGCCTCGATCCCGGCTTTGCGGCATCCGGCGACGCCCCAACTGCCGTCTACGCCTTGCGCATCCTGCTGGCCGCTATCGGCGGCGTCTCCTTTCTGCCGGACCAGGCCCGCAGCGAAGCGCTTTTCAACCGGATGGGGGCCGGGCCGCTTTGCGCCACATTGTCGCGGACGGTGGTCGATGCGCGGCGAGCCGGCATCTTCCTGCACCGTGAATCCCGCGACCTGCCTGCTGTGCCGGCGGCAGGGACTGTCCTGTGGGACGGCCGCCGGCGGATCACATTGGGCGACACTTCAGGTGTATTTTTGATTGCGCCACTGGGGGCGGCTGGCGCCGCCCGGCGGGCAGTTGCCGAAGACGGCACGCCGCCAAGCCTTGTCCGTGCCGCCCTTGCTGCCGAGCCGGCGCTGTGGCGCGAGCACGAATGCCTTGGTTTTCCGGGGGACAGTGGCGCGCCGGCGGCAATCGCGGCATGCCCGGCCGTTGCGCCCTTCGCCCGCTTCCTGCCGTCCTTCGATCTGGCGCCGGCCAACGCTGTCGCCGGGTTGATCGGCGCGCCGCCTGTCCCAGCCCTGCCTTCCAGCCGCCACAGTGCCGGTTGATCATGGGCGAAAGCTTAACCCAGACGTGCTGTTATGCTTGGCAAGGGGGAGCGCTCTCCCTATGTTAGGCGCAAGCTTCCTCTCATCATGTGTCCGGCTGCGGACGCCAACGGGACAATAGATGAATCCGAACTATCGCAACCTCGCGCTCTGGGCGATCATAGCGGTCCTGCTCATCGCCCTCTTCAACCTGTTCCAGACGCCGCAGACGCGTGGAGCCTCGACCGAGGTCGCCTATTCGCAGTTCCTGCAGGATGTCGCGGCGGGCCGGGTCAAGACGGTGACGATCGCGGGCGCCCGCATTTCCGGTACGTATACGGACAGCTCCGCCGGCTTCCAGACCTATTCGCCTGGCGATCCGTCGCTGGTTTCGCGACTCCAGGACAAGAACGTCACCATCAATGCGCGTCCTGAATCCGACGGATCCAACTCGCTGTTTGGCTATCTCATCTCCTGGCTGCCGATGATCCTGATCCTTGGCGTCTGGATATTCTTCATGCGCCAGATGCAGTCGGGCTCCGGTCGCGCCATGGGTTTCGGCAAGTCGAAGGCCAAGCTTTTGACCGAAGCGCATGGCCGCGTCACCTTCCAGGATGTCGCCGGTGTCGACGAAGCCAAGGAAGATCTGGAAGAGATCGTCGAGTTCCTGCGCGACCCGCAAAAGTTCCAGCGCCTCGGCGGCAAGATTCCGCGCGGCGTGCTGCTGGTCGGCCCTCCCGGCACCGGCAAGACGTTGCTTGCCCGTTCGGTCGCCGGCGAGGCCAACGTGCCGTTCTTCACCATTTCCGGCTCTGACTTCGTCGAGATGTTCGTCGGTGTCGGCGCGAGCCGCGTCCGCGACATGTTCGACCAGGCCAAGAAGAATGCGCCCTGCATCATCTTCATCGACGAAATCGATGCGGTCGGCCGCCATCGCGGCGCAGGCCTCGGCGGCGGCAATGACGAACGCGAGCAGACGCTGAACCAGTTGCTGGTCGAGATGGACGGTTTCGAATCCAACGAGAGCATCATCCTGATCGCCGCCACCAACCGGCCTGACGTGCTCGACCCGGCGCTGCTGCGTCCGGGCCGCTTCGATCGCCAGGTGGTGGTGCCGAACCCCGACATCGTCGGCCGCGAGAAGATCCTGAAGGTGCATGTGCGCAACGTGCCGCTGGCGCCTAATGTCGACCTCAAGGTGATCGCACGCGGCACGCCGGGCTTTTCCGGCGCCGACCTGATGAACCTCGTCAACGAATCCGCCCTTATGGCGGCGCGGCGCAACAAGCGTCTCGTCACCATGGCCGAATTCGAGGACGCCAAGGACAAGATCATGATGGGCGCCGAGCGCCGCTCGTCGGCGATGACCCAGGCCGAGAAGGAACTCACCGCCTATCACGAGGCCGGTCACGCCATCCTGGCGCTGAACGTGCCGTCGGCCGATCCGCTGCACAAGGCGACGATCATCCCGCGCGGCCGGGCGCTGGGCATGGTCATGCAGTTGCCGGAAGGCGACCGCTACTCGATGAGCTACAAATACATGATCTCGCGCCTCGCCATCATGATGGGCGGCCGCGTCGCCGAGGAGTTCAAGTTCGGCAAGGAGAACATTACGTCGGGCGCCTCCTCGGACATCGAGCAGGCGACCAAGCTGGCGCGCGCCATGGTCACGCGCTGGGGCTTCTCCGACAAGCTCGGCCACGTCGCCTATGGCGACAACCAGGAAGAAGTGTTCCTCGGCCACTCGGTGGCGCGCACGCAGAACGTCTCGGAAGAGACGGCGCAGATCATCGACGCCGAAGTGCGCCGGCTGATCGACGAGGCCTATTCGACGGCGAGGACCATCCTGACCAAGAAGAAGAAGGAATGGATCGCGCTGGCGCAAGGGTTGCTCGAATACGAGACGCTGTCGGGCGAGGAGATCAAGCAGCTGATCGCCGGCCACAAGCCCGCCCGCGACCTCGGCGACGACACGCCGCCAAGCCGCGGTTCGGCCGTGCCGAAGTCCGGCAGCCGCCGCAAGAAGGGTCCTGAGCCCGAAGGTGGCATGGAGCCTCAGCCGTCAAGCTAGGTCCAGCCAGGAGACTGATTTGGAAAACGCCGCGGCTTTGCCGCGGCGTTTTGTTTTTCGGGCGCGAGACGTTTGCATCCGGGCAGCCGTTGCACCCCTTCTCTTGACTCCCCTCACAGTCCGTATTGAGTGAATTTAGTCGGCTGTCGTCGGGCCGCGTGGGAGGTGATCATGGGCAAGAAGGATAAGCAGGCCAGAAATGCACCGGTCGAAGGCGACGTCCATCTCGACGCCGTTGAGGGCGAGGCAAAGGAAGCAGCCTGGACATTGCCGAACGGTGATGCCGGCGTGGGCAAGAAAAAGAAGAAGAAAGCCAAGCACGCCAAGATCGGAAAATCCTACCGTTATGTCGACGAACTGGTCCGGCTGCAATTCGAACTGATCAAGTTGCAGGACTGGGTGCAGAAGGAAGGATTGAAGGTCGTCGTGATCTTTGAAGGCCGCGACGCGGCTGGCAAGGGCGGTGTCATCAAGCGCATCACCGAAAGCCTCAATCCACGCGTCTGCCGTGTCGTGGCACTGGGCACGCCGACTGAACGCGAACGCAGCCAATGGTATTTCCAGCGCTACGTGTCGCACCTGCCCGGCAAGGGCGAGATCGTGCTGTTCGACCGTTCCTGGTACAACCGCGCCGGTGTCGAGCGCGTCATGGGCTTCTGCACCGACGACGAATGCAGCGAGTTCCTGCGCTCCTGCCCGCTGTTCGAGGAGATGCTGATCAAGTCCGGTATCATCCTGATCAAATACTGGTTCTCGGTCAGCGACGACGAACAGGAACGCCGCTTCAAGGAGCGTATCGACAATCCGATCAAGCGCTGGAAGCTGTCACCCATGGACCTCAAGTCGCGCGAACACTGGGTCGAGTATTCGCGGGCCAAGGACCTGATGCAGAAATTCACCGACACCGATCAGTCGCCGTGGAACATCGTAGATGCCGACAACAAGAAGAAGGCAAGGCTCAATTGCATCAGTCATCTGCTGACGCGGATTCCGTACAAGGAAATCCGCCCGGCAAAGATAAAGCTGAGCCCGCGTCAGAAAGACGACGGCTATGTCCGTCCGCCCAAGACCAGCCAGCACTGGGTACCGACCGTCTATTGAGACTTCAGCGCAAACAAGAACCCCGCGGACCAGGTCCGCGGGGTTCCTGATAGGTTCGAAGCTTGCGAAATCAGCTCTTCAGCTTGGCATTGCAGAGACTGTAGAAGCCGCCGCCCTTCTGGATCCACTTGAGGCCGCCCAGCGTATCGGCGTCCTTGTTGGCATAGTACAGTTCGAGGCAAGTGTGCATGCGGCCCTTGGCCGGGGTCTCGCTGGCAAATTTCTTCGAGATCGCTGTCGGGAACTTTACGCCTTTGGGGGCGGCCACTGACGGCTTCTCGGGGTCGCTGGTATAGGTTGCCTCATCGGCAGCCGGAACGGTGTCGTCGTCGGATGCGGAGGCGCCGCACTCGCTCTTGCGGAAATCATTCCACTTCTTGCCGCCCGCCCGCGGCGCATTCGGTCTTGCGGAAGTCGTTCCACTTCACGCCGTTCAGCGTGCCGGCAGCTTTTGCAGCCTGATATTTGGCGCTGCATTCCTTCGCCGTCAGACCCGGCGCCGCATCGGTGGCGGCAGCCTTGGTGTCGGGCTTGGCAGCGTCGGTGGCCTTCGCCGTCTTCTTGGCCGGTTTGGTGTCCGTCGTGGTGGTAGCGCTGGCCTCGGTGCCGCATTCGGCCTTGCGGTACTGATTCCAGGTCTGCCCGTTGAGCGTCCCCGCATCCTTGGCCGCGTTGTACTTGGTGCTGCACTCGGCCATGGTCAGCGCATTGGCAGGCGCTGCCAGAAACAAGGTCACGACGGCAAAGCCCGTCAAAGTTGCAAGTCGATGGATGAGCATGGCGTTTCTCCGTTGCTGCCGCCCATTGATGTCCCTTGCAAATCAATAACTCTCAACGATCGGCTGCGCCAGATGCTAACTGGCGTGGATGCAGCCAGAAAGTGCATTCCTCCCGATGGGGTGATGAGATTGTTGCCCGCCCTTGCTGCCAACGAGGCGCGCCTTGACGGATGCAACTGCGCCGAGCAGCTGCCATAATTGGTTCTTGCCGTATGACAGGATCGTCGTGATAGGCTGTCGAATCACTTGAATTGCCCGGAGAAATGATTTTCTACGGATTGGTAACATATGATCATGCATTGTGATGATTAGAAGCATCCCAATTTGTGGCATTGATACTGCGTAGAAGAAACGGGCAGGGACTCTGGTAAAAGCATGGCAGGTCGTTATTTCGGCACGGACGGCATTCGCGGACGCGCCAACAAGTTTCCGATGACGGCGGAGATCGCCATGAGGGTCGGCATGGCCGCCGGCCTTTCGTTCCAGCGTGGCAGCCATCGCCACCGCGTTGTGCTCGGCAAGGATACAAGACTTTCCGGCTATATGATCGAGAACGCGATGGTGTCGGGTCTGTGTGCAGCCGGCATGGACGTGTTTCTGCTCGGCCCGATCCCGACGCCCGCGGTCGCCATGCTGGTGCGTTCGCTACGCGCCGATATCGGCGTGATGATCTCGGCCTCGCACAATCCCTATTACGACAACGGCATCAAACTGTTCGGTCCCGATGGCTACAAGCTCTCCGACGAGATCGAGGAGCGCATCGAGGGAATGCTCGACAAGGATATCGAGCTGGCGCTCGCCGATTCGGATGGGCTTGGCCGCGCCAAGCGTGTCGATGGCGTGCATGACCGCTACATCGAATTCGCCAAGCGCACGCTGCCGCGGTCAATGTCGCTTTCGGGCCTCAGGATCGTTGTCGATTGCGCAAACGGTGCAGCCTACAAGGTGGCCCCCGAGGCGTTGTGGGAACTCGGCGCCGAGGTTGTCGCCATCAATGTCGAGCCCAATGGCTTCAACATCAACAAGGAATGCGGCTCGACCCATCCGGCCGGCCTGCAGAAAAAAGTTCACGAGGTGCGTGCCGACATCGGCATCGCGCTCGACGGCGACGCCGACCGCGTGGTCATCGTCGACGAGAACGGCACGATCGTCGACGGCGACCAGATCATGGCGCTGATCGCCGAGTCCTGGCATCAGAGCGGGCGGCTGGCCGGTGGCGGCGTCGTCTCCACGGTGATGTCCAATCTCGGTCTCGAACGCTTCCTCGGCGACATGAATTTGCAACTGCACCGCACCAAGGTCGGCGACCGCTACGTCGTCGAGCATATGCGTGCCCACGGGCTGAATGTCGGCGGCGAACAGTCGGGCCACATCGTGCTCTCCGATTTCTCGACCACCGGCGACGGCCTTGTCTCGGCGCTCCAGGTGCTGGCCTGCATCAAGCGACAGAACCGACCGGTCAGCGAGCTATCGAAGAAGTTCGAGCCGGTGCCGCAGCTGTTGAAGAACGTTCATATTTCCGGTGGCAAGCCGCTTGAGGAGGCGCCGGTCAAGGCGGCAATCGAAGATGCCCGCAATCGTTTGGGCAAGGCAGGGCGCCTGGTCATCCGGCCCTCCGGCACGGAACCACTCATCCGCGTCATGGCTGAAGGCGACGACCAGCAACTGGTCGAAGCCGTCGTCAACGATATCGTCGACATCATTTCGGAAACGCGCAGCGCCGCCTGATCCCAGGCGCATCACCCCGAACCCGAAAGCCCGCCTCATGGCGGGCTTTGCCTTTCCGGTCGAACGCAATCCGCACTGCAGCCAGGCAGCGTTCTCTCGCTAGAATTGTATGGATTCGTGGTTAATCGACACGGTTAAACGCCTTTTAACCTTTGCAATTCATTATCCACAACTGAGGTCAATCACATTCGGGCGGACACGACGTTCCGAGGTTCTCAGGGGTGACAAGTATGTTCAATACAGCAAGAAAGGCCCTCTTTGCCGCGCTGCTCGCGGGAATGGCCGGACCGGTATTCGCCGCCGATTTCATAGAGCCGCCCGTGGTCGAGCAGGCCCCGCCGCCGGTCGCCTACGAGCAGCCGGCCGATTTTGGTGGGTGGTACATTCGCGGCGATATCGACTATCACTGGTCGAAGTTCGGTGGCGCCGATTACACCACCTACAATGCAGCGCCGCCCCAGATTCCCGGCAGCTTCGACAGCGGGTCGCTGAAGAGCGCCTTCTCGGCCGGTGCCGGCGTCGGTTACCAGATCAACCAGTATTTCCGCACCGATCTGACCGCCGACTGGATGTCCAGCTCGGATTTCCGTGGCTCGACCAGCGGCTTCTGCGGCGCTCCGCCAGTTGCCTGTACCTCGAGCGACACCTCGTCCTATTCGGCAATGCTGCTGCTGGCCAACGCCTATATCGATATCGGCAAATGGCACGGCGTTACGCCCTATGTCGGCGCTGGTATCGGCGGCGCCTGGGTCAAGTGGGATACGCTGCACAACACCGATCTCGACGGCGAGTTCGAACATCGCGGCGGAAAGAACTGGCGCTTTGCCTACGCTCTCATGGCCGGCGCGTCCTACTGCCTGACCGATCGGGTCAAGCTCGATCTCGGCTATCGCTACAGCCACATCAACGGCGGCAAGATGTTCGAGTATGCCTCGGACAGCAACGTCGGTCCGGGCTATGACAAAGGCATCGACGTCCATGAAGTGCGCGGCGGCCTGCGCTACCAGTTCGGCAGATCGGACTGTGCCCCCGCTCCGGAGCCCTATGTGCCCGAGCCGGAACCGGTCTACACGAAGTAGCACTTCGAAATCCTGGAGTTCGCGAACCGCCCGGCTCTTGCCGGGCGGTTTTCGTTTGAGCGGTCTATTTTCCAATCCGCAGGCGGAAACCTATCGAAATCAATTCGGTAACTTCCCGTTATCCTTAACCGGCACTTAACCACTATGGTTAACAATGCTCTGAAACGGCGCTTGCGATTGATGGCGCCAATTTCGGGAGCCGGGGACCATGACAGTCAAAATGCGTATAGCACTGGCGCTTGCCGCAATCGTCCTTATGCCACTGACGCCCGTGCTGGCGGCCGACTACGATCCGCCGATCTATGTCGACCAGGCGCCGGACTATGTGCCGGTCGAAGTCGGCTCGGGGTGGTATTTGCGCGGCGACGTCGGCTACGCGTTCAGCCATCCGTTCGAGCATGCGGAAACGGTGACCGGCCCGTTTGACAGCCTTAGCGATGAGAGCAGCCTTTTCACAGGCAGCATCGGTATGGGGTATCATATCAACGACTATCTTCGAGTCGAACTCAACGGCGGGATACTTCCAACCGACAAATTCGGCGAACATGCGAGGCTGGCAGCCACTTGCGACGGCACGACACTCGAGTCCGACATCTTCGGCAACATCAATTCCATCCCGGATTCACAGCCGTGCGATCTCTCCAACAATGCTTCCAACAAGGGTTACAGCGTCATGGCCAACGGCTATGTCGACCTCGGCACCTATGTTGGGTTCACTCCGTATGTTGGCGGTGGGGTCGGTGTCGCATACAACAAATATTACAGGAGCATCGGCGCCCGCGATTGCGTCGAAGTACCGGTCAATTCAGCCGGCACTGGAGGGTTCTTCTGTAACGACCCTGCGGGATATGAAGGTGAAACCGACACCGAGGGCCAATTCAGCCTCGCTTATTCGATCGGTGCAGGGTTTTCCTATCAGGTCACCAAGAATGTTTCCGTCGACCTGGGCTACGAGTACTTCTCGGCCCCGGGCGCCAAATTTGTCGCCTATGACGGCGGCGCCTTCAACATCCGCAAGGGTGTCGACTACCAGACGGTCAAGCTGGGGGTACGCTACGATCTCTGGTAGGTTTGCTGAAGCCAATCAGCGCGGCGGGCCTTCGGGTCCGCCGTTTGCTTTTAGCCAGGCATTTTTGCTGCAGCAGATCAAACCGCTACAGCGTCTATTGCGCATCCAAAAGGATGTGCTGCGCTGTAGTATCCTGCCAGCGACAAAAACTTTCCTCTTGACGCCTGAAGCCTGAAAGAATATCGCCGTCCGTGGGCCACCCCTCCCCAACGAGGGGCCACTATCTGGAAGGATAGACCACGATGACGACGCATACGAAGCCCGAATTCCGCCCGGCAAACCCCAATTTTTCCTCAGGTCCCTGCGCAAAGCGCCCCGGCTGGTCGGTCGAGGCACTGAAAGATGCTGCGCTTGGGCGCTCCCACCGCGCCAAGATCGGCAAGACCAAGCTCGAACAGGCGATCGAGCTGACGCGGGAGATTCTCCAGGTTCCGCCAGATTACCGCATCGGCATCGTGCCAGCGTCGGACACCGGCGCGGTCGAAATGGCGCTGTGGTCGCTGCTCGGTGCCCGCGGCGTCGACATGGTCGCATGGGAGAGTTTTGGCTCCGGCTGGGTCGCCGACGTGGTCAAGCAGTTGAAGCTCGCCGACGTGCGCAGGATCGAGGCCGACTACGGCGAACTGCCCGACCTGACGAAAATCGATTTCGACCGCGACGTGGTCTTCACCTGGAACGGCACCACTTCGGGTGTGCGCGTGCCGAATGGCGATTTCATCCCGGCCGGGCGCAAGGGACTGACCATCTGCGACGCAACGTCGGCGGCCTTCGCGCAAAAGCTCGATTTCGAAAAACTCGATGTCGTCACCTTCTCCTGGCAGAAGGTGCTGGGCGGCGAGGGCGCGCATGGTATGCTGATCCTCAGCCCACGCGCTGTCGAACGGCTGGAAACCTATAAGCCGGCCTGGCCGCTGCCGAAAATCTTCCGGCTGACCTCGGGCGGCAAGCTGATCGAGGGCATCTTTAGGGGTGAGACCATCAACACGCCGTCGATGCTGTGCGTCGAGGACTATCTCGATGCGCTTGCCTGGGCGGAGTCGATCGGCGGCCTCGAGGCGCTGGTCGCCCGCGCCGACGGCAATGCCGCCGTTCTCGACGGTTTTGTCCGCAAATCCTCGTGGCTCGGCCATCTCGCCGTCGAACCGGCGACGCGATCGAACACCTCGGTCTGCCTTTCCTTCACCGACCCGGCTGTCGCAGCGCTCGATGCCGAGGGGCAGGCGGCGTTCGCCAAGGGTCTGGTCTCGGCGCTCGATAAGGAAGGCGTCGCCTATGACATCGGTGCCTATCGCGACGCGCCGCCCGGCCTGCGCATCTGGTGCGGCGCGACGGTCGAGACCGCCGACCTCGAAGCGCTGCTGCCCTGGCTCGACTGGGCGTTTGCGACGCAGAAGGCGTCGCTCAAGGCTGCGGCTTAGTCCCTCCCCCTTGAGGGGAGGGTGGCCCGAAGGGCCGGGTGGGGTCCTCTCCACTTGGCTCAAAGTCCCACCGAAAGAAGATTGGCCGTGTCCGGCCGCACCGACCCCACCCCGGCGCTTCGCGCCGACCTTCCCTCAAGGGGGAGGGACGTTAATCGCAAAGGATCACGCCAATGCCCCGCGTTCTCGTCTCAGACAAGCTTTCCCCCACCGCCGTGCAGATATTCAAGGATCGTGGCGTCGAGGTCGACTATTTGCCCGATCTCGGCAAGGACAAGGAGAAGCTGCTCGAAGTCATCGGCCAGTATGACGGCCTCGCCATCCGCTCGGCGACCAAGGTCACCGAAAAGCTGATCAACGCCGCCACCAATCTGAAGGTCGTCGGCCGCGCCGGCATCGGCGTCGACAATGTCGATATCCCGGCGGCGAGCCGCAAGGGTATCATCGTCATGAACACGCCGTTCGGCAATTCGATCACCACCGCCGAGCATGCGGTGGCCATGATCTTCGCGCTGGCCCGCCAGATTCCAGAAGCCAATGCCTCGACCCATGCCGGCAAGTGGGAAAAGAACCGCTTCATGGGTATCGAGATCACCGGCAAGACGCTTGGCATCATCGGCTGCGGCAATATCGGCTCGATCGTCGCCACGCGCGGCGTCGGGCTGAAGATGCATGTTGTCGCTTTCGACCCGTTCCTATCGGACAGCCGCGCCGAGGAACTCGGCGTCGACAAGGTCGAACTCGACGAGCTGTTCGCCCGTGCCGACTTCATCACTCTGCACACGCCGCTGACCGACAAGACGCGCAACATCATCGACGCCGCGGCAATCGCCAAGATGAAGACCGGCGTGCGCATCATCAACTGTGCGCGCGGCGGGCTGGTCGTCGAGGCCGACCTGATCGCGGCGCTGAAGAGCGGCAAGGTTGCAGGCGCCGGCATTGATGTGTTCGAAGTCGAGCCGGCGGACAAGAATGAACTGTTCGGCATGGAAAACGTCGTCGCCACACCGCATCTCGGCGCTTCGACCACCGAGGCGCAAGAAAATGTCGCGCTGCAGGTCGCCGAGCAGATGGCCGACTATCTGATCAAGGGCGCCGTTTCCAACGCAATCAACATGCCGTCGATCACCGCCGAGGAAGCGCCGCGGCTAAAACCTTTCGTCAAGCTGGCCGAAGTGCTCGGCGCCTTTGTCGGCCAGGTCACCGAAGACCCGATCAAGGAGGTCGAGATCCTGTTCGACGGCTCGACCGCGACAATGAACACGCGCGCGCTGATCAGCGCCACCCTCGCCGGGCTGATCCGGCCGCAGGTCTCCGACGTCAACATGGTATCGGCGCCGATCATGGTGAAGGAGCGCGGCATCATCGTCGCCGAGGTCAAGCGCGACAAGTCGGGTGTGTTCGACGGTTACATCAAGCTGACGGTCAAGACCGAGCACAAGACCCGCTCGATCGCAGGCACATGCTTCTCCGATGGCAAGCCGCGTTTCATCCAGATCAAGGGCATCAATCTCGACGCCGAGGTCGGCCAGCATATGCTCTACACGACCAATGCCGACGCGCCGGGCATCATCGGCCTGCTCGGCACGGTCTGCGGCGAGAACGGCGTCAACATCGCCAACTTCCAACTCGGCCGCAACCGGCCTGGCGGCGACGCGATCGCGCTGCTCTATCTCGATGCGCCGTTCCCGGAAAAGGTGCTGGAACAGGTGCGGGCGCACAAGTCGATCGATTCGGCCAAGAGGCTGCAGTTCGACGTCGGCGGGATCTGAGCCAGGCCTACAAAAACCGACCCCACCTTTCGCTAACGCGGGACCTAAGGATTGAATGGCGCGGCCTGGTCCGCGCCTTTCTGTTTTTCGGGGCTTATGTTCCCGCTGTTTGACGGCCTCGCCGCCTTGCGCCCGCTGTATTCGGCCAGCCCGATCCCGCCCAGCACCAGCACGAGCGCCAGTGCCTGATAGAGCTGGAACTTCTCACCGACGAGCACCACCGACAGCAGCGTGCCGAAGATCGGCACAAGATTGATGAACAGGCCAGCCCGGTTGGCGCCTATCAGCTCGTTGCCTCTGATATAGAAGATTTGCGAGACGATCGAGACGCCGACGGCGGTATAGATCGCGACCGCCCAGCCGCGTCCGTCGGGAAGGGTGACCTTGCCTGCGGCCATTTCCCAGAGGAAAAAGGGTACCGATGTGACGAGTGCCGCAATCGACAGCGTCAGCATCAGGCTCTGCCAGCGGATGGCCGGCTTCAGCCGCAACCCCACCGAATAGAAGCTATAACAAAGCACCGCCACCAGCATGATGGCATCGCCGAAGTTGAGATCCAGCTTCAGAAGCTGGCGCAGATCGCCATGGCTGGCGGTGAGGACGACGCCGACGATCGTCAGTACGACACCGACGATCTGCACCCGGTTCACACGCAGGCGAAACAGCACGAAATTGGCGACGATGATGACGATTGGTATCGCCGCCTGCTCGATCGAGACGTTGATGGCGGTGGTGTAGTTGAGCGCCACGTAGAAGATCACGTTGAAGACGGTGAAGCCGCAGGCGCCGAGCCCGCCAAGCAGCATCCAGTGCCGGCGCACCACCGGCCAGTCTTCGCGCAGCGTTCGCCAGCCGATCGGCAGCATGATCAAAACCGCCAGAACCCAGCGCAGGAAGACCAGCGTCATCGGCGAAATGTGATCGACCGCCAGCTTGCCGGCGACCGAGTTGCCGCCCCACAGCAAGGTGGTCACCAGCAGGAATATGTAAGCGCTTCGATGCATGGCGAAATTCCGACCGGGCAGAGATTGCGTCGTGGTTCATTGCCGGCCTATTGCGGCGGCTCGGCCAAGTAAATGATGTCAAAGCTGAAAATTGTTGTGCCTCAAGGCGTTTTCGGCGGCAAAGAATGGTCGCACTCGCCGGGTCTTGACGTTATAGAGGCCTGTCGTTTCGAACCGTCTTCAAGCCGCCACGGCGGCGTTCAAGGGAATAGAAATATGGCCAATGTGGTGGTCGTCGGCTCGCAATGGGGCGACGAGGGCAAGGGCAAGATCGTCGACTGGCTGTCGGAACGCGCCGACGTCGTCGTGCGCTTCCAGGGCGGCCACAATGCCGGCCATACGCTGGTCGTCGATGGCAAGGTCTACAAATTGTCGCTGCTGCCGTCCGGTGTGGTGCGGCAAGGCAAGCTGTCGATCATCGGCAATGGCGTCGTCTTCGATCCGCACGCCTTCGTCGCGGAGGTGGCGAAACTGAAGGCGCAAGGCGTCGAGGTGACACCAGAGCGCCTGAAAATAGCCGAAAACACCGCGCTTATCCTGTCGCTGCACCGGGAGCTGGATGGATTCCGCGAGGACGCCGCCTCCAATTCCGGGACGAAGATTGGCACGACCCGTCGCGGCATCGGCCCCGCCTATGAAGACAAGGTGGGCCGGCGCGCGGTCAGGGTGATGGATTTGGCGGATTTGGAAACGCTGCCCTTGAAGGTTGACAGGCTGCTGACGCACCACAATGCGCTGCGTCGCGGGCTTGGTCATGCGGAGGTGGCACATGCGACGATCATGCATGAGCTGACCTCGGTCGCCGATGAGATTCTGCCCTATATGGACCGCGTCTGGAAAATCCTTGACGACAAGCGCCGCGCCGGTGAGCGCATCCTGTTCGAGGGTGCGCAAGGCACGTTGCTCGACATCGACCACGGCACCTATCCGTTCGTCACCTCGTCCAACACCGTCGCCGGTCAGGCGGCGCCCGGTTCCGGTGTCGGCCCTGGTGCCATCAGCTATGTGCTCGGCATCACCAAGGCCTATACGACGCGCGTCGGCGAAGGTCCGTTCCCGACCGAGCAGGACAACGAGGTCGGCGAGTTCCTCGGCACGCGCGGCCACGAATTCGGCACCGTCACCGGCAGAAAGCGGCGCTGCGGCTGGTTCGATGCGGTGCTGGTGCGCCAGGCCGTCGCCGTAAACGGCATCAACGGCATCGCGCTGACCAAGCTCGACGTGCTCGATGGCCTCGACGAGATCAGGGTCTGCACCGGCTACCGCCTCGACGGCGAAGCGATCGATTATCTGCCGGCCAGCCAGGGTGCGCAGGCACGGGTCGAGCCGGTCTACGAGACGCTGGAGGGGTGGAAAGGCACCACCGCCGGCGCCAGAAGCTGGAACGATCTGCCGGCCCAGGCCGTCAAATATGTCCGTTACATTGAGGAGCTGATCGGCGCGCCGGTCGCGCTCCTGTCCACGAGCCCGGAACGGGACGACACGATACTTGTGACCGATCCGTTTCAAGACTAGTTTCTCAGCCTTTCCGGGCACCACGGCTGATTTGCGGGGGCCGGCCCAGAAACAAAATGCAGGTCAACTGAAGCATGGCAGATTTTGTCGCTGTTCTGAAAAAGACGATCGACGGTCTCGGCGAAACGACGCCTGAGGTGCGCGCCAGAGTCTATGACAAGGCCCGCTCGACGATCGCGGGCAAGCTCGCTGCCATCACGCCGCCGCCGCCGCCATCGGTCGCCGACCGCCAGAAGCGCGCGCTGGAAGACGCCATCTTAAGCGTTGAGCGGGACTACGCCAAAAGCGTGCCGGCATCCGATCCGCTTGCGGAACTGGAACACATCTTCTCCTCAATTGACCGCAACAAGAACCAGTCCAGCCACACCAAGCCGCCGGTGAAAACCGAGCCGGCATTGCAGCCGGCTCCTGCTGCCAAGGCCGAACCGAACTGGCAAAAAGCGTCGCAAGCGCCGTCGCCTTTCGACCCTGCCGACAACCGTCTTCCGGACTTCGACGCAGCGCGGAACGACAAGGGCGATGTCTTTGCCAATGACGGCGATCCGGGTGCCGATACTTTCCAGCGCCTGCGCCCGGCCGAGCGCAAACGCAGCTATGGCGGGCTGATTGCCGCCGTTGGGGCGTTGCTGGTGGTTGCCGGCGGCGGCTACGGCATCTGGCTGAACAAGGATGCGTTCAGTGCGATGTTCGGTCTCGGCGGAGACAAAGTCGCCACCACCGAACCATTGGTGAAACCGGCCCCGGCCAAACCGGCGGCCGATGCCGCGGCACCGGCCGCGGCAGTCACCGCCGAGGGAACGAAATTCACCCAGCGCCTGACGCCTGAGGGTGGCGAGGTCGATCCCGGTCCCGCGGCCGGGCAAAGCGGTATTGGCGAGGGCGAATCCGTCGCCGCGCTGACCACGCCGCCGCCGGCCGCTCCTGCGCCAGCCACGCCGGCTGCGCCTGCCGGGGATGCTGCGGCCACGACTGCTGTACCGGGCACCGCGCCTGTAACGCCGCCCGCTGACACGGCTGCGCCCGCCACACCGGGTGCCGCACCTGCAACGCCACCTGCCGAGGGCGCCGCACCGGCTGCGCCGGCCGACGCTGCAGCGCCGGCCGCTGGCGCTGCACCGGCCGCGCCAACGGCAGCACCTGCCGAAACGACGCTGCCGGTCGGCCAGAAGGCGATCTTCTACGAAGAGCGCACCAGTACCGCTCAAGGCTCGGCCGAACCCGGCAGTATCGTCTGGTCGCTGGTGCAGGAATCGCCTGGCGGCGATCTACCGCCGGAGCCGGCGATCCGCGCCGAAGCGACCATTCCCGGCAAGGACATCCAGTTGCGCATGACCATCCGCCGCAACACCGACCAGACCTTGCCGGCCAGCCATATCATCGAGATGATCTTCCTGACGCCCGAGGGCTTCGACGGCGGCGGTGTCGACAACATCCTGCGCGTCGCCATGAAGAGCTCGGAACAGGATGCCGGCAGCCCGCTGATCGGCATTCCGGCCAAGATCGCCGATGGCTTTTTTCTGGTCGCGCTCAACGACACCAAGGCGGATGAAGACGCCAATCTGACCCTGCTCAGGGGGCAGGATTGGATCGACGTGCCGGTCGTCTACAAGACGGGACGGCGGGCGTTGCTGACCATGGAAAAAGGCATTCCCGGCGAGAAGGTGTTCGACGAGGCGCTGAAAGCCTGGCAGGCGAAGACGGCGGGCTGAGGCAGGCTCGGCCCGAAGGTCCCGACAGCTCAGAAGCCTGGAACAGCATGTCGAGTGCTGATCGCGGCGTTCGCGCAGCCTGCTGGGCGACATGGGCGAAATTGCCGTCAGGTGCTATACTCGCGGAAACGGCCGGTCGAAATCGGGCACGGCGATGACCAGTGCGACGATCAATCTTCGTGAGCTGGGCGAAACCGTTCTCCTGACGGATGGCGGCCTCGAAACGTCGCTTGTTTTCCTTGATGGGCTCGATCTGCCGTTCTTTGCCGCTTTTCCCCTGCTTGCAACGGAGGAAGGCAAAGAGAGGCTCGGCCGCTATTTTCGCCAGTACCTGGATATCGCCGAACAGCGCGGCGTCGGCTTCGTGCTTGACACGCCGACATGGCGCGCCAATCCCGACTGGGGCGGGAAGCTCGGCTACTCGGATAAGGCGCTGTCGGCCGCAAACCGGCACGCTGTCTCGTGGGCACGGGCGCTCGGTGCGCCCTACGCGGCGCGCGGGATGGTCGTCCTTGTGGATGGGGTGGTCGGGCCGCGCGGGGATGGCTACCGGGTCGATGCGATCATGACGACGGCCGAAGCTGAAAACTACCACATCAACCAGATCAAGGCGTTCCGCGATGCCGGCGCCGATATGGTCAGCGCTATCACCATGACCTATTCGCACGAGGCGGCCGGGATAGCCTGCGCCGCCATGGCATCGGGCCTTCAGTCGGTGATTTCCTTCACCGTCGAGACGAATGGACTCCTGCCTTCCGGCGAGAGCCTGAAAGATGCCATCGAAACCGTTGACGACGAAACCGACGGCGCACCGGCCTATTTCATGATCAACTGCGCGCATCCCAGCCATTTCGACGCCGTCCTTGCCAGCGGCGGAGGCTGGGTGGGCCGCATTCGCGGCGTGCGCGCCAACGCGTCCGCCAAGAGCCATGCCGAGCTTGACGCGGCGACCGAGCTCGATCCGGGCGATCCGGTCGACCTCGGCCGGCGCTATCGCGCGATGCGCGACCGTTTCGGCCACATCGGCGTGCTCGGCGGCTGCTGCGGTACGGATGCAAGGCACATTGCCGCGATCTGCGATGCCTGCCTGTGACAGGTGGCTATTCAGAGAAGTTAGAACTTACCCTTCCATCTCCTCGCGCAGCATCTCCAGTTCCAGCCATTCCTCTTCGAGGGTGGCCAGAGTGGCGCGCTCCTTGTCGAGCGCGGCGATGGTCTTCTGGAACGAGGCGGGATCGCGCTCGTAGTAGGCGGGGTCGGCGATGTTGTTCTCCAATCGCGAGATCGAAGCGGTCACCGCTTCGATCTTCTTCGGCAGCGATTCCAATGCAAATTTCTGCTTGAACGACAGCTTTTTCGCCGGGCCCTTCGGCGCAGCCGTTTCGATCTTGCTTGGTGCCACCGTTTCGCCGGTCTCGGCCTTCGCCCGCGCCTTGCGGTCGTCGAGCCTGGTGCCGCCGCGCTGTGCCAGCATGTCGGAATAACCACCGGCATATTCGATCCAGCGGCCATCGCCGTCCGGCGCGATCAGGCTGGTGACGGTGCGGTCGAGGAAATCGCGGTCATGGCTGACCAGAATAGCGGTGCCGGCGAAACCGGCGACCAGTTCCTGCAGCAGTTCAAGCGTCTCCATGTCGAGATCATTGGTCGGCTCATCGAGCACCAGCAGATTTGCCGGCCGTGCCAGCACGCGGGCCAGCAGCAGGCGGGCCCGCTCGCCGCCCGAAAGCTCGCGCACCGGCGTGCGCGCCTGTTCCGGCTTGAACAGGAAATCCTTCATGTAGGAGACGACGTGGCGCTGCTCGCCATTGATGACGAGGTTCTCGCCGCGCCCGTCGGTGAGATACTGCGCCAGCGTCTCCTGCGGGTCGACGGCTTCGCGCTTCTGGTCGAGCGTGGCGATCTCCAGATTGGTGCCGAGCCGCACCGAACCGACGTCCGGCTTCATCTCGCCGGTCAGCATCTTCAACAGCGTCGTCTTGCCGGCGCCGTTCGGCCCGACCAGGCCGACGCGGTCGCCGCGCTGGATGCGGGTCGAGAATGCCCTGACCACGGTGAGGTCGCCAAAGCTCTTCTCGATGTTCCTGGCCTCGATCACCAGCTTGCCGGATTCGGCGGCGTCGCTGGCCACCATGGTTGCAGCACCTTCGGCGCCGCGATGGCCACGAAAACGCTGGCGCATGGTCTGTAGTTCGCCGAGCCGGCGCATATTGCGCTTGCGCCTCGCCGTCACGCCATAGCGCAGCCAGTGCTCCTCGCGCACGATCTGGCGGCCGAGCTTGTGCTGCTCGCGCTCTTCTTCCTCCAGCACCGTGTCGCGCCATTCCTCGAAATGAGCAAAACCCTTGTCCAGTCTGCGGGTCTGGCCGCGGTCGAGCCAGATGGTGGCGCGCGACACACGCTCGAGGAAACGGCGGTCGTGCGAGATGACGACCAGCGCCGAAGAGGTGCGGGCAAGCTCCTCTTCCAGCCATTCGATCACCGACAGATCGAGATGGTTGGTCGGCTCATCGAGGAGAAGGATATCGGGCTCCGGAGCCATGACGCGGGCAAGGGCGGCGCGCCGAGCCTCGCCGCCGGAGAGATCGTTCGGCCGTTCCTCGCCGGACAGGCCGAGGTGCTCCATCAGATAGGTGGCGCGGTAGGGATCGTCGGCGGGTCCGAGCCCGGCCTCGATATAGGCGCGGACGCTGGTGAAATCGTCCATGTCGGGCACTTGCGGCAGGTAGCGCACGGTCGCCGAAGGCTGGCGGAACAGCTCGCCGTCCTGCGGCTCGATCAACCCGGCGGCGATCTTCAGCAGCGTCGACTTGCCCGAGCCGTTGCGGCCGACCAAGGCGATCTTGTCGCCTGCCGAAGCGGTCAAGGCAGCGCCGTCGAGCAGTGGGGTGCCGCCGAAGGTCAGTTTTATCCCGTCAAGATTGAGAAGTGGCGGCGCCATGTCAGCTTTCAGGTAGCGGAAAAGGATGGGCGAGCAGCAGGGCGCGGCCGTGGCCGAGCGCAATTTCGAGCCGGCCCTTGACCTCGTTGGAAATGGTCAGCGACGAACCGAACGCGACCTCGACATGGGTCAGCGGCCATTTGGCGCCAGAAACGGTCAGGCCGGAAAGATCGGAGAAGCCGAGGATCGAAAACAGCGTGCCGTCGGCATAGGAGAAACCGGCCTTTCCGGGCAGCAAGGGGATGCCTTCCTGCGCGCCGCTGGTCAACAGCACTTTCGTGCCGCTTTCCGCCAGTCGAACGCTGAGCGCCAGATGCAGGAAGGCATGGTCGGCGCGCTTGCCGCCGAAGGCGCCGGCAAGCACCAGGCTGGTCGCGCCGCGCTCGAGTGCGGCGGCGATGGCCAATTCGCCGTCGGTCTGGTCTTTTTCCGGCGGAAACACGTGACGCGGCACAGCGGCCAGATCGGCCGGCAGGTCCGCCGGCACGGAATCGAAATCGCCGACCCAGAGTTCCGGCATCACGCCCAGCATCCGCGCATGGCCGATGCCGGCGTCGGCAGCAACGATGCGTGTGCCCTCGACCTGACGATCGAGCAGCGGCGTGCGGATGAGATCGCCGCCAAGCAGGATGGTGAATGTGCTCATATCTCGTGGCCCTTACCAGCCCTGCCTGCGAAACGGAAGCTGCGCTTTCAGCACCCGGCAAACTTCCGCTTGCACGACACATCGGCCGGGCCTATGTGTCGAAATGCTCTAACGGGGTGCCGGACGCAATCTTCGCGGACCGGCTGAGAGGCAAATCTGCCAACCCGCTGAACCTGATCCGGTTTGTACCGGCGGAGGGATTAGACGTTTCGGACAGCCCGACGCCTCAATTCCTTTCAATGCGAACGAAGGAGGCGCCGATGCGCACGCTTTTTTACTCCCTTATCTCAGCAGTAGTCCTCGCCACGTCCGGGCCGGCATCCGCCCAGGAAAAACTCACCGTCTACACCTATGAGAGCTTCACCGCCGAGTGGGGTCCTGGCCCACAGGTCAAGAAGGCGTTCGAGGCCGAATGCGGCTGCACGCTCGACTTCGTCTCGGTCGCCGACGGCGTGGCGCTGCTCAACCGCGTCAAGCTGGAGGGAGCCGCGACCAAGGCCGACATCGTGCTTGGCCTCGACACCAATCTCACCGCCGAAGCCAGGGCCACCGGCCTGTTTTCGCCGCATGGCACCGTGTCTGATGTCAACGTGCCCGGCGGTTGGAGCGACGATATTTTCGTGCCGTTCGACTATGGCTATTTCGCCGTCGTCTACGACACCGAAAAGCTGAAGACGCCGCCGAAGAGCCTCAAGGAATTGGTCGAGGGCAATGCTGACGAGAAGATCGTCATCCAGGATCCGCGCACCTCGACGCCGGGCCTCGGCCTGCTTTTGTGGGTGAAGTCGGTCTATGGCGACAAGGCGCCGGAAGCCTGGGCCAAGTTGAGGGCAAAAGTGCTGACCGTGACGCCGGGCTGGAGCGAGGCCTATGGGCTGTTCACCAAAGGCGAGGCACCCATGGTGCTGTCCTACACGACGTCGCCGGCCTACCACATGATTGCCGAGAACACCGAGCGCTACCAGGCGGCGTCCTTCGAGGAAGGCGAATACCTGCAGATCGAGGTTGCCGGCATCACCAGCACGGGCGCCAAGAACCCGCTGGCGGAAAAGTTCCTGGCCTTCATGACCGGGCCGAGGTTCCAGAATGTCATTCCGGAGACCAACTGGATGTTCCCGGCCGGGAAAACCGACAAGCCGCTCAACCCGGCCTTCGACAAACTGGTCAGGCCGACCAAGACCTTGCTGTTCAGCCCTGAGGAGGTCGCCACCAACCGCAAGGCCTGGGTCGACGAATGGCTGGCGGTGATGAGCGAGTAGGAGCGGGGATGCCGACGCGTTCGACCGATCCCCGCGTCACCGCCGGCATCATCGCGCTTGCGGCAATCGCGCTGCTGATCGGCGGGGCGTTCGCCGGTCTCATCCTCGAAGGCACGCGCGACCTGTCTGGTGCTGTGTCGGCCTTCGATCCCTATCTCTTCCGCATTGCCCGCTTCACGCTATGGCAAGCTTTGCTGTCGACGCTGTTCTCGGTCGTCCCGGCGCTGTTCGTCGCGCGCGCCCTGTCGCGGCATCCGCGCTTCTTCGGCCGGGGCTTTATCCTGCAGCTGTTCGCCGTACCGCTGGCTTTGCCGGCCATCGTCGCAGCACTCGGCATTCTGGCGCTCTACGGCCGTGCCGGCTATTTCGCGGGTATGTTCGGCGCACTAGGCGGCCAGAGCTGGCCAGGCATCTATGGCCTGTCCGGCATCCTGGTCGCGCATGTCTTCTTCAATCTGCCACTGGCAACGCGGCTGTTCCTTGAGGCGCTGGGGACCGTGCCGACCGATCAGTGGCGGCTGGCGAGCCAGCTTGGCATGGGGGCCAGGCCGGCCTTTCGGCTGATCGAATGGCCGACGCTGCGCGCAGCCTTGCCGGGCATCGCCGGGCTTGTCTTCATGCTCTGCATCACCTCCTTCACCATCGTGCTGACGCTGGGCGGCGGGCCGGCCGCGACGACACTGGAGGTTGCCATCTACCAGGCGCTGCGTTTCGATTTCGACCCGGCGCGGGCGGTGACATTGACGCTGCTGCAGATCGCGCTGACCTTCGCCGTGGTGCTGGCCTTGATGCGGCTTGGCGCCAATACCGTCGGTGACGCCAACCTGCCGGTTGCATCGCGCCGGTATCTTTCAGCCGGCGCAGCCGAGACGGCGCTGAATGCCACCTTGATCGTCCTCGCACTGCTGTTCGTCGCCGGGCCGATGGTGGCCACGGTGACGTCAGGCCTTGGCGCCGATCTCGGTCGCCTCGCCGGCGAGAGCGCGGTGCGGCAGGCGACGCTGACCAGCGCCGTGCTTGCCTTCCTGTCGGCGCTGCTTTCGGTGGCGCTGTCGCTGTCGCTCATCATGGCGCGGCGGGCGCTGGCGTTGAGCCGCCGTGGGTCGAGCACGCTGCTCGAACATTCCACCGATACTGGCGCCGGCTTCGTCCTCGTCGTGCCGCCCATCGTCATCGGCGCCGGCTGGTTTTTGCTGTTGCGCACGGTCAGCGACGTTTTCGCCATCGCCCCGGTAATGGTCGTCACCGTCAATGCGGTGATGGCGATGCCTTTCGCCATTCGCGCCGTCCGCCCGGCTTATGATGCGGCGAGCGAACGCCACGAACGGCTTTGCGCGCAACTCGGCATCTCCGGCTGGAGCCGGCTCAGGCTGGTCGACTGGCCGTCGCTGCGGCGGCCACTCGCCACCGGCTTTGCCTTCGCCATGGCGCTGTCGCTCGGCGATCTCGGCGTCATTGCGCTGTTCGGCAGCGATTCCGTGCAGACGCTGCCCTATCTGCTGCTCTCACGCATGGGCAGTTACCGCACTGTCGACGCAGCCGGTCTGGCGCTGCTGCTCGGCCTGGTTTGTCTCGCGCTGGTACTGGCCGCGGACTGGCTGGGACGGGGAGAGAAATCATGACGACCGCCAACAAGGACGCCGGGGCCGAAAAAGGCGCGACGGTGCGGCTGGACAAGGTCTCGTTCAGCTATGGCGAAGCGGCGTTTGTCTTCGATGTCGAGTTCGCCGTGTCGAAGATCACCGCCATCATGGGGCCGAGCGGTTCGGGAAAATCGACGCTGCTCAATCTGGTGGCCGGCTTCGAGACGCCACAATCGGGCCGCGTGCTGACCGGCGGTGTCGATGTCAGCGCCGCGCCGCCTTCGGCACGGCCGGTGTCGATGGTATTCCAGGAGAACAATCTTTTTGCCCATCTTTCGGTGGAACGGAATGTCGGGCTCGGCCGCTCGCCTTCGCTGCGGCTGACCGAGGCCGATCACGCCGCAATAGCCGAGGCGCTGAAGCGGGTCGGCCTTGCCGGCAAGGAAAGACGTCTGCCGCGCGAACTGTCGGGCGGCGAGCGGCAGCGTGTAGCACTCGCTCGCGTGCTGGTGCGCGACCGGCCGGTGCTGTTGCTGGACGAGCCTTTCGCCTCGCTCGGGCCGGCGCTCCGCGACGACATGCTCGACCTTGTCGCCGGCGTCCATGCCGAACGGCAGATGACGGTGCTGTTCGTAACCCATCAGCCGGAAGATGCGCGCCGCATCGGTCAGAACATGGTATTTCTGGACAATGGCACGGTTGCCGCGACAGGTGAGGCGGCCGATTTCTTCGCCGGGGCTGGCCCTGATGCCTTTCGGCGCTATATCGGCACAGGTTCGGGCGGATCACGAGATGTTGCCCGGAAGCGGACATAATTTACGGCCAAACCGGCTTCAGGTGGTGTTGCGCTTGCTTGCCATGGTCAGAGTAGTGTGGCTAGGTCCGCCCAGTACTGGTCCGGCACAGGCCGTGATTTGCCCCTACAGCGTCGTGTCCATTCGGGCACGCCAGGACGCTGTAGGTTTTTGATTTTGTGCATGATCCCCAGCGAAAATCGATTGCGATTTTTGCGGGCGCGGACCTTCGGTTCGGGATCGATCATGCGCCGTGACCCGAAGGGAAGCTGTTCTGCCGACCGGCACAGACAGAATACGATGGAACCCGCTGGCGCGCTTTCTCGCGTTGGCTGGCTTGGCCGTGGCGCTGGCAAGCTGCCAGATGTTCACGCCTCCGGACGTGCAGGAATCCGGCTTCCAGCCTTCCGACAAGCCGATCACCGTCGACAATGTGGCCGCCAACAGCAAACTTGCCGAGCTGGCGAAGGCGCAGCACCCGCGCATCCTCGCGACCTATGGTGGCGAATATTCCGACCCCAAGCTCGAGCGCATGGTCGCCAAGGTGGTCGGCAGCCTGACCGTGGTGTCGGCCAATCCGACCCAGACCTATCGCATCACCATCCTCAATTCGCCCAACGTCAACGCTTTTGCACTGCCAGGCGGCTATCTCTACGTCACCCGTGGTCTGCTGGCGCTGGCCAATGATTCGGCCGAGCTCGCCGCCGTCATCGCGCATGAGATGGGCCACGTCACCGCGAACCACGGCCTGCAGCGGCAGCAGTTGGAGGCCGAGGAAGGGTTGGCGACCAAGGTCGTCTCCGACGTGCTTGGCGACAGCCCGACCGCCAAGGCGGCGCTGATCCGCGGCAAGCTCAGGCTCGCCCAGTTCTCGCGCAACCAGGAGCTGGAGGCCGACGCCATCGGCATCAAGTCAGTGGGTGAGGCGGGCTACGATCCCTATGCCGCCGGCCGCTTCCTGCAGTCGATGTCGGCCTATACCGATTTCCGCTCGATCAGTGGCGCCACCGATGCCAGCCTCGACTTCCTGGCGACGCATCCCAACACGCCGCAGCGCATCGATCTGGCGCAGCGCCATGCCCGCCAGTTCGGCGCGCCCGGCGTCGGTACGCGTGACCGCGATTCCTTCCTTGCCGGCATAGACGGCCTGCTCTACGGCGACACGCCGGAGGAAGGCTATGTGCGCGGCGAAACCTTCATGCATCCAGGTCTCGGCGTCTCGTTCTCGGTGCCAGACGGCTTCATCATCGACAATTCGGCCGCGGCGGTAACGGCCACCGGGCCGGGCGACATAGCGATCCGCTTCGACGGCGTCTCGATCGACAGGGGCCGTTCGCTGACCGACTATATCCGCAGTGGCTGGGTGGCAGGTCTCGAAGACAGCAGCGTGCGTCAGGAGACGATCAACGGCAATGAGGCGGCGATCGCACATGCCGGCGCCGAAGGTTGGCAGTTCGACATCGCGGTGATCCGCGCCGGCGGCCAGGTCTACCGGCTGCTCACCGCTGCACCTTCGGCCAGCACCTCGCTGGAATCGGTGGCGCGCTCGGTCAGCGGCTCCTTCCGCATCCTGAGCGCGGCGGAGAAGGCGGCGCTGAAGCCGCTGCATATCCGCGTCGTCACGGTGCAGCCTGGGCAGACCATGGGCTCGCTCTCGGCACAGATGGTCGGCGTCGATCGCAAGCTCGACCTGTTCCGGGTGCTCAATGCGATGTCGCCGGGTGCCGCCGTTTCGGCCGGCGACAAGGTCAAGATCGTCACCGACAAATAGAGCCGCTTCGCCGTAAATTCAGGCCACCGCAATCAGGCGGCCATGAACTCCGGGTTCTGCTCCACCAGCGCTACTTTGAGTTTTTCCATGGCGCGTGCCTCGATCTGGCGGACACGTTCCTTGGAGATGCCTAGCGTCTCGCCAAGCGACTCCAGTGTCGCGCCCTCGTCGCTCAGCCGGCGTTCCTCGATGATCCTGAGTTCGCGCGCATTGAGCGCGCGCAACGCCGCCTTCAGCCAGAGCAAGCGGCGCTCGACATCGATCGTGTCGCCGGCGATCTCGTCGGGCAAGGGATCGTCGGAAACCAGGAAATCCATTCGCTCGGTCGTGCCGGCGTCGTCGGTGAGTGGTGCATTGAGCGAACTGTCGGGTGCCGAAAGGCGCGAATCCATCATTGCCACATCGGCCTCGGAAACGCCCAGTGCCACTGACACCTCGCGGTAGAGTGTGGCGCTAGAGATCGGCTCGGCGCCTTGCGCCAGCCGGGCGCGCAGGCGCCGCAGGTTGAAGAACAGCGCCTTTTGCGCCGAACTGGTGCCACCGCGCACGATCGACCAGTTGCGCAGGATGTAGTCCTGCATCGAGGCGCGGATCCACCAGGTCGCATAGGTCGAGAATCGCACCTCGCGCTCCGGCTCGAAGCGTGCCGCCGCCTCCAGCAGGCCGACATGGCCTTCCTGGATCAGGTCGCCCAAAGGCAGGCCGTAGTGACGGAATTTCGAAGCCATGGAGATGACCAGCCGCATGTGCGCGACGGTGATCTGGTGCAGCGCATGCTGGTCCTGGTCTTCCTTCCAGCGCAGTGCCAGCAGGTGCTCCTCGTCGCGCTCGAGATAGGGAG
Source organism: Mesorhizobium sp. AR10 (assembly GCF_024746795.1). Classification (NCBI taxonomy): domain Bacteria; kingdom Pseudomonadati; phylum Pseudomonadota; class Alphaproteobacteria; order Hyphomicrobiales; family Phyllobacteriaceae; genus Mesorhizobium; species Mesorhizobium sp. AR10. The sequence continues at coordinate 1,556,199 of NZ_CP080524.1, forward strand.
CTTTCATTGCCGTGCGGACCATGATCCGTCCTGCCGTGTCTTCCATCATGCGCCGCGCTCCCTGTTACGGGCATTGCGGACGGCTTGGCGACCGCGATCCCTGGTTTGGCGTCGGGTGGTTGAAATGGTGACACCACGCCCTACAACAGCCAAGAACGTGCCATGCCGGGGAATGGTTCCGCCGCCTGTGTCGCGTGGGTTGTGCTGTCCGAAAGAAGGTTGCAACGCGCGAAACGAGGCCGAATGGCGCCAGCTGACGTGGTTTTGAGAATCGGATTTCAGAAGCGCCGTATTTTTGAAATCTGGTTCCTTATTTTGCCTGCCTGCATCTGTCAGGTTCCGGCTCTCACAATGCGCCGGACACCGGCCAAGCACGGGATCACACAAAAATGAAATGGCTCAGCTCACTCATCATCGCCGGAACGCTGCAGGTTCTGGCCGTTACATCAGGCCATGCCGGCGCCAATCTCGACCAGATCAAGCAGGCCGGAATCATCAAGGTCGGCACCGAAGGCACCTACGCGCCGTTCACCTATCATGATGCCTCCGGGGCGCTGGTCGGCTTCGACGTCGAGATCGCCGAGGCGATCGCCAAGAAGCTTGGCGTCAAGGCCGAGTTTCTCGAAGGGAAATGGGATGGGCTGATCGCCGGTCTCGACGCCAACCGCTATGATGCCGTCATCAATGAGGTCGGCATCACCGAGGAGCGCAAGGCCAAGTATGATTTCTCCGATCCCTATATCGCTTCCAAGGCGGTGCTGATCGTGCGTGGCGACAACACCGACATCAAGGGTTTCGCCGACCTCAAGGGCAAGAAGGCGGCGCAGTCGCTGACCTCGAATTTCGGCAAGCTCGCCGAGACCAACGGCGCCGAACTGGTCGGCACCGACGGCTTCGACCAGTCGATCCAGCTGCTGCTGACCGGCCGCGCCGACGCCACCATCAACGACAGCCTGTCCTTCCTCGACTTCAAGAAGCACAAGCCCGACGCCAATGTGAAGATCGCCGCGCAGGAAGAAAACGCCGACTATTCAGGCGTCATCGTGCGCAAGGGCGATCCGGAACTGGTCGCCGCCATCAACAAGGCGTTGGCCGACATCAAGGCCGACGGCAGCTATCAGAAGATCGCCGACACCTATTTCGGCCAGGACGTTTCGAAGTAAACGCACGTTCATCGCGCGGGGCCGGCGCCGGTCCGCACGGCCTACATCGCGGCGAGCCGTCTCTGACGACCCGCCGTCTTTTCGCAATGATATGACGACCGCGTAGTCGCGCTTGGATACTGCCCCGGACAGGTTTGGCCGGCCATTCTGCAGGGAGATGCCTTTCGTGCCCCACTGGCTGCAATTGATGCTGGACTCGTTGCCCTCGCTGCTGTGGGCGGCGTTGATCTTCACCGTGCCGCTGACGCTGCTGTCGTTTGCGCTCGGCCTGTTCGTTGGGCTGGGTGCTGCGCTCATCCGGCTGTTCGGCCCGAAGCCATTGGTCGCCGTGGTCCGCTTCTATGTCTGGATCTTCCGCGGCACGCCGCTTCTGGTGCAGCTCTTCCTGATCTTCTACGGCCTGCCCTCGGTCGGCATTCTGCTCGACGCCTTTTCGGCAGCGCTGATCGGTTTCACGCTGAACATCGGCGCCTATACGTCGGAAATCATCCGCGCCGTCATCGGCTCGGTGCCGAAGGGGCAGTGGGAGGCGGCCTATTCGATCGGCATGACCTGGAGCCAAGCGATGCGGCGCACGATTCTCCCACAGGCAGGGCGCGTCGCGGTGCCGCCGCTGTCCAACACCTTCATCTCGCTGGTCAAGGATACGTCGCTGGCCGCCGCCATCACCGTGCCGGAAATGTTCCAGGCGGCACAGCGCATCGTCGCCACCACCTATGAGCCGCTGATCCTCTATGTCGAGGCGGCGGCGCTCTATCTGGCCCTGAGCTCGGTGCTGTCGGCGCTGCAGACCCGGCTGGAAACGCGGCTCAACCGCTATGGCGGCTTCCTGGAGGCGCGCTCATGATCGGCCTCACCAGCATCGAAAAGCGCTTTGGCGACAACCTTGTGCTGAAGGGGGTGACCGTCACCATCGAGGAAGGCAGCGTCACCGCCCTTGTCGGTCCTTCGGGTGGGGGGAAGAGCACGCTTCTGCGCTGCATCAACCTGCTCGAGATCCCGACCTCCGGCACGGTGCGCATCGGCGACGAGACGCTGGAATTCCGTCCCGGCGCCAAGGTCTCCAGCAGGGATATCCAGCGCCTGCGGCTGCAGACCGGCATGGTGTTCCAGAATTTCCAGCTGTTCCCGCATCGCACGGCGATCGAGAACGTCATGGAAGGGCTGGTCACGGTGTTGAAATGGCCGACAGAGAAGGCACGCGAGCGGGCGCTCGCACTGCTAGAAAAGGTCGGCATGGCGCACAAGGCCGACGCCTGGCCGGCGACCCTGTCGGGCGGCCAACAGCAGCGCGTGGCGATTGCCCGGGCGCTGGCACCGTCACCGAAAGTGCTTTTGTGCGACGAACCGACCTCGGCGCTCGATCCGGAACTGGCGCAGGAGGTGGTCGACGTGCTCGGCCAGCTTGCCAGTGAGGGCACGACCATGGTGATGGCGACGCATGATCTGCGGCTCGCCTCCAAGATCGCGCAGGAAGTGGTGTTTCTCGACGCCGGCGTTGTCGTCGAGAAAGGCCCGGCAGCGGTGCTGTTCAGCAATCCGGAACATCAGCGCACCAGGCGGTTCATTGCGACGCTGAAGCAGGAAGCAGGCGAGACATCCTGAGGATTGGCGCAATCCAACAAAAAACCCGGCGCGAGGCCGGGTTTTTCGTGAATTCGCGGGTGAAAACGATCAGGCAGCTTCTTCCTGCTCGGATTCCTCATTGTCGGCCTTGGCGCCGCGCTTCGGACCCTTGTTGAGGTTCACCTCGATGAGGCGCACGGCTTCGGTTTCCGACATGCGGTTGACGGCCGCGATCTCGCGGGCCATGCGGTCGAGTGCCGCCTCGTAGAGCTGACGCTCGGAATAGGACTGCTCCGGCTGGTTGTCGGCGCGGTAGAGGTCGCGCACCACTTCCGAGATCGAGATCAGGTCGCCGGAGTTGATCTTGGCATCATACTCCTGGGCGCGGCGCGACCACATGGTGCGCTTGACGCGGGCGCGGCCCTGAACGACCTTCAGCGCGCGCTCGACATAATCCTCTTCCGACAGCTTGCGCATGCCGATGGAAGTCGCCTTGGCGACCGGTACCTTCAGGCGCATCTTGTCCTTCTGGAAGTCGATGACGAACAGTTCCAGCTTGTGGCCCGCAACTTCCTGCTCGTCGATCGAGACGATCTGGCCGACGCCGTGCGCGGGATAGACGATGTACTCGCCGGTCTTGAAACCATGACGCGCCGCGGCGGACTTCTTCTGCGGGGTGATCGTTGCCATTACGCCCTGAACTCCTTGTTGTGGTGCCGGCGTCCTGCCGGCCCGAACTCGCTCGATCGGGGGGAACCGATCGTTAGCCGCACAACGGATGAACTCACCGGAAAAGCCGGGACCGGCAAACGCATAGACTGCGACCGCCTGCCCCAGATTGCTCTGGTCCGGATTGAGAAATTCACCTTTCAGTGATTTGGGGCGTTTGCGCCATAAATCGACGTTGTGTCACCGGCATGTTGAGCTGATGTAGCACAAAAAGTCGGAAGAATCAAGGTTTTGCTGCATACGCGAAGGCCATGCGCCGTCGCCGCCTGTCAAGGCGGTTAATGTGTCGCGCCTGTTACGCAACGTTACGCCGGCCGGACCGGCCCTGTCGTCAGTCGCCTTCGCCGGGCTCGGCAGAGAAATACTTCTCGAACTTGCCGGCCTCGCCGTCGAACGATTTGGCGTCGGCCGGTGGCTCCTTCTTGGCGGTGATGTTGGGCCATTTCTCGGCGTATTCGGTGTTGACCTGCAGCCACTTTTCAAGACCCGGCTCGGTGTCGGGCTTGATCGCATCGGCTGGGCATTCCGGTTCGCAGACGCCGCAATCGATGCACTCGTCGGGATGAATGACGAGCATGTTCTCGCCTTCATAGAAGCAGTCGACCGGACAGACCTCGATGCAGTCCATATATTTGCATTTTATGCAATTGTCGGTCACGACATAGGTCATCGGTCGGCTCCGGAATGCCCCAGTTTTGTTGGGCTTTTTTGGTGAGGTAACGCCTTTGCCCGCCGCTGGCAAGGGCAGCCATTCCGACTGATATCGGTGTTTCCGGAGTGGAATTCCAGATGCCCGGCGTGATGATGCCCGGTCGCCTCTCCAAAGCATGTCGCGTTTGAAGAGATCCGCGCTTTAGATCCTTGTTCCATGCATGTCGTTGTCCCAAATCCGCTGCGCACTTCTGGGAGACATGCATTAGTCCTCGCCGATCAGCCTGTCGGTCTGCCGGCGTTCCTTCTTGGTAGGGCGGCCGCTGCCGGTGTCGCGCAGTGCGGGCATCGCATCCGGAACGGCCTTGCTCTTCGGCACCGGCGGCGGCGACATGTCCTCATAAAGCAGGCGCGCCTCCTCGGCAGGGCCACGCCGCACACCCGTGCCGAGCACCTTCCAGACGAAGATGCGCCGCTCCAACGTGATCGTCAGAACGTCGCCAGGCTTGACCATATCGGAGGCCTGCGCTGCTTTGTCGCGATTGATGCGGACGCGCCCGGCGACCACCAGTTTCGCCGCCAGCGAACGCGATTTCACCGCGCGTGAAAAGAACAGCCACTTGTCGATGCGTTGACGGTCTCTCGCGGCTGTTGGGGCAACCATCGGAGTAAGCCGAGCCTACTTCTTCAGCTGGTCGCGCAATGCGGCGAGCTTGGCGAAGGGTGAGTCAGGGTCGAAGCGCACCGGGCGCTCCTCACGCGGCTTCGGCTGAAAGGCGGGCGCGCCGCCTTTGCCTTCCGGCCTGCCGCCCTTCCACTCGGGCCGGTTTTCGCGACGATCGGGACGCTCGCCTTGCGGCTTGCCATCGCGGCGCTCGCCGCCCTCGCCCTGCGGCTTGGGTTTGAACTTGCTGCGGTCGAAGCGCGGCTTGCCGGCGCCGTCGCGCTGATCGCGTCGACCTTGATGGGCTGGCCGGTCGCCCGGCGTGCCTGCCGGTTGTCCGCCAGCGGCGTCTGCCGGCGCATCGCTCCGCGCGGCCTGGCCATTGCGCGGGCGATTGTCTCTACGGTTGTCATGCTGACGATTGCGTGGACGCTGGTCGAAGCGACCCTGCCGCCACAACAGGATGGGTTTTGGTTCTTCAGCCTCTGGCGCAGCTTCGCTGGTGGCTTCCGCCACCACGGCTGGCTCGGCCGTTGTGTCTTCGCTTGCCGGTGAAGTCTCGGCGACCGGTTCTGCCGATGCGGTTTCAACTTCGACAGCTTCGGCTTCCGCCTCCGGTTCTGCTGGTGCGGCCTCAACCTCGGCAGTTTCGGGTTCCACGTCTGGTTCGGCTGCGGGTTCCGCTGGCGTTTCAGCTGCGGCTTCGGCTGCTGGCAGCGCGTCTTCCGTGACCTCAGCTGAAGTCTCCGGCTGAGCGTCCGAGACAGGCTCCGCTGCCGCGTCGGGTTCAACAGCAATTTCGGCTGGAGCCTCTGCGACGGCAGCCGCATCCGACTCCGAACCCTCGGCCGGCGCCTCGACAGTTGCTTGCGCAGTCGCGGCTTCCGCCGCCCTGGCCTGCTCGGCTCGCGCAGCCTCTTCCGCCGCCAGCTTCGCCGCCGCCGCCTCACGCGCCGCATTGTCCTGCGCTTCGAGCCGCGCCTTGACTTCCGCCGCCGGCTTCGGCTCGGCGCGGTAGCCGAGGCCTTTGAGGATCTCTTCCATGTCGTCGGCGGTGGCGCCGAGGATCGACATCATCGGCGGTGTCACCATGAAGGCCTGACCGTCATAGGCGCCGTCGGGGCGCTGGCCGAGACCCGGCTTCCAGTTGGTCGCGGGACGGATCAGGTCGGCCAGCCGCTCCAGTATGTCGATGCGCACGGCGCGCCGGCCGAGATTGCGGTAGCCGGCGAGCTTGTAGAAGGTCTTGTCGAAAGCCGGATCGATGACCACCGAGGTGCGTCCGGAGGCCAGCGCGTGGACGACATCGCCGAACCCTGGCTTGTCCTTGCCGTCGTTCTTCAGTGCCCACAGCAACGTCACCAGTCCGGCCGGTGCGGGCTTGATCAGCGCCGGCACGAAAACATGGTAGGCGCCGAAGCGCACGCCGAGCCGGCGCAAGGCGGCGCGGCCTTCCTGGTCGAGCGACTTCATCTCCTCGGCGATATCGCGGCGGTTGATGAGGCCGAAATGCTCGACGAGCTGGAAGGCGATGCCGCGGCCGATACCGGTGATCTGATCGGCGTTCTTGAGATCGACCAGCGGCTTGAGCAGGGATTCGATCTGGAAATTGACGAAACGCTCGGCGCGCGCCGCGACCTTGTCGCGGGCGGGACCGGTGAGTTGCTCGTCGGCCAACAGCACCAGGCGTGGCTTCAAGGCCTCGTCGCCCGAAACCAGCGTGCCGATCGGCGCACCGATCCAGCGCAGCGTCCCGTCCGAGCCCAGCGCAATGTCGCCATTGGCCGAGGCGCCGAAGCGCTCGGCCCGCGCCTCGAACTCGGCTGCAAGCGCCTTTTGCGCGGCTGTGCGCACTGCTTTGGCATCCTCGCCGCCGGCGCTCTGGTCGGCGGTGAAGCGGAACCCTTGCAACTCGCCGACATGGTGGCCTTCGACGAGGACGGTTCCGGTTGGGCTGATTTCGGCTTCAGGCATGGTATTTTCTCTAAGGCGCCGCATGAGGACGGAAGTCCTGCGGTCTACGAAGCGTTTCGTCAACCGCTCATGCAGCGCATCCGACAATCTGTCTTCGATTTCGCGCGTCTTTTCCTGCCAGTGTGCCTGATCGGCCAGCCAGCCAGGCCGGTTCGACACGAATGTCCAGGTGCGGATCTCGGCAATCCGGTGCGACAGCGTGTCGATGTCGCCCTCGGTGGTGTCGGCGCGGCGCACCTGCTCGGCCATGTAGTTCTCGTCGACATGGCCATGCCTGGCGAGGTCCATGTAGATCGAGGCGATCAGGTCGGCATGCTGGGCCGGCGCGATCTTCCGGTAGTCGGGCAGGGCGCAGGCTTCCCACAACAGCGCGACGCGCTTGGCGTCGGTGGCCAGCGCCCGGATGTCTTCGTCGCGGGACAGGTATTCGAGGGCCTGAGCGTCGACCGCAGGCAGCGCCCGGGTCAGGCCTTCGACCGGCGCATTGGTCTCGATCGAGCGCTTCAGCGCGTCGAGGTTGGCAAAGTCGAAATGGGCGGTGCGCCACTGCAGCACCTTCACCGGATCGAACTCGTGCCCTTCGATCCGCTTGACCAGTTCATCGTCCAGCGGATCGACCTGGCCGGTGACGCCGAAGGTGCCGTCACGCAAGTGCCGGCCGGCGCGGCCGGCGATCTGGCCGAGCTCTGCCGCTGTCAGGTTGCGATACTGGTAGCCGTCGAATTTGCGGTTCTGGGCGAAGGCAACGTGATCGAGATCGAGGTTGAGGCCCATGCCGATGGCATCGGTGGCGATCAGGTAGTCGACATCGCCTGACTGGAACAGCGCCACCTGTGCATTGCGGGTACGCGGGCTGAGCGCGCCGAGCACGACGGCAGCGCCGCCCTGCTGGCGGCGGATCAGTTCGGCGATGGCATAGACCTCGTCGGCCGAAAAGGCGACGATCGCCGTGCGCCTGGGCAGGCGGGTCAACTTCTTCGAACCGGCATAGGCGAGGTGCGACAGCCGCGGCCGCGTCACCACCGACACGCCCTTCAGCAGGCGCTGGAGAATGCCGTGCATGGTGGCCGCACCGAGCAGCAGCGTTTCCTGGCGACCGCGCAGATGCAGGATGCGATCGGTGAAGATGTGGCCGCGCTCGAGATCGCCGGCGAGTTGCACCTCGTCGATGGCGACGAAGGCGGCGTCGGTTTCGCGCGGCATGGCTTCCACCGTGCAGACCGAATAGCGAGCGCCGGCCGGCTGGATCTTTTCCTCGCCGGTGATGAGTGCCACCTTGTGGGCGCCGACCTTCTCGCAGACGCGTGCGTAGACCTCGCGGGCAAGCAGCCGCAACGGCAGGCCGATGATGCCGGTTTCATGCGCCACCATGCGTTCGATGGCGAGATGGGTTTTTCCCGTGTTGGTCGGACCGAGAACGGCGGTCACATCGCGGCCCGACAGGATCAGCGGCTCAGTGTGTTTCTGTTGGATGTTCATCGACCTGGAAATAAGGCTTTCTGCCTCGCATTGTCGGGAGCGCGCCTCGAATGGCGCGTATGACAGCCGACACATAGGGATTTCGCGCGCGAAGCGAAAGCGGAATGTTCCATCAGCCGGTTGGCAGTTCCCGGCCGATCCCCCAATCCATCCCGAATTAACAGTTGGAACGAGTCTGGAACGAATCGGCTACGAATCACTGACTCGATCAGATTCAGGTTTTGTTCACGGCTATATGTGGATTTTTGACAGGTGAGTCTCACCACATGCTGAATCGTCGAAACTGGCCCGATTCATGCAGGGCGAGCGTCGCTGTTAACCTTTGCCGGAGAAGGATTGCGGCGAGCCGGTGAGCCTGGTGCAAGATTATGAAATTGTTGATCTTTCCTAACGCGAGCTTAACCGTTTGACGGACGTTTTTGGCTTTCGCCGTTAACGTTCCGGTCAAAGGCGGAACGAAACGGCGACGAATCGGCGTTGGCCGAATTTTCCCGGTTTGTTCACCCCAATATGTTGTGTTGTGAACAGGTTTTCCACCGAGAATCCACAGGCTTGGGAACAGGTTTCACACAGGCTGCGCAGCGGCGTTAACGTCTGCGTCTCGCTTCGGCACAAATCGGCGCTGCGTCCATCGTTCGGCGCAGTCGCTGCACGACGACCGGCCAACAATGCTGGACGGCTGGTTCAACAGTCTCCCATGGCATAGCGCTGCAAGGTGGGGCCGACGTTCAGGATGATTTCGTCGTGGGCCAGGGCGACCACGGGCGGAAGCCGCAGCAAGTATCGGCACAGGGCCAAACCCAGCAGTTGGCTCGAAATGAGCCCGGCCCGTCGACCCGCGTCCGCTGGGTTGCTGACCGCCGCAAGCACTGGCCTCACCTGGTTGGCAAACACCTCGCGCAATTTTTCGGCGGCAAATTCGTTCGACGTCGCCGAACGTAGCAGAATTGCCATGCCGGGACCGCTGGCCGGACCTTCCCAGATTTCGAGAAAACGCCTGATCAGTGTTTCGCCGATGGCGGTTCGGTCGATCACCTGAAGTGCCGGCAATTGCAGGTCGACGACCGCCGCCCTGGCGAACAGCTCGTCCTTGCTGCGGAAATAGCGGATCACCATGGCCGGATCGATCGAGGCCTGCGCCGCGACGTCGCGGATGGAGGCACCGTCATAGCCGTGCTCGGCGAACAGCCGCCGCGCAGCCTCGAGGATATGGGCCCGCGTGCGGTCCGACTTGCTGATTTTCTTCGGCTGATTCTCAATCATGGAATTCATATGCCAACGACTGTTGACAAATGCAATGGCGTCGATTAGAAAGTCAACATGTGTTGATAAATGGAGAGAGAAATGCTGCCCGATTCAACGGAAGTCCTGATCATTGGCGCCGGTCCGACCGGCATGGCGCTGTCCATCGTGCTGCACCAGGCCGGCGTCGATCACGTTCTGATCGACAGGCTGGCGCAAGGCCTTCAGACCTCACGCGCCGGCGTCATTCACGCGCAGACGCTGGAGTCGCTGGAGCCGTTCGGCGTCACGCAGCGACTGAGCGAACTTGCCCTGAGGCTGGAAAATTTCGTCATCCGCGACCGCAACCGGGCGCTCCTCAAGCTCGATTTCGGCAAGCTTCCGTCAAGACATCCCTATCTGTTGATGCTGCCGCAGAACCTGACCGAGCAAGTGTTCGCCGAACGGATCACCGCCCTGGGCGGCGTCATTCACCGCGAGGTCGAGGCCAAGGCGGTTGTCCAGGACGCTGACGGCGCGCGCGTCACGGTGGTCGAGAACGGCCGCGAGAAACTCATATCGGCACGCTACGTCGTTGGTGGCGACGGCATGCACAGCCTGGTGCGCAAGTCGACCGGCATCGAGTTCGACGGCGCGGCCTATGACGCTTCGTTCGTACTCGCCGATGTTCGTCTCGACTGGCCGGTTGGGCCGACCGAAGTGTCGCTGTTCTTTGCGCCAGCCGGGCTGGTGGTGGTGGCGCCGCTTCCGGACGGAACGTACCGCGTCGTCGCAACAATGGATGACGCACCGGAAAAGCCCGAGATCGCCGACATCCAGGCGCTGCTCGACAGCCGCCGACCGACCAAAGAAAGAACCCGGGTGCTCGACCTGACGTGGAGCTCGCGTTTTCGCGTGCATCACCGCCTGGTCCGGTCGTACCGCAAGGACCGGTTGTTCCTTATGGGTGATGCCGCGCATGTGCACAGCCCGGCCGGCGGGCAGGGCATGAACACCGGCATCATCGACGCGGTCGTGCTTGGCCAGTTGCTTGGCGACGTGGTGAACGGCGTGCGCCCGGAAGCGGAGCTCGACCTCTACGAAACGCTGCGACGCCCGGCGGCCCAGGAGGTACTCGAACTGGCGGGCACGATGACCGGCATGGCGCTTGCCCGCAATCCGGTGAAGCGGTTCGTGCGCAATCTGGTGCTGTCGGTGCTGAACCTCAATCCATTCCTGAAGCGTCGCATTGCCTTGAAATTGTCAGGCCTCAGCCGCGCACCCCTTGCCCGGCTGCCGGCACCTTCGCGCCAGCCGGATCCAATCGCCGTGCCTGCAGCCAAACCAAGGCTGAAGCTTGCCGCCTGACAGCCGAGATTGTCAGGCTCCCTGCGTCGTTCGTGGGGTTCATACCTGTACCGGCCGTTGGCCGGTACATCCGTTATCGGCGAGGGACGCCAAGCCCTCAGGCGAAATATTGACCGCCATTGGCAGTTATGGTCGAGCCGGTGATGAAGCCGGCGTCGTCGGAAGCGAGGAAGACCACGCAGCGCGCGATCTCCTCCGGTTCGCCAAGGCGGCCAACGGGGATCTGCGGGATGATGCGTTCGTTGAGCACCTTCTCGTCGATCGCCTTGACCATCTCGGTGGCGATGTAACCGGGGCAGATGACATTGACGGTGATGCCGGCGCGGGCACCTTCCTGTGCAAGCGCCTTGCTGAAACCAATGTCACCGGCCTTGGCGGCGGAGTAGTTGACCTGTCCGGCCTGGCCCTTCTGGCCGTTGATCGACGAGATGGTGACGACGCGGCCGAACTTGCGGTCGCGCATGCCGCCCCAAAGCGGATGCGTCATGTTGAAGACGCCCGACAGATTGGTGTCGATGACCTCTTTCCACTGCTCGCGGGTCATCTTGTGGAACATGCCGTCACGGGTGATGCCGGCATTGTTGACCAGCACGGAAACCGGGCCGAGATCGGCCTCGACCTGCTTGATGCCGGCGGCGCAGGCGTCATAGTCGGCGACCGACCATTTGTAGACCGGGATGCCGGTTTCAGCCTTGAATCTTGCCGCTGCCTCGTCATTGCCGGCGTAGTTGGCGGCAACGGAATAGCCGGCGTTTTTCAATGCGATCGATATCGCCGCACCAATGCCGCGCGATCCGCCTGTGACGATTGCAACCTTGCTCATGCGTTTCCCCTTTTTGATATCGCCCTGTTGTCGGGCTTTTCAGGCACTGGACAGAGAACGGGCGGCTTGCGCCGCCCAGTTAACGCTACAGGGCTTCGACGCACATGGCGACACCCATGCCGCCGCCGATGCACAATGTGGCAAGGCCCTTCTTGGCACCACGGCGGCGCATCTCGAAGACCAGCGTGTTGAAGACGCGGGCGCCGGACGCACCGATCGGGTGCCCGATGGCGATGGCGCCGCCATTGACGTTGACGATCGAAGGATCCCAGCCCATGTCCTTGTTGACGGCGCAGGCCTGTGCGGCAAAGGCCTCGTTGGCCTCGACAAGATCGAGATCGCCGATCGACCAGCCAGCCCTGGCCAGGGCCTTGCGCGACGCGGGAATGGGCCCGGTGCCCATGATTTGCGGATCGACGCCGGCGGTGGCCCAGGACACGATGCGCGCCAGCGGGGTGATGCCGCGCCTGACGGCTTCCGCTTCGCTCATCAGTAGCGCGCCGGCGGCGCCATCGTTGATGCCGGAGGCGTTGGCTGCGGTCACCGTGCCGTCCTTGTCGAAAGCCGGCTTCAGCTTGGTCATGGCGTCGATCGTGGCGCCGTGGCGGATGTACTCGTCCTGGTCGACAATGGTGTCGCCCTTCTTGCCCTTGATGGTGACGGCGACGATCTCGTCCTTGAACTTGCCGGCTTTCTGCGCAGCCTCGGCCTTGTTCTGCGAGGCAACGGCAAACTGGTCCTGGTCGTCACGGGTGATCTGGAACTGGCGAGCGACATTCTCAGCCGTGTTGCCCATGTGATAGCCATTGAAGGCATCCCACAGTCCGTCCTTGATCATGGTGTCGATCATCTCGTAGTCGCCCATCTTGACGCCGGCGCGCAGGTGCTGGGCATGTGCCGAAAGCGACATCGATTCCTGCCCGCCGGCAACGATCACCTTGGCATCGCCGGTGACGATCTGCTGCATGCCGAGCGCGATGGCACGCAGACCCGAGCCGCAAACCTGATTGAGACCCCAGGCGGTGGTCTCCTTGGGCAGGCCGGCATTGATCGAGGCCTGGCGGGCGGGGTTCTGGCCCTGAGCGGCGGTCAGCACCTGACCGAGGATGACCTCGTCGACCTCGGCTGCTTCGACACCGGCACGCGACAGCAGTTCCCTGATGACGATGGCACCGAGCTCATGCGCCGGTGTGGCGGCGAAGGCGCCGTTGAACGAGCCGACGGGCGTGCGCGCCGCGCTGGCGATTACGATGGAATTGGCAGCGGACATTTTCTTCTCCAGACTTCGAGGTGTTGTTCTTTTTGGTATCGTTGAGGACTTTTCTTGCCCTTTCCAGAACCCAAGTCAAACCGGAAATGGGCATACCGGCCATGCGCCGCAAGCAGGTCGCCGACGGTCTTAGCGATGGCGCGACCTTTGCTGCGCAGCAAATTCCGCCTGCCATGCAGCATAAAATGATGCCGCACTGCACAAACCACTTGGAATTGTGACGCTTTTGCGCATATCCTTAAAAATGGCGCAATCGTTCCCGGCGGCTTACACAGGCGCGTCGGGGTCCCCGGGAGGATGCTGATGGCCGCGAAAGACGATCCGATCATTATCAAGAAATACGCTAACCGCCGTCTCTACAACACGGGCACCAGCACCTATGTGACGCTCGAGGACCTTGCCGACATGGTCAAGAAGGGCCAGGAGTTCACCGTACAGGACGCCAAGACCGGCGACGACATCACTCATCCGGTGCTGACCCAGATCATCTTCGAACTGGAGAACAAGGATGGGCAGAACATGCTGCCGATCCCGTTCCTGCGGCAGCTGATCGCCTTCTACGGCGACCAAATGCAGATGATCGTGCCGAGCTTCCTCGAACAGTCGATGATCGCCTTTTCCAAGGAGCAGGAACGCTTCCGCGAACAGATGAAGGGCGCGATCGGCAAATCGCCGCTCGACATGATGAAGATCGCCACGCCGATCAAGGCGCTGGAAGAGCAGACGCGCCGCAACATGGAAATGTTCCAGAACGCCATGCGCCTGTTCACGCCGTTCCCGCCTGCCGGCTCGAATGGCGCTGCTGCAGCACCGGCCGAGCCGACCCGAAAAGAAGCGCCGGAGAAATCCGACGACCTTCAAGAGCTGAAGGAACAGATCGCCGCCATGCAGCGCAAGCTCGACACCATGTCGTGATCGCAGATCGAAAGATCTTGGGGGTGACGGTGCAACGTGCAGCAAATCGGAAAGCTACGGCAACGGTCCCTCATAGCGGCCGCGCGGCCTGATCAGGCCGTTGCTGGTGACCTGTTCGACGGCATGCGCGGTCCAGCCGACGCTGCGGCCGAGCGCGAACAGGCGGAATGGCGCATCGGACGGCAAGCACAGGCTGCGGGTCAGTGCGGCCAAGGCGAAATCGATGTTTGGGCGCAGGCCTGTCGCCGTAAAGGCCGCATCGCGCAGCCGTACAAGCCCCCGATCGACATCGACGACGGCCAGCAGGGTGTCAGCACGCGGATCGCCCTCGGGATAGAGCGGATGGCCAAATCCAGGCAGCGGCCGGTCATGGCCAAGCCAGCGCCCGATAGCCGCGTCCGGCCCTAGCCTGTCTGCATCCTCGACGAGCATCATCACCGCTTCCGCAGCGCCGCCATGGCGCGGTCCCGAAAGCGTGGCGAGACCGGCCAGCAGGCAAGCGGCAACAGGCGCGCCGGTCGAAGCGGCGACACGCGCGGCGAAGGTCGACGTGTTCAGTTCATGATCGGCCAGCAGGATGAGCGCGCGGCGGATCAGCTCTGCCCCAGCCGCGTCGACGGACCAGCCCTGTGCCAGCCTTGCGTGGACGGCATCGCTTCCGGGGACCGCTCCCAGGGCGCGAGCCAGAACCCAGATGGCGCCGGCCGCGTCCTGATGCAGCGACGCAGGTTTGCGTCCGAGCGAGGGCCGGCCTGCGGCCGCTAGCAATGCCAATTCGCTGAAGGCAGCCGGCCGGCCGCCATCGTGACCGCCATGCGCGGCAGGCGACATGAGCAACACAGGACCATTTGCTGCCCACAGCAGCTCTGCTGTTTCCTCCAGCGTCGCCGTGTCGGAGAGCGCAACCGCGTCCTGGCCGCGATAGATGAGGCGGCCGTGCACGACGGTCGAGATGGAGGTAACTATGGCCGGCTCACCCCAGGCGATGGCACTTTCGGCGATCGCCGACGGACTTCGGCCGCGCGCCCGGCGGGTCGCCAGCGCCGCGATGTCGTCGGCACGATACTGGCTGCGGCGCGGATCGGCCCGATCTGGCCGCATGCCGATGCGCCCGCGGCTGACATAGGCGTAGAGCGTCTGGGCTCGCACTTTCAGGCGCTCCAGCGCTTCTTCCCGCGTCAACCACTCAGACACATCGACCTCTAGACATTGATTCACTTGATCAAGATTGATGGCTTGGTCGCCCACCATTATCTCCGGTGAGAAACTGGTCAAGGAGACAGCCATGACAAACGGGCTCGATGACGTGGTGGCGGCAGAGACAGTGCTCTCCGATGTCGACGGTCTCGGCGGTCGTCTGACGATCCGGGGCCATGCGCTGCCGGAACTGGCTGGCCGCTGGAAATATGCGCAGGTGGTTCGCCTGCTGCTGGACGGCTTTTTCGAGGATCTTCCGGGCGATACGGACCTGGTGCAGAAGATCGGTCAGGCACGCGGCGATGTCTTCGTTCGGCTTCAGCCCACGCTTGCCTCCCTGGCTTCGCTCGACATCTACAGCGCGATGCGCGCCGGCATTGCCTTGCTGCCGGACGGCGATAATTTGACGGACGCACTGCGGCTAATCACGGCGCCTGCGGTGCTGACGCCAGCCCTGCTGCGCATCAAGCGTGGGTCGCCGGCGATCGCACCCGACCCACATGCCGACCATGCCGGAGATATGCTGAGGATGCTCAATGGCTGCGTTCCATCGCCGGCATTGGCGAAGGCGCTCGACACCTATCTGGTGACCGTCTGCGATCATGGCCTCAACGCCTCGACTTTCGCGACGCGCGTGGTCGCGTCGACGCAGGCCGGCCTGACGTCGGCGGTATTGGCCGGGCTCGGTGCACTCAAGGGCCCGCTGCATGGCGGCGCGCCCGGCCCGGTGATCGAGATGCTGGACGCGATCGAGGCGCATGGCGACGCGGCAGGCTGGCTGCGCGCCGAAATCGCCCATGGCGAACGCATCATGGGCTTCGGCCACCGCATCTACCGCGTACGCGATCCGCGCGCCGACGTGCTGAAAGCGGTCGTGAGGCAACTCGGCGGCGAGGGCGAAACCGGCCGCCGGCTGGCCTTCGCCGAAAAAGTGGAGCAGGCAGCGCTCGATGTGCTGCGGGTCGCCAAGCCGTTGCGCTCGATCCAGACCAATGTCGAGTTCTACACCGCGTTGCTGTTGGAGGCAGCGGGTTTTCCAAAAGAGGCGTTCAGCAATGTTTTCGCCGCCGGGCGTGTCGCCGGCTGGATCGCCCACGCGCGTGAACAGCAGACGACCGGACGGCTGATCCGCCCGCAGTCGCGCTATGTCGGGCCGATGCCGGACCTCGTTGCCTGAGACAGCCTTCCTTTATGCAAAAGGCACACTCCCCAACAAATTGAGGGACAAGGCGGGCCGTTGATTGTCTTGGTCACCGGCTTGCCGGTCCCTTCCCCTGCGTGAATGGGGAAATGACGTCTTCGTGACCGAAATTTCATGTTGCTGCCAAACCTGCGCCGCTTTTTCCGCGTTGCACAAGACATATATGCTGCACTGCAATATTCTCATATGCTGAAGTCGTATTGAAGGATTTCGCCTTGGCCACCAGAAAAACTGCCATCGTCACCGGCTCGACTTCGGGCATCGGTCTGGCCATCGCCCATGCGCTGGCTGCCGAAGGTCATAGCATCGTCGTCAATTCCTTTTCCGACACGGCCGACGATCACGCCGTCGCCGACACGATCGCCAAACAGCACGGAGTGAAGGCCGCTTACATCAAGGCCGACATGTCGAAACCGGCCGAGTGCCGGGCGCTGGTGGTGAAGGCCGCAGAGACATTCGGCTCGGTCGACATCCTGGTCAACAATGCGGGCATCCAGCATGTCGCGCCGGTGGAAGCGTTTCCGATCGAGAAGTGGGATGCGATCATCGCCATCAACCTGTCGTCGGCCTTCCACACCATCGCCGCCGCCATCCCGCTGATGAAACAAGCCGGCGGCGGCCGGATCGTCAACATCGCCTCGGCCCACGGCCTCGTCGCCTCGCCTTTCAAGTCGGCCTATGTCTCGGCCAAGCACGGCATCATGGGTCTGACCAAGACGGTCGCGCTGGAACTGGCGCGCGACAAGATCACCTGCAATGCCATCTGCCCCGGCTATGTGCTGACACCGCTGGTCGAAGCGCAGATCCCCGACCAGATGAAGGCTAACAGGATGGATCGCGAGACGGTGGTCCGCGAGGTCATGCTCGACAAGCAGCCGACCAAGGAGTTCGTCACGGTCGAGCAGATCGCTGCCACTGCAGTGTTCCTGTGCTCGGACGCGGCGGCGCAGATCAACGGCACGCATATCTCCGTTGACGGCGGCTGGACCGCCGCGTGAGCAGCGCTCGAAGCCAATCAGATAGTCAGATCGAGGACGACGCCATGACCAAAAACGGCAAGGCGGAGGAAACGAAGAAGATCAACGTAGCACTGCAGGGCGGCGGCTCGCACGGGGCCTTTTCCTGGGGCGTGCTCGACCGGCTGCTGGAGGACGGGCGGCTCGACATAGCGGCGGTCTCCGGCACCAGCGCCGGCGCCATGAACGCGGTGGCGCTGGCCGATGGTTTCGTGCGCGGCGGCGTTGAAGGCGCACGGCAGAAGCTCGACGATTTCTGGCGCGCGGTGGCGGCGAAAGGCCGGTTCAGCCCGGTGCAGCGCATGCCGTGGGACGTGGCCTGGGGAAACTGGTCGATCGAGAACACGCCGGGCTATTTCTTCTTCGACACCATGTCGCGGGTGTTCTCGCCCTATGTCGCCAATCCGCTCGGGCTCAACCCGTTGCGCGACGTGGTCAAACAGGAGATCGATTTCAGGAATGTGCGCGCCTGCAAATCGATGGAGCTGTTCATCTCGGCGACCAATGTCGAGACGGGGCAGTTGCGCGTCTTCTCGGACGGCGAAATCGACCTCGACACGGTGATGGCGTCGGCCTGCCTGCCGCAATTGTTCCGCGCCGTCGAAATCAAGGGCGTGCCCTACTGGGATGGCGGCTATGGCGGCAATCCGGCGCTTTATCCGTTCTTCAAGACGGCCGCGACCGAGGACGTGCTTCTGGTGCAGATCAATCCGGTGGTCCGCGAAGGAACGCCGAAGAGCGCCAACGAAATCCAGAACCGCATCGACGAGATCACCTTCAACGCCGGGCTGCTGCGCGAATTCCGCTCGATCGCCTTCGTCAAGGAGTTGATCGCCGCCGGCCGCCTGCCGCAGGGCGAATACCGCGACATCCGCATGCACCGCATCGATGCCGACGAGGCGTTCAAGGACCTGTCGGCGTCGTCGAAGGTCAATGCCGAATGGGCGTTCCTGACCTATCTGCGCGACCTCGGCCGCACCGCCGCCAGCGACTGGCTGGAGGAGAACTACGACGCCGTCGGCAAACGGCCGACGCTGGATCTCTCCGGCGAACTCGACGACGGCTTCAAGCCGGTGCGCGGTCCCGCGCCGGGCCGTCGGGTCAAGGAGTTTCTTGCGGCGCGCAAGAAGCCGGAGACGGCCCGCCGCCGGGCCTGAATATTCCCGTTTTCGATGCATGCCGCTGCCAAGCGGCGTGTGCTTCCCCAGGGGAATCGGGGAAGTGCTGGATTCGCCCCACCGCGCGATGTAACCTTACCTAGACGTAAACGGGAGGTTGCGATGCTGCAGACCAGACAGGATGCCCTTGGCGCGCGGCTCGGGTTGCAGCGCGGAGCGTTCGAGAAAGAGCCCTTTCCAGGCCTCGACGTCCGCAAGGATCGCCTCAAGCGCCTCTTGGCGCTGACCGAGCAGCATGAGGCCGAGATATGCTCGGCGATCGACGCCGATTTTGGCGGCCGGTCGGCCGAGGAGACGCGCCTTGCCGAATTGCTCGTCGTCCGCGCCGGGATCAGGCATGCACTTGCGCATTTGCGGGGATGGATGCGGGAGCGCCGTGTCGCCACCAGCCTGCCGTTCCTGCCGGGCCGCAACCGTCTTCTGCCGCAACCGGTTGGTGTGGTCGGGATCGTGTCGCCATGGAATTACCCTTTTCAGCTCGCCATCGCGCCGGCAACGGCTGCGTTGGCCGCCGGCAACCGCGTTCTGATCAAACCCTCTGAACTGACCCCGAAATTTTCCGCGCTGCTCGATCGTCTGGTCGGCGAGCATTTCGCTCCCGACGAGATGAGCGTCGTCATCGGCGACGCCGATGTCGGAAAAGCATTCGTGTCGATGCCCTTCGATCATCTGCTGTTCACCGGCTCGACCGTCATCGGTCGTCAGGTCGCGGTGGCCGCGGCGGCCAATCTGACGCCGGTAACGCTCGAACTCGGTGGCAAGTCACCGGCGATTTTCGACGCGTCTTGCGATCTCGACGGGGCGGTGGCCAATGTCGCCTATGGCAAGCTGCTGAACGCCGGCCAGACCTGCATCGCACCCGACTATCTGCTGGTTCCGCAAGGGCAGGGTGCAATGGTTGCCGCAAAGCTCGCGACGGCGATGGCGCGGCTCTATCCGAGCTTGCGAGACAATCGCGACTACACGGCAATCATCAGCGAGCGACACCATCGGCGCCTCGGCGAGATGGTCGCTGAAGCCCGCGAAAGCGGAGCCGATGTCATCGAGGTCAATCCGGTCAACGAGGAACTCGGTGTGACCAACCGCAAGATGGCGCCGACGCTGATCAGGAATGCCGGCGAAAACCTGCGGCTGATGCGCGAAGAGATCTTCGGACCGGTGCTGCCCATCATCGAATACGGCACGGTCGACGATGCCATCGATCACGTGAACCGGGCCGAACGTCCGCTGGCGCTCTATTGGTTCGGCCGCGATCGCGGCAACCGCAGACGGATCCTGCGGGAAACGATCGCCGGCGGCGTCACGATCAACGACTGCATGCTGCATCTGGTGCAGGAAAGGCAGCCTTTCGGCGGTGTTGGCGCCAGCGGCATGGGGGCATACCACGGCGAATGGGGCTTCAGAACCTTCAGCAAGGAAAAGCCTGTGTTCCTTCAGTCCAGGCTGAGTGCCGGTAGCCTTCTGCGCCCGCCCTATGGCAAGATGTTCGAGCGGGCTTTCCGGCTGTTAAAGCTCATGACCTGACAGATCTGCCTGTGTTCCACTTCGAATGCGCGAGAGGTTCCGCACCATCCTGACGTCTGCTGCCACTGGAGCTTCTCGACCCAGAGAAGGCGGGCGGCCCGGCGGCAAAGCCGGAGAAAGGCGGGTGCGCTTACCGGGTGGCACCATAACCCATCAACTTTTCTGACTATTTTGCGATGCAACTTTGAGGTAGAAGCGCGCTTCGCCGATCACGGCAAATTGAATACGGCCTTGCGCGCACCCATATCGGCAGCGCGCCCCGAGTTAACAAGACGCGGCCTGGCCGAACCCCGCGCAGTGGAAAAAAGATGATGCCGAGAATCAGGTTTCACAAGCTTGCCGCCATTGTTGTGCTTATTGGCTTCGCCGCATGGATGACAACCGGCGAGTTCTCGTCCGTCGGCAGCGCTTCCGCCGACAACAAGGCCAAGGCGGCGGATGCCGAGCAGCCCAAGACGCCGGAGACCGGCAAACCCAAGACGGCTGAAGCGGAGCCCAAGGCGCCGTTGCGCACGGTCGCGGTCATTACCCCGCCCCGGCGTACCTATGCGCGCGCCATCCGCATTTCGGGACTGACCGAAGCCGACAAGCGCGCGGTTCTGGCGACACGCGTCGCCGGCGTCATCGACCAGCTACCGGTCAAGCAGGGACAGCGCGTCAAGACCGGCGACCTCGTGCTGAGGCTCGCCACCGAGGAGAAGGTTTCGGCGGTCAGCAATGCCAAGCAGCTTCTTGTCCAGCGCCAGGCAGAGCTTGCTGCTGCCGAGCGATTGGCCAAGACCGGCAATCTGCCCAAGCTGCAGCTCGACAACGCCCGCTCCAGCCTGACGTTGGCGCAGTCGCTGCTGGAAGCCATGCAAGCCGAGCTAGGTCGAAATGAGGTGAAAGCGCCCTTCGATGGTGTCATCGACCGGGTGCCGGTGGAACTTGGCAGTTCCGTCATGGTAGGCGGCGAGGTGGCAACCATTCTCAGCCTCGATCCCGTGATTGCGCGCGGCGAAGTCAGCGAGCGCGACCTGCGCTATATCAAGCTCGGCGACGAGGCCAATGTGCGTCTGGTCGACGACCAGACGGTCAAGGGCACGGTGCGCTACATCAGCCGCGATGCGTCCTCTGCCACCCGCACCTTCCGGATCGAGGTCGCAGTCCCCAACCCCGAGGGCACCATTCCCGCCGGCATGACCGCCGAGATCGCGCTCAGTGCCGAGCCGACCGACGCCGTCATGTTGCCGCGCTCGGTGGTGACGCTCGGCGACAAGGGCGATCTCGGCATTCGCGCCGTCGACAAGGACAACAAGGTCGTGTTCTTCCCGATCGACCTGGTTGACGACTCGCCGAAGGGCCTGGTGCTCGGCGGCATCCCAGCCGATGCTCGCGTCATCGTTGCCGGCCAGGAACTGGTCAAGGAAGGCGAAGTGGTCAAGCCGGTCGAGGCCGACCAGGCGACGATCCAGAAGCTGCTGGGCGAAGCAAACGCCGGGACACAGTAGCCACGCATTGCGACGGGTCGACCCTGGGCGGGGACAATCGGCTGCGACGCAGCTCCTGAAATTCAGCAACAGGCATTAGCCATGGATATCGTCAAACTTGCCATCAACAATGCCCGACTGACCATCTCGGTCCTGGTCTTCCTTCTGCTTGCGGGCTGGGTCGCCTATCAGTCGACGCCGAAGGAAGCGGAACCCGATGTTCCGATCCCGATGATGTATGTCAGCCTGATCTATCAGGGCATTTCGCCTGAGGATTCGGAGCGCCTTCTGCTGCGGCCGATGGAAAGCAAGCTGAAGAGCCTCAAGGGCCTCAAGGAGATGCGTTCGGCCGCCTTCCAGGGTGGCGGCTATGTGCTGGTCGAATTCCAGCCGCAGACGAATCTGGCGACGGCGCTGCAGGACACGCGCAGCAAGGTGCAGGACGGCAAGGCCGACCTGCCGCAGGCGGCCGAAGAGCCTGTTGTCACCGAAGTCAACATCTCCGAATTTCCCGTTCTCGTCGTCACCTTGTCGGGTGAGTTGCCCGAGCGCGTTCTGACGGCCGCTGCGCGCGAATTGCGCGACCGGATCGAGGAGGTGCCCGGCGTTCTAGAAGGCTCGTTGCAGGGCTCACGCGACGATCTCGTCGAAGTCGTGATCGATCCGATGAAACTGTCTTCCTACGGGCTGCAGCTCGATCAGCTTATCGCTGGCGTCGCCGCCTCCAACAGCCTCGTCGCTGCCGGCAACATCGAAGGCTCGGAGGGCAAATATGCAGTCAAGGTACCGTCGCTGATCGAGACGCCCGAGGATGTGGCGGCCTTGCCCGTGGTCGCCGGTCCCAATGCCGTGGTGCAGGCCAAGGACATCGCGACGATCCGTTCAACCTTCGCCGACGCCGAGACGATCACTCGCCTCAATGGCAAGCCGGCCATTGCCATCGAAGTCAAGAAGCGCATCGGTGCAAATCTGATCGACACGCTCACCAAGGTGAGGGCCGTGTCCGACGCCTTCGTCAAGACGATGCCGGAAGGCATGAACGTTACCTACACGCAGGACAAGTCGGTCTTCGTCAACCAGCTGCTCGGCGATCTGCAGAACCACGTCATGATCGCCGTGATCCTGGTGTTCGTCGTCATTCTCTACGCGCTGTCGGGCCGAGCATCGCTGCTGATTGGCCTCGCCATTCCATCGTCGTTCCTGATCGGCATCCTGCTGCTGGCGATGATGGGCTACACGATCAACATGATCGTGCTGTTCAGCCTCATCCTGGCAGTCGGCATGCTGGTCGACGACGCCATCATCGTCACCGAGTTCGCCGAGCGGCGCATGAGCGAAGGCATGCCAAAGGCAGAGGCCTTCGCGCTTGCCGCCAAGCGTATGGCAGGTCCGGTCATCGCCGCGACGATGACGCGTATCGCTGCCTTTTCGCCGCTGTTGTTCTGGCCGGGTATCATCGGCGACTTCATGAAATACATGCCGATCACTCTGATCGTCACGCTCTCGGCGTCGATGCTCTATGCGCTGGTCTTCGCGCCGACGCTGGGTGCCTTGTTCGCCAAGGCGCCGCAGCATCACGAGGGTGACAACCGCGACGGCTGGTACATGGCCGTGGTCAAGCAAGCGGTGCGGTTTCCCATCACCGTGCTGCTGCTCACCGTCGCGCTGCTGTTCGGTGTCGGCTATGCCTATTCGAAATACGGCGCCGGTGTCGAGTTCTTCCCGAATGTCGAACCGGATTACGGCCTGCTCTACGTGCACGCCCGCGGCAATCTTTCGCTCGCCGAAATGGACACTGCCACTAAGACGGCTGAAGACAGGCTGCTCGGCTGGCCGGGCGTCAAGTCCGTCTATACGCGTGTCGGCAAGACGCAAGGCGGCGGCCAGGACGTCCCGGAGGACGTTGTCGGCGTCATCCAGTACGAATTCATCGACTGGCGCGAGCGCAAATCGGCGAACCATATCCTGGACGAGTTGCGCGGCGTCATGGCCGGGATTCCCGGCGTCGACGTCGAGGTCCGTGTGCCGGAAGCCGGCCCGCCCACCGGCAAGCCGATCCAGATCAGGCTTTCGGCCGTCGACCCGAAAGGGCTGGACGACAAGGCTCGCGATGTCGCGGCGCGCATTGCCAAGGTGCCCGGCGTCATCGACATATCCGATGGCTTGCCACCGCCCGGCGTCGACTGGGCGCTCGAGGTCGATCGCGCCAAGGCGGCCCAGTATGGCATCAGCCCGACCTCGGTCGGCACCGTGGTGCAATTGGTGACGAACGGGTTGAAACTCAGCGAGTACCGGCCGGCCGGATCGGACGACGCCGTCGACATCAGGCTGCGCCTGCCCGAAGACCGGCGCACCTTGTCTACACTCGACGAACTCAGGGTGCAGACCTCGCAAGGCTCGGTGCCGATCTCGAACTTCGTCGTGCGCAAGCCCGAGCCGACGGTTGGCATCCTCAACCGCATCGACGGCGCGCGCACCGTGGTCGTCCAGGCCAACGTTGCCGCCGGCGCCCAGGTCGCGGCTGTCCAGCAAGAGGTCACCCAGGCTGTCAGCGACATGGATCTGGGCAGCGGCATCCGCTGGAAGCTGGCCGGCTCGAACGAGGACAGCGCAGAGGCCAGCGCCTTCCTCAGCAAGGCCTTTGGTGCGGCGATCTTCCTGATCTTCCTGGTGCTTCTGATGCAGTTCAACAAGTTTACCAGCGTGCTGATGGTGCTGTCCTGCGTGGTGATGGCGACGATCGGCGTGTTCCTCGGGCTGCTGCTGACAGGAGAGGCGTTCGGCATCGTCATGTCGGGCATCGGCGTCATCGCACTGGCCGGTGTTGTGGTGAACAACAACATCGTGCTGATCGACACCTATGACCGGCTGCGCGAAGAAGGCTGGGACAAGATGGACGCGGTGCTGCAGACCTGTCGCGAACGTGCCCGGCCGGTGGTGCTGACGGCGGTGTCGGCGATCCTTGGCGTGCTGCCGATCGCCTTCGGCCTCGGTCTCGAAATCTTCCATCACGAGACGACGATCAATGCGCCGTCGACGCAATGGTGGATTTCGCTGTCCTCGGCGATTGTCTTTGGCCTGTCCTTCGCGACCTTGCTGACGCTGGTGGTGACACCATCGATGCTGATGGTGTTCACACGCAGCAAGAATAGCCGCTTCCATGCATTTTTCCGTCGATTGTTCCGGCGCGACAAAAAAACGGTTGCGGCCACAGGGGCTTCGGCAACACCGGGCCGTCTGGACGAGCCGGCAGTCGCTTTCCCGAAGGCCGCCGAATAGACCTGATTGGCTTTCTTTGGCCAGACTAAAAAGGCCGCCCGGGGAACAACCGGGCGGCCTTTTGCATTGTTCCGTCATTGCAGCAGCACGCAAAGCGGGAATTTCTCATGCCGATCAGCACCATCCTCATCATCGTTCTCATTCTCGTCCTGATCGGCGCGGTGCCGAGCTGGCCGCATTCGCGGTCATGGGGCTATGGTCCCTCCGGAATCATCGGCGTCGTCCTGGTGGTGCTTTTGATACTGCTGTTGATGGGCAGGATCTGAGAGCCCAGACGCCAACGCAACGACAAGGGCCACGCAAGCCTTTGGGCTTGCGTGGCTTTGTTCATCAGACGATCCGTCAGGCGGCCTTGCGGCTATCTGCCTTGTCCACGGTCGCTATACCGATGTCGTTCAGGGCCTGCGAGACGGCTTCGTCCAGCGGGGTGTGGGGGATTTCGCCGACGATGTCTTCCAGCCGATCGGAAACGAGCCGGTGCGGTTCGAAGCGCAGATACGACATCGAGACGATTTCGCGCCACATCGCCACGAAGGGGCTGCCGGCGCGCAGCACCCACCAGGGCATGAAAGACAATTTCAGCGTGCGTCCGAGCGCCTTCTCGGCCGCAGCCTTGATCTCGAGATCGGTGACGGGGTGGCCGGGGAAGTTGAGTGCTTCGTAGAAGCCGAGCTTGTCGAGATTGCGCGCCAGTCCGACGAAACCCACGGCGAAGTCCGGCAGATAGGCCCATTCATGTACGAGGTTGGCTGGACCGGGCGCAGTATAGACGCCCTTGCTCATCTTGGCGGCGACGACCAGGTCGAACCATGATCCGCTGCCGGTGCCGCCGAAGAAATCGCCAGCTCTAAGAATAATGGTGCGGACGCGGCCGGCATCGGCCTCGCGGCGAAACAGTGCCTCCATGGCGCAGCGGATGCGGCCCTTCTCGGTCGTCGGGCGGAACGGCGTGTCTTCGGTGACCACCTGAGGCATCGGCGAGCCGTAGTTGTAAACGGTGCCGGGGAAGAGATGCAGCGTGCCGTTCGCATGACAGGCGGCCATGACGTTTTCCGCCATCGGCAGGCATTTGCCCCAGTCGGTGTAGATCGGGTTGAGACCGTTGAAGATGATGTCGACACCTTGCGTGGCGTGGATTAGCGCTTCACGGTCGAGCGCGTCTCCGGCAATGGCGGTGGCGCCCTCGAGTTCTGCCGGCACCTTGCCGCTGCGGGTGATGGCGCGGACGTCGAAGCCGGCATCGATGAAGGCTTTGGCGACAACGCGGCCGAGCCGGCCATTGGCACCCAGAATTGCGATCTTGGTCATTTCAAGTACTCCTGATCTGGAATTTCGTGGTCGGCTCGGGAGGCGCGATCAGCGGCCGAAGAGGTCGCGGTTGCTGCCCTGGACGACCGGCTTCTGGGTGTCCGACTTCTCGATCGACCTGGTGATCGTGTTGTCGATGCTGGCCACAGTCGGCTGGTTGAATGTGTCCGAGCCAAACTTGTCGCTGCCGGCAAAAGCGGCGTTGGCGGCGATGAGGATGGCGGCGGCGGTGAGAGCGATCTTGGTCATTTGAGTTCTCCTGGTTGGTGTTTGCAGTCCGTTTTGGTGTCTGCAGCCGGAATATGATCGCCTCGCGATCGAATAGAAATTGACTGTGATTGGCGTTTTGATATTCATAAATGAATGAGTGAGATCGACTGGAACCTGATCAAGAGTTTCGTCACCGTGGCGGAAACCGGCAGCCTGTCGGCCGCGGCGCGAAAGCTATCCGCAAGCCAGCCGACGCTCGGCCGTCACATCGGCGAGCTCGAACAGGCGCTCGGCGTCACGCTGTTCCGGCGCGGGCGGCGCGGCTATGCGCTGACGGAGGCGGGCAGCACGCTGTTCGAGCGCGGCAGAGCGGTGAGCGAGCAGGCGAGCGCCTTTTCGCTATTGGCGCTGGGATCTGTCGAGGCGATCGAGGGCACGGTGCGCATTGCCGCCAGCGAGGTGGTGGCGGCCTATGTTCTGCCGGAGATGACGGCACGGCTCGGCTTGGAGGAGCCTGGCATCGAGGTCGAGATCGTCGCCTCGAACCAGGTCGAGAACCTTTTGCGCCGCGATGCCGATATCGCCATACGCATGGTCAAGCCGGCGCAGAACGAGCTGGTGGCGCGCAAGGTCACCGACATTCCGCTGCACGCCTGCGCGGCAAAATCCTATCTCGAGCAGCGGGGTCGACCGCTTGAGCCCCGCGACCTTCTCGGGCATGACCTGATCGGCTTCGACCGCAGCGACGAGATCATCAGAGGCTTTGCCGAGTTCGGCGTCTCGCTCAGCCGCAGCGCTTTCCGCTTCAGGGCCGACAACCAGATCGTGCTGTGGGAGGCGGTGCGGGCAGGAAACGGCATCGGCTTCGGCCAGGAGCCGCTCATCGACCGCGATCCGCTGGTGGAAAGGGTTCTGCCGGGCCTCAAGCTGCCGACGCTGCCGGTGTGGCTGGCCATGCATCGCGATGTGCGCACCAGCGTGCGCATCCGTCGTGTCGCGGATTTCCTCTATGAGGAGTTGAAGCGCTATTCGGCCGGCGCGGGCTCGGGCGCGAATTCGGCGCGGTGAGCGAGCCCGGCCATCAGCAGGACGACGATCAGCAGCCCTGACAGGGCGACGAAGATCGGACCGAAGCTTGAGTGCTCGGCAACGAAGCCGATCGCCGACGGCGCCACCAGAATGCCGGAATAGCCCATGGTGGTGACCACGCTCATGCCGGTGCCAGGCGACATGCCTTCCTGGTTGCCGCCGGCCGAAAAGATGATCGGCACCATGTTGGCGATGCCGAAGCCGCAAAAGGCAAAGGCGGCGATGGCGAGCCACGGCGAGGGCGACAGGCCGGCGACCAGCATGCCGGCGGCGGCGACAAGCGCCGAGACGCGCAGCGTCATCACCGCACCGAAGCGGTTACGCACCCCGTCGCCGAGGAAGCGCATGATGGCCATGACCCCGGAAAAGGCGGCATAGGCGAGGCCGGCGATGGCAAGGTCGGCACCGAGTTCCTGGCGAAGGTAGAGCGCTGCCCAATCGAGCACCGCGCCTTCGGAGATCATCGTCAGCAGCGCCATCAGCCCGACCAGATAGACCAGCGGATTGGCCGGTAGCGAGAATTTGTGATGCTCGGCCGCCGCAGGCTTGTCCTCGGCGATCAGGTGGCGGACGGCAAAAGCGATCACGGCAAAGGCGATGACCGTCACCACCGCCGCATGGGGGAGGTGGCCGTAATTCTGGATGGCGAAGCCGCCGAGAGCGCCGCCGGCGAAACCGCCAAGGCTCCAGAAGCCGTGCGAGGACGACATGATGGCGCGCGACAACCGCCGTTCCACGGCCACCGCATTGGCGTTCATGGCGACGTCCATGCCGCCGATCGAACCGCCGAAGATGAACATGGCGATGGCCGCCAGCGGCACATTGGGGGCCAGCGCCACAACCAGCAGGCCGATGCTGCCGCACAGGCCGAACCAGCGCAGCACGGTGCGCGAACTATGCCTGGAGATCAGATGGCCGCACCATGTCATGGCCGCAACGGCGCCGGCGCCAAACAGCAGGATCAGCAGGCCGAGCGTGAACTTCGAGATGTCGAGTCGGGTCAGGAACACCGGGATCTGTGGCGCCCAGCTGCCGGTCAGGAAGCCGTTGGCGAGGAAGATGCTGGCTACGGCCCATCGCCCGCGAATGGCGGTTTGCATAGGGTTTTGGGCATCCATCGGGTCGAATCCGCTGCAAAAATGGCCTTGAACGGCAAATTAGATCGATTCAATTCTCAGTCAAGCATTCCCAGCCGGAAGTGCTTGGGCCAAGCATAGGCCGATAAGGAATGTTGATCGACCCTAATGAT
Organism: Mesorhizobium sp. AR10; assembly: GCF_024746795.1. Classification (NCBI taxonomy): domain Bacteria; kingdom Pseudomonadati; phylum Pseudomonadota; class Alphaproteobacteria; order Hyphomicrobiales; family Phyllobacteriaceae; genus Mesorhizobium; species Mesorhizobium sp. AR10. The sequence goes on from NZ_CP080524.1 coordinate 1,584,742, forward strand.
CCTTGGGCCGCCTTGCCTCGAATTCGGCCTTCTTGGCGTCGGAGGCCTCGGTCTGGTTGAGCGCCTGCCATTCGGCATAGGGCATGCCGTAGACGATTTCGCGCGACTGATCCTTGCTGATGTCGACACCCTCGGCTTCCGCCGCATCGCGATACCAGTTGGACAGGCAGTTGCGGCAGAAGCCGGCGAGATTCATCAGGTCGATGTTCTGGACGTCGCTGCGTTCGCGCAGATGCGCCAGCAGCCGGCGGAAGGCGGCGGCTTCGAAATCGCGTTGTTGCTCGTCGCTGAGTTCGGTCATTGTCTTCGTGGGTCTCCTCGGGCCTCTGTCAAAGCGGCCCGGTGCGCGAGCCGAACATCTTCACCGCATGTATATCGGGACGACGCTCGATCGCGTCAACGATCGGCGCCAGCCGTTCGGCCCATGCGATCGCGCCCTTCCGGTCGGCAATCAGATCCTGGCGGATCTCGATCAATGCATGGGCAAAGCCGTTGACGATGGCATGCTTGAACATGGTGTCGCCGCGCAAGGCGCCGTCATAGGGCTCGTTGTCGCCGACGATGAGATCTTCGTCGGCCGCCAGCATGTCGATCAGCGGCCGCGCCACCCGGTCGTCGAGGTCCCACAAGATGCCGACATGCCACGGCCGCACAAATCCCTGCATGGCCGGCGTGAAGGAATGCACCGAGAAGATGAAGGGCGCGTGCGTGGAAGCTTGGGCGACGGAAGCGATCATGGCGCCGACCGCGTCATGGTAGGGCCGGTAGAAGCGGTCCAGCCGTCTTTCCCGTTCTTCCGGCGCGATGGGATAGTTCCCCGGTACGACGGTGCCATCATAGAGTTGGCGAATCAGCGTCGGGTCGTCCTCGCCGCGATTGGGGTCGATCAGCAGCCGCGAAAAATTGGCGATCACCGCCGGCACGCCGAGCATCGCCGCCAGTTCGCGGGTCACCGCCTCGACGCCGATATCGTAGGCGATGTGGCGCTCGAACTCCGCCGCCGGCAGTCCGAGGCTGCCGTAGTCCTCCGGCAGGTCGCGACGGGCATGATCGGCCAACAGCACGATGCCGCGCTTGCGGTCGCCTTCGACGATATCGAAAGGCGCGAAAACTGTGGATCGGGTCATCGGCTGAAGATGTCTGTTCGCTGGCTTCGGGGGAGGGTGGTATCGTCATTCCACGAAGAGGACGCTTGCGCAATGCCGTTGTTTGGCCACGGTTTCTGCGAAAATCCGGCGAAGTGCGACAGAGCGTGCGCCGGGGGCCATTCTAAATCGATTGGATTTGGACAGAACGGCGCGTTGACATGCGCCCGGACTTTTCCGAAAAGGGGCGCTGAGAGATGCAAATGTGGTTGTTGAGGGATTTCAGGATGGGTTGCGCCGGCAGGCCGCGCGTGCGCTACGCCTTCGCCATGCCGCTCCTGAGCCTCGCTGTCGGCCTGTCCGCGATGGTTGCGGCCTCGCCCGCCCGCGCCGACTTCCGCGTCTGCAACGCGACGCAGAACCTGGTCGGCGTCGGCATTGGCTATCGCGCCAAGGCCGGCTGGATCACCGAGGGCTGGTGGCACATCGAAGGGTCGAGCTGCAAGACGCTGATCGAAGGGCCGCTGTCATCAAGGTTTTACTATCTTTATGCAGAAGACGCCGAGCGTGGCGGGCGTTGGGATGGCCCGATCAACATGTGCGTGGCCGAAAAAGAGTTCAAGATCGCCGGCGTTACCGATTGCGTCGCCCGGGGCTTCCAGCGCGCCGGATTCCAGGAATATGACACGGGTGAACAGGCAAGCTGGATGGTCCAGCTGACCGATGAACCCGCAACGGGGGGCGCCCCAGCCGCCCCGGGAACAAACAGTCAATGAGACGCAGCCGCAAGGTCAAGATCCTCGCCACCATCGGTCCGGCATCCTCTTCCGAGGAAATGCTGAAGAAGCTTTTCGAAGCCGGCGCCGATGTATTCCGCATCAATATGAGCCACACCGATCACGAGCTGATGCGCACGCTCGTCGGCCGCATCCGCACCGTCGAAGAAGCAGTCGGTCGTCCCATCGGCATTCTCGCCGACCTGCAAGGGCCCAAGCTGCGCGTCGGCAAGTTCGCCAACGGCAAGGAAGTGCTGACCGAGGGCCAGACCTTCACGCTCGACGACAATCCGGAACCCGGCACGTCGACAAGGGTCTATCTGCCGCATCCAGAAATCCTGAGCTCGGTCGAGGCCGGTGACCGTCTGTTGATCGACGACGGCAAGCTCGAGCTGAAGGCGGTGAAGAGCGACGGCAAGGCGATCGTCTGCACCGTCGTTGCCGGTACCACCATTTCCGACAAGAAGGGCGTCAGCCTGCCCGACACCGACCTGCCGGTCGGCGCGCTGACCGACAAGGATCGCAAGGATCTCGATGCGGTGCTGGCCACCGGCGTCGACTGGGTAGCGCTGTCGTTCGTGCAGCGGCCTGAGGATCTGGCGGAAGCCCGCAAGATCGCGCGCGGCCGGGCGCTTATCATGGCGAAGATCGAAAAGCCGCAGGCTGTCGCCCGGCTGGCCGAGATCATCGAACTCTCGGACGCGCTGATGGTCGCCCGCGGCGATCTCGGCGTCGAGATGCCGCTCGAAGCCGTGCCCGGCATCCAGAAGCAGATCACCCGCGCCGCGCGGCGCGCCGGCAAGCCGGTGGTGGTCGCCACGCAGATGCTGGAATCGATGATCACCGCGCCGGTGCCGACCCGCGCCGAAGTCTCGGATGTGTCGATCGCCGTGTTCGAAGGCGCCGATGCGATCATGCTTTCCGCGGAGTCCGCGGCCGGCGCCTATCCGGTCGAGGCGGTGGCGATGATGAACCGTATCGCCACCAAGGTGGAAACCGATCCGACCTATGCCGGCATCATCAACGCGCAACGCTCGGAGCCGGAAGCGACCGGCGCCGACGCGATTTCGCTGGCCGCCCGCGAAATCGCCGAAACGCTGAAACTTTCGGCGATCATTACTTATACGGCCTCCGGCACCACCGGCCTGCGCGCCGCGCGCGAGCGTCCGCAGGTGCCGATCGTCGCACTGTCGCCGATCCTCAACACGGCGCGGCGGCTGTCGCTGTTGTGGGGCACGCATTGCGTGGTTTCGCCGGATGCCAGCGACCTCGACGACATGGTCGACCGCGCCTGCCGCATCGCCCTGGAGGAAGGGTTCGGCAAGCCGGGCGACCGCGTCATCATCACGGCGGGCGTGCCTCTGCGGACACCGGGTTCGACCAATATGCTGCGCATCGCATATATCGGGTCGGACACGCAGGCCGGCCACTAGGATCAGGGTCTAGGTTGGCGCCAGTTCGGCCTCGGGCACTTTGATGTCGGCGCATTTGCCGGCGCCGTAGGCGTCGCCGGCGATCCGCGCCTCCACGGTCTTTGCCATCGCCTGCAGGTCAACATCCCTGCGGGCCGCTTTCTCGATCGCGCCTATGACCAGATCGGGCGCGATCCAGTCCGGCTTGTGGCCGAGATTGTGCACCCAGACCAGTTCGGCGCCGGGGATATCGCGGACGAGGCCGATCGAATGGATGGTCGCGTAGACCACCTTGTCGCGGTCGCCCGAGATGACCACGGTCGGCGCCTTGATCTCGCGATAGTGCGGCGAAGCGTCAAGCGCGTAGCGATAAAGCCCCGCGACATCGGTGGCGTTGGAGCGAAAAGCGCGGGGCCTGAGCACCAGCGGGATCGAAGCCTCGGCGACATAGTTGTCCGGCACCTTGTTTGGGGCAAAGACGCAGGTGGTGGCGTCATCCATCTGCAGCGTTCCCGCCGGATAGGTCAGCGTCTCGGAAAACAGCCAGCCGACGATCGGAAGAGTAGTCAAATTGTAATACCAGGACGTTGCGCCGCCCGGCCAGGGATGGCTGACGGGCGAGACAAAGACGAGGCCAAGCGTCCTGTCCAGGTGTTCTCGGCCGAAGGCTGACGTCACGGCGCCGCCGAAAGAATGGCCGACGATGATCGCCTTCTTGATGCCGAGACGGTCCATCAGCGCTGCGAGGGTGTTGGCCTGCGCCGACGGGGTTTCGTTGTTGCCGGGACCGCGCCCTGACCAGCCGAAACCCGGGCGGTCGAAGAACAGCATTTCGGCGCGGCCCTCGAGCAGTGGCCGCAGCGGCAGCATCTGATCCCTGAGATTGGCGCTGGCGCCGTGGATGAAGACGATCGGCGGCAGTTCGGCATTGGCGGGCGCCGGGACATGGACATAATGGATGCGAGCGCCATCGATGTCGGCGAAGTCGCCGACGGCCGGATTGCGGCGCTCGATCAGCCACGAACCGGCGCGTGTGACGCCGGCAAGAGTGAACAAAAGCGCCATCAGGAAGGCGAATGCGGCGTAGGTCAGGTTCATGGGGAGATATACGGGCCGAAGCGAAATTAGTTCAGGGACATGCTGATATACAGGTGAGGCCGGCGTGCGAACGTCGGGCTCCTGCGCTTCGGGTACTCACGTACCCAAAAGTACGCTCCGTGCCGGTTCTCGGTGCCCCACATTCTCGACCGGCCTGACCTGAATCTCAGCATATCCCGGCTGCGTGACAGGGAGCATCAAATGCCTTCGCCGGCAAGCTCTTCAGAAAGCGTGGCGACCTGATCCTGGGCGTTGCGCATCATCGGGTAGATGCCCAGCACACGCTGCCAGGCATCGAGCGCCGACTGCTTGTGGCCGGTTACGGCCATGATCTGCGCCAAGCCCGAAAGCGCGCCGAAATGGCGCGGCTCCAATTGCAGCGTACGGTCGATGTCCGACATCGATTTTCCGAAGTTCTTCATCATGTAGTGCACGGTGGCGCGCCGGTTCCAGCCTTCGGCATAGGTCGGCTGCAAGGTCACCACCTGATCGAGGAAATCGAGCGCGACGTCGAACTTCTGGTTCTCGATGGCCTTTTGCGACCATTGCATCATCAAGTCGACCGAGGCGCTGCCGGACTGGAACCACTCGCTCCAGATACGCCCGGAAATGCGCTCGGCAGCCTTTTCATTGCGCTCGCGCTTCAGATCGGCGAACAGCTGGTCGATCCGGGCTTCTTTCGTCACGGCAACCGGTGGATCGACCGGGTCGTCCGCCCAGGCGGGCAAGACAGCGCTGGAGAGGAAAAGGCTGGTTAGAAATGCAAAAAGAATCCGCATCGCCGGAATCTAACCCCGGACGGCGGATCGTCAAACTGAATTTAGCGTGAAAGGGCCGGCAAGCCGGCAATAAACATCATTTGGACGGAGGCAATGGCCTCCGGCCGAAAACTCAGCCCTGGCGCGCCTTGTAGCGCGGGGCGGTCTTGTTGATGATGTAGATGCGTCCCTTGCGGCGAACCAGCTGGTTGTCGCGGTGACGCGCCTTCAGCGCCTTGAGCGAATTCTTGATCTTCATGGTCTTGCCCGTCGGTCTGGGCCCGGTCCGGGCCGAATTATTAAGGCGCGCTCGGAAAGCGCGCCTTTGAACTTGCGTGGCTCATAAACGAGGAGCCTTGTCCCTGTCAACCGCAAGCATGCCGGATAGACGATGTGAACGGCCCGCGCCATCAAATATCCGCCATCAGCGCCTCGCATCCTTGCATGGCCAAGGGCCGGCTGGAATGATGTTGCAGCTTTGATTTGGCGCATGACCCTTTCCGAAATCGCTTCAGATTTTCGGGGTCATGCGCAAAGCGATTGGAGGTCATCATGCGCCGAATTTTTCTGCCCGCCTTTCTCGTCGTCCTGGCGGCAGCCTCGGCCGCCCATGCGGACGATTGCGACCGCAACGACGACAGCCAGCAGATGATGACCATCTGTGCCGGTGCCGACTATGGCGCGGCCGACGCCAGGCTCAACAAGGCCTACAAGGATCTGGTCGGTCGCAATGACGACAAGACGAACAAGCTGCTGCAAACAGCGCAGCGCGCGTGGATAATTTTCCGCGACGCCGAGTGCGCCTATTCGACAGCGGACAGCGAGGGCGGTTCCATCCATCCGATGGAGGTTTCGGAATGCCTGACGCGGTTGACCAATGATCGCATCAAGCAGCTTACCTCCGGTGCAAACTGCGAGGAAGGCGATGCCAGCTGCGCCAGCCCTGACGAGGACGAGGGCGACGACCCACAATAAAGGAAATGTCAGCCGCGCCGGCTGGTCTGGGTGAAATGTCCCATCTTGCGGCCAGGGCGCGCCTCGGCCTTGCCGTAGAGATGCAGCATCAGATCGGGCTCGGCGAGCAGGGCCGGAACGCGCAGGATATCGTCGCCGATCAGGTTTTCCATGACACAGTTGGAATGGCGGCCGGGATTTCCCAGCGGCAGCCCGGCGACCGCGCGAATATGCTGTTCGAATTGCGAGACGATGCAGGCGGCTTCCGTCCAGTGGCCGGAATTGTGGACGCGTGGCGCGATTTCATTGGCCAGCAGCGACCCATCGGCAAGGACAAAGAACTCGACGCCGATGACGCCGACATAATCGAGTGCTGCAAGTATCTTTGCCGCCGCGGCCTGCGCCGCAGCCGCTGTCTCGGATTTTATTCCGGCCGGCAGGGTCGAGGTGTGAAGGATGCCGTGGCGGTGGACATTCTCGGCTGGATCGTAGGCAGCGAGCGAACCGTCCAGCCCACGCGCCGCGATCACCGAAATCTCGCGCTCGAAGGCGACGAAGGATTCGAGGATCAGCGGCACGTTGCCCATCGTCTCGCAGGTGCCGGCAAAGCCGCCCGCTTCCATGTTGCGGAAGACTCGCTGGCCCTTGCCGTCATAGCCCATGCGCCGGGTCTTCAATATGCCGCTGCCGTCGAACTTTTTCAGCGCCGCCGTCAGTTCGTCGTCATTGTCGACGGGGCAGAAATCGGCGGTTGGTATGCCGATGCCGTTGAGGAATTTCTTCTCCGCCATGCGGTCTTGCGCCACTTCCAGCGCGCGCGCCGGCGGATAGACCGGGACCGTGGCGGCAAGCGAATTGGCGGCCGCGACCGGAACGTTTTCGAATTCGTAGGTGACGACGGCGCTGGCCGCAGCCAGTTCGGCGAGGGCGGCGGTATCGTCATAGGCGGCTGTTATCTGCCGGTTGGCAAGCTGTGCGGCCGGACAGTCGGCTTGCGGCTCCAGTACGACCGTGCGGTAGCCTAGGCGCGCCGCTGCCATGGCCAGCATGCGGCCGAGCTGGCCGCCGCCAATGATGCCGATGGTCGACCCCGCCGGCAAGCTCACGGCGCGTCCGTCGGCTCGGCGGCGACCTTGGCGGTCTGTGTGGCACGCCAGGCGTCGAGCCGCGCTGCAAGTCTTTCGTCGTTCAGCGCCAGGACGGCAGCGGCCAGCAGGGCGGCGTTGGCGGCACCGGCCTTGCCGATGGCCAGAGTGCCGACCGGAATGCCGGCCGGCATCTGGACGATGGAGAGCAGCGAGTCCTTTCCGGACAGCGCCTTCGATTCCACCGGCACGCCGAAAACCGGCAGCGGCGTCATCGCCGCCGTCATGCCGGGCAAATGCGCGGCGCCGCCGGCCCCGGCAATGATCACCTTATAGCCGGCCGCCTTGGCACCCTTGGCGAAGTCATACAGCCGGTCGGGGGTGCGGTGGGCCGAGATGATCAGCCGATGGTGCGGGATGCCCAGCGCCTCCAGCGTTTCGGCGGCATGGCGCATCGTCGCCCAGTCGGACTGGCTGCCCATGATGATGGCGACGTCGGCGCGATTATCGTCCAAGCTTTTGCTCCCCGGCGGCAAAGGCGCGCATTAGCGGAATTCGCGCAGTGCTGCAAGGAACAAGCACCTGGCGGTCCAGACAAAGGCGCGCGCTGCGGTGGATCAGTCGACCCTGACGACGAAATGCTTGGTCACCGGCTCGATGATCTTCCATGTTCCCTTGAAATCGGCTTCCACCACGAAGGCATCGCCGGGGCCGACTTCGACAGGGGCGCCGCCGTCGGGCGTGATGACGATGCGACCGGCGATCATGTGCACGAACTCATAGTCGCTGTAGGTGGCGTGATATGTGCCGGGGGTCGCCTGCCACGTTCCGGACAACACCTTGCCGTCCGCCGTGGTGTGCTGGACGGCGGTCTTCATGGTCGGCTTGCCCTCGACCACGACCCAGCCCGCGAGGTCGCCGGCCTCGGCGTTGTCGACGGCGCCGAATTTGAGGATGGTCTTGTCTGTCATCATTGGGCTCCGTTTGGACTCTACCGGGCGGCGTTGGTTGCCCGGGTCAGATAGCTGATGCACCCGGCGCCGGCAACACGGATGCTATGCGCCGGCGTGCGACCCGGCCGCCGCGGCTAATCCGGCCAGCGCAAGGCGCCGGAAGAGTCCTTGCGAGCCGCTTTCATGGCATCCGTCGGACGGTCAGCCGCGCTCAGCACGGCCCGCAGGCGTTCAGCGACGATCTCTGCCTCGCCGGGATGAAGATTGCAGGGGTCGAGGAAGAAATGGCCGCGCTCGACCTCGTGGTTACGCACAATGATAGGAGGCGAGCCGGCGGCCAGCGCCGAGGCAAGACCGGCAGCGGTGAACCTGCTCTCCGGCGCCACGAACACCTGAAGGCGGTCGAGTGGATTGGCCGTCGGATCGGGAATGATGTGTGCGACGATGCCGGGCAGGCCCTGCAATGTATCTCTCCAAAGATGCAGCGCCACGTCTTCCCGCTGGCGGATGCCGGCATGGTCGCGCTTTTCCCATGCCTCGAGTGCCGCCATGGTGCCGGCGATGCTTTCCTTGCCGACCTTCATCGCCCGTGCGACGCCACGGTTCTGCAGATAAGCGGTCCGCACCAGATCCTTGCGACCTGTGACGATGCCGCTTGTCGGTCCCGAGAGGAATTTGTGCCCGCTGTAGATGACGATGTCGGCGCCGCGTGCGAGAAAGCTGCGCAGATCGTATTCCGAGGCGGCGTCGACGATCACCGGGACGCCCTTGGCGTGGCAGATCTCGCAGAACTCCTCGAGCGACAGCATGCCGTATTGCACCGTGTGATGGGCAACGACATAGAGGCCTGCCGCAGTGCGTTCACAGATCGCGTCGCGCACGTGATAGTCCTGCGTCACGCTGACCGTGCCGGCCGGTATGGTCTTGGCTCCGGCCAGCCGGATCGACTGGTCGATCGGTGCGCCGTAGTTGACGATATGGCCAAGCTGAACGATGACCTCGGACTTGAGGCTCTCGGTGTTGTCAGGCAGCCGCTCGATGGCGAGAAGGTTGGTGCCGGTCATGGTGCCGGCAATCGCCATGGTGATGCCGCTGGCGCAGCAAGCGGTGATGAAGCCGGCTTCGCCGCCGGTGAGGCGCGCGATGATCGTGCTGGCAGCGCGCTGCAAATCATCCATCTCCACCCATTGTGAAGCGATGTCCGACATTGCACGTATGGCTTCCGGGACGATGATCGAGGCGCCGAGCGTCGTCATCGTGCCGGAAACGTTGATGATCGGGCGGAGGCCGAGCCGTTCGCGGATTGTCGTGTTGGAGCGGTCAGCGGAGTAGATCGTCATCTCTCGATATTCCTATTGGCAAGAATTCAGGCGGCGATCTCGACGACCGCCTCGATTTCGACCGTGATGTTGCCCGGCAAGGAGCCGACGCCGATTGCCGAGCGGGCGTGCCCGCCGATATTATCGAAAACATCGGCAAAAAGATCGGAACAGCCGTTGACCACCTTGGGGTGGTCGCTGAACGTCGGGATAGCATTGACGAAGCCAAGCAGCTTGACGATGCGCACGATGCGGCCGAGGTCGCCCGCGGCTGCGTGCATGACAGCGAGCAGGTTCAAGCCGGTGAGACGGGCATGGCCATAGGCTTCCTCGACCGTGACATCGTCGCCCACCTTGCCGGTGTAGAGCGTGCCATCGGCGCGCAATGGCCCCTGGCCGGACAGGAAGATCAGCCGTCCGCTTTCGGCGTGAGTGACGAAGTTGGCGATGGGTCTCGGCGGCTCGGGCAACTTCAGGCCCAAGTTGGCGAGCCGGATGTAGGGCGTCATAAAAAATGCTCCTTGCAACAGCTTTCGCTGTTCGATGTCAGAAATGCGAGGCGCGGAACCGCGCCAGGAAGCTGCGTAGGCGTTCGTTGTCGAAACCTGCCGCGAGAATCTCGGCAGGCGGGCCAACCGCGCTGACGCCGCCATCGGCCATGAAGACGATGCGGCTCGAGGCGTCGCGCGCAAAAGCCATTTCATGCGTGACCATCAGCATCGTCATGCCGTCTTCGGCCAGGCTGCGCACGACTTCGAGCACCTCGCCGACGAGTTCGGGATCAAGCGCGGAGGTTATTTCGTCGAGCAGCAGGATCTTTGGCTCCATCGCCACGGCGCGCGCGATACCGACGCGCTGCTGCTGGCCGCCGGAAAGCTCGGCCGGCAGGCTGTCGGCCTTGTGGGAGAGGCCGACCCGGCCAAGCCAGTGCTCGGCAATGGCGCGCGCCTCGGCTTCGCTCTTGCCGCGCACCTTGCGCAGGCCGAGCATGATGTTGCCGGCCGCCGTCAGATGCGGAAACAGGTTGAAGCTCTGGAACACCATGCCGGTCTCGGCGCGCATCGCGGCCAGGTCGCGCTCGCTGCGACGCTGGCGTCCCCCCGTCTCGCGGTAGCCAACCTCCTTGCCGTCTATGCGGATGGAGCCCTTGTCGTAGCTTTCGAGGAAGTTGACGCAGCGCAGCAGCGTGGTCTTGCCGCTGCCGGAAGGCCCGATGACGGTCACCACTTCGCCGCGAGTCACCTGCAGGCTGACGGAGCGCAGCACTGCGACGGCACCGAAGGCCTTGGACACATCGGAGACATCGAGAAGTGCGAGGTTGGCAGGTGTGGGCATCTTGCTATTCCCGAATGAAGGAGAAACGCCGCTCCAGCCGCCTGCTGGCCAGAGAGAGGGCGTAGTTGACCGCGAAATAAATGAGCGCGCCGAGGATATAGAGCGGCATCGCCTCATAGGTGCGGCCGATGACCTGATTGATGGCCTGCATCAGGTCGGTGATGCCAAGCAGCGAGACCAGCGCGCTGCCCTTGACCGCATCGGTGGCTAAAGGTGAGCCCGATCGCCATGGCGGCTTCCGACTGCCCTTTCGGTATCGAGCCGATCGCGCCGCGCAAATATTCGACGACCTGCGCCGTCTTGAAGAGAGTGAGCGCCAGCACGGCCGCCCAGAACGACTCCAGATGGATCCCGACGGCAGGCAGGCCGTAATAGACGAAGAAGATCAGCACCAGGATCGGAATGCCGCGGATGGTGTCGCTGAAGATACGCACCACCCAGCGCAAGGGCGCAGGGCCATAGACAAGGCCGACACCCATCATCACGCCGGCCACGAGCGAGAAGACCACGACCAGCAGCGACACCCACAGCGTCAAGGCGAAACCCTGGGCCAGGAAAGGCAAGGCGTAAGCGATCTGGGTCAGCATGCTAGCGCGCCGCCCTGAACCGGCGTTCGACAAGCCGAAGCGCAAAAAGCAGCGCGTAGCCGGTCAACAGGTACATCGCCGTCACGACGAGGTAGACCTCGACGATGCGGAAGGTGTTGAAGTTGATCCATTGGGCGCCGTAGGTCAGTTCGGGCACCGAGATGACCGACGCAACGGACGTGTCCTTGAACAGCGATATGAAAGTGTTGGAAAGTGCCGGCAGCGTTATGCGCAGCATCGTCGGCAGGCGCACATGCAGCAGCCGTTGCCACGGCGTCAGGCCAATCGCCTTGCCGGCGTCCATCTGGCCGCGCGGCACCGCTTCCAGCCCTGAGCGAAACACCTCGACCAGATAGGCGCCGCTGTAGAGCGACAGCGTCGCGACGAACGAGGTCTGGGCGCTGTAGGCGACATCGATTACGGTCGGCAGGCCGTAAAAGACGAGGTAGACGAGCAGGATCAGCGGCACGTTGCGGATGAATTCGACATAGGCGGCAATGACGCCCCGGACCACGCGTCCGGCCGAAACGTACCAGACCGCCAGAACCAGCCCGATGACGATGCCGATGGCGATCGAGATGACGGCGAGTTCGAGGCTGAGCAGCAGCCCGCCCCAGAGCTTGTCGAAATGCCGCCAGATCAGGTTGAAATTGAGGGCATAGCCCATGCGTCCGCCTTAGTGCCGAGGGCCGTCGGGAGGCGGAAGGGCACTGGATACGCCCTTCCGCCTGATTACATCAGATGACCGGGAAACCCGGGTGGCGTGCCGGCGGCTCCTGCCCGAAGTAATCCTTGAACGCCGCGTCGTAGAGCGCCGTTTCGTGGCCGAACATGGCGATGGTGAAAGTCTGGTTGACGAAGGTCAGCCAGTCGAGATCGCCTTGCCGCAGGGCTGCGCCGTAAAGCATCGAGAACCAGCTCTTGCCGGCGTCGAAGTACTTGTCCGGATTGCGCGAGGCGAGCCAGCGTACCGTGGACAGATCGACCGCTGCCGCGTCGACGCGCTTCGATTCCAAGGCCTGCAAGACGTTGGCCTGGGTGTCTATCTGCATCACCTGCGATTCCGGCAGCACGATGTGAACAGACGCTTCGGCATCGACGTTCTGCAGGATGGAAATCCGCGTCGCGGCACCGCCGGTAAGCAGTTTGTCGAAGGTCTTGTTCTCGGCAGTCGGCAGGGTCAGCAGAGCGACGCCTTCGACGTAGTAGGGTCGGGAGAAGTTGATCAGCTGCGAACGCTGGGCGCTCATGGTCATGAACTGGATGGTGATGTCGACCTTGTTGGTGGTCACATTGGGAATGCGCTGCGCCGGATCCTGCATGACGAATTCGACCTTGGTCGGATCGTCAAAAAGTCCCTTGGCGAGAATCCGCCCCATGGTGATGTCCATGCCGACGAGTTCGCCGGCGTCGTTTTCGAAGTGCCAGGGTGCGTTGGTGCTGCCGGTGCCGACGATCACCTTGCCGCGCTCGAGAACGGTGCGCAGCAGGCTGTCGGGTGCCGCCTGGGCAGCCGCCTTCTGAACATCGACCGCTGTTGCCGCGCTCATCACGCCAGCGGTTGCGAGCCCGGCCATTCCCAGTTTCAGAAAATCACGTCTCTTGGATGTGTCGTTCACTGCGACCTCCTTTTCGTGTGTGTTCCCCTTTGCAGACACATGCATCAGTTGATTTTGCTAGTTGTCTCTTACAAAAGACACATGTACCCTATACAAGACAGATACTAACATCAGGAATCGAAAATGCAAGATGGCAATGCCTTGGCAGCTCGTCTGGATCTCGTGCCGGACGAAGACAAGATTTCGAGCTCCCGCGAGAAGGGCCTCACCCGGGTGCTTCAGATTCTGGAGTTTCTGCACACGACCCAGCGCGCGATCGGCATTGGCGACCTCGCCAAGGGCGTGAATGCGCCGCGCTCGACGACCTATACGCTGGTGCGCTCGCTGGTGGATGCAGGCCTGCTGGAAATGGCCGGTGACGGCAATCGCGTCTACTTCGGCAAGAAGCTCTATCTCTACGGAATGGACTATGTGCGAGGCAACGACCTGCTCAGGAGAGGGCGTCAGGAGGTCGACAATCTGTCGCGCGAGACTGGTGAGACCTCCGAATTGTGCATGCTGCAAAGCGGCCGCTACACGATCGTTCACTCAAGTCCGGGCACAAGGCCGTTCCGGATCAGCTCGGCCACAGGTTTGCAGATACCACTCCCCTGGACCGCTTCGGGACGGCTGCTTCTGGCGGGTTTCGAACGGGCCGTGATCGAAGACATGGTGTCCAAAGACGATCTCGTGCTGCCGGATGGTCGCAAGCTGAAGTTGGACGACTTCATCGCCGACATAGCCGTCGCCGAGACGGCCGGCTATTGCGTCACGTCGGGCCTTGTCGACGCTTACACAAAATGCCTTGCCGCCCCGGTGCTTTCGGCCTCAGGCAAGGTCGAGGCGACGATGTGCCTGGTGGTCCCCATCGACACCTCAAAGGAGAAGACCGGCGAGCTCATCACCCTGTTGCGTGAACGCGCAAGAAAGCTCTCGATCGCGGGATAGGCGGCCTTGCTCGGATGCAAGCCGGGAAAATGCCGTTCACGCGATGATGTCTGGGATGATCTTGTCTTCCAGCGCCATCAGCCGGTCCTTCAGGAAAAGCTTCTTCTTCTTCATGCGCTGGATCTGCAGGGGATCGCAGCCCATGGCGATCATCGCATTGATGGCCGCGTCGAAATCGGCATGCTCCTGCTTCAGGCGGGAAAATTCGAGGCGGACATCAGCCTGTTCCTGGTCGGACATTCTCTACCGTCTGCACGTCTGCGGCGCCCAAAAATGGGCCTGATTGGGCGGGTCCGGCGTCTTTTTGCAACCGGCGCGCAGCCCATATCACATTTCACATTGTCGTGGAATGCTACCACGCAGCATTCGACATCAATGCCGGATGGTGGCAGACTGTCACCATGCCGTCACAGAAGCGAGCCTGCGGTGGACGCGCCTTGGCGGCTGCAATCGAGGAAACCATGAAAGGGAGAACCAATCATGTCTCTTGCATCCCATCTTGATGAGTTGCAGCGGAAACACGGCGACATCGAACGCGAAATCGATGATGCGATGAACCATCCATCGGTCGACGACCTCGAAATCGTGAATCTCAAGCGGCGCAAGCTGGCACTCAAGGACGAGATTGAAAAACTGAAAGCGAAACCGACGACACATTGACCCTCGACATCTGAGATAGCCGCTTCGCGCGGATTGTCTTGCCGGCGGCAGGTGCTGTCGCCGGAAGTGGTTGTCTTTGGGACTAAATTTCCGAAATCGATGCTTCAGACCGCGTCCCGGTGAGGGGCGCGGTTGCGCGCCTGTCAGCGATTTGATCGGCCAGTGGCGACCTGTCGCCATTGACAAGCTATCTTTGCTCCTCCACCTCATGCCCGAACCTTGACGCATCGGCCCGAAAACGGACTTGGGTTTCGAAAACGTACGATGCGCGGATTCAGATTGTTGGAGCGTACTTTGTGCGTCCAAGTGGACGTACGGCGTTCAGAGATAAAGGCGGCCGGCCATGACCGGATATTTTTCTTCTCCTTTCCCGCGCCGCACCTCGGTTGGCGTCGATGTCGGCGGCGTGATCGTCGGCGGCGGCGCACCGGTCGTCGTGCAATCGATGACCAACACCGATACCGCCGATATCGACCAGACCGTCGCGCAAGTTGCGGCGCTGCATCGCGCCGGCTCCGAAATCGTGCGCATCACCGTCGACCGCGACGAGAGCGCTGCCGCCGTGCCGGCCATTCGCGACCGCTTGCAAAGGCTCGGCATCGACGTGCCGTTGGTCGGCGATTTCCATTATATCGGCCACAAGCTGCTGGCAGATCATCCGGCTTGTGCCGAGGCGCTGGCCAAATACCGCATCAACCCCGGCAATGTCGGCTTCAAGGACAAGAAGGATCGGCAGTTTGCTGATATCGTCGAGATGGCGATCAAGTACGACAAGCCGGTGCGCATCGGGGTCAATTGGGGTTCGCTCGACCAGGAACTTCTGACCCGGCTCATGGACGACAACCAGGCGCAAGGCTTTCCGCTGACCGCACAGGAAGTCACCCGCGAAGCGATCGTGCAGTCGGCGATCCTGTCGGCGGAGATGGCCGAGGAGATCGGCCTTGGCCGCGAGAAGATCATCCTCTCGGCCAAGGTCAGCGGCGTACAGGACCTGATCGCCGTCTATACCGAGCTTGCCACGCGCTCCAACCACGCGCTGCATCTTGGCCTGACAGAGGCCGGCATGGGTTCGAAAGGCATCGTCGCCTCGTCCGCCGCGATGGGCATTCTTCTCCAGCAAGGTATTGGCGACACCATCCGCATCTCGCTGACGCCGGAGCCGAATGGCGACCGCACACGCGAGGTGCGGGTGTCGCAGGAACTGTTGCAGACCATGGGCTTCCGGCAGTTCGTGCCGATCGTCGCCGCCTGTCCCGGTTGCGGCCGCACGACATCGACCGTGTTCCAGGAACTCGCGCAGAACATCCAGGCCGATCTCAGGAAGAACATGCCGGTGTGGCGTGAAAAATATCCCGGCGTCGAGAACCTCAAGGTCGCGGTGATGGGCTGCATCGTCAACGGGCCTGGGGAATCCAAGCACGCCGATATCGGCATTTCGCTGCCCGGTACCGGCGAGACGCCGACGGCGCCGGTGTTCGTCGATGGCAAGAAGGCGGCAACACTGCGTGGCCCGTCGATCGCCGCCGACTTCGAGAAGATGGTCGCCGATTATATCGAGCAGCGGTTCGGGCAACACGGCAAGGCCGCAGCGGAATGAGCCCATGCCGAAAATCCACTCCGGCGGCCACCTGAAGGCGTCTTCTCCGCTTCCGGTGCTCACGGACCACATGTCCGCTCCGCGCCGGTTCTCGAAGCCACCATCATCTGGCTCACCGGAGCGGTTTTCAACATGGCCTCAGAGGCCGGCGCACGTCCTCGCGCTTATTGTTTCCTTGGTTTCCATCTGGCTTCTGTGGAGCAGCGCGGCTCAGGCCGATCCGCCGCAATCGGCCGCGAAAAAATTGATCGGCCGGGTCTGCGACCTGATCGAGGCGCATGCCGAGCAAAACGGCCTGCCGAAGGATTTCTTCGCCCGGCTGATCTGGAAGGAAAGCCGCTTCGATCCGAACGCGGTCAGCCCGGTCGGCGCCGAGGGCATCGCCCAGTTCATGCCGGGTACCGCCAAGATGCGCGGTCTCGCCAATTCCTTCGACATCGGCCAGGCGATACCGGCCTCGGCGAAATACCTCGCTGAAATGAGAACCGGCTTTGGCAATCTCGGTCTGGCGGCTGCCGCCTACAATGCCGGCGAGAGCCGGGTGTCGCGCTGGTTGAGTTCCGGCGGCTTTCTGCCGATGGAGACCGAGAGCTATGTTTTCGACATCATGGGCGAGCCGGCCGACAAGTTCACCGACACCGCCTATGCCGGCACCATTCAGCCGCTCGACAAGAAAACGAGTTTTGCGGTTGCTTGCCGCAAGCTGCCGGTCATCATGTCGACGACCGTGGCGATGGCGTCGATCAATGTGAAGCCGTGGGGTGTCCAGGTGGCAGGCAATTTCCGTCGCGGTGCGGCGATCAATCAATGGATCAGAGTGAGAGGCCGGTTCCCGGCCATGCTCAGCGGTCATGATCCCGTCGTCAGTCGCGTGCGCACGCCGATCGGCCGGCGCGGCATCTATGCGGTCCGGATCGGCGTCGACGATCGCGCCCGCGCCAACGTCATTTGCCAGAAACTGAAGAGCATCGGCGGCGCCTGCATTGTGGTGCGGAATCGGTAGAGCTTTCGGAAGGGCGGGCGTTGAAGATGACTGCCAAAATCGTCCTGCTCAATGGCGTCGGCAGCGCCGGCAAGAGCTCGATCGCCAGGGCGTTGCAAACGCTGACGCGCGAGCCGTTCCTGCACGTCCAGATGGATGCGTTCATCGAGATGCTGCCGGAGGCCTTGCAGGACCATGCCGACGGGTTTTCCTATGAAACCACAAGAGAGGATGGCAAGCCGTCGGTGTCAATCAAGAGTGGGCCGGTTGGCCGGCGAACCTTGCAAGGGATGCGGCACGCCATTGCCGCCATGGCAAGACAAGGAAACAGCCTCATTGTCGACGACGTGCTCTGCAATGGCGAGATGCCGGAGTATCAGCGGCTGCTGTCGGATTTTGATCTCTACCTGGTCGCCATCCTGGCGCCGCTGGACGTCCTCGAGGCCCGCGAAATGCAGCGGGCGGACAGGCGGCCAGGTCTGGCACGCTGGCAGTATGACCGCGTCCACAAGGGCATCCGCTATGATCTCGAAGTCGACACCAGTCGGCTCACGCCGCTCGAATGCGCCCGTCGCATCCAGCAAGAATTTCGACTATAGGCGGCCATGGACTGGCCGGCCTGCGATGAGCGACAAAGGCCGCAGGATGTTTGACGGATACATTATCTGCGGTACGCCGAGAACCGGAAGCACTTTGCTGTGTCATCTTCTGGCGTCCACGAAGACGGCCGGCAATCCTCACTCATTCTATCGGCGGCAGGACGTTTCAGAGTGGGCTGAAGACTGGAATCTGCCCGATCGCAACACGATGAACGAGCTGGAATTCAATGCCGCTTATCTCAATGCGGCGATCGCCGCTGGCACGGGCGGAACGGGTGTCTTCGGCCTTCGTTTGATGAGAGAAAATCTGGATGAGCTTTCGGCAATCCTCGACCAGATTTTCCCAGGACTTTCATCCGACAAGGCGCGTTTTGAAAGAGCATTTGGCCATGTTCTCTACATACACCTCTCCCGAGAGAACAAGCTTGCGCAGGCTGTCTCCCTGGTCAAAGCAGAGCAAACCGGTCTTTGGCATATCGCTCCCGACGGAACCGAGATCGAAAGGCTCGCACCGGCGAGAGAACCCCAATATGATTTCGCGCGGATCAAACGTCAGTTCACTGAACTCGAGACCTACGATGCGGCCTGGAACATCTGGTTCGAAGAACAACGCATAACCCCGCTGCGGGTTGGCTATGAGCGTCTTTCAAGCAATCCGGCTGCGACCTTGGTGCTCATCTGCGAAGCCCTGGGAGTTCAAGTGCCGAATGCCGACGATGTACGGCCCGGCGTTGCAAAGCTCTCCGACGAGACAAGCCTCGATTGGATGCGCCGCTATCATTTGGACGCAGCCGTCTGAAGCATCGGCAGACGTGGGCTATGCCGTCTTCGCCACCACCGTCTCACTGAGCCAGGTGCCGATCTTGGTGCCGAGGCGATCGGGCGAAACCGGCTTGGGCAGATAGTCGTCCATGCCGGCCTCGATGCATTTGTCGCGGTCGCCCTTCAGCGCGTGCGCGGTGACGCCGATGATCGGTGTATGGCTGCCTGTCGCGGCCTCGATTGCCCGGATGGCGCGGGTCGCCTCGTAACCGTTCATCTCCGGCATGGAAACATCCATCAGGATCAGCTTGGGCCGCAGCGCCCGGTACATCTCGACCGCCGTGCGGCCGTTGCCGGCGATGCGGTAGCTCAGGCCGAGACCGTTGAGGATCTGGCCGAAAACCAGCTGGTTCACGTCATTGTCCTCGGCAATGAGGATATCGATCGGACCGTTCGGCGTGGCAGTGGATTCCGGCGCGACATTTGCCGGCATCGCCGGACCGCGGATGACCGTGAAGGCAGGCGGCGGCGCCGAGGGTGCTGCCTGAGGGACGACGGGTTCGCGAACGAACAGTGCCTTGCCGACCTGTGCCTTGCCGACCTGTGCGCGGGCTTTCTGGATGACCGAGATGACGGTGCCGAGCAGGATGGCCGAGCGTGCCGGCTTGGTCAAATACGCGGCGATACCGAAATCGATGACCATCTTGCCGAAATCGACCTGGTCGACCGAGGTCAGCAACACGACCGGAATGGCGGCCAGGCGGCTGTCGGCGGCGATTGCCCTGGCGACATCGGCGCCGTTCATGCCGGGCATCTGGTAATCGAGGATGATACAGTCGACGGCAGCCCCCAACTGGGTGGCCCGATCGAGGAACGCCAGGCCGACAGCGCCGCTTTCAGCGGCGGCGCAGTCGAAGCTCCAGCTTCTCAACTGCTCGAGCAGGATCTCACGGTTGACCGGATTGTCGTCGATGACCAGAACGCGGGCGCCGGTGACGTCGACCGGCACGATTTCGTCGCGGGCGTCCTGTTGATGCGAGGGTACCGGCACTGCGAACCAGAAGACGGAGCCGCGGCCGATTTCGCTTTCGACGCCGATCTTGCCGCCCATCAGGTCGACGAGGCGGGCGGCGATGGCGAGGCCGAGGCCGGTGCCTTCATGGCGGCGCGTCGACGACCCGTCGACCTGCGCGAATTTTTCGAAAACGTTCTGCAGTTTTTCGGCCGGAATGCCGATGCCGGTATCTTCGACGCGGACCTTGAGCTGGACCAGGCCATTGACGGCTTCGCCGCCGACGTCGACCAGCACATGGCCCTTTTCGGTGAACTTCACCGCATTGCCGAGCAGGTTGGTGACGATCTGGCGGAACCGTCCGGCATCTCCGACGACAAAGGCCGGCAGGCGCGGATCGACGCGGACGATCAGTTCGAGGTTTTTTTCGGCAACGCGCGCCGATACCAGGGTCGCCACGTCCTCGACTGCTTCGGCAAGGCGGAAGGGAGCCGGATCGAGCGTCAGCTGGCCGGCATTGATTTTCGAGAAATCGAGGATGTCGTTGATGATGGTCAGCAGCGCGTTGCCGGATTTGACGATGACATCGGTGAAGGTCTTCTGGCGCGAGGTCAGATCGGTCTTGGCGAGCAGTTCGGCCATACCCAGCACGCCGTTCATCGGCGTGCGGATCTCATGGCTCATATTGGCCAGGAATTCGGATTTGGCGCGGTCGGCGGCCTCGGCCTTGAACAGCGACTCTGCGGATTCGGTGAAGGCGCGGCGGATCGCCTTTTCCATCGGCCGGAAAATCCACAGGGCGACAATGGCAAGGACGGCGAACAAAAGGCCGCTCGCCCACAACAGCAACCTGTCGCTGGCGGCGTCGGCCAGATGGCGTTCGACGTCCATGGCGGTGCGGGCCCGGATCAGCATCGGCTGGGCAAAAAGATCGTTCTGGTTGCGGATCTCCCGGTAGCTCCATTCATCGACCTTTTGCGCCACCGACATCAGGTTGAAATTGCGCACCATGTCGCGCGTCGACCAGAACAGATCGCCGTTGACGGAGGCGGAATCGAGTTCGTTGACGGTCTTGTTCGAGAGGCGCGGCTTTATCGCGGCAATCTCGGCGGTGAGCGTTTCGATCTCGCCGGTCAGGCGTTCGGAATGGCCGCGTGCCGCGGCGGCGAGACCGTCGCGGGTTTCGGTCCGCCAGGCGGTGCCGGTGGTTTCGGCGAAACTGGTCGCGTTGCGCAGGTCCCGGCCAAAGGTAACCAGATTGCTGCTAAGCGCATCGATGTCGTGTCGGAAAGAATTCACGCGGTTCAGCGCAAACATGATGGCGGCGGAAGCCAGCGCGAAAATCAGCAATCCCGAGAGATAGCGTATCCGGATCGAGCGAATGAAGAAAGAATATTCCGGCATGCGCAACCCCAACACATACGCATCATTTTAATGGCCGGGATTAGGCTTCATTTGCATTAAAATTTCGTTCGTGCGTGCGGGCCGACCCAGAGAATTGTCCTTTCCTGGAGCTGGGTTGGATAGATCGACAGCAGGTCTTTTTTGACGCACATTGTCCTGGTGGAACCGGGGGGCGGCCAAATGGGCAGCTTGGTTGGGGATGCCGAGGGCATCCCAAATCGACGGATGCTGCTGCAGTGGCTGGGTGGTGCAGCAACCGCCGCGATACTGCCCGGCTGCGCATCGTGGCCGCTGCCCCCAGGCCTCTGCGTTGCAGACGGGCGCGGCAACATCATCGATGTCCACTGCCATCTCTTCAATGCTTCGGATGTGTCAGTTGAAGGCTTTGTCAGATATGTCGTGCTGGGTGAGCACCGGGAGGAGGTCTTCCCGGAACTAAAAGCTGCTCGAGCCGGCGGTATTGTCGATGCGCTGGTTGTGCTGCTGGTTTTGATCCTCAGTGCCAGTGCGATTACCGCGAAGCGAGAAGCCGCCAATCTGCGCCGCCGTCAGCCGATGGAAAAGCCCGAAGACTTGGACAACCGCCAGACCGAGGCGGTGGCAGATGCACTGCTGACCCTTGATCAAAGCCAGCGCGCGCCAAACAAAGTCGTTCAATCGATCGCCGGCGACCAGGCCGACTATCCTGCGCTGCTCGACCAGATCTACGCCGAAGCCGGCCTTATGACGGCCAAGGCACGGGCCGAGCCGCTTAGCAAAGCTCAAGCGGTTGGGGTGGCCCGAAACCTAAAGGGCAAGGGTTCGAAAATAGCACGTTTTATCGATTTCGCTCGTCTGCTGCTGGGCAGCCGTGAGGCCATCGCACGGGAATATATCCGGGTCTTCGCAGACAGGCGCTGCGTGCAGATGATCACGCCGAGCTTTCTCGATATGCATGGTTGGTTGGGCAAGGCGCCAATCTCGTCCATCGCCGAACAAGTGGATGTCATGGATGCGCTTCAGGTTACCATAGCGCGGTCTAGCGATGTGCACATGCACAGCATGGTGGGCTTCGATCCGCGCCGCTCAGCAGAAGACCGCAACGTGTTGAAGCTGGTCAAGCACGCTATCAACGACTGCGGCTTCGTCGGCGTCAAACTCTATCCGCCAATGGGATTTCAGCCCATTGAGAACGGCGAACTCAAGGTTCCGGAAGAGCCAAAAGGCGCAAGCGGCAAGCACATTGAACGCGCGCTTATGGAACTATACGATTGGTGCGCGGCCGAAGATGTGCCGATCATCGCGCATGCCGAAAACAGCCTTGGTTCACTTTGCGGCTATGGGCATCGTGCAAGCCCCGAGTGGTGGCGGAAAGTGCTTGCTAACCCGAAGTATACTCGCCTTCGGATCAATCTTGCGCATTTCGGCGGCTTCGACGAGGCACTCGACATTGGGGACAACGCGCCTCAAGGACTAAGATGCGAGAAAGATAAATACTCAGGCGCCGTATGGGAGGACATTATCGGCGAGACTATCAGGAACGACGGTCGTGAATTCCTGTTCGCCGATTTGGGCTATCTGAGCGAACTGACTATCCCGGATAGCCAAGAAGAAGAGCGCCCTGAAATCCGCCGCCGTTTGGAAGCGTTCCGCATTGCCTACGATCCGGACGTGCGCCACCTCATGTACGGCACCGACTGGACCATGATCGCCAAGGAACTCGACAACAACAACTATCTCGCAAATCTCGACGCCCAACTTCGTCTCGCCGGCTTCACGCCGGACCAGTTGCAGAATATCTACTGGCGCAACGCCGTTCGGTATCTAGGCTTGGGTCGTGGAGAAAAGACCCGCGGCCGGTTGCAGCGCTACTGCGCCAAGCGACAACTCCCTGACGCGTGGCTGATGGCCTTCGATGCAGTTTGAGTGGCTCTACTCCTGAGCTCGACCCTTTGAACGAGTGTGACTCCAAGCAAGGCAGGGCAAAGCGGACAAATTCCGAAAACGGTTTCGGGCATCCAATTGGCCGCACGTCAGTTGTTGCGGGCGGCCACGAATTTTGCCGCGGCTTTCAGAAGCACCGCCTGTTCGCCATAGGGTTCGAGCAGCGCATGGGCCTGGTCGACGAGGCCGTGAAGCTGCTGCCGCGCCCAGTTCGCGCCGTGCAGCGCCACCAGCGTCGCCTTGCCGGCGGCGGCGTCCTTGCCGGTCGCCTTGCCCATCTGGCTGATATCGGCCGTCAGATCGAGCAGGTCGTCGGCAAGCTGGAAGGCAAGTCCGATCGCCGAGCCGAATTCAGCCAGCCTGTCACGGTCTTGCGGTGCTGCGCCGGCGACGATGGCGCCCGCCTCGCAGGCGAAGCGGATCAGCGCGCCGGTCTTCATCGCTTGAAGCCGGATGATGCCGGCCTCGTCCGGCCGGTTGCGCTCGGCTTCGAGGTCGAGTGTCTGACCGCCGACCATGCCGCCGGCGCCGGCGGCGCGGGTGAGCGCCAGCACCAGGGCTGCCCTGCGCTCTGCCGGCAGGGCCGTCGCCTCGTCGGCGAGGATATCAAAAGCAAGGGTCAGCAAGGCGTCGCCGGCAAGGATCGCGGTGGCCTCGTCGAAAGCCTTGTGCACGGTTGGCTGGCCGCGGCGCAGATCGTCATCGTCCATGGCCGGCAGATCGTCATGGATCAGCGAATAGCAATGCACGCATTCGAGCGCTGCCGCCACGCGCAGTGCCGCCTCGCCATCGGCGGAGAACAGTGCCGCACTTTCCATGACCAGGAAGGGGCGCAGGCGCTTGCCGCCGTTCAGCACACCGTGGCGCATTGCCGCCATCAGGCGCTCCGGCCGGGCGATTTCGCCTGAAAGCGTTCGCCCGTCGAGAAGCCGCCGCAGCAGCGCCTCGAGCGGAGCCGCCCGCGCGCCAAGCGCCAATTCGAACGCCATTTGATCGTCTTTCGTCATGGCCGGGACCGGTAGCCGACACTCAGACGTTGCGCAAGAAGCCAAGCGCCATTATGCCGGAGCGGGGAATAAGCGCGAGTGGGGCGGCTTGGCGGAACCGATCGTCGATCACGAAACCGAAGGGCTGGATATGGCGGCGAGACCGAAAGGCGGCAACCGCATCGGTCTCAAACGCTGGGTCCGGCGCGGCATCACTATCGCCGCCGTGCTCGCGCTGATACCGGCGGTACTGACGGTCCTGTATATGCCGTTCTTCGTGCATCCGGTTTCGACATTGATGCTGAAGGATCTGGCGACGTTTTCCGGCTATGACCGGCGCTGGGTTTCGATCGACGACGTGTCGCCCGTGTTGGCATATTCGGTGATCATGTCCGAGGACGGCCAGTTCTGTTCCCATCGCGGCGTCGATCTTGGAGAATTGCGCGGCGTCGTCGATGACGCGATCGCCGGCGAAGCGACGCGCGGCGCCTCGACCATCACCATGCAGACCGTGAAGAACCTTTATCTCTGGTCGCGGCCGCTTGGCACGGTCCGCAAGGTCGTCGAACTGCCGCTGGCCGTCTATTTCGACGCGGTGCTGTCGAAACGGCGGATCATGGAAATCTATCTCAACATCGCCGAATGGGGCCCGGGCATCTATGGCATCGAGGCCGCCGCCCAGCATCATTTCGGCGTTTCGGCAAAACAGCTGTCGCGACGGCAGGCGGCGCTGCTGGCCGTCACCTTGCCAAACCCGATCACACGCAACCCGGCCAAGCCCGGCCCAGGGCTGCGGCGGCTGGCCGCCCTGATCGAGCGGCGCGCCGGCAGGTCCGGCGCCTATGTCGGCTGCCTTCAGTAGCCCCAGCCGGCTTCAAAAAAATTCACTGCAGTGCTGGCCAAAACGGCATCAGGCGTGTATAGGCACCCGACTTTCTCAGATTCCGGCCCCTGACACGGCCCTTTCACGAGGGCGGGCGGGGCTTTTTTGACCATGTAGTGGAGCATATCCATGGCCGTACCGAAACGAAAAACCTCTCCGTCCAAGCGCGGCATGCGCCGCTCGGCCGACGCGCTCAAGGCCCCGACCTATGTCGAGGACAAGAATTCCGGCGAAATGCGCCGTCCGCACCATATCGACCTGAAGACCGGCATGTATCGTGGCCGCCAGGTTCTGGAGCCGAAGGAAAGCTGAGACCAGCTTTCGACGGTTGTGATTGCCAAAAAGACCGGCCTTTGGCCGGTCTTTTTGCGTTTGGCGTCCATCTTCGGGTCGCGCAGCCCCATGCGGGCGGCTGCAGCCAATTCTCATGCGCGGTACTAGAGTCCATAGGCCGCAACACCGCGCCGCGCCCCCCGCTCCTATGCCAAAGACCAAACGCCGGTGGCGATATTCACCTCGGTCGCGGTGCTGTATTGGGTCTGAATGCCTTGCCGGCACGATCTCGGCGCGGCTGAGGCACACGGCCGCATCCTGATCTTTGGTGCGGCGGATGACCACAAAGGCCTGACGACAGAGGGACCGTATGACCAAACTCACTACCGCGCCGCGCGATGTCTTCCAGACATTCATGAACTTTCCGCTGGTCGAGGACCTCGATACGCTGAAGGCCGACGTCGCCATCATCGGAATGCCCTACGGCGATCCCTATACGATCGACGAGCTGATCAACGACCAGACCAATGCGCCGACCGCTGTGCGGCGCGCCTCGCCGCGCATCAGCCTGGGGCTCGACCGCTATGATTTCGACATTGGCGGCACTGTGTTCGACGGCCAGGACATCAGCGTGGTCGACGTTGGCGACATTGCCGGCAACGCCGCCGACCATGTCGGGCACTACAAGCGGGCCGAAGCAGCGATCCGCAAGATCCGTGCAGCTGGAGCGCTGCCGATCACCATCGGCGGTGACCACGGCATTCCGATTCCGATTTTCCGGGCTCTCGACGGCGAAGGACCGATCACGCTGGTGCAACTCGACGCCCATCTCGACTGGCGCGACAACGTCAACGGCGTAAGGGAGGGGTACTCCAGTACCATCCGCCGGGCCTCCGAAATGGCGCATATCGACAAGATCTTTCAGCTCGGCATTCGGGGCCAGGGCAGTGCACGCATGGAAGAAGTCGAAGCGGCGCGCGCATACGGGTCCAACATCATCACCGCCAATGAATGGCAGGATATCGGCACCGCGGCGCTGCTCAAGCGCATCCCGGATAGCGGCCGCTACTATCTCACCATCGACGCTGACGGCCTGGATCCGGCTGTGATGCCGGCGGTCGAGGGACCGTCGCCTGGCGGCGTCAGCTACCGGCAGACGATCGAACTGATCAAAGGGCTGTTCGCCAAGGGACGCGTCGTCGGCGTGGACATCGTCGAGATCGCGCCTGCCCGCGACATCAACGAGATCACCTCGATAACCGCCGGCAACATCATCCTCAACGTCATTGGTGCCGCCGTACGCGCCGGCCAGTTCAAACGCTGAGCCCTGGCTTGTTGGACGTCAGGCTTATTGGATGTCAGCTGGGCAATTCCGGCTGACGTCGTTGTTTCGCGCGGTTTTTTTCCGTGTTTGCGGTTGCGTACGAAAATTCTTGACGGCGGGCGCCGGGCGCATACTAGAGAAAGGCTGTCCAACCCGGAGCCGTCATATGTTCGGTGCCATTCCGCTGCTGATCGTGCCTTTCGTGCTCTACAACCTCGGACTTCTGGGAATATTCGGCGGCGGCGACGATCCGTGGGCGAGCGAAGTCTTCTCGTTCAGGATGATGTCGGGCGGGGTGTTCTCGATGACGCAGGGCGACCTGATGGTGCTGATCGGGCTGATCTTCCTCTTCGTCGAAATGGTGAAGTCGGTGCGCACGACAAACGCGTCGATCATGGACCATCTGCTGTCGACCCTGGTCTTCGTGGCGTTCCTGGTTGAGTTCCTGCTGGTGAAAGGTGCGACGCACTCCGTTTTCTTCACGCTGATGCTCATCGCCCTGTTCGACGTCCTGGCCGGCTTCTCCGTGTCGATGCGGTCGGCCAGCAGGGACATCAATGTGAACTGAGGGTATGCTGATATTCAGGTGATGCCGGCCTGCGAATGCCGGCTTCCTGCGCTTCCGGTACTCACGTACCGAAAAGTACGCTCCGTTCCGGTTCTCGGAATCCGCCATTCTCGGCTCGGCCTGACCTGAATCTCAGCACACACCCTAGGCCGGTGCCGAGTAGCGGTCAGCCGGGGTCTGCCGTGAAACCGGCCGCCTCGATGCCGGCGATGGCCGCGGCCTCGTCATTGTCCGAGGTGTCGCCGGAAATGCCGACGGCGCCGATAACTGCACCTGATTTGTCGCGGATCAGCACGCCGCCGACGACCGGCAGGACGCGTCCGCCGGACACGTCGGAGATGCCGGCGACCAGATGCGGGCGTTCCTTGGCGAAAGCCTCGACGCGGCGCGAGCCCATGCCGATGGCGAGCGCGCCATAGGCCTTGCCGGCCGACATTTGCGGACGCAGGAACGAGGCGCCGTCCTGACGCTGGAAAGCGACCAGATGGGCGCCGGCATCGAGCACGGAGACGCCCAGCGGCTTGAGTTTGAGCTCGGCACCTTTGGCGAAGGCGGCGTCGATGATCTCAATGGCTTTGTCTAGCGTCAGTGCGGTCATGGGGAGTCTCCTGTTGAAACACGTGATTCATTGACCGGGAGCGGGAGATATAAAATCCCGGTTACGGTTGAAATTGCTTCGCGTGAAGGGGCGAGGTGGAAGGTGGTGACATGGTCCGGATCGTGCCGTTGGCAGGCACCATCCTGATATGGCGTTGCCGCGTTGCCGCTTCCAGATCTGCTGCTGCTGACGGAGCCCTGCTTAAGCGATTTTTTTCTTGGCGCGCGCCGGCTTCTTCACCGGGGCCGCAGGCGCATTGGCGAGGTCTTCCGCTTCCTTGGCGAGGCGCAGCGCCCTCAGCTTGTTGGTCTTGGCCTGGCGGGCGTCGCTCTCGGCGACATATTCCGCCATCGCCTTCTGGCGGACGGTGGCTGCTTCTTCCTGCTTCTTGAAACGCGAATCGGCCCGCGCGCGGGCAGTATCCTTAGAGTTCTCAACCAAGAGCGTTTTCCAATCCCGTAAATTATGATTTTCAGCCACTTGATAGCAGAGCCGACCTGCAAATGGCAAAATAAGTTGCTCAGGAGGCCGGGTCGCGGCCGGCGCTCAGCGCCTTGCGGGCGACCACCGCCTCGAATCCGGCCTGCAAGGTGGCACGAACGGAGGTGCCCGCCGAAGCGTCGGCAGGTGTCCCCAGATGCTCGTGGCGCAGTTCGTCCATGAACCGCTCCCACATCGGCGGGCCGCCCTTTTCCAGAAGCTCGGCGCGGATCGAGAGTTCCTCGCTTGTGGGCAGCCAGACGCGGCCCCAGGCTCCGAGATGCGCCAGGATCGGCACCAGCGTGATGGCCATGTCGGTCAGGCTGTAGATCGCCTTCTGCTTGTGGCTGGGATCGTCGGCCTTGGTCAGCATACCGAGCTCCATCAGCCGCTTCAGCCGGTCGGCGAGGATGTTGGAGGCGATGCCTTCGATCGAACCGTTGAGCAGTTCGCGAAAATGGCGTTTGCCGCCGAAGATCATGTCGCGAAGGATGATCAGGCTCCAGCGATCGCCAAACACCTCCAGTGAGAGATTGATCGGGCATCCGGACCGGCGATCGATGTTCATCCGACTCTCCTGAAAAACTGGTTGCATTATCGTATCAGTTTTAATATCGTGCAACTGATTGCAAAATACAATCAGTTTGAGACGCCGGGAGAGGAGATTTCCATGAACAAGACTGTAGAAGCCGAAATCGTGTCCCAGGCCTTTGGCGATCCCGCGCATCCGGCGATGCTGCTGATCATGGGCGCCATGGCTTCCATGCTATGGTGGCCCGAGGCGCTCTGCAGGAAGCTGGCCGGCACGGGTCTTTTCGTAATCCGCTATGACAATCGCGATACCGGCCTCTCGACCAAATATGCGCCGGGCGAGCCGCCCTATTCATTCGACGACATGGCCGACGATGCCATCCGTGTTCTCGACAACCACGACATACGCAAGGCGCATGTTGTCGGCATGTCGATGGGCGGAATGATCGCGCAACTTGTGGCGCTGAAGCACCCGTCGCGCGTCGCGTCGCTGACGGTGATCAGCAGTTCGCCCGTGGGGACAGACACGTCCCATCTGCCCGGGACGACCGCGGCTTACATGGAGCACTCGGCCGAAGGCGCTGATGTCGACTGGTCGGACCGTGGCCAGGTGATCGACTTCATCGTCAAGGACGCACACGCCATCGCCAGCACCATGCATCCATTCGACGAGACGGGGACAAGGGCGTTCGTCGAACAGGATTACGACCGGTCCGGCGGGTTTCTGAGTGCGACCAATCATTTCATGGTTAAAGGCGGCGAGGACTGGAAAGGGCGTCTGCACGAAATGAAGGCGCCGCTCCTCGTCATCCACGGAACGTCGGATCCGATCTTTCCGGTCGAGCATGGCGCAGCACTTGTCGACGCGGTTGCCGACGCCAGGCTTGTTCGTATCGAAGGCGGCGGCCACGAACTGCATCCCGACGATTGGACAACTATCGTCGCTGCTATCGTCGCCCACACTCTAGCCACGTAGCTGCCCGAGCTGAACCTTGCCCTCCACAGTCCATGGCAATAGTTAAGTAGCTCTTCGCGAGGCAAGGCCAAATCTGCGAACCAAGAAAAAGAGACGAGCAAGACAATGTCCTTGACGATGCATCTCCACCCACTGGCATCCTTCTGCTGGAAACCGCTGATCGCGCTCTACGAGAACGGCACCCCGTTCACATCGGTCGTCGTCGACCTCGGCAATGAGCAGTCGCGCGCGGCATTCCTGAAGGTATCGCCGACGGGAAAGATGCCGGCGCTGCGTGACGATGCACGCGACCGCACGGTGCTGGAATCAACTGTTGTCATCGAGTATCTGGCCGCGCACTATCCCGGACCGATCGAGCTCATCCCCACCGACATCGACCTAGCGCTGGCAGTCCGCCAGGCCGACCGCTTCTATGATTTCTATCTGCAGGAGCCGATGCAGAAGATCGTCGGTGACCGGCTGCGGCCGCAGGACAAGACCGATCCATTCGGTGTCGAGCAGGCTCGCGCCCAGTTGCGCGGCTCCTATGCCATCGTCGAACAGGATATGCAGTCGAAAACATGGGCGACCGGCGAGGCCTTTACCATGGCCGACTGTGCCGCAGCACCTGCGCTGTTCTACGCCAACAAGGTCGAGCCGCTCGGCGACAATTATCCTTCTGTGAAGCACTACCACGACCGGTTGCTGCAGCGCCCGTCGGTCGCCCGCGTGATCGAGGAGGCGCAGCCCTATTTCAAGTTGTTTCCCTACAACAACGGTTAGGACGTTGCCTCCATGCTGCACGGTCGCGCCCAGCTCGACCCGACCCCGCCCGGCGTCACATTATGGAGCGGCCTTCGCGCGTCGCTGGCCGACGAGGCTTCACAACCTTCTCGCGCCGGAAGCCCGACTGCTGCCTATGGCGCGACCAGCTTCTCGCGGCCGTCCGGCTCCACCATCTTGAGCCGGCTTTCGGGTCCGTCCGCTTCGAGGATGATGTAGCTCTCGTCGTCGCCGCCGACGAAACTCAACCCGGCGCTGCTGATCGAGGCGCTGATCTTGACGGATGGCTGACCATTCTGGGGGATCAGGCGGAACAGCACGGTTTCGGCCTCACCGGCTACAGCCGGCTGAATGGAGATGCTGGAGCGCAGCCGGCCCTCGCGATCGACGATCTCAAGCCCGCTGCCGCGCAGGATGCCGGCGCCGTCTTGCGCTTTCGCCGGCAGAATTTGTGTCAGCCCGAGCCCGGCGAGCAAAGCCAGATTGACCGCAGTCAATGCGCCGAGAATCACTTCGCGTCTCATCGATTGTTCCTCCTGTCATGAAACCGATTTGCGCTGCTTCAATGAGGATCTGCGAGACTTGAGCTGCTATGCTTCCCAGAACTGGTCTAGCCAGATGTTTAGTTTCAGGAAGCCGGCATTGCTGACAGTATAGACACGCCTTGTGCCTTCGGCCTTGGCGTGAACAAGGCCAGCCTCGAGCAGCACCTTCAGATGCTGCGAAACGGCCGGACGGGACACCGGCAGACCGGCCGCCAGTTCGTTGACGGTCTTTGGACCGCGCCGGAGCTCCTCAAGAAGATGGCGCCGGTTGGGATCGGCAATCGCCAGGAAGGCGTCGGAAAAAATCATACCTTATTTGTGAGGCAAAGCTTTCCGAATCTCAACCATTGGTTTCAATCTTTTCTGCGCGGGTCGAGCCGCAATGCTTCCGGCGTCACCGAGCGGTCGGCCGGTTGCGTCTTGAAGGCATCGCGATCTTCGATCGGCACCGGCGCGCGGCGGCTGATGCGCAGCAGCGTATAGCCCGCCAGGCACAGATGCGCGAGAGCCGTCGCAAGGAACAGGCCCTCGGGCCGCATCCAGCCCATCAGGCCTGCGGCCAGCAACGGTCCGATCATGGTGCCGAAACCATAGAGCAGCAGCAGGCCGCCCGACACTTTGACGAAATCCTCGGCGCGCGCGTGGTCGTTGGCATGCGCTACGGCGATCGAATAGAGCGTGTAGGCGAAGGCACCATAGGCGGCGGTGAAGACAAGGACGAAGACGCTGGAGCGCGGTTCGAACAGGAAGATGGCGAGGGCAAACAGCGCCGCGCCGACGGCCGCGCCCGCCAGCACAAAACGACGGTCGGTCTTGTCGGACAGACGTCCGGCCGGAAGCTGCATAGCGGCGCCGGCGACGACCACCAGGCTCATCATCAGCGCGATCTCGGCCGTGGAAATGCCGATGCGGGCGCCATAGACGGCGCCGAGCGTACCCCAGGCACCATTGGCGATGCCGATCAAAAGGCAGGCGATCGCCGACACCGGCGAATTGGCATAAAGCCCCTTGATGTCGAGCGACACGTCCTGCAGCGGCTTGGGATGCGAAGCCGACGAGACGGCGGTTGGGATCAGCGACAGGCAGAACAATATGCCGGTGATCATGAACAGCGAGGCCGACTTCACGTCACCGCCGGCGACGATCATCTGGCCGCCCATGATCGAGGCATAGGTGACCATCATGTAAAGCCCGAAGACGGTGCCACGGTTCTCGTTGGTGGCTTTTTCGTTCAGCCAGCTTTCGATGACCATGAAGGCGCCGGCCATGGTGAAGCCGGTGAAGGCGCGCAGCAGGATCCAGACATATTCGTCGATGATCAGACCGGTGAGCAGCGCGACGATGGCTCCCGACGCGGCGAAAGCGCCGAAGGCCCTGACGTGGCCGGCGCGGCGCACGATGCGCGGCGCAAAGAAGCAGCCGGTGACGAAGCCGCCGGCCCAGGCCGTGCCCATCAGGCCGAGCGACGCCGTCGAGAAGCCTTCGAGCTGACCGCGCAGCGGCAACAGCAGGCCGTGCAGCCCGGATGCCGCCAGCAGGAAAGCGGTGCCGCGCAGCAACGAGAGGATCGGTCGGTAGGTTGCGAACATGTTTTGATCCGGCTGGGGTTCGTGGCGCAGGTGTTTGGGAAGGCGCCGGGTCTGAAGACGATCGTATTCGGGCTTTTCGGCGGCGCTCAATCAGCTTTTGAAATTACCCGCGGCGAAACAGCGCCTCGGCTGCCGACTTGGTGGTGTCCTTGGTCCTAAGTTCTGCTTCCAGCCGGGCAATCTCGTCGCGCAGGATGCCGATGCGCTCGGACAGTTCGCTGAGCGAAAGCAGCGACAGATCCTGCCCGATTTCATGCGGTCGGGCTTTCTTCTTGGGTTCGTCGTCGAAGATCGCCATCGTCGCTCCTCCCTGATTTGGCCATTTGCCTGATCTGGCAATGAGCATACATAGGGCAGGGGCGTGGATGCAAATAGCCGGCAAGAGACTGGCAGCCGGCCACAAGCTGGCGGAGCGAGACGGGAAAATTCATGGCGAGCGGACAAAAAATTCCGGCGAATATGACGGCCATCGCGATCTCGGAGCCCGGGGGGCCACGGGTGCTGAAACCGGAAACCCGCGACGTGCCGATGCCCGGTCCGGGTGAGATCCTGATCCGGGTGCGCGCCGCCGGTGTCAACCGACCTGACGTCCAGCAGCGCAAGGGCGCCTATCCGCCGCCGCCCGGCGCATCGGACCTGCCGGGCCTCGAAGCATCGGGTGAAGTTGCAGCGCTTGGCGACGAAATATCGCGCTGGCGTGTCGGCGACCGCGTCTGCGCGCTGACGCCCGGCGGCGGCTATGCCGAATATGTCAAGGTTCACACCGGCAGCGTGCTGCCGCTGCCCGCCGGCTTTACCCACACCGAGGCGGCAGCGGTGCCGGAAAACTACTTCACCGTCTGGCACAATGTGTTCGAGCGCGGCGGCCTGAAGCGGGGCGAGACGCTGCTCGTTCACGGCGGCTCGTCGGGGATCGGCACCACAGCGATCCAGCTGGCGTCCGCCTTCGGTGCGTATGTCGTCACCACCGCCGGAACCAAGGAGAAATGCGACGCCTGCCTGAAGCTCGGCGCCGACCAGGCGATCAACTACCGCGACGAGGATTTCGTCGCCGCGGTCAAGGAGGCAACCGGGGGCAAGGGCGCCAATGTCATCCTCGACATGGTCGGCGGCGACTATGTGGCGCGCAATTACGAAGCCGCTGCGGTGGAAGGGCGCATCGTCCAGATCGCCGTGCAAAGCGGCGCGGTGGCGAACGCCGACTTCTCGAAGATCATGGTCAAGCGGCTGACGCATACCGGTTCGACGCTGCGGCCCCGCACGGTCGAGTTCAAGGCGGCAATCGCCGCCGCTCTGGAGGCCCAGGTGTGGCCGCTGCTCGGCACCCGCAAGGTGGCGCCGGTCATGGACATGATCTTCCCGCTCAAGGAAGCCTGGCGGGCGCATGAGCGGATGGAGGACGGCGAGCATATCGGCAAGATCGTGCTCGATGTCGGCTAGGCCGTATCGATGTTCAGGTGATGTCGACTGGCAAATGGCGGCCTGATCTGAATCTCGACGTCCCGGGCGTTCGCGTCACCGCAAACAAGCTGAACAAAGGCTTAATGCTGCAATGCACAATTGCATTGCCGCCATGCAAAAGCGTCTGTTCAATTCCTGGGCAGCGGTGCCTATCTAAGCGGCATCGAAACGAACGATCCCACGAATGGAGGACTATCATGAACCCGATCCGCGCTTTCCGTAACTGGCGCATGTACAATGAGACCGTGCGCGAGCTGAACAAGCTCAACGCCCGTGAGCTGAACGATCTCGGCATCAACCGCGCCGACATCGAGAAGATCGCCCGCAAAGTGATTTGATTTCTAGCATGGTCCCGTCCGAAGACCGGGCCATGCCGTATAAGCCAGAGCCGCAGCAGACGGGTTTCCCGTCACCGGTTCCGAACCCGCTGGACCCCGTCCGGCGGGTTTTGTCTTTTTGGGCGCTGGGTCCATGGCTTTGGCCGGCCCCACATCGTGCTGGCGGCGCGCCTTCCAAAAACGTTGCGAAATGGCAAGAGAGCGGTTATACAGACCGCGAATTTCCCATTTTGGTGGCTTAACCCACCGCCCGCGCGGGAACGCGGGCGAACGAGAAGGATTTTTGCAATGGCCAATACGCTGCTGATGCCCAAGGCGACTGCCGTCTGGCTGGTCGACAACACCGCGCTGTCCTTCGAGCAGATCGCGCAGTTCTGCGGGCTGCACCCGCTCGAGGTCAAGGCGATCGCCGACGGCGAATCGGCGCAAGGCATCAAGGGCATGGACCCGATCATGACCGGCCAGCTGAGCCGCGACGAGATCGCGCGCGCCGAGAAGGACCCGAACCAGCGGCTGA
Source organism: Mesorhizobium sp. AR10 (assembly GCF_024746795.1). Classification (NCBI taxonomy): domain Bacteria; kingdom Pseudomonadati; phylum Pseudomonadota; class Alphaproteobacteria; order Hyphomicrobiales; family Phyllobacteriaceae; genus Mesorhizobium; species Mesorhizobium sp. AR10. The sequence goes on from NZ_CP080524.1 coordinate 1,619,420, forward strand.
AGCTGTCCGACCCCAAGGTGCGGGTGCCGGAATCCAAGCGCAAGGGCCCGCGCTACACGCCACTGTCCAAGCGCCAGGACCGACCCAACGCCATTCTCTGGCTGGTGCGCAACCATCCCGAGTTGAAGGACGCGCAGATCTCGCGCCTGGTCGGCACGACCAAGTCGACGATCGATCAGATCCGTGACCGAAAGCACTGGAATTCGGCCAATCTGCAGCCGATGGACCCGGTGACGCTGGGCCTGGCCTCGCAGATCGACCTCGATATGGAAGTCAACCGCGCCTCGCGTGGCCGCGAGCAGCCTCAACCGGTCGGCGACACGCTGCTGCCGGCGGCCTTGACCGAACGGCTGGTGCCGGCGCCGGAGAAGCCGAAGGACGAGGACGCCGAACTCGACGCCAACGCCGTCTTCGCCAAGCTTTCGGCCTTGAAGTCGAAAGACAAGGATGCGGACGACGAGGAGTGAGAGGAGAGGTCGGCCGTAGGCCGATCAATCGACAACGATTTGTCGATTGAAACGACGAGCGCCCGAAGCCATAGCGAAGGGCAAGCGCCGACCTTAGAAAAAAGCCCGCTTCGAGCGGGCTTTTTATTGGCAGGATCTAGCGGCGTCAGGTCCGCGCCGCGCGGTCCGGTGCCATGCCATAGTCCTCGCTGCGCTCCACCGCACGGTAGAAATCGCCAAGCTGCTTGCCGCGCTCCGGCTTGAAGACGCGACCTGCGATGACCACCGAAGCGATGCGATCGATGCGGAAGGCGCGGAAATCGTCGCGCATCTCGCACCAGGCGACCAGCGTCCACACTTTGCCCCAGAACCACAGGCCCAACGGGCGGATGTCGCGGGCGGTGCCGCGGCCGGCCTCGTCGCTATAGTCGATGGTCAGCACCTGGCGTTTCTCGACGGCACGCTCGATCAGGTCGATCGCCTCGCGCGCGGCATCGCTCACCACCCACATCGGCGTGTGGATTTCGGTGCGGGCAATGCGGTCCTTTTCGGCGTCGGGTAGCACGGCGCCGATCTTGACCAGCGCCTCTTCAGCGGCGCGTGCCATGGCGGCACCGCCGAAGGCGCGCACCATACGGGCGCCGGCGACCAGCGCCACGATCTCGTCACGCGTGAACATCAGCGGCGGAAGGTCGAAACCCTCTCTCATCATGTAGCCGACGCCGGCCTCGCCGTCGATCGGCACCCCGGTCGACTGCAGATCGGCGATGTCGCGGTAGATGGTTCGCTCGGAAACCTCGAGCCACGTGCCCAGCTTCTGGGCGGTGACCAGACGGCCTCCGCGCAAATGCTGCACGATCTGGAAGAGCCTGTCGGCGCGGCGCATCGTATGGTTCCTCGGTGTTGTTCTTATGCATGTCGTGGTCCCAAAACCGGTTCCCACTTTTGGGCGACATGCACTATGGTTCCAGACCTTCGCGCTTGCGCTGCGCGGCGACGAATGCCGCGCCGAAGGACAGTTTCTTGGTGGTCGGCGTTTTCGCGTCGAGCACCCGCCAGAATGGCGCAATGTCGTTCAACGTCATGCCGCGTTCGAGATCCTCGTTGGCAGCCTCGGCGACAGTGCGCAGATGATAGCCGAGGGTGACCGGACATGTCACTTCGGCACCGTGCTCGATGGCGAGCGCGGTGCGCAGGGCACGGACATCCATGTCGACGCCCTTGGGAATTGTGCGGATGAAGTCATCGACTTGCCGTGCTGTCGGCACCAGCATCGGTTGGCCTTCGATGACATCGGCCATCGTGCGCGGCGTCGGCTTGACGGCGTGGATGCCGGGCGTGTTCAGCTTGTCATTCCAGCTTTTCACCATGCGCCTGGCTCCAATCTCACTTTATACAAAAAGGCTGAAACTGTTGCCGTCGGGGTCGAGGCAATAGGCGAATGTGCCGGCTGGGATGGAGATCGCCGGCGAGACGACCTGGCCGCCATTTTGTGTCACCCGCGCCATCGCGTCTTCGATGGGCGCTGCGACCGACAAATGAATGGTCGGCCCGGTTCCGGGTGCTGCTTGTTTTCCGGGATAGATGTGCCCGGACGCCATTCGTTCCTGGGCGGTGAACATGGCGATAGGGTTTGGACCACTCTCTTCGAGTGCCAGTTCGTTCTGCAGCACCGAGGCGTAGAAAGTCCGCGACCGGTCCATGTCAGTGACCGGTATCTCGAACCATGCCGATGCTTTTGCGGGAATGAAGGTCATATCTCTCTCCTGACACCGCTGCACTATCGCATGCTGCTCCTGACACCATACTGTCAGGAGCCTTCAGCATACTCCTTGGCGAACAACGCACGCATCTGCGCGAGATCGCTGCCTCTTTCGGGATAGAGCGTCTTCAAATAAGCCAGCGCGAACGTGCCAGGAGCCGAGCCAGGCGCGGAAACGACGCGACCGTCGGCCACGGCATAGGGCACGTCCTGATAGTTCTCGGCGCCAACGTAGCCTGCCTCGTTTTCGTTGATCCAGTCGCGACCGTTGCTGGTGTGTTTGACCTTGTCGAACAGGCCGGCGCGAGCCAGCGCCAGCGTGCCGGCGCAGATGCCGCCGACCACGCCGCCGCGGGTTGCAACCGCTGTCAGTAATCCGGACACGTCCGGTGGCGCATCGCTGGTCCACTGGTCGGAGCCGATGACCGCCACAGCGTCGAGATCGGCATTCTCCTCGGCCTCGGCGGAGCGATCGGGCGTCAGCCTGAAGCCGCTGGCCGAGGTCACCTGCTTGCCGTCCGGCGTCAGCGACACGGTGCGAGCACCGAACCATTCGACTGCCGACGCCGCCAGCAAGCCGTACTCCCAGTCGGCGAAGCGATCGATGAAAAGCACACCGATGACCTTCTGTTCAGGCATATGCTCGCTCCATCCTCGTGCACGCCGGACCTGTTATCTGGGTGCTGCGACGCCCGCATCCAACTGTTGCGGGCAAAAATCACCTCAATTGCCGCGGATGTGGCGGCCGTCATACATATCCGGCCAGCCGATGTCCTTGCGGATGTCCGCCGGCAGTGAGTTCATGAAACGCTGTGTGCGGATTTCGTTGCGCATCGTCCGGATCTTGCCGACGTAGTGCTGTACGCTGCTCAGGATCGTAAAACCGTTCATGACGACTCTCCTCTTTTCCGATGGAGGCACTATCTCACACCCCTCCTGACAGCAGTCTGTCAGGAGCTTTCAGGACTTTTGGCGAGCCTTGCCGCTCGTGCCAGCGTTGCGTTTGAGGAGCGCCGATTGTTCACTAGGAGTGACGGCTAAGGTGAAGGTCGTTCAGCTTCCAGCGACAGACTGTCGGCGTTTGCGGCCTTCAGCGACAGGGTCGGGGTTCTGATATGGAGGAAGAACAATTTTCGAGAGAGAACAGGTCCACGACCTGGGGAGACGACCATGAGCCTGCAACTGACAGGAATTCACCATCTGACGGCAATCACCGCGAATGCCCCCGGAAACCTTCGCTTCTACACGAAGACCTTGGGCCTGCGGCTGGTCAAGAAGACGGTGAACCAGGACGACACATCAGCCTATCACCTTTTCTACGCCGATGGAGAGGCGACACCGGGCACCGACCTTACCTTCTTCGATTGGCCGGTTGGACGCGAACGGCGCGGCACCCACAGCATCATCCGGACAGGCCTGCGGGTCGGCAGCCACGAAAGTCTTGCCTGGTGGAAGCAGCGCCTGGCCGGCGAGGGCATCGCGACCGAAGAGATCGGCGACATCGGCGGCTACCTGTCGCTTGATTTCGAAGACCCCGAGGGTCAGCGCCTTCGCCTTGTCAGCGATGGCGGCAAGGGCGACAGCCGCCCCTGGGCGCAAAGCCCGGTCCCAGCCGAGCACCAGATACGCGGGCTCGGGCCCATCGTCATCAGCGTTCCCGACATCACCAACACCGAAGCGGTGGTGACCCGGGTGATGAACATGCGCAAAGTGCGGGACTATGCCTCACCGGACGGTCAAGGTCAGGTTCATGTCTTCGAGATGGGAGAAGGCGGGCCGGCTGCGGAACTTCATGTCGCGGTGCAGCCTGGCCTTGCACCGGCCAGGCAAGGGGCGGGTGCGGTCCACCACGTTGCATTCCGGGCTCCGGACCAGGAAACGCTGCATCAATGGACAGCGCGGTTGGCCGAGTTTCGCCTGCCGTCAAGCGGCGAGGTCGAACGCTACTATTTCCGCTCGCTCTATTTCCGTGAGCCGAACGGCATATTGTTCGAGATTGCAACCGACGGACCGGGCTTCACAGCCGACGAGCCGCTGGAGACGCTGGGCGAGAGACTGGCCCTGCCACCTTTCCTCGAACCGAAGCGGGCGTCGATCGAGGCCGGCCTCAAGACGCTGGCATAGTGGCCCACAGCCCTGGCCGGCTGGCAGCGGGCCGCGGATGAAATAACGGAGCGCTTTGACAGCGGGCCGGGATGCTGGTCAAAAAGCGGCATGTCGAAACGCCTCACGCACCCGATCAGCCCATGACGGTCGGCCGGCTCATCAAGCCGGCCGGCTGGGCCGGAATGGCACAGAGGTCTGATGCCAGGACGCTGGCCGTTTTGTTGCTGGTGGCGATCTCGGCATCGCTTGCCTTTTACAACATCGACTTCCCGCTCGGCGTCCAGCCGGACGAGCCCCGCAAAGTGCTGTTTGCCGCGGGGCAGCACCACAATTACGCGCATCCTCCTTTGATGATCGTGTTGGCCCGGGTCGCCGCATGGCTTTCCGGTGCTTCCAATGAGCATGGCTTTCTGCTGGCCGGCCGGAGCGTCAGCGCCTTGGCCTGTGTCGGGGCAAGCGTCCTCTTCTATCTCGTTCTGCGACGATACGCGGACGACCTCAACGCCTTTCTGTGGACCTGTGTTTTCGCGGTGTCGCCGGCCATCGCGGTTCACGCGCACTATTTCAAGGAAGATGCGGTCCTGATCTTCGCCATCTGCGTCGGGCTGCATGCACTGGTGCGGTTGAAGGAGCAGGCAACCACATTCAATCTTCTCTACTTCGGATTTGCGCTAGGGCTCGCCGTAGCGGCGAAATATGTGGGCGCCGTGAACAGCCTCGGTCTCTTCATCGTGGCGATCGTCTACTGCAGACTTGACCCCAGACAAGGCATCATCATTGCCGCCACGGACGTGCTCACCATCGTCGCGATATTCGGCGTGTCGCTTTTGACTGAAGCCGGAAGCGGGCTTTCAACCGTGATCAAAGGCCTCGTCGAGGAACTGAAGCACGCTGAACGGGGTCACGATCTCAAGGAATGGTTCTGGGACGGCTATGGGCTTACACACTTTCGCTACCATCTGATCCCCAGTCTCACCGGACCGACGGCGGCTATCGCGCTAGGGGCGATCGCCATGGCCATCTTCGCCGACCGGAACAAACATGTCGCTGCCTATGCGGGCGCGGCTTTTCTCTGGCTCTTCCTGCTCGAACTGTCGCCGCTCAAACTGGTCGGCTTCATGCGCTACGTTTTGCCGGTTGTTGTCTATCTCCTGCTGGCGGCTGGCATCGCCTGTTCCAGGGCGATTGCGCCCCGAAGCCGCTTGGTCGGCGCCGGACTTGGGCTTGTCGCCATCATCGCGAGCGCCAATGCCGGCACTGCCTATGTCGCGAACATGGACTGGCAAAACGATACCCGCTTTGCAGCAATGCGCTTCCTTGAAAAGCAAGGCGTCACACGTTTCGCGGTGGATTATCCAATGGGAGAGCCGGCACCGAAAACCGAGGACTATCGTGACCTTTCGTCAGTCGGCTACCTCGTATCGCTGAAATTTCAACGATACCTGCGTGGCGGAGAGTTGAGAGAGCAGGATCCGAGGATATATGACCTTGCCGGCATGTTCCGTTGCCTCGATGGCCATATCGCGGCGCAATTCTCGAAACCATACGGTGACTATGGCTATGTCGCGCCTACGGTTAGGATCTACGATCTGCGGGCTGCGCGATCCTGCATCCCGCAGAGCGGCCCCTAGGCTCCCTGCAAGGTATGGGACGTCCTGGCTGCGGCGTTGTTCTGGAAGCAGGTTTTGACAGCCGGCCATGATGCTGGTCAAAGGCGGCATGTCGAAACTCCTCGCGCTCGTCATCATCGCCATGATGGTCATCCAGCTGATCAAGCCGCTCGGCTGGCCGGGGCTGAAGCGGCGCAGCGATTTCTGGAAGCTGGCGCTGCTGGCCATGGCGGCGATTTCGATCACGGCGGTGCTGGGGCATTGGACATAGGTTGGAGCCGGCCTTCCGCCTGCTACGCGGGATGTTGCTCACCCAGTACCAGCCTGACGAGATGCTCCGCCCAGGCCCGGTAGCCGGCCTCCGAGGCATGAAATCCGTCCGACGCAAAACCGGCCTCGGGGTCGGTGATCGGCAGGCGTGGTGCCGGCACCGCGCCGCGCTCGAAGCAAAGGCGCTCGCCCATCCGGTTCATCTCGACGGCACGGATTTCCAGGATCTTGCCGAGCAGCGGCGGCATTGCCGGCGCCCGGGTGAATTCCAGCACCGGCGACCACACGACGCGCGCCTCCGGCCATTTGGCGCGCAGCGCGTAGAGCAGGCCGCCAAACTCCTTCTTGAAGCGCGGCACCGAATGAAAATTCTTGGCGTCATTGGTGCCGATGGCAAGCACGATATGCGTCCACGGATCGGCCGACAGGTTGGGTAACACGTGGTCGCGGATCTGGCCTGAGGTTGCCGAATTGAAGCCGGCCGCCCGCCAGCGCACGGCGCGGTCGGTGCGTTGCGAAATCAGATCGGCCAGCTGCGCGGCGAGCCCGTTCTCGGAATTGCCGATGCCGACAGAGGCGGCGGAGGAATCGCCCAACACAAGAAGCGAGACCGCCGGCGTCTTGCCGGCGAGATCGTGCATGACCGGACCTTGCGCCGGCAGCATGCGCGTGGTGCGGCGGCGCACGCCAAGCCCCTGCCAGATGTAAACCGGGAAGGCGAGCCAGGTGAGGAGGACGAAAAGGCGCTGCATTATACCAGCCTTTAGCGCATGTGGGGCCGCAGGTGAACGACGCAGTGGCTGCCTTTTCACGTCAGCTGCAACAGTTCTCCCGTTCCGACGTGTCTGCGTACTCGTCGTGCAGCCGCACCCAGTCCATCAGGCCACGATAGGGGCCGGTTTCGTTACGACCCTTCGGCGTCATGTCGAGATAGTGGTAGGCGCCGATCAGCGGGTCGCCGCCGCGCGCGCGTGTCATGAAGGTCAGGAAGATGTCGCCGGCCTCATCCCGGTAGAACACGCTGGCGCCGGGCAGGTCCTTCGACTTCAGGGCGCGCTGTTCGAAATTGTAGACGGTGTCGCCCGACGCAATCTGCTTGTCGGTGAAGGAAACCTGCATGTCGAAGTTGAAGTCCGAGGCGTAGGACGACACCCAGTCAAATTTCCAGCCCATGCGCTGCTTGTACGGGAGCAGTTCGGCCAGCGGCGCGCGAGAGATCACGACCAGCGATACATCGTGATGCCTGAGATGCTGGTTGGCGCCGTCAATGTGATCGGCGAGAAACGAACAGCCCTCGCAGCGGTAATCGACACCCGGCCCGAACATGAAGTGGTAGACGATCAGCTGACTTTTGCTTTTGAACAGGTCGGCCAGTTTCTTCGGCCCCTGCTCGGTCTCGAAAACATAATCCTTCCTGATCTTCAGCCAGGGCAATTCGCGCCGCTCCGCGGCGATGCGGTCACGAAACCGCGTCAATTCCTTCTCGCGCGCCAGATGCGATTTGTGTGCTTCAAACCAGTCTTCCCGGGAAACGGCCTTGTTGTTCGACATGAATCTGCTCCTCTTCGAACCCAAGGACGTTCGGGCTCGACGCAAGCCGACACGACCGTCGCTTTTTTGGAGCGATTTTCAGGGCACACAAAATCCGGCCACACGGATCCGGACGCCGCAGATTTCCGGTCAGGCCGCTTGTTCCAGGCTCGCCTGCCATTTCCCAAGTGCTGCCAGATGGTTCATGCGGGCGCGATGGGCAAAGGCGGCCTGGCCGGCGGCGACGTTTGCCGCCTTGCCGCTCCACGCCTTCTGCGGTGCTGCCTGCAAGGCGCGGCCGTAGGAGAAGGTCAGCTTCCATGGATGCGGGCCGATGGCGTTGATGGCATTGAGGTTGGCTGTCGCTTCCTCGTCCGATTGTCCGCCAGAGAGGAAGGCGATGCCCGGTACTGCTGACGGCACCGTCTCGCGGAACAGCTTGATCGTCCTTTCGGCGACTTCCTCGGGGCTGCTCACCTTACCCGATTTCTTGCCGGCGAGGACCATGTTCGGCTTCAGGATCGTGCCTTCCAGCACAACGCGGGCGGCGTAGAGCTCGGTGTAGAGTTTCGTCAGCGTCGCCTTCGAGATCTCGTAGCAGGTGTCGATGTCGTGGGCGCCGTCCATCAGCACCTCTGGCTCGACGATCGGCACGATGCCGGCCTCCTGGCAGAGTGCTGCATAGCGGGCGAGCGCATGGGCGTTCGAGCCGATCGAGGTGGCGGATGGCACGCCCTTGCCTGTGTCGATGTCGATCACCGCGCGCCATTTGGCGAAGCGGGCGCCGAGCTTGTAGTAGTCGGCGAGGCGTTCGCGCAGGCCGTCGAGGCCTTCGGTAATGGTGTCGCCAGGAAAGCCGGCCAGCGGCTTGGCGCCGGCGTCGACCTTGATGCCGGGGATGGCGCCGGCCGCCTTGATGATGTCGACCAGCGGCGTGCCGTCAGCCGCCTTCTGGCGGATGGTCTCATCGTAGAGGATGACGCCGGAGATGTATCTGGTCATCGCGTCGGAAGCGCGGAACATCATCTCGCGATAGTCGCGACGGCTGTCGGCGGTGGATTCGACGCCGATGACGTCGAAACGCTTCTTGATGGTGCCGGAGCTTTCGTCGGCGGCCAGCAGGCCCTTGCCATCGGCCACGATCGCGGCGGCAATGTCTTCGAGACGTTCGCTCATTCTGCTTCTCCTGAAACGGTTGTTCCGCGCCTGGCAGAACACTACCGCCAAAGGAATGGCGCCGGAAAGCGTGAATCGCCTTGCCTTACTTCTTCAGCACGTCGACGCCGGGCAGCGGCTTGCCTTCCATCCACTCAAGGAAGGCGCCGCCGGCGGTCGAGACATAGGTGAAGTCGTCGGCGACGCCGGCATGGTTGAGCGCCGCCACCGTATCGCCGCCGCCGGCGACCGAGACCAGCTTGCCGGCCTTGGTGCGCGCCGCAGCGTGCTTGGCAGCGGCCACCGTCGCATGATCGAACGGCTCGATCTCGAACGCGCCGAGTGGCCCGTTCCAGACCAGCGTCGCGGCGCGGTCGATCCATTCGGCAATGGTTTTCACCGTCTTCGCGCCCACATCGAGGATCATGCCGTCGGCAGGCACGTCTGATATGGCGAGGGTCTGGCTGGCGGCGCCGGCCTTGAACTCCTTGGCGACGACGCCGTCGACCGGCAGGATGATGGCGCAGCCGGCCTCGGCCGCCTCGATCATGATCTGCTTGGCGGTCGGGGCCAGATCATGCTCGCACAGCGATTTGCCGACATCGGTGCCGCGCGCGGCGAGGAAAGTGTTGGCCATGCCGCCGCCGATGACCAGCGCGTCGACCTTCTTCACCAGGTTCATCAGCAGGTCGATCTTGCTCGAAACCTTGGCGCCACCGACAATGGCGACGACGGGACGGACGGGATTGCCGAGACCCTTTTCCAGTGCGTCGAGTTCGGCTTGCATGGTGCGGCCGGCGAAGGCCGGCAGCAGATGCGCCAGCCCTTCCGTCGACGAATGTGCGCGGTGCGCGGCCGAGAAGGCGTCGTTGACGAAGATGTCGCCATTGGCGGCGAGCTTTTCGGTGAAGGACGGGTCGTTCTTCTCCTCGGCCTTGTAGAAGCGGGTGTTTTCAAGCAGCAGCACGTCGCCCTTGTTCATGGCGGCAACCGCACTCGCGGCTATGTCGCCGATGCAGTCGGGTGCAAAGCCGACGGGGCGGCCGAGCACCTCAGCCGTCGCCTTGGCGATCGGTTCAAGCGAGAATTCGGGTGAGGGACCATCCTTGGGTCGGCCGAAATGAGCGAGCAGGATGACCTTGGCGCCCTTGCCGGAAAGCTCGGCGATGGTCGGTGCGATGCGCTCGATGCGGGTGGCGTCGGTGACTTTGCCCTCAGCGACGGGAACGTTGAGGTCGACGCGCACCAGCACTCGCTTGCCGCTGATGTTGCCGATGTCGTCCAGTGTCTTGAAGCCGGCCATGCTGGTCCCTTTCGCGAAAAATCGCCGGGACCTTACCCCGCGCCAACGACGATGCAAGACCTGCGACAGGGCTTCACGGAAAATATGACCCGGCGGCTGGTGCCGGGAGCGGTCAGCTCTCGCTTTGTGACTTTTCCACCACTGGCTGCGGAGCAGGTTCCACCTCTGCCTGCGTCTCGGCAATCTGCGTCTCGGTCGGATTGCGCCAGTTGCGAACAAAGGCACTGACGCGGTCGCCGATTTCGCCGGCGCTCAGGAAAACCGGCACCCGCGCCACCGGTGCGGTCGGCTCGAAGGAAAGGCCGAGGCCAGTGATCTTGCCCTTGTCGTCGACGTCGCGGACGATCAGTTCGATCGGACCAAGCAGCACGCGGTCGGCATATTCGGCGTGGCCGCCAAGCCGCGCCGTCACCAGGGCGCCGACGGTGAGCTTGCGTTCCGCCTCGGTCAGGCCAGGCGCATAGGCGGTTTCCAGCTCGGCGGCCGAGCGCGCCGGATCGACGGCAAAGGCGCCGAAGAAATCCGCATCCTCGGGATCGACCACGGCGCGGCTGGCAAACAGCTTGTCAAGCAGGCGCGGATAACGGTCCGGCACGAAGATATAGACCTGATCGCCGGCGGCGAGCCGGCCCATGTCCTGGAAGCGCATCGAGCGTCCGTCGCGCAACACCAGCGACGGCCGCGCCCAGCGCGGGATGCGTTCGCCGCGCGCCACCGGACTGCCAGGTGCTACACGGTAGGCGAGAAGCTCGTGATGGGCGGAGCCCGGCAGTTCGAGCTCGACCTTGTCCAGTGGTCCCAGCCGCGCCGGCACGATCAGGCCGAGACGGCGCGCCAGGGGTCCGACGGTCCAACCCTGGATGACCAGCGACACCAGCACGACAATGAAGGCGATGTTGAAGATGAGGCGGCCGTTCTCCAGGCCACCGAGCAGCGGGGTGATGGCGAGCAGGATGGAGACGGCGCCGCGCAGGCCGACCCAGGAGACGAAGGCGACCTCGGGGCGCGGCAGGCGAAACGGGATCAGGCAGAGCCAGACGGCGACCGGCCGGGCGATGAATATCAGGAACAGGCCGAGCAGCACCGCCGGCACCATGATCGCTGGAAATTGCGATGGCGTCGCGAACAGGCCGAGGATCAGGAACATGATGATCTGCGCCAGCCACGACATGCCGTCCTGGAAGCGCTTGAGAATGGTGACGGCGCGGATGTCGGAATTGCCGGCAACCAGGCCGGCGAGATAGACCGCCAGAAAGCCGGAGCCACCGATGGCGCCAGCGGCGGCGAACACCATCAGCGACAGTGTCAGCACGAAGATCGGCAACAGGCCGTGATCGAGATTGAGGCGATCGACGAGGCGCACGATGGCGAGGCCGCCCAGAATGCCGACGATGGCGCCGATCCCCATGTTGAGAAGGAAGCCGAGGACGAGGTCGGTGACCAGCACCTTGGCCTCGGGATTGGCGTTGACGGCGATGATCTCGACCAGCGTGATGGTAAGGAAGATGGCAATCGGGTCATTGGTGCCGGATTCGACCTCAAGCGTCGCCCGCACCCGCTCGCGCAGATTGATTTCGCCGGCGCGCAAGAGGAAGAACACCGCCGCGGCATCGGTCGAGGCAACGGCGGCGCCGAGCAGGAAGGATTCCAGCCAGGTGAGATCGAGCATGTAGTGGGCGGCGGCGCCGAACAGGCCGGTGGTCAACATGACGCCGACGGTCGCCAGCGACAGCGCCGGGCCGGCTGCCTGCCGCAAGGCGTTGAGCGGCGTGCCAAAACCGGAATCGAACAGGATCACGGCGAGCGCCAGTGAGCCGGCAAAATAGGCCACCCGGGCATTGTCGAACTCGATGCCGAGGCCGTCGGTTCCGGTGGCCAGACCGATGCACAGAAACAGCAGCAGGAGAGGGGCGCCGAAGCGGAAAGCGATCAGGCTCGAAAACGCCGCGGCAACGACAAGCGCGGTGCCAACCAGCGTGACGAGATAGATCGCATGCTCCATCCGTGATTTGCCCCTCGAATTCCTCTTTCTCCCGATTTACGGGAGAGTGGGGCGAAGGCATGGCCAGCGCAAGGCGGGAGGGTGGTTTTTTGGTCTATGCCGCTGATTTTCTGGCGGTTTGGCGCTCAAGGAGCGCTGTACGATGTGCCGATAAAAAAACGCCCGGACAAAGCCGGGCGTTTCAGGTCGCGCAAAGATGGTTTTGCGATCAGGCGATGGTCTTGCCGAAGGCGACTGATGTGTCGCCCATGCGGTTGGAGAAGCCCCATTCATTGTCGTACCAGGACAGAACCGAAACGAAGTTGCCGTCCATCACCTTGGTCTGGTCGAGCGCCATGATCGAGGAACGCGGATCGTGGTTGAAGTCGATCGAGACGTTCGGATGATGGGTGACGCCGAGGATGCCCTTGAGCTTGCCGTTGGAGGCTGCGATCACCGCGTCGTTGATTTCCTGGACGGTGGTCGAACGCTTGGCGATGAACTTGAAATCGACGACCGAGACGTTCGGGGTCGGCACGCGGATCGAGATGCCGTCGAGCTTGCCCTTGAGGTCGGGCAGCACAAGGCCGATCGCCTTGGCCGCGCCGGTCGAGGTCGGGATCTGCGACAGGGCAGCGGCACGGGCGCGGTAGAGATCCTTGTGCATGGTGTCCAGCGTCGGCTGGTCGCCGGTATAGGAATGGATCGTCGTCATCATGCCCTTCTCGATACCGACGGTCTCGTGCAGGACCGCTGCCAGCGGCGCCAGGCAGTTGGTGGTGCAAGAGGCGTTCGAGATGACGATGTGGTCCTTGGTCAGCTGGTCGTGGTTGATGCCATAGACGACGGTGAGGTCGGCGCCTTCGGCCGGGGCCGAGACGATGACGCGCTTGGCGCCGGCGGTCAGGTGCGCGGCGGCCTTGTCGCGGGCGGTGAAGATGCCGGTGCATTCGAGCGCGATGTCGATGCCGAGTTCCTTCCACGGCAGTTGCGTCGGATCCTTGATCGCGGTGACCTTGAATGTTTCCTTGCCTACGGTGATCTGGTCGCCGGAAACCGACACTTCATGCGGGAAGCGGCCATGCACGCTGTCATAGCGCAGCAGATGCGCATTGGTCTCGACCGGGCCGAGGTCGTTGACGGCGATGACATCGATGTCCTTGCGGCCGGATTCGTGGATGGCGCGCAGGATGTTGCGGCCGATGCGGCCGAATCCGTTGATGGCAACTCTGACAGTCATTTTTCTCTCCCTGGGAGCTGGAAGGCAAATTGGTCCGCAGCTTCATAGCGGCGGACGGGCAAAGAATCCAGCCATGGAAGGCATGGATTTAAATCGATTAGGTTGAGCCAGCCCGCGAAATAGCCTGAAGCAGTTTCGCGGGCCAGCCTCAATCCCTTACTTGCCGTGCAGGCGGGCTTCCGCCGCCTTCACCGTCGCTTCGGCGGTGATGCCGAAATGCGGATAGAGCTGTTCGATCGTGCCGGAGGCGCCGAAGCCGGTCATGCCGATGAAGATGCCGTCGGTGCCGATGAAATGATCCCAACCCTGGCGAATGCCGGCTTCGATGGCGATCTTCAGCGGCGCCGAGCCGATCGTCTTCTTGCGATAGTCGGCGCTCTGCTTGTCGAACAGTTCGAAACAGGGAACCGAGACGACGCGGGTCGGATGGCCGTGTTTCTCCAATGCCTCGCGCGCGGCCAGCGCAATCTCGACCTCGGAGCCCGAAGCAAAGATCGTCACCGCTGCATCGCCGCTGGCGGCGGCCAGCTCATAGGCGCCGTAGCCGCTGAGGTTCTTGGTCACGAATTCGGTGCGCACCGTCGGCAGGTTCTGCCGGGTCAGCGCCAGCGTCGACGGCGTCTTTTCCGATTCGATGGCCAGCTGCCAGCATTCGGCGGCCTCGACCGCGTCGGCCGGGCGGAAGACATTGTGGTTGGGAATGGCGCGCAGTGCGGCCAGATGCTCGACCGGCTGGTGGGTCGGGCCGTCTTCACCCAGACCGATGGAATCATGGGTCATGACGAAGATCGAACGGATGCCCATCAGCGAGGCAAGCCGCATCGCCGGACGGGCATAGTCGGAGAAGCACATGAAGGTGCCGCCATAGGCGACGAGGCCGCCATGCAGCGTCAAGCCGTTGAGCGCAGCCGCCATGCCGTGTTCGCGGATGCCGTAGTGGACATAGCGCTGGCCGTAGTCGTCCGATGTGATGTTCTTGGTCTGGCTGGTCTTGGTGTTGTTGGAGCCGGTCAGGTCGGCCGAGCCGCCAATGGTTTCCGGGATGGCGCCGTTGATGATTTCGAGCGCCATTTCCGACGATTTGCGGGTGGCGACCTTCGGCTTGTCGGCGCTCAGCTTCTTCTTGTAGTCGGCGATGACGGCGTCGAAATTCGCCGGCAGCGTGCCACCGATGCGGCGTTCGAACTCAGCCTTCAGCTTGGCATCGGCCTTGGCGAGGCGGCCCTCCCAGTCGGTGCGTGCCTTGACGCCGGTCTTGCCGGCGCCACGCCACGCGTCGAGGATGTCGGCGGGAACTTCGAAGGGAGGCGAATCCCAGCCGAAGAATTTCCTGGCACCGGCGATCTCGTCGGCGCCGAGCGGGGAGCCGTGCGCCTTGTTGGTGCCGGCCTTGGTCGGCGCGCCGAAGCCGATGGTCGTCTTGCAGGCAATCATCGTCGGCTTGTCGGAGTGGCGGGCCGCCTCGATGGCATAGGCAATCGCTTCGGGGTCCTGGCCGTCGATGTGGCTGGCGTTCCAGCCCGACGCCTGGAAGCGTGCGACCTGGTCGGTGTTGTCGGCCAGCGAGACCGGGCCGTCGATCGAGATGTTGTTGTTGTCCCAGAAGACGATCAGCTTGTTGAGCTTGAGATGGCCGGCAAGCGTGATGGCCTCCTGCGAAATGCCTTCCATCAGACAGCCGTCGCCAGCCAGCACATAGGTGTAGTGGTTGACGAGGTCGTTGCCGAAGGCGGCGTTCATGATGCGCTCGCCGAGCGCGAAGCCGACCGAATTGGCGAGACCCTGGCCGAGCGGGCCGGTCGTCGTCTCGATGCCGGCGGCATGGCCGTATTCCGGATGGCCCGCTGTCTTCGACCCCAATTGGCGGAAGCTCTTGATCTGGTCGAGGGTGATGTCTTCGTAACCGGTCAGATAGAGCAGTGAATAGAGCAGCATCGATCCGTGGCCGGCCGACAGGATGAAGCGGTCGCGGTCGGCCCAGTGCGGGGCCTTCGCATCGTATTTCAGGAAGCGCGTGAACAGCACCGTGGCGATGTCGGCGCAGCCCATGGGCAGGCCCGGGTGGCCGGACTGGGCCTTCTCGACGGCATCCATGGAGAGAAAACGGATCGCATTGGCCATCCGGTCATGTTGTTCACGCGAGGTCATGCTTCCTCCAATGTGGGGGTTTGGGGCCTTGGGAGAGCCTTTGAAAAGGTGCGCGACACATAGCAGGCGCGGCTTTTTAGTCAACAAACCGGTGCGTTTTTGCCGGTCTTGTGATGGTGGCGATCCCAGTACATTAGCGATAGCGGGGGACAGTCTCGAGAGCTTTGTTGACGTCACCTTCACACGGCGCCTAATGTTTCCTGGATAACGCGTTCTGAATGCGAATGATTCGGTGATGGGCAGGGCACAGGACGAAGGCCATGACCGGGGAAACAACACTCAAGGAAGTCATCGCCAGGCTGGGCAAGGCCATCGATGGGCTGGAAAACGCCGTTGCGGCCAAGCTCGAGCATGAGCGGGATTATTCCGAATCCGAGGCCGAGGTGCAGCGCATGAACGCCGATCGTTCGCGGCTGGCGCAGGAACTCGACAATTCTGAAGCTCGCGCCGAACGGCTGGAAGACGCCAACAAGGAAGTGTCGCGCCGACTGGTGACCGCCATGGAAACCATCCGCGCTGTGTTGGACAGATAGGGGCTGGACAGGTAAGGCCAATGGCACAAGTCACGGTTTCCATCGATGGCAAGCAGTATCGAATGGCCTGCGATGAGGGCCAGGAAGAACACCTGATCGACCTTGCCGAGCGCTTCGACCGCTATGTCTCGCATCTGAAGGATTCGTTTGGCGAGATCGGCGACCAGCGGCTGACCGTCATGGCCGGCATCATGGTCATGGACGAGCTTTCTGAACTGCAAAAGCGCGTCAAAGGCATGGAAAGCGAAGTGCTGACGCTGCGCAAGACGCGCGACGACGCCCTGACCAAGGCCGACAAGAACGATTCCGTGCTGACCGGTGCGCTTGGCGCGCTGGCCCAGCGCATGGAAGATCTGGCGACGAGCCTGGCGGTGAAGAAGGCCTGACGCCGCGCAAGCGATGCGCAGTCGGTGACCTCGGCAGCATGAAAATGCTCATGGCGCCGCCGACAAGAGTTTCAAATTATCTCGCAGCCTGAATTTTTGCGCTAAGATGCAGCACGCCGGAGGGTGGGCGTCTTGATGGCGGCATTGCCTGTTGCCCGATGCTCTCCCTGCCGACGGCATCTGTCTACAAAAGCATCTGTTTACAAGGGGAGTGTGCCATGAGCCTTCGTATCAACGATATCGCGCCGGACTTCACTGCCGAGACCACGCAAGGGCCGATCGGCTTTCACCAATGGATCGGCGACGGCTGGGCGGTGCTTTTCAGCCATCCGAAGAATTTTACGCCGGTCTGCACGACCGAGCTTGGCACGATGGCCGGGCTAGAAGGCGAGTTCAAGAAGCGCAACGTCAAGATCATCGGCATTTCCGTCGATCCGGTCGTGAGTCATGAAAAATGGCAGGCTGACATCAAGACGGCGACCGGCCATTCGGTGAACTATCCGCTGATCGGCGACAAGGACCTCAAGGTCGCCAAGCTCTACGAAATGCTGCCGGCCGGGGCTGGCGAGACGTCGGAAGGCCGCACGCCCGCCGACAATGCCACGGTGCGTTCGGTCTACGTCATCGGCCCCGACAAGAAGATCAAGCTGGTGCTCACCTATCCGATGACGACCGGCCGCAACTTCGATGAAATCCTGCGCGTCATCGATTCCATCCAGCTGACGGCCAAGCACCAGGTGGCGACGCCGGCGAACTGGAAGCAGGGGGAGGATGTCATCATCACCGCCGCCGTCTCCAACGAGGATGCGATCAAGCGTTTCGGCGCCTACGACACGATCCTGCCCTATCTGAGGAAGACCAAGCAGCCGACTGCCTGAACGGCCAACAAGTTTGGGAAGGATTTTCGACTCTCTTGCCTCCGCGAGGCATGGGGTGCTTGACTGCGTCGAACCGAGACAACCATGCTCTTCTTTGGCTCAGGCAGAGAAAATCATTCCTGTCCGAGCGGGAGGTGAGGGGGCCGGATTGAGCGCAGCATCGGCCAGGCCAGAGGTCACCGGCTTCTACGACAAGCCGACGGGCGCCATCCAGTATGTGGTCGCCGACATGGCGACGCGGCGATGCGCCATCATCGACCCGATCCTCGACTTCGATGAGAAGTCCGGCGCAACGGGCACGAAGAATGCCGACGCCGTACTCGCTTTCATCAGCGAGAACGGGCTGGAGGTGGAGTGGATCCTCGACACCCATCCGCATGCCGACCACTTTTCGGCGGCGTATTATCTCAGGGGAAAGACCGGAGCCCCGACGGCGATCGGCGAGAGGATCGCCGATGTCCAGGACTTGTGGAAGGTCATCTACAACTGGCCGGAATTTCGCGCCGACGGCTCGCAATGGGACAGGCTGTTTGCGGCCGATGAAGTCTTTTCGGTCGGCAACATTCCGGCAAGGGTGCTTTTTTCGCCGGGCCATACGCTGGCGTCGATCACCTATGTGATCGGCGACGCCGCCTTCGTCCACGACACGCTGTTCATGCCCGACAGCGGCACGGCAAGAACCGACTTTCCCGGCGGCAGCGCGGCGCGGCTGTGGCACTCGATCCAGGATATTCTGGCACTGCCGGACGCGACCCGTGTTTTCGTCGGCCACGATTACCAGGCGGGAGGCCGCGAAGCCCGTTGGGAGAGCACGGTTGCGGAGCAGAAGACTGCAAATATCCATCTCGTGGCAAGCCGGACAGAGGCCGACTTCGTCGCCTTGCGCGAGGCCCGCGACAGGACGCTGCCGATGCCAAGGCTGATCCTGCATGCGCTGCAGGTCAACATGAATGGCGGCCGCCTGCCGGAACCGGAATCCAATGGCCGCCGCTACCTGAAGATTCCGCTGGATAGCCTTTGACGGGTCGGGTTCAGGGCGGGAGTCGATGCTGCCTGCCGGGACTCAACGTTCCGGAGTAGGCGTCGTCGGCGAAATCGCCAATCTTCCCCGCAAGGAGGGAGATCGGATGTCGCCTCGGCTTCTCACCAACCACCGAACCAACAAAGAAAAAGCGGCGTCAGTTTCCTGACGCCGCCGTTCTATTTCGTTGCCGATGCTTGCGTTACGCCGCCGGCTGGACTTCGATGGTGCGCAGCGCCTGCATCTGGCGCTTGGCCGCGGCCTTGACCGCGTCCTGCACCTTCTCGAAGGCGCGCACCTCGATCTGGCGCACGCGCTCGCGGCTGATGTCGAACTCGGACGACAGTTCTTCCAGTGTCAGCGGCTCCTCGGCCAGGCGGCGCGCCTCGAAGATGCGCCGCTCGCGTTCGTTGAGCACGGCAAGAGCGCCGGACAGCATTTCGCGCCGGTTCTCCAGCTCGTCCTGCTCGATCAGCATCTCTTCCTGGCTTTCGTGGTCGTCGACCAGCCAGTCCTGCCATTCGCCGGATTCACCTTCGCTGGCGCGGATCGGCGCGTTGAGCGAAGCGTCACCCGACAGGCGGCGGTTCATCGACACGACTTCCGCTTCCGACACGTTCAGCCTTGTGGCGATCTCGGTGATCTGATCGGGCTTCAGGTCGCCATCGTCGAGCGCCTGGATCTTGCCCTTCACCTTGCGCAGGTTGAAGAACAGGCGCTTCTGGTTGGCGGTGGTGCCCATCTTGACCAGGCTCCACGAGCGCAGGATGTATTCCTGGATCGAGGCCTTGATCCACCACATGGCGTAGGTGGCGAGGCGGAAGCCACGCTCCGGTTCGAATTTCTTGACGGCCTGCATCAGGCCGACATTGCCTTCCGAGATCACCTCGCCGATCGGCAGGCCGTAGCCGCGATAGCCCATGGCGATCTTGGCAACCAGCCGAAGGTGGCTGGTGACGAGCTTGTGCGCAGCCGTGGTGTCCTCATGCTCAGCGTAACGCTTGGCGAGCATGTACTCTTCCTGCGGCTGAAGCATCGGAAAGCGGCGGATTTCTTCCAGGTAGCGGCTGAGGCCGCCTTCGCCGGAAACAATGCTGGGTAGTGACTGGGCCATGATAGCGCCCCCTCTCTCTTGGAGTGATGCCCCCGAAACGCGGCGGGCATGTGACGCGGACGCCAAAAGGCTCATCCGCGACAACGAATTTATATAGGAACAAAACCAGAAAAGACAGGCATTTGTTCAACACGAAACAGTGTGTCACGCCAAAGTGAACAACGCCGGTCAGGTTTTTGATGGTTGGGTTCAGAGCTTGCGAAAGCCTTCGACGAGTGCCTCCATATCCCTCGGTAGTGGTGCTTCGAACCGTAGGGATAAATGGGTAGTGGGATGGCGAAATGCAAGGAGGCGGGCATGCAAAGCTTGTCGTGGAAATGCCTTTACCTCGCCCTTCAACGGCTCGGGTAGCCGGTTGGCCTTGGTGCGAAAGGCCTGGCCATAATCGGGGTCGCCGACCACCGGATGGCCGATATGGGCCATGTGGACGCGGATCTGATGGGTGCGGCCGGTTTCCAACCGGCATTCGACCATGCTCGCCGTGGCAAATTCCTGTTGCTGTTCGCCAAAGCGCTCGAGCACGGTGAAATGGGTGATCGCGTGGCGGGCGTCGTCGCGCCCTGCGGGCACCACGGCGCGGCGCACGCGGTCGGCGGCGCGGCCAAGCGGCGCATCGACCTTTCCCGTCGGCCTCGTCGGTATGCCCCAGACCAGCGCCAGATAGGCGCGTTCGAGATCGCCGGTCAGGCCATGATCGGCAAACGCCTCCGACAGCGACTTGTGGGCACGATCGGTCTTGGCGACGACCATCACGCCGCTGGTCTCCTTGTCTAGGCGGTGGACGATGCCCGGCCGTCTCACGCCGCCAATGCCGGAAAGGCTGTCGCCGCAATGGTGGATCAGCGCGTTGACCAGCGTTCCGGTCCAGTTGCCGGCGCCGGGATGCACGACCAGCCCCGCCGGCTTGTTGATGACGATCAGCTCGTTGTCCTCGTGGAGAACATCGAGCGTGATCGCCTCGCCTTGCGGCGAGGCCGGCTCGGGTTCCGGCATGTCGACCGACACGCGGTCGCCGGCCGCCATCTTGCGCTTCGTCTCGTCGACCGGCTTGCCGCCAATCTTGACCGCGCCCTGCCTGATCAGCATCTGCACCCGGCTGCGCGACATGTCCGGGCCGAGTTGACCCGCCAGCCACTGGTCGAGCCGCTGGCCGGCCGCATCAGTGCCTGCTTCC
Source organism: Mesorhizobium sp. AR10 (assembly GCF_024746795.1). Taxonomy (NCBI): domain Bacteria; kingdom Pseudomonadati; phylum Pseudomonadota; class Alphaproteobacteria; order Hyphomicrobiales; family Phyllobacteriaceae; genus Mesorhizobium; species Mesorhizobium sp. AR10. The sequence continues at coordinate 1,640,077 of NZ_CP080524.1, forward strand.
AGGACGGTCGATACACCCTCGGTCAATTCATCCCCTATTAATTTGGGGGTCTCTTCGTTATGAGCGCTCATCGAAAAAGTTCCGGAATGTTTTGCCATGGCCCTTGCCGACGAAGACGAGGAAAAACCGCTCGACCCCGGGGTCGAAAGCGTGCGGAAGAAACTCGTGCGCTTCATGGCCATCAATCTTGGCCTGCTGTTCCTCGCCCTTATGGTGGTGATCGCAGCCCTTGTCTACAAAGCCCGCAACGCGCCTCCCGCCAACCCGCCGCTGGCCAGCGACATCCCGGTGCCCGCCGGCGAACCGCTGACGGGCGACATCGTGTTGCCGGTCGGCGCGAAAATCGTCAGCCAGTCGCTGTCCGGCAACCGCATCTCCATCGACGCCGAGCTCGCCGACGGCAGCCGTACGGTCTTTGTCTACGACATCGCTGAGCGCCGCATCGTCGGCCGTTTTGCGATCCGCAACAGATAACTGGGCCGCAACAGATGACCGGGTTTGCAGCACATCGCAGCATTGCCACAGTCGCGCTCGTCGTCGCGGACTATGACGAGGCGATCTCCTGGTATGTCGGCAAGCTTGGCTTTGTCCTCACCGACGACATCGATCTCGGCGAGAGCAAGCGCTGGGTCACGGTGACCCCGGCGAACGGGCAAGGCGCGCGGCTGCTTCTGGCCGAAGCGTCCGACGAGGCGCAGAAAAGCCGCATCGGCAACCAGACTGGCGGCCGGGTCTTTCTGTTCCTCGAAACCGCTGATTTTGCCCGCGACCATGCGGCGATGCTCGAAAACGGCGTCGAGTTCCGCGAAGCACCGCGCCATGAGCCCTACGGTACAGTCGCGGTTTTCGCCGATCTCTATGGAAATCTCTGGGACCTGATCGAGCCGAAACGCTAGGCCCGCGACCGGCAATTCCCCGGCACAACTGATTGTCCGCAGCCCCGTTGCTTTTTCCCAGCCGTCAGCCTATATCGCCGGTTCTTGAACGCGCCCATCGTCTAGCGGTCAGGACACCGCCCTCTCACGGCGGGAACAGGGGTTCGATTCCCCTTGGGCGTACCAGCAATATCAACAACATGACGACAATCCGAGATTTGCGGTCCCGATAAGGGACCCGAAATGCACCGCTGCGCAGCACTCAGTCTGCCTTAATGGGCTTCCAGCCACGCCTTGGACGCCTCGACGTCAGGCACGACCGTTCGGAGAAGAACGCAGGACCGAATACGTCGAATATCCGTAGGCGAGCACTGTCGGACGCCCGGCTGCTTTTCAAAATTCCGTGCTGCGAGAAGAAACGATCCGGGAGATTATCTGACACCAGCAGCGGCAGACGGCCAACGCCTTCGGCCGCGGTGAAGAAGTAGCAGCGCACTACATGGGCCAGCGAAGGCCGCCGGTGGGCGGGCGTCGACCGCGGCGCCGAGAAGGGAAGTAGTAACGGCAAACTTTGCCGTTGCTACTTTTACAGCCGACACAACGCGGCACGGCGACCACCCGCGACACGGAAGTTCGGCCTTCCGCGGCGAGGTTCGGGCTTGCCAATGCCCGTCCCTGGCGTCAATCTTGCCCCGAAGAGCCGCTCATCCGGAGGATGTCGGGTAAAGGGTCCGACCGTCGGCAGGAACATGATAAAATATCGCGCTGATATCGATGGCCTGAGAGCGGTTGCCGTCCTTCCCGTGGTGCTTTTTCATGCAGGGTTCCCCCTCTTTGGCGGTGGATACGTCGGTGTCGACGTTTTTTTTGTCATTTCTGGTTATCTCATCACCAAGATCATTGTTGATGATATCGAGCAGCACAAATACAGCGTGGCTTCATTCTATGAGCGGCGAATTCGCCGGATAATCCCGGCCTATCTTGCAACCGTCGTCGTAACAATGGTGGTCGCTCTGGTTTTTATGTTGCCCGAGGACTTGGAGGACTTCGGGGGGAGCGCCCTTTGGTCGGCCCTGATGTCTTCAAACGTGTTTTTCTGGATCGAAAGCAACGACTATTTCAACGGGGCAGCGGAGCTGAAGCCGCTGCTGCACACGTGGTCCCTTTCGGTCGAGGAACAATTCTACGTACTCTTCCCAATCGGGCTGCTCGTCGTTTATCGATTGGGGCTCTGGAGATATGCGGCTGCACTCTGCCTGTTGGCGGCGGTGGCCTCCTTGGGTCTCGCCGCTTATGGCGTCAGGCAAACTCCGATGGCGGCATTCTACCTTCTCCCAACTCGCGCATGGGAATTACTGGTCGGCTCGCTATTGGCCTTCGAACTCGTCCCTGCTCCCCGCAGGCGGGTTGCGGGTTGGGAATCTTTTGCGGGTCTCGGGCTCATTCTGGCACCCGTAATCTCCTACACAGCCGAAACCCCTTTCCCTGGCATTATGGCGTTGCCACCGGTACTGGGTGCCGCACTGATCATTCATTCGGGTCTCGGCCAATCTACTGCTCCTTTCACAGAGCTGTTGTCGAACCCACTTCTTCGATTCGTCGGATTGATCAGCTATTCTCTTTATCTATGGCATTGGCCAATCGTTGTCTTTATGAGGTATTACTATATTGAGTTGAGTTTCTATCAAAGGATCTTTATCGTCGCCTTCTCGATCGCTATAGCTTTTCTTTCCTGGCGATTCATCGAGCGACCGGGTCGGCGCCGTGATGGGACGTTGCGCCGACCGCAGCTGTTTCTGGCCACCGCAACCTCAATGGCCTTGCTCGCTGCGGCGGGCTGGGCTGCGCGCGAATCGCTGGGATTTCCATCACGGGTGCCGAAGGATATCCAGATTCTTGCAAGCAAGCGCGCTCATCAAGGGCCGTGGCGTGAATGCGGCTATGTCTATCGAGACAGGCGTGACATCGATACCCTCTGCGTCCGAGGGGCGGCCCACCAATCGCCTGATTTTGTCATCATCGGCGATAGTCACGCCAATGCTGTCGCTGCCGCCATCTTCCAAAACGCTGCGGAGGTCGGTCGCGCGGGTTACCAGATTTCGGACACTGGCTATCGACCGCTTCTGGACTTCGGCAAGTGGGGCGAAGAGAAAAAGTACCAATACATGAACCGGCTCACGACAGATTTTTTTGACGCAAGGCCGGGGGTCAAGAGTGTGATTGTTCCTATCTACTGGCGTCAGGCTGCGCTGGTCGATCGCTACTACAATTCAAATCGAAAAATCGTCGACGGTATTACTGCAATGAGGGAAGGCCTATTCACGCTGGTCGAACGCTACCCCGAAAAGCAGTTCCTGTTCGTGCTGTCCACAGCCAACTCTGACTTATTCGGCGCCAATCCTGCTGCCCGGGCCGCATGGTATGGGCATGCATTCAACCCTGTCGTCCATATGGCGGAGTTCAGGCGGATCACCGCCGCCTATGGCGGCATTGTCGACGACCTCCGGGCGCTCCCGAATGTCCAGTTCCTGGACATTTCCTCGCGTGTTTGTGACGTCAAAGTCTGTCACGGCTTCATTGAGGGCAAGCTGGCCTTCACCGACGACAATCATATCAGCTTTCAGGCGGCGATGCTCTTCAGTCCGGAGATAAGGGGATTTCTCGGTGGTTCGACACAAAGAACAATTGAAGGGGACCTGCTTGAGCGTCGGGCGCAAGGGCATTTATGACGATTCGAATTGGCAGACCGCAGTGGCGGCGTTTGGGTGAGACGAAACCAGCCTGCTGCGAAGGTTGTCGGAATGTAGCGAGCCCCCTTGACCCTTTGTGATTCTTCTCCCATTGCACACGCGAGCAGTAGGGCATTTCGCTATTTTTGATGCGGCGTAGCTGTAGTCGTTGTAGCTGGAGGGCGACTCAGGTACTTTGAAAATGAAAATGAACTTGAACGGCCTCCTAGGTACCCTTGACGCGGAGCCAAACGGCCAACCGCCTGGAAATCGTAGGACAAGCTAGACGAACAATCCGGATCGCCAACGTAACTGGGCGCATCATTTCACTGCCTCAAAAGCAGTGCAGACACCTCGCATCAAACGCGAGCGAATTCGTCGCATCAAAAGCGGCGCACACCCTGCTTCAAACGCAGGAGAATTTTCGTGCAGATCGATCTGCATCCCAGTTTAACTGCTGGTGCGCGCCCGGCTCTTATATGGAGCCAGCCCCATGGACATAATCGTCCTGTATGGGAAGGGGATTAGAATTCGGGTCAGTGCCCGCTTCTTCCTCGCAGTCGTCACCTTCATGGTGGCATATCTCTAACGGTCGGGCGGTTCGCAAGAGCCGCCCTTCTCGTTTTCCGACCCCGTAGGCGTGTGTTACGCCTCGCCCCTTGGGCATCGGGGTGCGCCGGATCGTCCGCGAGTGTCCTGGACAGAGATAGGCGGTAAGGATGGGGCTTTAATCTCTCGGAAATGCCTGTCAAAGATGCGGAGAACCATCGGACGCTAACAATGATCCATATCCTCATCGACACATGCGTGTGGCTAGACATGGCGAAAGACTACCGCCAGCAGACGATTCTTCATGCTCTTCGGGAACTGGTCGAACAAGAAGAAATTGCACTTATCGTGCCGCGGATAGTCGTTGAAGAATTTTCACGCAACAAGCAGCGCGTCACTGATGATAGCAAGCGTAATCTATCGAGCGTGTTTCGTCGGGTTCGTGAAGCCGTAGATCAGTTCTCCGACGATGCGAAGAAGGCCGAGACGCTGTCGCAACTTCACGAGATTGACCACAAGATCATAACTCTAAGCGATGCTGGCAACGAAGACGTCGGGTTGATCGAAAAACTTTTCGAGCGATCTGACATTATCGAAACGTCCGACTTGGTGAAGATTGCCGCAAGCGAACGCGGTCTTGAGCAACGAGCTCCATTTCATCGTCAGAAAAACAGCATCGCAGATGCAATGATAATCGAGGTTTATGCCGAGCATCTGAAACAGATTGCGTCTAACAAGCATGCGTTCATCACTCATAATTTCAAGGATTTTGGTGATCCAACTGGCGACAATCGGCTGCCTCACCCTGATATTGCAAATATGTTCGCGGATGAAAATTCCACCTATTCCACCCGGCTTGGCGAGTTCCTTAATGAAATCGCTTCCGAGCTTTTGGAAGACGTTAAATTTGAACTTGAGTGGATGGAGGAGCCGCGTCGGCTGTCAGAGATAATCGAGTCGATCGATCTGCTGACTGATCAAGTTTGGTACAACCGACATTGGAACAGACGCGTTCGCGTTGATAGTGGAAAGATCAAGCTCTTGCCAAGAGCTGAATACGACAAGGCCAAAAACAAAAGCAAAGTGATTTTGGATACAATATGGGAGGGAGCATTAAAAGCCGCTACAATGGTGGAGGAGAAGCACGACCCTGATAATCTTGGGCCTTGGAGCGATTTTGAATGGGGTATGGTCAACGGCAAGTTGTCAGCGCTCCGTTGGGTCTTAGGGGATGACTGGGACATGCTCGATACCTAGCGCCGTGCCTTGGTGATTCTCGGATTTGTCGGTCCTGGCGCACCGCCCCCAATTGAATTAGCATCACGTTACAAGCATGAGCCAAAGGCTCAGGACGGCGCGCAGAACGCCGGGGAACGGATCGGAAAAGTCGCCAAGCACGCACATTTGCCCCGCGCCTGGCGTGGTCGGCGACGGCATACCGCGGCCAGAGATCGAAGCTCGTTCCGGGGGCGAGGAGATGCCAGGGAGAGGGCCAATGCAGAAACTGCAATCGCAAGGCGTTCATCACATCACGCTGGTCGGCGCCGGGCGCCAGACCTCCATCGACTTCTGGGAGGGCGTGCTCGGCATGCCGTTCATCTTCGAGCAACCCAACCTCGACAAGGCCAAGGAAAGTCATCTCTATTTCGATCCGGGCGACGGAAGGCTGATCACCATCTTCACCGATGAGAGCCGCACGGCGGTCAAGCGGCGCACGCCGACCGATCCGGGCTGCGTCCACCACATCGCCTTTTCGGTGTCGCGCGTCACCTTCCTGCAGGCGGTCGCCCGGCTCGACGAGCGCGCCATCAAGCACAGCGGCGTCAAGGATCGCGGCTTCATGGATTCGATCTATTTCGAGGATCCGCTCGGCCTGCTGATCGAGCTTGCCTCCTACCGTTTCGAGCCGCCGGCGGGCTTCAGCCATGCCGACGTGCTGATGGAAGCCCACAAGGTCCGCGTCGCGCGCGGCGACTACAATATCGCCGAAGTGCATCTCGCCGACGCGATCCAGGCGCTCGTCGAGCGTTCCCGTGCAACCTTGTCGGACGACCGGGCGCCGAAGAATCCATATTGACGACAAGCCAATAAAAAGGAGGAACACGATGGCAAAGACAGCGACCAAGAGTGCGAAGAAGCCTGCCGCCAAGGCAGTAGCCAAGCCGGCCACGAAAGCAGCAAAGCCTGCGGCCAAGGCAGCGTCGAAAGTTTCCGCCAAGCCGGCAGCGAAAGCGGCGGCCAAGGCAACTGCCAAACCGGCCGCGAAAGCCAAGGCGAAGCCGGCGAAGAAGCCGGCGCTGAAGCTCAGCATGCTGAAGCCGAGCGTCAACAACATGACCGTTCGTGTCTTTGCACGCGCGGCCGGCTTCGACGCTGCCGAAATCGACGCCTGGGGCCATACGCGCTCACCCGAGTACATGGCGCGCAACCCGGCCCATCTGACGCCGATGATCGAGGACAAGGGCCTGCCGAGAGGTGTGCTGTGGGAAAGCTGCGCCATCATGCAATATCTCGCCAACAAGCATGGGCTGGAGAAATTCTACCCGAAGGCGCCGGCCAAGCGGGCGATGATCGACAGCGCCATGTTCTACCTGATCGGCACGCTCTACCCCTATGTGGCGCGCGCCACCTATCCGGCGCTCGGCTTCCCGCAATATGCCGGCGAGGTCGGCCACAGCGACGCCCATCCCGACAGGAAATCGGAGGCCCAGAAAGCCGCCATGGCGGCGATTGCCGAGCCGCTGGAGGTCTTTCACACCTTCTTCCGGGACGGCAAGCCGTTCATCGGCGGCAAGAACCCGTCGATCGCCGACATTCGGCTGGCGGCGACGCTCGAATTTCTGGCCGTCGTCGACTACGCGCTGCCCAAATGGGCGAAGGAGTACATGGCGGCGATGGAGAAGACGCTCGGCAAGGCCTATGCCGAGCCGGCCGGCGACGTGCGCGGCTACATCACCTATGTGAAGTCGCAGGCCAAGGCGTGACGCGGCAACGGTTGCTTTTTCCTGGCGCGCGGCCTGTGGAACCGGCCGTCGAGGGTAAGGATTCGTTAACCAAAACCCTATCTACTGACGGACAGTTCACCTTCAACTCGTGACCACGGATGTACTGGCGCGGATGCCAAGGTGGAAGGAAAGGTCGGCCCTGTGCCGGCCTTTTTGCTTTTCGGCGATTTTGACCAAGAGATGGCGAGCGGACTTCGGTATCAAGTTCCTGAGGAGACATATTGTCATTGCCTGCGTCGACACTATCATCAATCGGGGTTGTCCCTTGCGGGCTGCCGACTGGCTGGAGGACGAGGGCTTTGCAATGAAACGCGCTGCAGGACTGTCTGCGATTGCGGGCGCACTGTTGGCGGGTGCAACCTGTCAATCGAATGCCGCGACGCTCAACACCATGGGGGATGTCGGCGCTGCGATCCAGGCGTGCTGGAGCCCGCCGGCCGATGCCGGAAATTCCACCGTCACCTTGAGCTTCAGCTTCAAGCGCGACGGTACGCTGATCGGCCCGCCCCGGCCGAGGGCCATCAAGGTCGCCGGCGACGCAAAGGCGCGCCAGGCGTTTGTCGACGCGGCAACCGCGGCTCTCCAAAATTGCCTGCCGTTGAGTTTTTCGCCGGCACTTGCTCAAGGCATTGCAGGCAATGTTTTCACCTTGCAATTCGCCTCGCCAAAGCAATAGCCGGGCAATAGCCGGACGCCACATGCAGAAAGCCCGCTCGTTTCCGGGCGGGCCGATGCGGCATCGTCTCAGAGCGGCAGAGCCTGATCCGGTTTGGGGTCAGTGGTGGCTGCGCCTCGCATTGACATGCCGTGCCAGTTCCGGCGTCTCGAAGACATAGTCGTTCCAGGCTGATTCCGGAATCTGGCCGGCCAGATAGCATTCCAGCAACAGGCTTTGCTCAGGCGTCAGGGATCTCGGCGCCCGCTCATGGTCCAGTCCGAGTGAGTGGAACAGGTTTCTCGTCAGGCCAGAGACGGTGAAGTGAATAGACATCTTCGGTCTCCTTTGCTCACACAACGCGGAATGCCGAGGAAGGTTTCAACCGGCAGCGACGGAGCCTGCCTGGAACGCTCTTGCCGATCATCGCGTTGTGAAGGCGGTCAACCAGGAGCAATCGCCATGGTCACGTTCAGGGAAATGAAGGTGCAGGAGATCGTCGAAGACGAATCCCTGACCACCGAAGAAAAAATCGCCAGGCTTCGCGACATCGAATCCGAGGCTCGGGGGTTGCAGCGGGCCGCGTCGGAAAGCCCGATGGGCGACGATGACGGCTGGCAGGACGAACTGCGCCAGGTGCGTATGGCGCTGGACAAGCTTGGCGCCAAGGAACCCGTCAAGGGCGCAGCGTCGCTTTGATCGCCTCTTCAAAGAACGCTGTCGAGCGTTCGCACGTCAGCCTGGCAGCTATTCGCAGACCATGCGGATCCGCTTGCCGGGTTGGCTGACATTCCTGCATGTCAGCGGGTCCGCCGGCTCGGAAGACAGGTTGGGCGGGTTGGAGAGCCTGGTCACGCGCCTTGTCTGTTTGCTGGTTGTAGCGGCCCTGCGGGGCTCCAACGTTCTTGGCTCCTGCGGCGCTACGGGAAAGACGCCCGTCTCCATCTGCAATTGACTCGCTCGTGTCTGCGACGGATCTCTGTCCCAAAACCGCCTGACGTCGAGCGGTCGGGGGATGACCACCGTGCCGTCATAGCTGCGTGCGCAACCGCTGCCGAAAAGCAGCATCACGCACAGAAAAAAAGGCAGAATCCGGCCGAACATTAGCAACACCCCTATGTGACTTATAACGCGGCTGCGGTCCCGCCGACAACCGGCGGCATTGGCGCAGTTCCAGTTGCTGTTTCCTGATGATTGCAATCCGTTATGGTTAGCGGATCATTAATGCTTCTCGGGCACATTCCGTCGGCGAACCGCGGGGAAGGTTCGGCCTTGGTTTCGGGGACGGCATGGCGGAAGAAGCAGGGACAGCGGGGACACGCAGCAAGCGGGCCCCGCGCAAGGCAGCACATGGCGACGGCGCGCCATCGTTCACAGGACACATAGATTCGACCGAGGCGTTGCGCCAACTGGTCGAAGCCGGCGCGGACTGGATCTGGGAGACTGACGCCGAGTTGCGCTTTTCCTGGGTTTCGGAAAACTATCAGGCCGCCACCGGCATCGATCCCGCCAGCATTCTTGGCCGGTTTCGCTTCGACTTCCTCAAGCAGATGCTGGACGGCGATCGCAATGCTGCCGCGCATCTGGAGGATCTGCAGGCGCATCGGCCGTTTCGTGATTTCGCCTACGAATTGAAAGGCGGCCGCGTTGGCTGCCGCTGGGTCTGCATCACCGGCTTTCCCCGTTTCGATACCGAGGGGAAATTTGCCGGCTATCGCGGCATTGGCCGCAATGTCACGGCGCTGGCCGAGGCGTTCGACGAGCTGAGGCAGACGCAGGAGCAAAGCGTTCCGTGGTCAGGCAGCGCAATGGACGCCAAGCGTGGCGATGCCGAGACCGAGAGCGCCAACGCCAGGACCGCCGAAACCTTCGCCAATCTTCGCACGATGGTCGATCAGATGCCGATCGGTGTCCTCGTCCTCGATGCGGACCTGCGCGTGGAAGTCATCAATCGCGCCTTCTACGATTTCTGGCAGATCGATGCCCGGCGCGCCGAGATCGGCTGCAGCTTCCGTGACCTCATGGATGCCAGCCGCGATATCGACCCTTATGGATTCGAAGAAGCGGCATGGCAGCGGCATATCGCCGAGCGCGAGGCGGAAATCCGGGCGGGTACGGCCGGATCGCGGCAGTTCCCGCGCAATGACGGCCGCACGCTGATCTCGTCGATGGCACCGCTTGCCGGCGGCAAGCGGCTCATTTCCTATGTCGACATTACGGAGATGAAGGATCGCGAGGCAAAACTCGCCGAAGCGCTGGAGAAGTCGCGGCTGGCCGAGGCGGTGATCAACGGCGTCAAGGACCCGATCTTCGTCAAGGACGACAATCTGCGCTTCGTGTTCGTCAACGAGGCGTTCTCCGCCCTGTTCGGACAAACGCCGCAGGCGATGCTGGGCAAGCTCGGCGGCGATTTCGTCACGCCGCAGGAGGTGGTGCAGTTCGAGGAAAGCGAAAGGCAGGTCCTGGCGAGCGGCAAACCTTACGAAGTGGAGGAGAACTTCGCGTTCGCCGGCATCGGGCGCTCGCGCATCGTCCGGAAAAACCGCGTCAGCATGGCAAGCGGCCGCAACTATGTCGCCGGCTTCATCTTCGATATTTCCGACATGAAGCGCCGCGAGACGGAAGCCGAGGACGCCCGCAAGAATCTCGCCACCGTGCTGGAATCGCTACCGGCTGCCGTCATCATCTACGACCGCGACGACAATTTCGTCTTCGCCAACCACAAGCTGCAGGACACGCTGCCCGCCCTGAAGCCGGTATGGCAACCTGGCCGCACCTTCCGCGAGGCGCTGGAGTTGGGCCATTCGGTCGGCTATTTCCGCGTCTGTGGCGATCCCGAAGTCGACAAACTGTACGACAGCGATCCCGAGCGCTGGCTCGACGGCATTCTCGCCCGCTACCGTATGCCCAACTCATCCTACGAGCGTCTCAATCCCGACGGCCGCTGGTATCAGGTCTACGACATGCGGACCGACGACGGCACCTTCATCGGCGTGCGTGTCGACATCTCAGAGATCAAGAGCCGCGAAAAGGCGTTGCATGAGAGCATGCGCCAGATCGACCTGTTCCGGCACGTGATGGACGAACTGCCGGTTGCCGCCTTCATCAAGGCCGACGATCTCAGCATCGAATTCGTCAACAAGGCCTGGTGCGCCCTGACCGGCATCGCCAAGGAAGAGGTCATCGGCCGAACCGATCGCCAGTTGTTCGGCACCGACGAGGCCGAAGGCTACAGCCATGACGACACCGAGGTTCTCGTCACCGGTCACGGCAAGGAAATAGAAGAGCCCGTCACCCATCGCGACGGTACACTGCGGCAATTGATGACGCGCAAGAGCCGTCTGGTGGCGCTGGACGGGTCGGTGCATCTGGTCGGCTCCAGCACCGACATCACCGAGGTCAAGGCGCGCGAACACGCGCTGGAAGAAAGCATGCGCGAGAACGAGGTGTTCCGCAGCCTCATCGACAACGTGCCGGTGTCGATCTACGCCAAGCGCTCGGACCTCAGGGTGTTCTACGTCAACAAGGGCTGGTGCGATCTCACCGGCTTCAGCAGGGACGATGCGATCGGCAAGACCGACATCGAGATTTTCGGGCAGGATGGCGAAGCGTTCGTCAATGGCGATCTCGCCGTGCTGCGCACCGGCGAAACCCAGGAGGTCGAAGAGACCGTGACGCTGGCCGACGGCATTGTCCGCCACCAGTTCGCGCGCAAGGGCGCAATGATCGCGTCCGACGGCTCGCTCTATCTGATCGGATCGACCACCGACATCACCGAACTGAAGCAGCGCGAGGCCGAATTGCGCGAGGCGCGGCAGCGCGCCGTGCTTGCCGACCGTGCCAAATCGGAATTCCTGGCCAATATGAGTCACGAGATCCGCACCCCGATGAATGGCGTGCTCGGCATGGCCGAGCTTTTGGCCAAATCCGATCTCGACCCGAAGCAGAAGACGTTTACCGACATCATCGTCAAGTCGGGCAATGCGCTTTTGACCATCATCAACGACATCCTGGATTTCTCCAAGATCGACGCCGGCCAATTAGTGCTCGATCCGGCGCCCTTCAACCTTCCCGAGGCGATCGAGGACGTTGCGACGCTGGTGTCGACACGCGCCAAGGAGAAGGACCTCGAGCTCATCGTGCGCATCGAACCCGGTCTGGAAAGCCTGTTCATCGGCGATGTCGGCCGCATCAGGCAGATCGTCACCAACCTGGTCGGCAATGCGGTGAAGTTCACCGACGAAGGCCATGTGCTGGTCGACGTGACCGGGCGAAGGGTTCCGACCGGAACAAAGCTCACCATCTCGGTCACCGACACCGGCATCGGCATTCCGGAGGAGAAGCTGGGGCTCGTCTTCGAGAAATTCAGCCAGGTCGATACGACGTCGACGAGACGGCACGAAGGCACCGGTCTTGGCCTTGCCATCACTTCGCGGCTCGTCGACCTCATGGGCGGCGAGATCGGCGTGGAGAGTGCCGAAGGCAAGGGCTCGACCTTCTGGTTCGCCGTCACCCTGCCGAGAGCCGGGGAACAGACAGGACGACGGATCATGCCGGTGGACGTGACCGGCGCACGGGTGCTGATCGTCGACGACAATGCCGTCAACCGCTCGATCCTGAGCGAGCAGATGACATCGTGGACCTTCGATTCCTGCGCGGCGGAAAGCGGCGCCGAAGGGTTGCAGGTGCTTATCGCCGCTGCCGCCTATGGCGTGCCAGTCGACTGCGTCGTGCTCGATTACCAGATGCCGGAGATGAGCGGCGCTGAAATGGCGCGGATCGTGCGCAACACTGCCGGCCTCACCGATACGCCGATCATCATGCTGACATCCGTCGACCAGTCTCTCGCCAACACCAGCTACCGCGATCTTGGTATCGACGCGCAGCTGATCAAGCCGGCGCGTTCCTCGGTGCTGCTGGAGACACTGGTCGCCACCATCCAGCGCCACCATCACAATACGAATGGCGGCCGCGTGCTGCCGGCGGCGAGCGGCGGTTCCGGCGACGGTACAGCGGAGCCACCGCCGGTGCAGCAGCCCTTTGCCGCATCGGCACGGGCCTTGCTGCAACCACCGCCGGTTCGGGCCCGCGCTCGGGCCTTGGGTGACGAGCGCAGGCTCGATATCCTCGTTGCCGAGGACAATGAAGTGAACCAGATGGTGTTCACCCAGATAATCGGCGAAACCGGCTACAGTTTCGAAATCGTCGGCAACGGCCGCAAGGCGCTCGATGCCTATGGCAGGCTCAATCCGCGCATGATCCTGATGGATGTCTCGATGCCGGAGATGAGCGGTCTCGAAGCAACGGCCGCAATTCGCCGGCTGGAGGAGGAAACGGGCACGCATATCCCCATCGTCGGCGTCACCGCGCACGCGCTGAAGGGCGATCGTGAACGCTGTCTGGAAGCCGGCATGGATGACTATCTGCCCAAGCCGATCAGCCCCAGGGCCTTGCTTGAAAAGGTCGAGCGCTGGGTCGGCACTGGCGGCGAAGTCCAGCGCAGCGCAGGATAGGACCACCGTCGGGCGTGTTTCGCCAACCGCGTAGAAAGATCGCTGGAGATTCGGCAGCGCGCCTGCGCGAAACACCATGGTGCGATCGCACCATATCAATGGGCGCGCCCAGCCGGGACAATGGTCGTATCGAATCCGCCCCTTCAGTTACGGGCGGGAGCAAGCGACCGCCGGCAAGAAACAGGATCAAATCTACCCCAACGGACCTGTTTTCGGCGATGGTTCGGCCACGATATGCTCTGGCCACGGGCAACGCGCTCCCGCCCGGTTTTTCTTTTCCAACGCCGGTTGCGGCGATTGCCGGGGGAAATGCTGGCCGGAATCGCGCAAGTCCCTGATTCCCGCGGCAAACTGCGGCCGCCTTGCCGAGGTTGGCCGGCTGCCGTTTTCGACACGCCTGTGCGACGTTACCGGGCTGACACGAAACTGTCATGCGACTGTAATAATCGGGGGCTATTGGCCTCAGCGGGCGCTTACAGACACTGGCGCCGAGAGACCATCTTCCGAACAGGAGCAGGCCACATGAAGAAATTCCTCCTTACGGCGTCGGCCGCGGCGCTTGCGCTCGCCGCGTCGTCCGGCTTCGCCGCCGCGCGCGACCAGATTCAGGTCGCCGGGTCGTCGACCGTGCTACCCTATGCCAAGATCGTCGCCGAGCAGTTCGGTGAAACCTTTACCAACTTCAAGACCCCGGTGGTCGAATCCGGCGGCAGCGGCGCCGGCATCAAGGAATTCTGCAAGGGCGTCGGCGAAGACACGATCGACATCGCCAACTCCTCGCGCCCGATCAAGGCGGACGAACTCCAGTCCTGCGTCGACGCCGGCGTGAAGGAAGTCCAGGAAGTCCGTATCGGCTATGACGGCATCGTCTTCGCCACCGACATCAAGGGTCCGGACTGGGCGCTGGTTCCCGCCGACATCTACAAGGCGCTCGCCGCCAAGCTCGTCGTCGACGGCAAGCTTGTCGACAATCCGAACACCAAGTGGAGCCAGGTCAATCCGAAGCTGCCCGACTGGGATATCGCTGCCTACATTCCTGGCGAAAAGCACGGCACGCGCGAAGTGTTCGAGACCAAGCTTCTCGATGCCGGCTGCGACAAGGATGCTCTGAAGGCCGCCGGCATTGCCGACGACAAGGAGATCGGCAAGACCTGCATCGCCATCCGCAAGGACGGCAAGGCTGTCGACATCGATGGCGACTATACCGAGACGCTCGCCCGCATCGACTCCAACAAGACCGGCGTCGGCGTGTTCGGCCTCGCCTTCTACGAAAACAATGCCGACAAGCTGAAGGTCGCAACCGTGGAAGGCATCGTACCTTCGACCGAGACCATCGCTGGCGGCACGTATCCGGTATCGCGCCCGCTGTTCTTCTACGTGAAGAAGGCGCATCTCGGCGTCGTTCCCGGCCTCAAGGAATATGTCGAGTTCTTCCTTGACGACCAGATGGTCGGACCGGAAAGCCCGCTCGCCGAATACGGCCTCGTTGCTGCTCCGGACGCCGAGCGTCAGGCCCAGCGTGATGCTTTCGCAGCCGGAAAGTCGATGTAGTCAAACTACCGGATCAGGGCGCGGGCCAAAACCCGCGCCCTGATTTCGCTGCACGCCGCAATGGCGGCTGCGACCAGAGTTTTCCTTGGGGTGGGTCCATGTCTTCCTTGCTCGTACTCGCCATTGTCATTGCCATCGGCCTGGTTGCATTCTTCATCGGCCGGCAGCGTGCCGCCGTGCAGGATGATGGTCGGGTCAAGCCGCATTCGCGTGCCCACTATCACGGCTGGTGGGCTTTCCTGCTTGCTGTCCTGCCCGCCGTTCTGCTGCTTGTCGTCTGGACCATTGGCTCTTCCGTCTATCTCGACCGGCACATTCACGCTGCCTTGCCCGAGCGCACCGTCGACAGCAAGGTTGCCAGCGAGGCGCTCGACGTGAGCCTGGTGAAGAGCCTGGCCAAAGGCCTGCGCAAGCTTGATGCCAACACACAGGCCGCGCTGCCCGCCACCTTCGCCGAATTGCAGCCGCTGCTCGCCGCTAAGGGTGTGGCACTGGCAAGCGATACACAGGATTACATGATCCCGATCGCCGTCGAGGCGAACCAGGTCCAGGACAGGCTCGGCCTGTTCGGTGCTGCCGTCATCCTCATTTTGTCGATCGCCGGCGCCTTCTATGCCCTCAGGCAGATCGCACCGCGTGCAAGGGCGCGCAACAATGTCGAGAAGCTGATGCTGTGGGGGCTGCTCGCCGCCTCGACCATCGCCATCCTGACCACCGTCGGGATCGTGCTTTCGATGCTGTTCCAGACGATCACCTTTTTCGAAAGCGTGTCGCCGATGAGTTTCTTCTTCGGCACGGTTTGGGATCCGCGTTTCGCCGCAGCCGGTTCGGGCGGCAGCCAGGGCCAGTTCGGTCTGATTCCGCTTCTGGCCGGCACGCTCTATATCGCCGCCGTCGCACTGCTGGTGGCGGTGCCGGTCGGGCTGATGTCGGCGGTCTATATGGCCGAGTATGCGTCGCCCAAGGTGCGCTCGGTGGTCAAGCCGGCGCTTGAACTGCTCGCCGGCATACCGACCATCGTCTACGGCATCTTCGCGGTCGTCACGCTCGGGCCGTTCCTGCGCGACCTGTCCGCGGCGCTCACCGGCGGTTCGCCCTTCATCCAGGGCCAGAGCATCTTCACCGCCGGCCTGGTCATGGGTGTCATGCTGATCCCGGTCGTGTCCTCGCTGTCCGACGACATCATCACCGCGGTGCCGCGCGCCATGCGCGACGGCTCGCTCGGCCTCGGTGCGACGCGTTCCGAGACGATCAAGCGCGTCATCCTGCCGGCAGCACTTCCCGGCATCGTCGGCGCCATCCTGTTGACCGCCTCGCGCGCCATCGGCGAAACGATGATCGTCGTGCTGGCGGCGGGCGTCGCCGCCAATCTCACCATCAACCCGTTCGAGGCGATGACGACCATCACCGTCAAGATCGTCAATCAGCTGACGGGCGATCTCGAGTTCAATTCTCCGCAGACGCTGGTCGCCTTCGCGCTCGGCCTGACACTGTTCGCGCTGACGCTGGTGATGAACATCGTCGCGCTCTACATCGTGCGCAAGTACCGGGAGCAGTACGAATGACCGACATCCCCATGGACACGATGGCGGGTGCCGTTGCGCATCCCCGCCGCGACATCGGCCTGAAGGCCCGCTACGCCGCCGAACGCCGCTTCCGCATCTACGGAGTCATGGCGATTTCCGTCGGCCTGGCATTCCTGGCCATCATGCTGATCACCATCGTCTCGAAGGGCTACACCGCCTTCTGGCAGACGACGGTGTCGCTGCCGATCTCCTTCGACGAGAAGGTGATCGATCCCTCCAACAAGCGCGCCACCGATCCGAGCGTGCTGATCAAGGCGAACTATCCCAAGCTTGCCGAAAAGGCACTGATCGCCAAGCTCGGCATCAATCCCGACGACAAGCCGACGATCCAGAAGCTCAAGGGCTTCCTGTCCGAGGGCGCCCGCGTCCAGTTGCGCGACATCGTCGCCGCCGATCCGTCGGTGATCGGCTTGACGCGCGACGTCAACATTCTCGCTGCCGCCAATCTCGACTCGGCCTTCAAGGGCCAGATCGACCTCGGCGTCGAGGAAGCACGCCGCAAGGTTTCCGACCAGCAGATCGCCTGGATGAACAAGCTCAGGGCCGACGGCGCAATGGCAGAGCATTTCAACACCGGCCTGTTCACCTATGGTGCCTCCAGCCGCCCGGAAACCTCAGGCATGGGCGTGGCGATCATCGGCTCGTTCTACATGATGGTGATCGTGCTGCTGCTGGCGCTGCCGATCGGCGTCGCCGCCTCCATCTATCTGGAGGAGTTCGCCAAGAAGAACCGCTTCACCGACCTGATCGAAGTCAACATCAACAATCTGGCCGCGGTGCCTTCGATCGTCTTCGGTCTGCTCGGCCTTGCGGTCTTCATCAACTTCCTCGGCATGCCGCGCTCCGCCGCCTTCGTCGGCGGCCTTGTGCTGACGCTGATGACGCTGCCGACGATCATCATCGCGACGCGCGCTGCCCTTGCCGCCGTGCCGCCGTCGATCCGCTCGGCAGCGCTTGGTCTCGGCGCCTCCAAGATGCAGATGGTGTTCCACCACATCCTGCCGCTTGCCGCCCCCGGCATCCTTACCGGCACCATCATCGGCCTGGCGCGTGCGCTCGGTGAAACCGCGCCGCTGCTGCTGATCGGCATGGTCGCCTTCGTCGCCGATTATCCGACGACACCTTTCGATCCGGCCACCGCGCTGCCGGTGCAGATCTATATGTGGGCGAACGAGGCCGAACGCGCCTTCGTCGAGCGTATGTCGGGCGCCATCATCATCCTGCTCGTCTTCCTCATGGCCATGAACATCACCGCAATCGTGCTTCGGCGTCGGTTCGAGCGGCGCTGGTAGAAAAAAGGCATTTTGGTATGAACATCATGACCGAACAGTCCCTTGAAAACGCAGTGGGCGACAAAATGAACGCCAAGTCGAACGAAGTGATCAAGATGCGCGGCGACAAGGTCGGCGTGTTCTACGGCGACAAGCAGGCGCTGTTCGACGTCAATCTCGACGTCCGCCTCAACCAGGTGACGGCGCTGATCGGCCCCTCCGGTTGCGGCAAGTCCACCTTCCTGCGTTGCCTCAACCGCATGAACGACACAATCGACTCGGCGCGGGTGACCGGCAAGATCACGCTGGACGAAGAGGATATCTACGACAAGAACATCGACGTCGTCGAACTCAGGGCGCGTGTCGGCATGGTGTTCCAGAAGCCCAATCCGTTCCCGAAGTCGATCTATGAGAACGTCGCCTATGGCCCGCGCATCCACGGACTGGCAAAGCGTAAGGCTGACATGGACCAGATCGTCGAATCGAGTCTGAAGAAGGCGGCGATCTGGAACGAGGTCAAAGACCGCTTGCAGGAGGCAGGCACCGGCCTTTCCGGCGGCCAGCAGCAACGTCTGTGCATCGCGCGCGCCATCGCCGTGTCGCCCGAGGTGATCCTGATGGACGAGCCCTGTTCGGCACTCGATCCGATCGCCACGGCTCGCGTCGAGGAACTAATCGACGAACTGCGCCAGAACTACACGATCGTCATCGTCACCCACTCGATGCAGCAGGCGGCGCGCGTGTCGCAGCGCACGGCGATGTTCCATCTCGGCTATCTGGTCGAGGAGGGCGCCACCGACAAGATGTTCACCAACCCCGACGACAAGCGCACCCAGGACTACATCACCGGCCGGTTCGGCTGAGCGGTTCTGACAGCGAAGTTTCAGACACGAGGACGAAGATCATGGGTGAACATACCGTCGCGTCGTTCGATGAGGATCTGGAGCAGATCAGCCAGCTGATCCGCGACATGGGCGACCTGGCCCGCTCGATGGTCAGCGGCTCGACCAAGGCGCTGCTCAATTCGGACAACGCATTGGCGCAGCGTGTCGTTTCCGACGACGCCATCATGGATGCGCGTCAGCGCGAGCTCGACGACCGCGCCATCACGCTAATCGCCAAGCGCCAGCCGATGGCCAACGACCTGCGTGCGGTCGTCGGCTCGATCCGCATGGCTGGCGATCTCGAACGTATCGGCGACCTTGCCAAGAACATCGCCAAGCGCGTCGGCACCGTCGGCCTCAGCGTCACGCCGCGCGACCTCTCGCACTCCATCGATGTGATGGCGCAGCTGGTGCTGGTCCAGGTGCAAGGGGTCATCGAGGAATATGCAGCCGCGGACGCAGCAGCGCTCGCCACGCTCAGGAACAACGACGAGCGCATCGACGTCAAATACACCTCGGTGTTTCGCGAGCTTTTGACCTACATGATGGAAGACCCGCGCAACATCACCGCATGCACGCATCTGTTGTTCTGCGCCAAGAATCTCGAGCGCATCGGCGACCATGTCACCAACATCGCCGAAAACGCCTACTATGTGCTGACCGGTTCACAATTGCCTGCCAATCGTCCCAAGCAGGACGAAACGGCGATGTCCGCGCCGGCGGCATGACAGGGGTGACCAGTCGATGATCGCGCCACGCATCATGGTGGTGGAGGACGAGGAGCCGCTAGGCGTGCTGCTCCGCTACAATCTCGAATCCGAGGGCTACCAGGTCGAGGTGGTGACGCGCGGCGACGAGGCTGAAATCCGGCTGCAGGAAAACGTCCCCGATCTTCTGGTGCTGGACTGGATGGTGCCAGCGGTTTCCGGCATCGAGCTTTGTCGGCGCCTCAGGATGCGGCCGGAAACCGAACGGCTGCCGATCATCATGCTGACCGCGCGCGGCGAGGAGAGCGACCGGGTGCGCGGCCTCTCGACGGGGGCCGACGACTATCTGGTCAAACCGTTCTCGACGCCGGAATTCATGGCCAGGGTGAAGGCGTTGCTGCGTCGCGCCAAGCCGGAAGTGCTGTCCAGTGTGCTGAAGGTCGGCGATATCGTGCTCGATCGCGAATCGCACCGGGTCTATCGCAAGAAGAGCGAAATCCGGCTCGGGCCGACCGAATTCCGGCTGCTCGAATTCATGATGCGGCATCCCGGCCGGGTGTTCTCGCGCAGCCAACTGCTCGACAATGTCTGGGGTGAGACGATCTACATCGACGAACGCACGGTGGATGTGCATGTCGGCAGGCTGCGCAAGGCGGTCAACAATGGCCGCATGCCCGACGTCATCCGGACGATCCGTGGTGCGGGATACGCGATCAGGGAAGACTAGTCGCCCGGTTTGAATTCAGGCCACGTTCTTTCCGGTGACCGTTCGGGCCTGCGCGCCTGGTGCGAAAATCTCCTGGTCGACGAAGCTCAGCGCCCGCATGGCGCAGCCTTCGCGGATCAGCGGCAGTTCATTCGGCTCGGTGTCGAAGGAGATCGATTTCGAATGCTGGCCGCCGGCCGTCTGGGCGATGGCCTCGCGCAGTGCCGGCTCGATCAGGTCGAAAGCGGCGGCGCTGACGCCGACCATGGCGACCGGCGCCGGATCGATCAGCGCAAACAGGCTGCCGAGACCGAAGCCCAGCGCTTCACCAGCCTTGCGGTAGGCCTCGCGCTCCGGCCCGTCTTTCTCACGTGCCGCAGCTGCCAGAGTTCGCATGTCGGCGTCGCTGACGTCGGCGACCGGCTCGGCGTCCTCGCCCAATTGCCTGGCGTTGCGCCAGATGGCGTAGTTGCCGGCATAGGCCTCGACGCAGCCGCGCCGCCCACAACGGCAAAGCGCGCCGCCCGGGCGATGGATCATATGGCCGAACTCGCCGCCCGAGGAATGGGTGCCGGTGAACAACTCTCCCTTCAGCACCAGCCCCATGCCGATGCCGTGCGAGAGCAGGATGGCGATGAAGTCGTCACGGTAGCGGTCGGGATCGCGCCACTGCAGCGCCACCGCCATCATGTTGCAGTCGTTTTCCATCGTGGCCGGAATGCCGAATTCGGCCTCCAGTATGTCGGCGAAAGCAATGTCGGTCAGCGGCGTGATCGGTGACCACAGCATGGCGCGCGCGTGGGAATCGGTGATGCCCTGAATGCCCATCGCAATGCGGGCGATGCTGTGGACGTCGAGATCGGCGTCTTCGAGCCGGCGGCGGACGATGGCGACGCATTCCCCGATCAGTTCGTCGCGCGGCATGCTCAGCGTGTCCAGCCGGCGCTGTTCCTCGGCGACCAGCTGGCCGGCATAGTCGATGACGGCGACGGAAAGGAAGTTGAGCGACAGCACCACGGTCATGACCGCCGCGGCTTCCGGATTGAGGCCAAGGCCGACTTGCGGGCGGCCGCGTTTCAGCGCGACAGCCTCGCTGGCCTTGCTCTCGGCCAGGATGCCTTCCCCGATTAGGTCCGAGGAAATCGCCGATATGGTCGAATGGCTGAGACCGGTGGTTGCGGCGATCTCCGTGCGCGACGGCTGGCCGGCCCGGCGCACGGCCGAAAGCACCATCGCCCGGTTGCGCCGGCGCAAGTCGTCGTGGCGGATTCCAACCGACATGGTTCTGTCTTCCTCCCGGTCGTCGTCGCGGCCTCTCTTGATCGTATAGGCCGTCGGCGACGCCTAAAGTGCGTTGCGTCTGAATGGACTCACGCGACGCATTTTAGGGTATAGTTCCTGTGCGTGTCGTCATCCCAAAACCACTGCGCACTTTGGGCGACACGCCGTAGCAAATATTGGCAGAAGCAGGGGAGCCTGTCATTATTTATTCCGAGCCTCGAAAAAAAGTCACCAGCACATCAAAATCCATCAGAATCGATGTTGACAGTGCTCTGGTGTTAGATCAGTATTTTTTCGGGGCTCGAAAAAATAGAGCCTTGTGCCGGCCTTCGGGCCAGTTTGGTCGCGCCGCACGCGGCGCAGGGAGGATATTATGAAGAGATTCGCAGCCGCCATCCTGGCGGGTGTCGCCATGTCGCTGACGCTCGCGTCGGTCGCCCAGGCGAAGGACAAGGTCATTGGCGTTTCGTGGTCGAACTTCCAGGAAGAGCGTTGGAAGACCGACGAAGCCGCGATGAAAGCGGCGATCGAGGCCGCCGGCGACAAGTATATTTCCGCCGACGCGCAGTCCAATCCCGGCAAGCAGCTGACCGACGTCGAGAGCCTGATTTCGCAAGGCGCCAACGCGCTCATCATCCTTGCGCAGGACGCCTCGGCCATCGGGCCGGCGGTGCAGAAGGCGCTGGATGAAGGCATCCCGGTCGTCGGCTATGACCGGCTGATCGAAAACAAGGATGTGTTCTATCTGACCTTCGACAACAAGGAAGTCGGCCGCATGCAGGCCCGCGAAGTGTTCAAGGTGAAGCCGGAAGGCAATTACGTCTTCATCAAGGGCTCGGGTGCCGATCCGAATGCCGATTTCCTGTTCGCCGGCTCCATGGAAGTGCTGAAGGACGCCATCGACAGCGGCAAGATCAAGAATGTCGGCGAGGCCTATACGGACGGCTGGCTGCCGGCCAACGCCCAGAAGAACATGGAGCAGTTCCTGACCGCCAACGACAACAAGGTCGATGCGGTGGTTGCAGCCAATGACGGCACCGCCGGCGGTGTCGTCGCCGCTCTGACGGCGCAAGGGCTGGCAGGATCGGTTCCGGTGTCGGGCCAGGATGGCGACCATGCCGCACTGAACCGCGTTGCATTGGGCACGCAGACCGTGTCGGTGTGGAAGGATGCACGCGAACTCGGCAAGAACGCCGCCGAGATCGCCTCGCAGCTGGCCGCTGGCACTGCGCTCGACAAGATCCCGAACGCCGTGAAGTTCACGACGCCTGGCGGCAACGAGACCAACTCGCTGTTCCTGACGCCGATCGCGATCACCAAGGACAACCTCAACGTCGTCATCGATGCCGGCTGGATCAAGAAGGACGAGGTCTGTGCGGGCGTCGCCGCGGGCAGCGTCGCGGCCTGTAACTAAAACCGAACCGGATCCCGGTTCGATCTCGGCGCCGCGGCTCCAAAGCCGCGGCGTTTCTCAAGGGGCTTTCCGCTTCAAATGACTGCGGAAAGCAAATAGCATCGTGTTTCCGGCATCCGCGCCAGACGGCAAACCGGTGGGAGGACATCATGACCGACACTGCCAACACGCCGGTCGCCAATACGCCGGCAGACCGGGCGCGTGCATCCGAACTCAGCACCGTCGGACGCTTCCTCAAGGCAACCGAGCTCGACACGCGCATGCTCGGCATGGTGGGCGCGTTGCTCGTCATCTGGGTGGGCATTCACATCCTGTCGGGCGGGCTTTTCCTGACGCCGCGCAATCTCTGGAACCTGTCGGTGCAGACCTCCTCGGTCGCGATCATGGCGACCGGCATGGTGCTGGTCATCGTCATGCGCAACATCGACCTTTCGGTTGGTTCCGTCGAAGGCGTGATCGGTATGATCATGGGCGTGGCACAGGCCGAATTCCTCATTCGCGTCATCGGCTTCCAACTTGGAGATCCCTGGCTCTGGATCATCGCGCTGACCGCCGGCGTGGTGCTCGGTCTCCTGATCGGCGCATTCCAGGGCTTCATCATAGCCTATCTCGAAGTTCCTGCCTTCATCGTAACGCTGGGCGGCCTGCTGGTCTGGCGCGGCGCAGCCTGGCTGGTAACCAACGGGCGCACGGTCGCGCCACTCGACGCCACCTTCCAGCTCATGGGCGGCGGACCACGGGGTTCGATCGGCGCCACTGCCAGCTGGATCGTCGGCGTCGTCGCTTGTGCGGCGGTTGCCTTCGCGCTGCTCAACGGCCGGTCGCAGCGCAAACGGTTCAAGTTCCCGTTGCGTCCCGTGTGGGCCGAGACCTTGCTTGGCGTGGTTGCTTGCGTTGCCATTCTTGGCGCCGTCTGGATCGCCAATTCCTATCCCTGGCCGATCGGCATCGTGCGCCAGTACGCCCTGCAGAACGGCATCACCCTTCCCGAAGGCGGTTTGTTCATCGCCCATGGCATCGCCATACCGGTGCTGATGGCGATCACCGTCGGCATCGTCATGACCTTCATCACCAAGCGCACCCGCTTCGGCCGCTATGTCTTCGCCATTGGCGGTAATCCGGAGGCCGCCGAACTTGCCGGCATCAACACACGCTGGGTGACCATGAAGGTGTTCATGATCATGGGCGTGTTGGCCGCGATCAGCGCGGCGATCTCGTCGGCCCGTCTCAACGCGTCGACCAATGCGCTGGGCACGCTGGACGAACTCCTGGTCATCGCTGCTGCCGTCATCGGCGGCACGTCGCTGGCGGGCGGCGCCGGAACGGTGATGGGCGCCATGCTCGGGGCGCTGCTGATGCAGTCGCTGCAGTCGGGAATGGTGCTGCTCGGCATCGACTCGCCGCTGCAGAGCATAGTCGTCGGCGCGGTGCTCGTCGTTGCCGTCTGGCTCGACACCGTCTACCGCAAGCGGGTCTAGGGAGGAGAACGATCATGGAAAAAACTGCTCCCACAGGCACGCCGCTGATCGACATGCGCAACATCTCGATCGCCTTCGGCGGCATTCGCGCGGTCGACGATGCCTCCGTCGATCTTTTCCCGGGCGAGGTCATGGCGCTGCTCGGCCACAACGGCGCAGGCAAATCGACGCTGATCAAGATCCTGTCGGGCGCCTACAAACGCGACGCGGGGCAGATCTTCGTCAATGGCCAGGAGGCCGCGATCTCCAATCCACGCGATGCCAAGAAATATGGCATCGAGACGATCTACCAGACGCTGGCGCTTGCCGACAATGTCGACGCCGCCGCCAACCTCTTCCTCGGCCGCGAGCTGATGACCGGCTGGGGCACGCTCGATGACGTCGCCATGGAGGCCGAGGCCCGCAAGGTGATGGGCAGGCTCAATCCGCGCTTCCAACGCTTCAAGGAGCCGGTGGTAAAGCTGTCGGGCGGCCAGCGGCAGTCGGTGGCGATTGCGCGCGCCATCCTGTTCAATGCCCGCATCCTGATCATGGACGAGCCGACGGCGGCACTCGGGCCGCAGGAAACGGCGCAGGTCGGCGAACTGGTCAAGCAGCTCAAGGCCGACGGCATCGGCATCTTCCTGATCAGCCACGACATTCATGATGTGTTCGAACTCGCCGACCGTGTCTGCGTGATGAAGAACGGCCAGGTCGTGGGCACGGCGCGCACCACCGATGTTACCCAGGACGAGGTGCTCGGCATGATCATCCTGGGCAAATGTCCGCCCGGCGCCATTCCCGGGCCGGGCGCGCTCAAGATCGCCGCCTGAAGGTGCTGTCTCTGGCCTGACCACGTCTAGTAAGCCGGCTAATTCTCGGCGATGTGATATGCCAGCCGTCACGATGATTTGGCCGCGCCATTGTGTTGCCGCGGGGACTTGCCCATAAAGGCCCGAAACCGTCATGGGCCGCATCCTCCGTTGAAGAAGTTTTTCCCGATCGTCGCCTTCATTGCCGTCGCGCTCATCAGCCTGACGATGGCGGGATTCGCCTATTTTGCCACGCAGGAAGCGGCGCGCATCAAGTTCGCGGCGACGGCGGACGACGCGCTCAACCGGATAGAGAGCCGCATCGACCTGCATCTGTCGCTGCTGCGCTCGAGCCGGGCGCTGTTCGACGCCCGCAATGGCGACATTTCGCAAAGCGAGTTCAAGGCGTTCTTCAACGCGCTCGATGTCGACAAAAATTTTGCCGGCCTGCGCGGCATCGGCTTTCTCCGGTTGGCGAAAACCGGTGACGAGGCGGCGGTCGAGCGCGACATCCTGCACGACCATGGCGTCGCCCATGCGGTCTATCCGGACACGACGCTGCCGTGGCGCACGCCCATCTTCATGTTCGAGCCGCTGGACCCATCCAACCAGTCGAGCATCGGCTTTGACATGTTCACCGAACCGGTGCGGCGGGAGGCAATCGAAAAGGCGATGGCTGACGATCAGCAGCACGCGAGCGGACTCCTCCAACTCGGTCAGGGTACCGGCGCTGCGCAGACCTTTACCGGGTTCCTGGTTTTCGTCCGGCTCAATGTCGAAACCGCGCCGGACGTCATCAATGCGTCGAGATCCTCGACCTCAGGCTTTCTCTATGCGGCCTTCCGCGCCCGCGATCTGTTCCAGACCGCGCTTAGCCGGGCGCCGCTGCTGCCGGTCAACACGGAAATCTTTGATGGCAAGGTGGATGCCGGCAATCTCTTGTTCCAATCGGAAACGCCGCCGGTTGCAATCTTCGGCGACCGGCTTCTGGTCACGCGCGAGATCACCGT
Organism: Mesorhizobium sp. AR10; assembly: GCF_024746795.1. NCBI lineage: Bacteria > Pseudomonadati > Pseudomonadota > Alphaproteobacteria > Hyphomicrobiales > Phyllobacteriaceae > Mesorhizobium > Mesorhizobium sp. AR10. The sequence goes on from NZ_CP080524.1 coordinate 1,666,082, forward strand.
GGCCGGTCGTCCATGGACCGTCCTGTTCAGGCCGACAAGCGCCTTCTCGCCACCCTCCTCGCGCGCCATTCCGGTGATGCTCGGCCTGTTCGGCCTGATGCTGGCAGGCGCCATTGCGCTGGTGGCTCGTTATCAGGAGCGGGCCTATGACGCGGTGTCGCTGCTGCACGAAACAACCGAAAAGAGCCTGATCGAAAAAGACCTGATGCTGCAGGAAATGAAGCATCGCATCAAGAACTCGATCACGCGGGTGCTGGCGATCGCTCGCCAGACGGCGTCGCGTGCCACCGATGTCAACGAATTCTCGGCGTCCTTCTCGGCCCGACTGCAGGCGATGGCGGCTTCCCAGGACATGCTGACGCGCTCGCGCTGGCAGAAAGCCGATCTCGGCGATCTCTTGCGCATCGAGCTTGGCCAGGTGTTCGGAAAGGAGCTTCCCGAAGGAATTTTGTCAGGGCCGGAGGTTCTTCTCGATGAGACGACGACGCAGGCGCTTGGCTTGACCTTTCATGAACTGGCAACGAATGCGCTGAAATATGGCGAAGCCGGCAATTCGGTTGGCGCGCTCAAGGTCGACTGGTCGATGGAAGGGCGCGGACCTGACAGGACACTGGCTCTCAACTGGCGCGAGGCCGGGCAGACGAAGCTCGAACCGCCAGCAAAAACCGGCTTCGGCACCAAACTGATCGACCTCAATGTCACGCGCGAATTGCGGGGCACGATCAAGCGCGATTTTCGTGCTGACGGGCTGAATGTGGAAATCAGGATTCCGCTGTCGGCCTGAAATTCCGCCGCAAGCGGGTCATTCCCAAACACAAAACAAACGGAGACCGGCTCAGCCGGTCTCCGCGTTGATTGACGCGTTCTGATACGGATCAGCAGCGAGCCGTGTAGAGACGGCCGCGGTTGTCGCGATACTGGCAATAGCCATTGCGCAGGTTGCGCACCAGCAGACCGGAGCCGGCACCGACAGCTGCGCCGATCAGCGCACCCCTGCCGCCGCCAATCAGGCCGCCGGCCAGCGCGCCGACACCAGCGCCGACACCAACGTCCTGCTCGGTCGTGCTGCAACCGCTGACTGCGATCACGGCAACCATGGCAATAATCATTTTCCGCATAGAGTCACTCCTCGCTTTGTGTCCTTCCAGCCGTCATCTAGCATGAAATAACGGCCTTTGCCCGCTCGATTTTATTGTTGGCTAATATAGTCTTTTTCGGTGCGTGTGTCGTTTGAAGCAACCACAAGGTTGGAGACTTCCAGAGAAGCGGCAAGCGTGCCGTCCGGGCTTACGTTCCAGACGACCTGGTCGTAATCGTCTTCCAGCGCCGGATCGACGGCAAGGCATTCGGCCACGATGTGCGGTGCCTGGCCCTGCAGGTCGCTCAAGGCAAAAGGACGTTCGGCAGTGCATTCGGCAACGGTTTCGAAAACACTCACCGGCACCGGCAGTTCGCGGCATTCGGTCATGTTGTTCGAACAGCCAATGACCAACAGCAAAGCAGCAATATGTTCCATAACGGCAAGTCCTCTCGCCATAAGAACGGGCTACATTCGCCAAAGTTCCTGCGACGGCGGCGTGAGGCTGAACAATTGCCAGTTTGGGAAAGCTACAGGCGTGTCAGCCTATTCGTTGCAGCGCAGAGACCGGTGCGAAGACGTCCAGATTCCGATCAGTTCAACTGGAATGCCGCGATCAACACGAGGACCGCGACAAGCGCGATGACGACGAAGCGAAGTGACGGATGCGAAATACGCGGCGAGGGCAAGGCAGATGCTTCAAGGTCCTGAAATCCGCCCATCGAGACACGGGCGGCCTGCTCCAGCCTGTTCATATCGGCAACCGTCAAGACCATTCCTCCCATATTACGCTGCAAACCATGGCCGAAATGTCCGGTGCATCGGCAGTATCTGGGAAAAACAGCATCGGACTTTATGGTGAACAGCTGGTTAAATTGCACTGCTATTATGCGCGCGCTTTTTCAAAGCGGTCATCATCTATTCGATCAGTCGGCATCATCTATTTGATCAGTCCGTCTCGAAATTGCCATGTGGGACGACGAGGCGGTATTCGAGACGATCGCTGGTGATCTCAAGCGTCGCCGTACCGTTCAAAGAGGAGGGCACGACGCGTTCGAGCGCAACGCTGCCAAAGCGCTTCTCGTTGCGCCGCTGATTGTCGTTGGCTCCGATGGTTTCGGCCCAGGTCAGCGACAAAGCAGGCTTGTCGGCCGAAGCGGACGTCAGATTGGCTGTCACCTCGACGAAGCCGTCCGGTCGCGACAGGGCGCCGTAACTCACCGAATTGACGGCGAGTTCATGCATCGCCAAGCCGATATGCAAAGCGGCATTGGGATTGAGATATGGATTCTCGCCCCGGAAACGCAGGCTGCGCGCTGGGTCGCCACCGTAGCGGCCGACCTGGCCGGCCACGAGTTCGCGAAGGGCCGCTCCACGCCAGTTGGATGATGTTACCAGGTCCTGGGATGAGGCCAGCGATTGCAACCGACCGCGAAAGCGTGTGAGGAAATCACCGACTGTTTCCGAGTAGCGGCCGGTCTGGGTGGCGATGCTCTGGATGATAGCCAGGAGGTTCTTCGAGCGGTGGCTGACCTCGCGCAGCAAGGTCTTCAGCGTTTGCTCGCGGCGTTTCTGCTCGGTTGTCTCAACCATGGTGGTGACAACGCCCTGGACGTCGCCGCCATCGCCATGATCGGCATCGATCCACACCTGGAACCAGCGCATGCCGTCGTCGGTCGGGACGCTGAGTTCAAGGCGTTCCGTATTGCCGGACGCGATGACGTCGCGTTTGGCAGCGCCGATGCGCGCTGCCAGCGCCGGCGGCAGTATGCCGTTGCTGTCGGCGGTGTCGGCAGCCCATGGCGCGCGCATATTGCGCGCCCATACCGTCTTCAATTCGCGGTCCTGGTAGAGAACGGAAATGCCGGCATTGTGCAGGGCGTGGAGAAGAGCTCGGCCAAGTTGCATGCCGCTTTCGGCCGGATGCAAAGCGATGATCTCATCACTCTGCTCGTTCATGTCTCCGGCTTGGGAACGCATCCATCACCTGTCTACCCAACTCAGGCTGAACGGTTCATTCCGAAATGGGTTCCAAAAACGGTCCGCCGGGCGGCATCCGGTGAGGACACCGCCCGGCGGTGGCTGGAAACCGTTTGAGGGGTGCGGCTTCCAGTGTTCAGTCGCGGTTCTTCACGACGCCCGTTTGAACAAGCCGGCGAGAAGCGAGATGATCAGGAAGGCGAGAAAGATGAAGAACAATATCTGCGCTATGCCGGCCGAGGTGCCGGCGATGCCGCCGAAACCAAGCGCGCCAGCGATGATCGCCACGACGAGGAATACGAGCGCCCAGTAAAGCATGATCCATCTCCATCAAAATGGTGTAAGAAAACGTGGTTCGTTGCCGTTTGTTCCACCATTTACCGAAAAAGACGATCCCCTGGAATCATTGTCGGGTCGATATCGCAGGCCCAAAGGACGCTGCGAAGCTCGACGCCAATAACCCCATTCGATGCATCGCACCGAGTGGTATTGGCGTCAGGCGTCATTCCATGCAGGATACTGGCGGCAAGGCGCTCTAGGCGGCGGCTTTCGCTTGGCGGTCGAAAAATAGTGCCTGGCTGATCAGAGCCTTGACCATGTCCGGATTGAACGGCTTGGTGACGAGGAAGGCCGGTTCCGGCCGCTCGCCGGTCAACAGGCGCTCGGGAAAGGCGGTGATGAAGATCACCGGCACCGATGTCGACGACAGGATCTCATTCACTGCATCGATGCCTGAACTGCCGTCGGCAAGCTGGATATCGGCCAGCACCATCCTTGGTCGCGTCTTGCCGAACATCATAACCGCTTCGGCGTGGGTGCGCGCCGTTCCGACGACGCGATGGCCGAGGCTTTCGACCATTTCCTCGATGTCCATGGCGATCAGCGGCTCGTCCTCGATGATCAGCACATCGGTTGCCACCTGGCGGGAAATCTCGTTGCTCGCCTGTGCGAGAAGTTCGGAGAATTCACGGTCGCCGACATCGAGAATCTCCGCCGCCTCGTCTTCACTGAAGCCTTCGACGGCCACCAGCAGGAAGGCCTGGCGGGGGCGCGGCGCAATTGCATTGAGATTGGCCGCGGCGCGCTGTTCCCACGCCGACTGCGCCTGCTCCTGCGGCACGCGGATGGCGATCGAGGTGAAGAGCTTGGCGAAGACCTTATAAAGTGCGATGCGGTCGTTCGATGCTTCCGGAAAGATGTCGACATCGGCGATGATGGCTTCGAGCATCGCGGCGACCAGCGCGTCGCCACTCTCCTGTGATCCGGAAACAGCGCGCGAGAAGCGGCGCAGGAACGGCAGGTGCGGAGCGATGGTTGCAGATAGGCTCATGAGACGTCTCCCTCAGATGACGCGATTGCATAGATTCCAGGTCAAGCTGATTGCAAGCCCCGAAGACACAAACGCCGGTTTTCGCAAAAAGTTCCGTTGCTGTGGAACTAATGCAAGACGAAGACGTTTCGGGATCGGGATGGGCAACCAGACGAAGGTGCCGCTTGCCTTGTGTTATGTGTTGGAGAGCGGCTCGGGTGCTGGGAATAAGGGCGAAATGAAGGAAATGACGAAAGATACAATGGCTGGCGCTGCAGACAGGCGCCGGGCTGCTTCCGGTGACCCGCTCGGGCCGAACTCGGAAATTGGCCGCAAACTCAAGCAATATTACGACGAGCTTGTCTCCGACAATGTGCCGGATCGCTTCTCTCAGCTGCTCAGCCAGCTGGAGCAGGCCGAACCCGCACAGAAAAAGGACTGAGACATGGCGGCCGTCTCCCAGGGCTTCAAGACCGATCTGCTCGGCTCGATCCCGAGCCTGCGGGCTTTTGCCGTATCGCTGACGCAAAATGCCGACAAGGCCGACGATCTGGTGCAGGAAACGCTGGTCAAGGCCTGGGACAAGCATGAAAGCTTCCAGCCGGGCACCAATCTCAAGGCATGGCTGTTCACCATCCTGCGCAATGAATTCTATTCGCAGATGCGCAAACGCGGCCGTGAGGTGCAGGACAGCGACGGCATCATGACGGCCAGGCTCGCTGTTCATCCGGCCCAGCACGGTCAGCTCGATCTCAAGGATTTTCGCGGCGCGCTCGAGCAATTGCCCGAAGATCAGCGGGAGGCAATCATCCTCATCGGTGCGTCGGGTTTTTCCTACGAGGAAGCCGCCGAGATCTGCGGCTGCGCGGTCGGAACGATCAAGAGCCGCGTCAGCCGTGCCCGCACGCGGCTGCAGGAAATCCTGAAGATTTCGGGTGAAGACGAGTATGGCCCGGATGCAATCTCGGCTCAGGTGACGGGATCGAACGCCGCCTGATCGCGACGGCGTGGGCCGGGCTTGACCCGAGGGTGAACCGGTGTGCGAGCAGCATCACGCCGCAGACCGACGTCCACAGGCCGCCGCCACCGCCTCGACGAGATCGTCTCCCGAATAGGGCTTGGTGACCAGCCTGACGCCCGGAAAGGACGCCTGGATTTCGTCCGCGTCCGAATAGCCCGAGGCGAAAACGAAAGGCACGCCCGATTGGCGCAGCTGTAAGGCGAAATCGCGCGTTGACGCACCGCCCAGCATGAGGTCGACGATGGCCGCGTCGAATCGCGTGTCAATCTTCTGCTGATCGATCTCGGACAGATCGCGGGCGATGACAACCTCGCCGGCGCCATAGTCGCGGCAAAGCTGCTCGACATCCATCGCGATCAGGAACTCATCCTCCAGGACAAGAATCCGCAGTCCGTCAAGCAATGGGCGCACGTGGCGAAGTCTCCTTGAAACGTAGGGAGTCATGATCGCTATTTGGCATCCTGTCATTTAAAAAAGACATGCCAATGGCGGACGGCGGAACCTCGTTCCTGGCAGGACGTTTGCAGTCAGCCTCCTTCTGAGGAGGCTTTCGAAGAGGGGTCGAAATGTCTGGCCAAAAAGGTCGTTCCTTCTCCAGCCGTCAATATCCGTGCGAGAATTGCCCGCTGCGGCCGTTGCCGGTGTTCCGGGAGTTCGAGAAGCAGGAACTCGTCTTCGTCAGCAAGTTCAAGAAGGGCGAACTGGCCGTCGACAAGGGCGCCACGGTTCTGGTCGAGGGCAGCCACAGCGCCCACCTCTACACGGTGCTGTCGGGCTGGGCCTTCCGCTACAAATTGCTGTCGGATGGCCGCCGCCAGATCCTGAATTACTCCATGCCAGGCGATCTCATCGGCTTGCAGGGCAGCCTGCTGGGCGAAATGCAGCACTCGGTCGAGGCGCTGTCGCCGATGCTGCTGTGCGTCTTCGAGCGCGAAAACCTGCACGAACTCTATCGCAACCATCCGGGCCTTGCCTACGACATCACCTGGATCGCGTCGCGGGAGGAGCGCATGCTGGACGAGAACCTGCTCAGCATCGGCAGGCGCAGCGCTGTCGAGCGCACCGCCTATCTCATCGCCTTCATTGCCAGCCGCGCCGCAGTGGTTGGGCTCAACGGCAAGGCCCCTGTCCGGATCCCGATCACACAGCAGCACATTGCCGATACACTCGGTCTGTCGCTGGTCCACACCAACAAGACGATCCGCAAGCTGATCGACCGCAAGCTGATCAACTGGCGCGATGGCGGTTGCGAAGTGATCGACAGTGACGGGCTCAAGGGGCTCGCGCGCTGGGAAGGGTTGAGCGAAGGACGCCGGCCCCTGATCTGAGGGCCGCGGCCGCGACATTCGGCCCGGGCTGGACTCGCGTCGAGAAAGGTCTTTTCATGGACCCTGTTCCGATTTGGAAACCTCAGAGCGTATCTTCGGAACCTTGACGTGCATCAGGCGTTTGAAACCAAGCAAACGCAAGGAGTTAAGCAATGGCAACTGCCGCTGGAAAAACCGCTGGTGAAAGCCGGGCCAATTCGGATCTCGAAGCCGACATCAGGCAATTGAAGGCCGATATCGAAAAGCTCACCAAGCAATTGGCCAAGACCGGTGAGCATGGCTATGGGACGGCCCGGCGCGCCGCTACCGAAGGCGTCGAGCAACTGCGCGCCCAGGGCGAAGCCGCCTTCGACAGCTTGCGCAGCAACGCCAAGGATATCGAAGCGCAGATGATGGCGAGCGTGCGCGAGAAGCCGGTGACGTCACTGGCGATCGCAGCCGGCGTCGGCTTTCTCTTCGCGCTTCTCGCGCGGCGATAATCCCTGTCCAGATGGGAATGCTGGCAACGCTGATCTCGGCCCTCGCCTCTGGCGAAACCGTAGCTGCCATACGCCGCGCGCGCACGGCAGCCATTGTCTATGCGATCGCTGCGCTCGCAGCATTTTGCGGCCTCGGGTTTCTCATCGGGGCGGCTTACATCTGGGCAGCAGGCCTCTATGGTCCGATGTTAGCGTCTATCGGCTTTGGGGTAGGCTTCCTTGTGGTCGCCGGGCTAATTCTGCTCATCCATTGGATATCGGCAGGTTCACGCGCACGGCGCCGCGCCAGGCGGCGAAATGCCGACATGAAGGCGATCGGCATCACCGCAGCGCTCGCCGTGCTGCCGGCACTGCTCAAGGGGAAGGGCGGTTTGGGTGTGGTTCTCGGCCCGGCGGTGGCGCTCGCCGCCTATGCCATCTATCGCGAAAACACGAAACCTCGCGCGGATGACGGCAGCGACGAGAAGTAACACAGGGATCTTCCTGTTCGCATGATCTCTTCCGAAAACCGGCTTCAACTTTTTGCTATGCTGACCTTCAGTTCGGGATCATGGTCGGTCACTTCGACAGGTCTTCCAGAGGCATCGATATTTCGGCGAACACTCCCTCGGGGCGGAATTCGTGGGTCACCTCGCTGGAGATGACCTTGGCCAGGCTGCGCCGGATCAGGATCGAGCCGAAGCCGTGACGTTCAGGTGAAGCGACCTGCGGGCCGCCGCTTTCGCGCCAGGTCAGTATCAAGCGCCGCGCGCCTTTCTTGCCTTGTGTCTTCCAGTCGAGATCGACCTTCCCCGAAGCCACCGACAGCGATCCGTATTGCAGCGCGTTGCTGGCCAATTCATGCAGGATCAGGCCGAGCCCCAATGCCTGGTCGGGCGAAAGCAGGAGGTCGGCGCCGGTGATCGCCATGCGCGGCTGCGAGGCGGAGTCGAACGGTTTCACCTCGATCTGCACGAGTTCGCGAATACCGATGCCGCGCCATTCGCGATCTGACAATAGATTGTGGGCGGCGCCCAACGCCTGCAACCTGGCGCCGAAAGCTTCGAGGAATTCGCTTGGCTGGCGGGCATGGCGAACGGTCTGCGTCGCCAGCGCTTGGACGGTCGCCAGTGTGTTCTTGACGCGATGGTTCAGCTCGCGCAGCAACAGCCGTTGCCGCTCGTCACCGAGCTTGCGTTCGGTGATGTCGTAGTTGACGCCGAAGATCAGCGTCGGCTTGCCCTCTCCATCGCGCTCGATGACACGGCCGCGCGTGGCAATCCATCGCGGCGGATTGAAGCCTTTGACGCGATACTCGCCGAAATAGTCGTCGCTGCCGGTCAGGGCATCGCGGAAGCGCGTCTCGGTCTGGTAGACGTCGCGCGGGTCGATGGCGCCAAGAATGTCGCGTGCACGCAGCCGGTTCGAGGTCGGCAGGTTGAACAGCTCGGGCAACAGGACATCGCATTCAATCATGTCGGTGCGGATATCCCATGCCCAGCTGGCGAGCGAGGCGGCATCGAGCGCAATGGCACGGCGCTTTTCCTCGCGCACCAGCGCTGCCTCGGCGATGGCGCCGCTGCGGGTGGCGTCCTTCAGCGCGAACAGGCTGGCGGCGAGGCCGGCCAGGGCCTTCAGCTGATCGAGTTGGGCAGGAGACGGAGTTGCGTGCGGCTTTCGATCGAGCACGCACACCGTGCCGATCCGGGCGCCGGCCACCACCATCGGTGCTCCGGCATAGAAGCGGATATGATGCTCGCCAGTAACCAGCGGATTGCCTGAAAAGCGCGGGTCGACACTTGCATTGGTCACCACCATAGGCTCGTCACCGGCAGCGATCGCATGCGCGCAAAAAGATATCTCGGTGGCGATTTCGGTCTCGTTCAGGCCGACACAGGATTTGAACCATTGCCGCTCGACATCGAGCAGCGTGACCAGCGCGATAGGCACTTGCATCAACGCAGCGGCAAGACTGCCAATGCGATCGAAATCGGGCTCTGCCATCGTGTCGAATGCGTCAAGACCGTGAAGCACCGCAAGCCGGTCCTGCGCCCTGACCGCGCGACGTACGTCGACCGGCAGACCCGGTGCCTTCCGTACCTTGTTATCCACCAAGCCCCCAAAGCCTTGCCTGCGTTCTTCCCCCACCGCGCCACCGGTTCGCCGATGCCCTCAGGATCCGGAACTTTTGTAATGGGCAATCGTTACCCGACCATGTTCTGCCGGACACGCCAGCCGGTGCCAAACGATATGTAGGCCGACCATGGTCAAGATCATTCCTGGAAACAAAGCCCGTCAGGGAGGGTGGGGGCGACATGGCCTTCGAATTCTGATTGCTGCGCTGCTTCTGATATTCGTCGCCTGGGGCATCGCCGAAATCTATGGCGAGATGATCGACACCAACACACCCGCCGACCAGGGGCAGACACCCGACAGCTAGTGCTTGCGGCTTCATGACGCCAGGCATCACGCGGCCTTGGCGTGTGCGGCACGCGCCGGCACCAGCACGTTCAGCGCGCCCGGATGGATTTCGATGATCGTTTCCCGATCAAGCCTAACCAGTTCGCCATCGATGACGGCGCGGAATTTCTTGGCTGCCGAATGGATTTTCAGGATTGCCCTGTCGGCCTGATGAATCTCGACATGCTCGTTGTCGCGCCATTTGCCTCGCGCCACGTTGAAGAAGAATTTCATCAGCTCGCTGCGCTGCCGCGCCACAGTGACATAGATGCCGAGTACACCGCCGGCCGGATTGTCGGCATAGGGCAGATGGCCCTCGCCAAAAAGATTGTTGGTGATACCGATGCCGGTGATGCGCGTCTGGATCTCGGCTTTGCCGACGGTCAAAGTTACTCTCATTGCCGGCGGGTTTTTGATCGTCGCCCAGGCGGCCCGGACCGATGCGCGTATCTTTCCCAACCTCGAACCAAATTCCATGTTCTGGCGAAGCTGCACCATCCTGGCATGGATGCCGATCGAAAATTGATGGATGAAAGGCCGGCCGTTGGCGCTGGCCATGTCGACTGCGATGACCTGGCCGTCGGCGAATGATTTCAAGGCCGCGTCGAGGGTCTGCGGGATACCAAGCCCGCGGGCGAAAAGGTTCATGGTGCCCGCCGGCAGTATGGCCAAGGCCTTCTTGCCGTCCATCAGCCGAGCCGCGGCGGCCGAAATGGTGCCATCGCCGCCGCCGGCCAGCACGACGTCAACACCGCGCCGTGAAGCGACTGTGTCCAGCGTTGCGACGATGTCCCTGCCGGCGACGATGTCGATATCGATAGAATGACCGGCCGCTTCAAGCGTCTGGCGCATACGGTCGGAGAAAGCGGAAAGATCGGTCGTACGCAAGGTGCCGCCGTCCCGGTTCAGCACCGCTGCAAATCGCATGTCCACTCCGTATTCTCAGCAACCATCGGGCCGGGACAAGCCCAGCCAAAGGCTGAAACGGACCTACGGAAAAAAGGTTCCCGCAGGCGCCGCGAAATCTACTGCGATTTCACGGGGCGGGACGCCTCCGACTGGCAAAGTTGGGGACATGCATGGGTGCATTTTTGTCGGAACAACAGCGTGGTCACGACGTTGTGAACCTGTAGCAGATGCCGCGTCCGATGGTTCAACCGGGAGCGGCGTGCATGAGATCACGCACGAGGAGACACCATCATGATCCGCAATCTTTTAGCCACGACAGCACTCGCGACACTGATCGCAACCGGCGCCTGGGCGCAGACGGCAACGACCACGGCGCCTGCCGAGGCGCCCGCCGTCCAGGACGCCGCTCCGGCGGTTACGGTGCCGGCTGCCGAGGGCAGCATTGTCACCAACATCATCGGTGAATCGGTCTACAATGGCACTGGTGACGATGCCGAGAATATCGGCATGGTCAGCGACGTTGTCTTTGACGCAAGCGGCCAGGCGAAGTCCGTTGTGATTGGCGTCGGCGGCTTTCTCGGCATCGGCGCGAAGAACGTCGCTTTCGACTACGGCAAGCTGCAATGGGCCGAGAAGAATGGCGACCGCTGGCTGGTCGCCCAGACGACCAAGGAAGAGTTGACGGCTCAGCCGGACTTCGACAGCAAACCATACGGTCCGGCCCCGGCAGCGGCGACAGACGCAACCGCGCCGGCTGCCACCGACACTGCACAAAACGCACCACAGCAACCTGCCGACTTGAATGCCGCGCCGGCCGAACCTGTGGTCCGCGCCGACGGTAATCTCGCTACCAACATCGTCGGCGAAAGCGTTTACAATGGCGCCGGTGACGACGCGCAGACTATCGGCGACGTCAACGATATCGTCCTGACCAAGGACGGCAAAGCGCAATCGCTGATCATCGGCGTCGGCGGTTTCCTCGGCATGGGTGAAAAGAGCGTTGCCTATGATTTCGCCAAGGCCGAGTGGGCCGAGAAGAACGGCGACCGCTGGCTGGTGGCCAAGGCCACCAAGGAGGAGCTGCAGGGGCTGCCGGACTTCGATCGCAAGGCCTATGATCCGGCCCCGCCGACCACGGCATCCAACGACGTCGCGGCGCCAGCGCCAATGACTGTTGCCCCCGCTGATACGGCTGCGCCGGCACCGGCGGATAAGACCGCGGAGGCTCCCGCTGCGACGACGCCTGATGCGAAAGCCACCGACCCGACTGAAACAGCAGCGATCGACAAATCGACGCTGACTGAAATGCCGGTCGGCGAAATCCGCGGTGACGATCTGAAAGGCACGACCGTCTACGGCGCCAACGATGTCAAGGTCGGCGAGATCGGCGATGTCGTGCTGGCGCCCGACAGCAAGCCCGACGCGGTGATCGTCGATGTCGGCGGCTTCCTCGGCATAGGCGAGAAGGAAGTGGCGGTCGGCATGGACAATCTCAAATTCATGACCGACAAGGACGGCAAGAAGTACCTCTACACGGCCTTCACCAAGGAACAGCTCCAGGCACAGGCCGCCTATGACCAGGGCAGCTATGCCGAGAAGCGCGACGAGCAGCGTCTGCTCTTGCGGTAGTTAGTTTCAGCCACGAAAGGTCCGCGCCGCCACGGCGCGGACCTTTTATTAGGCGGCTATCACGTGCCGGAAAATGACAGGCCCGCGATATGGCCGGCAACGCCGTCCCCGGTCAGCTCTGCCAGCGCCAGCGACTGGTCGAGATGCTCGGCCCGCCAGGCGAGCAGCCCTTCGGCAAACTCCAGCCGCACCGCGAGATAGGCCGGATCGGTCGCTACATTGTTCAGCTCGCCCGGGTCCTTCACCAGGTCGAAAAGCAGCGGCGGCAGGCCCCCGCCGAAATGCACATATTTGAATTCTTGCGTGCGGATGACGGCGAGGTTGCACTGGCGCGAAGCGATACCGAAATGCCGCTCGGCGTCACCGTCGGCAATCGAGCGGAAATCGAACTCCCAATGCGCGGCGTCGCGCCAGGCTTGCGGCTTGCTGCCAAGCACAAACGGTTTCAATGAGCATCCGTCGAGATGCGGGGGCGGTTCCTCGCCAAGCAGGTCGAGCAAAGTTGGAAAAATGTCCACCGCCTCGGTGAAGTGGTCGATGCTGATACCGGCCGCCTTGCCGTGGCGCGGGTCGCGGATGATCAGCGGGATGTGGAAACTGCCGTCGAAGAAGCCGCCCTTGCCCAGCATGAAATGATCGCCCATCATCTCGGCATGGTCGGAGGTCAGGACGATGATGGTATCGTCCCACGCTCCCGCCGCCTTGACCGCTTGCCAGATGCGGCCGAGTTGCGCGTCGACCTCCGAGATCATGCCGTAATAGAGCGCGCGGATGCGGCGGAAATTGTCGTCACCCCAGTCGCGCACCTTGCCCTCAGTGCCGGGGCGGAATTTGGCCCGCTGTTGCCGGTCCATATCGTAACTGAGATAGGGATGGCTCTCCGCCTCGCCCTGCCAGCTACCGGAACGGCGGAAGGCTGGACCATCGGCCGGATCGTATCTGGTGTTGTAGGGCTCAGGCACGATGAAGGGTGGGTGCGGACTGAGGAAGGAGATGTGCGCGAACCACCGCGCTTCACGCTCCTGTTCGCCGAGCCAGCGGGTGAATTCGCCGGTCAGGAAAGCTGCTGGCGTTTCGTCCTTCGAATAGATCGGCGGTGCATTGGCAACCGGATTGGACTCGCTGCCGGCGACCTCGTCTACCGGGCGGTGGATGTCGGGAAAGCCGGCGCTGGCATTGACACCGCGCGCCTTGAGCCAGGACAGCCAGGGCTTCTGATGCTCGGGAAGAAGCTGTCGGACCGTAAACCCCGGCAGCACGCCTTCATAGGTTTTCAACCGGGGATCGCCGGGCGCCAGCGTGCGCGGATCAAGCGATACGTCGGTGTAGCCGAACAGCGTCGGATCATAGCCGAGGCTGCGTGCCTGGAGCGCGATGTTGTCATGGCGGGCATCGAGCGGTGTACCATTGCGGCAGACGCGGTTGTTCATCTGGTAGAGGCCGGTGTAGAGGCAAGCGCGCGCCGGCGAACACGGTGCTGCACCGCCATAGTGCTGTCGAAACAGCACGCCTTCGGCGGCCAACGCATCGGCATTCGGTGTCTTCACCACAGGGTGACCGGCAACCGACAGGCAGTCGCCACGCCACTGGTCGCACGTGATCAGAAGAACATTCGGGCGTCTGTTTTTGTCAGCCAATCGCGGTATCCTCATCCCATCCGGCCCCCAGAAGCGCGCCGCTCATGGAGCCGAATTTTGACGGCGATGCAAGCCTGACGGATTTGCCAAATAGTGAACAAAAGATGCGACATTGTTCACTATTAAAGTACAGTCTATTCTGCGTTTGCCGCCTTTGCCTGGGGCGGTCGCGTTCTCATATTGGCGTGGACAGCGGCAAGGGCCGCACAAGCACCAAGGAAGGAGCAGGAAAATGCTCGACCAGATCAAGGGCCTGCATCACGTCACCTCGATGGCCAGGGATGCGCGCCAGAACAATGAATTCTTCACAAGGAAACTCGGCCTGCGCCGGGTCAAGAAGACCGTCAATTTCGATGCGCCGGATGTCTACCACCTCTACTATGCCGACGAGCTCGGCACGCCCGGTTCGGTGATGACCTATTTTCCGTTCCCGAACATCGGCAAGGGTCGTCACGGCGTCGGCGAAGTCGGCACTACGGTCTACTCGGTGCCCGAAGGCACGCTCGCCTATTGGGAAAAACGGTTTGCCGACGAGGGCGTCGCGGGGTTGTCCCGTGAGGAGACATTCGGTGAAAAGCGGCTTGCCTTCGCCGGTCCGGACGGTGACGGCTTTGCGCTGGTCGAAGATAAGGCGGACACCAGAGCACCATGGGTGAAAGGCGGCATCCCCTCCGACCAGGCGATCCGCGGCTTTCACTCGGTATCGCTACGGCTGAAGGACGGCGGCGCCACCGAAGAGCTGTTGAAGTTCATGGGCTATGAGGAGATCGACCGGTCGGGAAGCGTCAGCCGGCTGGCGGTCAAGAACGGCAACGGCGCCGATGTCGTCGATATCGACTCGCTGCCGGGTGTCGGCTTTGCCAATCTCGGCGCCGGCTCCGTCCACCATGTCGCCTTCGCCGTCGAGAACCGCGCCAAACAGCTCGAAGTGCGCAAGGCGCTGATGGACACAGGCTATCAGGTGACACCGGTGATCGACCGCGACTATTTCTGGGCGATCTATTTCCGTACGCCCGGCGGCGTTCTGTTCGAAGTCGCCACCAACGAGCCGGGCTTCGACCGCGACGAGGATACAGCCCATCTCGGCGAGGCGCTCAAGCTGCCGTCACAGCACCAGCATCTGAGGCCCTATCTCGAACAACATCTGCAGAAGCTGGAAGATTGAGGATCAGGTCATGAGCAAGGACGCTTACATCCACAAAGTGCTGCCCGGTTCGCCCGGCGGCCCGCTGCTCTTTGTCTTCCACGGCACCGGGGCAGACGAGAGCCAGCTTCTGTCGCTGGGGCGCGATCTGGCGCCGCAAGCAACCATCATCTCGCCGCGCGGCGATGTTTCGGAACAAGGTGCTGCGCGCTTCTTTCGCCGCACCGGCGAGGGCGTCTACGATATGGACGACCTGGCGCGGGCGACGGAAAAGATGGCGGACTTCGTCAAGGCGCATGTCGAGGCGGCAAAGCCGTCGTCGGTGCTCGGCCTCGGCTATTCCAACGGTGCCAACATATTGGCCTCTGTGGTGTTTGCAGGGCCGGCATTGTTCGACGCGGTGGTGCTGATGCATCCGCTGATCCCGTTCGAGCCGGAAGTGAAGGGCAGTCTCGCCGGCCGCCGCATCCTGATCACCGCCGGCAAGCGTGACCCGATCTGCCCGCCGAACCTGACGACGCGGCTTGAGGTCTATTTGCGTGCCGATGGCGCCGATGTCACAGTGGAATGGCATGAGGGTGGCCACGAAGTGCGGCCAAACGAGATCGAAGCGGCGCGGCGGTTCTTCGCCGCCGTGCCGGTTGAAGGAGCCTGAGCGATGCCTGACCAATTGCCGGAAATCGAACTCGAGGATCGCGGTTCCAAGGGCCGCTATGTCCTACGCGGGCCCGATGGTGCAGAGGCGGAGATGACCTTCACCAAGATCGGCGAACACCAGATCATCATCGATCACACCGAGGTGCCGGATGTGTTTCGCGGCCAGGGCGCGGGACTTCGCCTCGTCACCCGCGCCGTCGAGGATGCGCGCGCGGCAGGCAAGAAGATCATCCCGCTCTGTCCGTTCGCCAATGCCCAGTTCCGCCGCCACAGCGAATGGGCCGATGTGCTGAAACAGTAGGTTCAATTCGCGCACCTTGGCGCTCGGATGCCGGTGGAGAGCGGACAGCCACAAAGGGGTAACGTCTCTGGCATTTGCGCAGCTCGCGCATCTTGCCTAATTAGACGTATCGCCTACGGACTGGCTGTCCGTCTCCGGCCCACCACTTGAAATGAATGGCTCCCTGATGACCGAATCCGATCTCGTCCCCGTCTTCGACGGCCACAACGACACGCTGCTCAGGCTCTATCAGGCGAAAGACACCGATGTCGAAAAGCTGTTCATCGAGGGGACGCAGGGCGGCCATATCGACCTGCCGCGCGCCAGGAAGGGCGGCTTTGCCGGCGGCATGTTTGCGATCTTCCCGCCGCCGGTCGAGAAATCGAAGCGCACCGCGGTGCCACCGGCCCCAAGCGACAACGAGCCGTTGCCGCCCGAGCTTCCCCGCGCCGATGCGCTCGCTTCCACCATCGCCATGGCCTCGATCCTGTACAGGCTGGAGCGGGCTTCGGCGCTCACCGTTTGCCGCAGCGCCGGTGACGTGCGCAACGCCATGGCGAAAGGGTCGATCGCTGCGGTGTTCCACATCGAAGGCGTCGAGGCGATCGATCCCGAGCTCACCCTGCTCGACGTGCTGCACGCCGCCGGCTTGCGCTCGCTCGGCATCGTCTGGAGTCGTCCGAACGCCTTCGGCAATGGCGTGCCGTTCCGCTTCCCGTCATCGCCCGATACCGGGCCCGGCCTCACCGATGCCGGCAAGGCATTGGTGAAAGCCTGCAACCAACTCAAGATCATGATCGACCTCTCGCATCTCAACGAGAAGGGCTTTCGCGATGTCGCTGCGATCAGCGACGCGCCGCTGGTCGCCACGCATTCCAACGTGCATGCGATCTGCGGCCATTCGCGCAACCTCACCGACTGGCAGCTCGGCGCGATCCGCGAGTCCGGCGGCATGGTCGGGCTGAACTTTGCCACCGGCTTCCTGCGCGAAGACGGCAGGATGAACGCCGATACCAGCCTCGACATCATGGTGCGCCACGTCGATTCGCTGCTGCAGGCGCTGGGCGAGGGCGGCGTCGGGCTGGGCTCGGATTTCGACGGCGCCATGATCCCGGCCGTCATCGGAGACGTGGCCGGCCTGCCGAAGCTGATCGATGCGCTTGCCGCGCGCGGCTTTGGGCGCGCGCTGATCGAGAAGATCGCCTACCGCAATTGGCTCGGCATGCTGGAAAAGACGATTGGGTAGAGCCGACGCTATTCGAAACCCATACGCTTCAACCAGTACTGGCCGACGCCGCGATCGCGGACGATCGGCAATGGGTTTTCTGAATCCAGCCGCGCGCAGATGCGATAGACCTCAAGCGTTTCGGCACTCATCTCGCCGCGCTTGTAGAAGAACATGGCGGCAGCATAGCGCGTGCGGCCCGACCATTTTTCGCCGAGCGGCGTGTTGACCAGCTCCCACTGCTCGGCGGCTTCGCGTTCGGCCTCGTCGGTCATGGTCAGAAATCCGCCGGCGGATTGGCGGTGCGGCGGTCGAGCTTGATGAATGGCCGCGCCACCACCTTGGCCCGCTTCATCAGCTTTTGGTACTGCAGCTCGCGCATGGCGTAGATCTCGACCCAGAGGTCTTCAACAATGGTATCACCGTATGGCCGCACCAGCGAGGCAATGGCGATGTTGCGCTTGGCCATCGGCGACCACATGGCGGCGCTGACCAGCCCGACCTCCTGGCTTTTCTTGTAGTAGACGATGGCGTGTTCGGCGGGGATGTTGCCTTCGATCTCCAGCCCGACCAGCACATGCCGCAGCTTGCGTTTTGCACGGGCTTCGAGGATGGCGCGGCGGCCGTTGAAATGGCCCTTTTCCAGGTCGATCATGAAGCCGAGACCGATCTCGTCCGGCATGCGCAGGCGGTCGGCGCGGATGGCATGCTCGGAGGTGGTGAAATCTGCATTGGCGACGATCAGCCCAGCCTCCAGCCGGGCGCGATTCAAGGCCGTGTAGCCGATGGCGCGGATGCCGCGCAATTCGCCCGCCGCCATCAGCCGGTCCCACAGGCTCAGCGCTTTGCCCGAGGGCACGAACAGTTCGTAGCCGAGATCGCCGGTGAAGCCGGTACGCGAGATGGTGACGGTACCGCCGTCATGCGGAAACTCGGCAAGGTCGAACACCCGGAGTTTTTCGACGCCGGCGAAGCCGGCATCGCGCAGCAAGGCGAATGACGTCGGCCCTTGCAATGCCAGACCGGCGACGGCCTCGGTTTCTTCCTCTACGACCACGTCGAAGCCGATGGCGCTGTCGAGCAGCCAGGGCAGATGCCGCTCCTGCGAACACAGCCGGAACCGTGTCGGCGACAGGCGGAACAGCGTGCCGTCATCGAGGACGAAACCCTCATCGTCGCACCAGGCGGTGTAATGGACGCGGCCGGGTTTGAGCTTCGCCACATCGCGCAGCGTGACCCGGTTGAGGAAGGCCTCGGCGTCCGGACCCTCGATGCGGTATTTGGTCATCGGCGAGATGTCGAACAAAGCGGCCTGGCTGCGGATGGCGAAATATTCGAGCTCCTCGTCCCACAGCGAATGCGGGGCTCGGTAGCCGGCCCAATTGTACCAGTCCTGGGTCCTGGCCAGCGCGTCGATGCGCGGCTGGAACGGCGTGCCGAGCCGCAAGGTGCGGAAATGCGATTGCGCCGCGATGCGAGCGGGGACGATCGGGCTCGTCTTTGCCGCGCTGGGTTTCTTCCTGGTCGCTTGCGCCATGGCCTATCCCTTCATCGCGATGATGCGCTTGGCGGCGTTCAAGCCGGGTGCGCCGGAGACGCCGCCGCCCGGATGCGAGCCGGCGCCGGCCAGGAACAGCCCTTCGATCGGCGTGTCGTAGCCCGACCAGCCGGATACGGGCCGCGACATCAGCATCTGATCGGCCTGCAGTTCGCCGTGGTGCCAGTGACCGCCGGGCATCCGGTAGCGCGTCTCGATGTCGGCCGGCGTCAGCAGTTCGGCATGACGCACGCTCTTGCCGATCCCCGGTGCATAGGCCTCGAGCTGAGCCATGATCGCCCCAAGGAATTTCGGCTTGCCGGCGCTCCAGCCCTCTTTCAGCGCATAGGGCGCGTATTGCACGACGGCCGAAAGCACGCAGGCGCCAGCGGGCGCGAGCGACGGATCGGCGATGCTGGGCAACGTGATCTCCATCACCGGCTCAGGCGAGAACTCGCCATATTTCGACGGGTTGAAGGCACGCTCGACGTGGTCGGGCGAGGGCGCGATGACGAGACGGCCCTTGTGGCCGGCGGCATCGACGCCAGTAAATTGCGGCGGCCCGTCAAGCGCCAGATTGAGCTTGGCCGCATCGCCTTTCATGCGGATGTTTTTCACCTTGCGAACGAAGCCGGTGTCGATCTCGCGCGGCCCGACAAGGTCGAGGATGGTGGTCGCCGGATTGATGGTGGAGACGATCGCCCTGGCGCGCAGCGCCTCGCCGCTGTCGAGGGCGACGCCGACGGCGCGGCCTTTATCGACGATGATCTCTGCCACCGGCGTCGCCGTGCGGATGGTGACGCCGGCCTGCTCCGCCGATGCACGGATGGCGCCGATGACTGCGCCCATACCGCCTTTCGGCAGGATCTGTGCGCCGGCAGCGCCGCCGGTCTCGCCCGCCAGCCGATAGTAGAGGCCGAGCAGCGAGGTCGGCGAGTGGGGGCCGAGATGGCTGCCGAGAGTCGCATCGAAGGCAAGCAGGCCCTTAAGCCTGATATCGGCAAGCTGCTCGTCGAGCAGGTCGGCGACGTTCATCAACAGCACGCGCAGGAAATCGCGCATGTCTTCCTTGCCGAGCTTCTTCAGCGCCAGCGCGGTCTGGCCGAGCGCCGCCGTCTCGGCGAGTGATATGCCTCCGAGATCGGGCGGGCGACGTGCGAGGAACGGCTTCAGTATACCGGCATAGCGCAACAGCTGGGCACGCAGTTCCTTCCAAGCGGAGTGCTCAGAGGGACTGGCGCCGGTCAGCACCTCGCCATAGGCGCCATGCAGCACAAGTGGCGGGCCGTCCTTCGTCAGCGCGACCGACGGCACGAAGCCGCGCGTCATCTCCAGCCCGTGCTTTTCCAGCTCCAGCGTTTTCACCACATCGGGATGCAGACGGTTCAGCACATGGGCGATTGAGGAGACCCGAAAGCCTGGTGCGAATTCCTCGGTGCGCGCGGCGCCACCGACATCGCCGGCGGCTTCCAATACCAGCACCTTGCGGCCGCTCTTTGCCAACGCGGCCGCGGCGACGAGGCCGTTGTGGCCGCCGCCGATTATGATGGCATCAAATGACGTCATGGGCGGGGCTCATATGGGAGGTTGACTTGGCGAGGTCGCGCAGGATTTCGGCCGCGGCATTGCGGCCCGGTGCGCCCATGACGCCGCCGCCGGGATGGGTCGAGGAACCGCACATATAGAGCCCACCCACTGGCGAGCGGTATTGCGCGTAACCCGGCACGGGACGGTTGAACAGCAGCTGATCGAAGGTCAGCTCGCCCTGGAAGATGTTGCCTTCGGTGAGGCCGACCTCGGCCTCGATCTCGCGCGGCGTGCGCACCTCCATGTGGACGATGCGGTCGCGGAAGCCGGGCGAGTAGTCGGCGATCTGCGCAATCACGCTCTCGGCAAAGCCGTCGCGATCGGCGTCGGTCCAGTCGTGGCCGTTCACCTTCGGCGGCGCGTACTGCACGAAGCAGCTCATGAAATGCTTGCCTGATGGAGCCATGGTCGGGTCGAGCGTCGTCGGGATCACCATGTCGAGGAAGGGGTCTGCCGACCAGCGCCCGACCTTCCAGTCGTCATAGGCGCGCTCCATGCGCTCCATCGAATCGGTGAAATGCATGTCGCCGCGATAGACCGGCGAATCCTTCGGCAGCGCCGGGAATTCGGGCAATGAATCGAGCGCGATGTTGACCTTGCCGGACGAGCCGCGGATCTTGAAGTTCTTCACCCGGCGCAGGAAGATTTCGGGCAGTTCCTTTTCCTCGACCAGCTTGAGGAAGGTTCGCTTCACGTCGGCGTTGGAGACGACCAGCTTGCCGTAGATCTCCTCGCCACCGGCCAGCACCACGCCTTTGGCCTTGCCGCGCCGGATCAACACATGGTCGACCTCGGCGCCGGTGCGGATGGTGCCGCCCGAGGCCTGGAAGGAAGCGGCGAGCGCCTTGGTGACGGCGCCCATGCCGCCGCGCGCATAGCCCCAGGCGCCGACCGAGCCGTCGACCTCGCCCATATAGTGGTGCAGCAGCACATAGGCGGTGCCCGGCGACATGGGCCCGAGCGCCGTGCCGATGATGCCGGACAGCGCGAAATTCGCCTTGATGACATCGGTCTCGAAGTATTCGTCGAGGAATTCCGAGATCGACATGGTCCAGAAGCGCAGCGTCAGTGCCATTTCCTCGGCCGAAAGACCGGCGAACTTCCTGCCGAGATACAGCAGTTCTCCGATGTCGCGCGGCCGAAAGCTGGTCGGATCGGGTGCGGTGCGCATCAGTAGCGGCTGGATGAAGCGGCACTGCCGCGTCACGTCGCGGGCGTAGCGGTCATAGGCCTCGGCATCGCGCTTCGAGAAGCGGGCGAACTCGCGGCGGTGGGCGTCATGGTCGCGGTAGTTGGCGAGGTAATCGCCGTCGCGGGTAAACACCGCGCCGCCCTCATAGGAGATCACCTGCAGGCCGAAGCGCGGCAGTTCGAGGTCGCGCATGATCTCGGGGCGAAACAGCGAACAGACATAGGAGCAGTTGGAGTAGAGAAAGCCGGGCGTCAATTCCCTGCTGGTGGCGGCACCGCCGACCCAGTCGTTCTTCTCGACCACCAGCACATCGAGCCCGGCGCGCTGCAGATAGCAGGCATTGACTAGCCCGTTGTGACCGCCGCCGATAATGATCGCGTCCCAAGCCTTCATCCGCGCCCAGCCTTCATTGTGCTCGACCCTTCATTTTTGTGTGATCGCTCCCCGAATGCGCGGAATTTGGCACGGCAACGGCCAATCTGTCCAGCCATTCTGAATGAATGTTCAACAAATGATGTTGCGTTTTCCCTTTTATGCGCTAGGCTTTGCCAGCATTCCGACGTGGACTTTCGAGGGTTGGGACTGAGGTCTGATGATCGAAACGGCAGATGCCGAGCCGGAGTATGACGACGCTGCCATCCGCTTCCTCGAGGCGCTGTGGGGCGACGGCTATCTGTCGCCGGGCGGGCCAGACGAGGTCGACCGAGTCGTCGAAGGCCTCGCGCTCAAGGGCAAGACGATCCTCGACATTGGCTGCGGCTCGGGCGGCATCACGCTGCATCTGATCGAGCGTCATGGCGCAGCGCACGCCACCGGTTTCGATGTCGAGCGGCCGGTGA
Source organism: Mesorhizobium sp. AR10 (assembly GCF_024746795.1). Lineage (NCBI taxonomy): Bacteria > Pseudomonadati > Pseudomonadota > Alphaproteobacteria > Hyphomicrobiales > Phyllobacteriaceae > Mesorhizobium > Mesorhizobium sp. AR10. The sequence goes on from NZ_CP080524.1 coordinate 1,688,352, forward strand.
TCGACACGGCCAGGTCGCGGGCTGTGGCACGCGGGCTCGGCGACCGCGCCAGTTTTGTCCAGGCACCGCCAGGGCCGCTGCCTTTTGCCGGCGGTGCCTTCGATGCCGTCTTTTCCAAGGACGCGCTGTTGCATGTGCGCGACAAGGACGCCATGTTCGCCGAGATCTTCCGCGTGCTGAAGCCGGGCGGCGCCTTTGCGGCGTCGAACTGGATGATCTCGCATGACGGTGAACCGTCGCCGGAGATGAAGGCCTATATCGCGGCGGAAGGGCTGTCCTTCGCCATGGCATCGCCTACACGCTATGCGCAGGCGATGCGCCGGGCCGGCTTTGCCGATGTCACCGTGCGCGACCGCAACCCCTGGTATCGCGACGTCGCGCGCGACGAGTTGAACCGCCTCAAAGGCCCGCTCTATTCGACGGTCGCGGCTGTGGTCGGGGCAGCTTATGTCGACAAGAACATACGAACCTGGGAAGCCATGCAGAAGGTGCTTGACAGCGGTGAACACCGTCCCACTCATCTTCGCGGGTGGAAGCCGGATGCGATTGGCTAGCCGGCGATGCTGGAGACCATCACGCCCATGAAGACAGCAGAGGCCAGGGAAGCCCTCCTTGAAGCAGCGCAGAAAAACGAATCCGAAAAACGCGGCCGCAAGGCGTCGAAGGAGGTCCGGCAGCTTCAGCTGATCGAGGCGACGATCGATTCGCTGGCCAAGCGCGGCTATGCGGAGACAACGATGGCCGATGTCGCCGACGGCGCGGGGCTATCGCGCGGCATCGTCAACTTCCATTTCGAGAGCAAGGAAAAGCTGCTCGTCGCTACCTTGCAGTACATGTATGACGAGTATTCGGCGCACTGGCGCAGCGCCCTGCAGAAGGCGGGCGATGATCCCGCCCGCCAATTGCGGGCTCTGGTCGCCGCTGATTTCGACCGCTCGATCTGCAACAAGCGCAAGCTGGCCGCCTGGTGCGCCTTCTGGGGCGAGGCCAAGTCGCGTCCGACCTATCAGGCGTTGTGCGGCGCGCGCGACGCGGCCTATCAGAACATCTTCATCGACCTCTGCGCGACGCTGAAACAGAGCGGTGGCTATGCCTATGAGCCGCAAGTCATGGCGCTGGCGCTCAGCGCCATGCTGGAGGGCCTGTGGCTGCGGTTGATGATGGGGACCGAAGACGTCACCCGCGAGACCGCGCTGCAGGCGGCAAACGAATTCCTGTCGGCGGCATTTCCGAACCACTATCCGTGGGCAACAGCCGGCGGTCCCAAGCCGGCATGAAACAATCGAAGATAAAGAGGATGGAACGTCAATGAAAATGACCCGACGCCTGACACTGACACTGGCACTGACTGGCGCGCTGGCCGCTTCGGCGGCAGCGTTGGCGGTTGCCGCCGACAAGGACCTGATCGTGTTCGACTGGTCCGGTTATGAGGATCCCAGCTTCCATCCGAAATATGTCGAGAAGAACGGCGACTCGCCGACCTTCACCTTCTTCGGCGACGAGGAAGAGGCGTTCCAAAAAGTCCGCTCCGGCTTCAAGGCCGATCTCGGCCATCCCTGTTCGCAAAGCGTGGTGAAATGGCGTGAGGCGGGACTGCTGCAGCCGCTCGACACGTCGAAGATCACCGGCTGGAAAGACCTCAATCCCGGCATCATGGCGATGAAGAATCTGGCCACCACCGAAGACGGCAAGGCCTGGTTCATGCCGTGGGACTGGGGCAACACGCAGCTTACCTACAACTCCGACAAGATCGACGCCAAGGACGTGCAGTCGCTGAAGGCCTTTGCCGATCCCAAGTTCCAGGGCCGGGTTTCGATCGGCGACAATGTCGACGATGCCTATGCGCTGGCCTCGCTGGCGATCGGGGTCAAGGACTGGACCAAGATGACGGACGACCAGTTCAAGCAGGCATCCGACTTCCTGCGCGAGGTGCACAAGAATGTGCGCACCTATTGGACCGATACCACCGACATCGTCCAGGCGATGAGCGGCGGCGAGGTCGATCTCGCCTGGGCGTGGAACGACGCGACGGTGCAGGCGGTGGCTGCCGGCGCGCCGATCAAGGCCAAGAAGGACACCGACGAGGGCATTTCGACCTGGGTCTGCGGCTATGTGCTGTTCAAGGACGCGCCGGGCAATGTCGACAAAGCCTATGACTTTCTGAACGCGGTCGACGATCCGGAAATCGCCAAGGTGCTGGTCAAGGACTGGGGCTATGGCCAGGCCAACGCCAAGGGCATGGCCGGTGTCGACCAGGCCATACTGAAGGAAAAGGGCTACGACGACGTGGAGAAATTCGTCGACAAGACGCTGTTCCAGGCGCCGGTTCCGTCGGATCTCAAGCTCAAGATGATCGCCGAATTCGAGAAGATCAAAGCTGGCTATTGACCTCTGTTTCGCCTGGCTTGTCTGCCTGCCGATATGGCGGGCGGACGGGCTCGCCAAAGTCCCGGAATTTTCCTAACGTCGCATCGTCTCCCGTGATGAGGAGTTTCGCGCCATGAATTCCATGCTTCGCCGCATTGTCCTTGCCGCCGCTTGCACGATTGGCGCCGGTGCGGTTTACGCGCTACCCGAAAGCGGTGGCGACCTCGTCGTGTTCGACTGGTCGGGCTATGAGGATCCGTTGCTTCATCCCGCTTACGCCGCCAAATACGGCACGGAACCGACCTTCGCTTTCTTCGGCGATGAGGACGAAGCCTTCCAGAAGATGCGGGCCGGCTTCAAGACCGATATCGCCCATCCTTGCTCGCAAAGCGTGGTGAAGTGGCGCGAGGCCGGCATGCTGCAGCCGCTCGACACCAGCCGCATCACCGGCTGGAAGGACCTCAATGCCGGCATCATGGCGATGAAGGATCTCGCCACCACCGCCGACGGCAAGGCCTGGTTCATGCCGTTCGACTGGGGCAACACGTCGCTGCTCTATCGCACCGACACAGTGTCGCCGGAACAGGCGCAGTCGCTGAGGATTTTTGCCGATCCGAAATTCAAGGGGCGCGTCACCATCGGCGACAATGTCGACGACGCCTATGCGCTGGCGAGCCTGGTCATCGGCCTCAAGGACTGGACCAGGATGACCGATGCACAGTTCAAGGAGGCATCGGCTTTCCTGCGCGACGTGCACAAGAACATCCGCTTCTACTGGACCGATGACACCGACATCAACCAGGCCTTCTCCGGCAATGAGGTCGACCTCGCCTGGGGCTGGAACGAGACCTTCGTCACGCTCAAGGGCCAGGGCGTGCCGATCGCCATGAACCGCGACACCAAGGAAGGCATATCCACCTGGGTGTGCGGCTATGTGCTGATGAAGGATGCGCCGGGGCATCTCGACCAGGCCTATGATTTCCTGAGCTCGGTCAACGCGCCCGGTGTCTCGGACTATATGGTCAAGACATTCGGTTACGGACACGGCAACGGCGCCGGCATGGCGGCGATCGATTCCAAGATCCTGACTGAGCGCGGTTTCGACAATCTCGACAGGTTCCTCGACAAGACATTGTTCCAGCAGCCGGTGGCGCCGGAGCTCAAGCAGCGGATGATCGACGAATTCGAGAAGATCAAGGCCGGCTATTGAAGAGCGGGGACGAGACAACCGATGTCGTCATTGTCGGCGCCGGCTTCACTGGCCTGTCGGCGGCGCTCGAGCTGAAGAAAGCCGGCATCGATTTTCTGCTGCTAGAAGCGCGCGACCGTGTCGGTGGGCGCGTAGAGTCCAGACACAACAGGCTTGGTGAGCGCATCGACAGCGGCGGCCAGTTTCTGTGCGAAGATATGCCCGAGCTGATGGCGCTTGTGCACGCGCGCGGCAAGACGCTGGTCGAAGCCCATATCGAAGGCGAGTTCGTGGCGCAGCCGCAGATGAGCGGCATGCAAGCCGAGCGAACCTATCTCGCCTCGATGGCGATCCGCGATCGGATGAACATGATCGCCCCTGACGATCCAGCCATTGCCGGTTTGACGGTCGCCGCATGGCTCGATGGCCAGAATGACGCCGACGAGGTCAAGGCGGTCTTCCGATCGATGATCGAGGGCCTGTGGTGCCAGGCGCTGGAAAAGATGCCGCTGTGGCACCTGATCGACAATGACCGCCGGATCACCAACGAAGTGTCGGAACTGCAGTATTTCGTCCGCGAAACCATGCACTCGCTGGCCGACGATCTGGCGCGCGATCTCGGCGACCGGGTACGCTTGAATGTGCCGGTCACAGCGATCGAGCATGGGCCGGGAGGGGTTCGTGTTGCGTCAGTGGCGGGCGCCATCGAAGCCCAGACGGTGTTGATCGCCGTGCCGCCGATGATGGCCTCGAAGCTGGATTTCGCGCCGCCCTTGCCGATGCCCCTGAGGAGCGCGCTCGACGTCTGGGAAAGCGGCGCGGTGATCAAGGTGCTGGTGCGCTATGGCAAGGCGTTCTGGCGCGCCAGGGGGTTGAGCGGCATGGTGATGTGGCGCGATCTGCCGGGCCTGTTTGCATGCGACGTCAGCAAGGACGACGATCATGCCGCGCTGGTGGTTTTCGTCGGCGGGCCGCTGGCCCTGCGCTGGCGTGACCTGGGCGATGCGGCGTTGCGCGCCGAGCTGACGGCAAGGCTGGCGGAAGCGCTCGGCACCGAGGCCGCCGGCATTCTCGATCTCAGCTATCGCGACTGGACGCATGATCGCTGGAGCGGCGGCGCCTATAGCGACCTCATCACCGATGTGACGGCCGTCGACGCCGAGCCGACAATCCTGGCCGGTTCACCGCCAATGTATTTTGCTGCGTCGGAACTGTCGCCGTCATTTCCCGGCTATATCGAAGGCGCCATCGTCGCCGGGCGCTTCGCCGCGCGAAGGATCATCGCCGAGCTTCAGTCCGCCATCGCCACCAAAGCCTCGGGGTCGTAGGCGAGGCGGATCGAGGTGCCGACCGGGATGTCGTCGGCGCCGAAATCGTTGGTTTCGGTCACCGACAGCGGTTTTTCCAGCCCCGGTATCTCGACGATCAAATGGGTGATCTCGCCGAAATAATGGCGCTCGACCACCTTGCCGGCGACCTCGAATTTGGCCGTCGCATTGTCCCATAGCACACGCAGTCGCTCTGGCCGGATGCCCAGCGTCGCTGCGCCGCCATTGCGGACGAACACTTTGGGTTTGTCCGTTTTGATCCGGCCGAAGCCGAGCGTGTCGACGACCAGCGATGCGCCGTTCTCCTCGACGATTTGGGCCTTGACGAAATTCATGCCGCCGAGAAAGTCGGCCACCTGGCGGTTGACTGGCCGTTGGTAAATTTCCTTGGGCGAGGCGACCTGCGCGATCCTGCCGCCGAACATCACCGCGATGCGGTCGGACATGGCCAGCGCCTCATACTGGTCGTGGGTGACCAGGACGAAGGTGATGCCGACGGCTTGTTGCAGTCGGCGCAATTCGACCTGCATCTGTTCGCGCAGCTTCTTGTCCAGCGCCGACAGCGGCTCGTCAAGCAAAAGCACCTTGGGGCGCATCACCAGCGCCCGAGCCAAGGCGACGCGCTGCCGCTGGCCGCCGGAAAGCTCGGTGGCGAGACGCTTGCCGAGGCCGCTCAGGGAAACTTGCGCCAGTGCTTCCTCGACGCGACGCTTTTCCTCCGATCCCTCCAGCCTCAGCCGCTTCAGCCCATAGGCAACGTTCTGCTCGACATTGAGATGCGGGAAGATGGCATAGCTCTGGAACACCATGTTGGTCGGCCGGCGATTGGCCGGGATGCCTTCCATCGACTGGCCGCCGACCGAGATCGAACCGGTGGTCGTATTGTCGAAGCCGGCAATCATGCGCAACAGCGTGGTCTTGCCGCAGCCGGACGGGCCGAGCAGCGAGAAGAACTCGCCCTCCTTTATGATCAGCGAGGCGTCGTCCAGCGCCTTGAACGCACCGTAGCTGCGGGTAACGCTCTTGATCTCGATCATTGGTCGCTCGGATTGGAGCCGTTCGGCTTGGGGCCGCTCAGGCATAAAGGCCTCCCTCGTTCTGGGTGCGTTTTGCCGCGCGGCGGCGCAGGATTTCGGCGACGGTCATCAGCAGGAAGGAGGCAATCAGCAAAAGCGTGCCCAGCGCCAGCACGCCAGGCAGCTTCGCCGCAAAGCGCAACTGGCCCCAGATGTAGATCGGCAGCGTCGTCTCGGTGCCGGTGAGGAAGAAGGAGATGACGAATTCATCCAGCGAAATGGTGAAACAGACAAGCAGGCTGGAAATGATGGCCGGCGCCACCATCGGCAGCGTCACGCGTCGAAAAGTGCCGAAGGCACTTTCGCCGAGGTCAGCGGAGGCTTCTTCCAGACTGCGGTCGAAACCTTCGAAGCCGGAGGTGAGTACCGTCATCGAATAGGGAATGCAGACCAGGACATGGCCGAGCACCACGGTGAACAGCGACAGGCTCAAACCCAGTTGCAGCATCACCAAAAGCATGGAGATGGCGACGATGATTTCCGGCAGCACCAGCGGCGCCATGATCAGGCCGTTGATGGCGCGGCGGCCGGGATAGCGGTAGCGGGTTATCGAGCGGGCGGCGAGGATGCCAAGAACGGTAGCCAGGATGGAGGCCGACACACCGACGATCAGGCTGTTCCAGGCGGCGTCGAGCAGTGCCGGGGTGCGCGGCAGGTCCTGATACCATTTGAGCGTGAAGCCGGAGAGCGGAAATTTCGGCGTCGCGGAGGTGTTGAGCGAGAAGATCGGCAGGAAGATTACCGGCAGATAGAGGAAGACGACGTAGAGAAACGCATAGGTCGACAGCCAGCCACTGGCCAGGAAACGCCGCGCCGCTGTCATCGCGCCAGCCTCTGGGCGGCGCGGATGATCAGCACGGTGGCGCCCGCCATCAGTGTCACGATCAGCATGGTGGTGACGGAAAGTGCCGCGCCCAGCGGCCAGTTGGACGCCTTGCCGAACTGCGCCTGGATGGCGTTGGCGATCATGACGCCGTCCTTGCCGCCGACAAGCTTCGGCGTGACATAGTCGCCGACCGTCGGGATCATGACGATCAGCGCCGCCGAGATGATGCCGGGTACCGACAAGGGCAGCGTGACGCGCAGGAAGGAGCGCAAGGGTCCGTCGCCGAGGTCCTTGGCCGCCTCGACCAGCGTCCGGTCGATCTTTTCCAGCGAGACGAAGATCGGCAGGATGGCGAACGCCGCCCAGGCGTGGGTCAGCGTGATGATGACTGCGGTCGAATTGTAAAGCAGCGCGGTCGACGGCTCGTCAATGACGCCAAGGCCCATCAGGCCGGAATTGAGCACGCCGTTGTAGCCGAGGATGACCTTCCACGACATCACGCGCAGCAGGTAGCTGGTCCAGAACGGGATGGTGATGAGGAACAGCCACAGGCTCTTGTGGCGGCCGCCGTGGAACGAGATGAAGTAGGCGATCGGGTAGGCGAGCACCACCGTGAAGAAGCTCACCGTCAGCGAGATGTAGAGCGAGCGCCACAAGAGGTCGCGATAGATCGGTTCGGTCAGCGCGACCCGGTAGTTTTCCAGCGTGAAGGTGTGGTCGATGGTGAGGTAGTTCTGGGTCCAGAAAGAGTGGGCGATGACCACCAGGATCGGCGCCACCAGAAGGATAAGTGCATAGAGGAAAGTCGGGCTGATCAGGGCCAAGCCCTGGACGGGTTCGGACTGCAGAAGGGCGTTTCGCTTGGCCCGCGTCATGCGCAACGGGGGCGCCCCTTCAGCCGCCGCCGTCATTGCAGGGCTCCTGGCGTGATTGCGGTTGCTGGCTCGAACTGTCCCGCCATGCGGTTCCCATTGTCTAGAACAGGCTCTGGCGCCGGCCATTCCCCATGCTTGCCGGCTTTCTTTTATCATGCGCGCATCCGTGGATTGAAATCAAGCGCTAATTCTGCAATATTGATTGAACGGACATTCAAAATGAAGTGAAGAAAGGCTGCTTTTCTGCCGCTTGGCGCTTCGATTCGTGTCCGACGAAAATTACTCCGAAATGATGCGAGGCGAAGATGGCGGCTGCAAGAGATTTGAGGGCGACTGAAACGGCTGGGGCTGGCACCGAGGATGCCGTCGAACTGGCCAAGCGCCATCTCGTCCAGCCCTGGCCGTTCGCCGGCTCGGTCGGCGCCGAGGCGCGTGCGCTGATCGGCGAGGGCGACGGCATCTACATCACTGACGCTTCAGGCAAAAGGCTGATCGACGGGCCGGCCGGCATGTGGTGCATCAATGTCGGCCACCGCCGCGAGGAACTGGCCAAGGTGATGTACGACCAGGCGATGACGCTGTCCTACAATACCCCTTGGTACACGATGAACGCGCCGTCGGCGGAACTTGCCATGCGCATCGCCGGCCATGCGCCGGGCGATCTCAGCCATGTCTTCTTCACCACCGGCGGCTCTTCCGCCGTAGAGACAGCGCTGCGGTTCATGCAGTTCTACAACAATGTGCGGGGACGGCCGGAAAAGAAGCTGATCCTGAGCCGGGGCGGCGCCTATCATGGCTCGACCTATCTGTCGGCCTCGCTCAACGGACGTCCACGCGACCGCGACTGGATGGACGGCGCCGACGATCTGGTCGTCAAACTGTCCTCGCCCGATCCGTTCCGCCGGCCGAAAGACATGAGCATTGCCGCCTTCACCGATTTCCTGGTCGATCAATTCCGCGATACGGTTGCCCGCGTCGGCGCCGACAAGATAGGCGCTTTCGTCGGCGAACCGGTGCAGGCATCGGGTGGCGTCATCGTGCCACCGGACGGCTATCTCAAGCGCATCCGCGAGATCTGCCGCGACAACGACATCCTCTATGTCTCCGACGAGGTGGTGACCGCCTTCGGCCGGCTTGGCCATGTCTTTGCTTCCGGCGAGGTGTTCGGCATCGATCCGGACATGATCACGTTCGCCAAGGGCGTGACGTCAGGCTATTTTCCGCTCGGCGGCGTCATCATCTCTGAACGGCTGCTGACGGAAATACGCCGCTCCAACCATCCGGACGCCATGTTCGGTCACGGCCTGACCTACACCAGCCACCCGGTCGGCTGCGCGGTGGCGCTGAAGAACCTCGACATCCTCGAAGAAGGCGTGCTCGCCCATACACGCGCGGTCGCGCCCTATTTCCAGGCGCAACTGAAGACGCTGGAGGAATTGCCACTGGTCGGCGAGGTGCGCGGCATGGGGTTGATGGGTTGCGTCGAATGTGTCGCCGACCGTGAAAGCAGGGATCCGCTGCAGTTGGACAAGGATGTAGGCAAACGCATCGATGCGCATTGCCATGAACTCGGCCTGCTGGTCCGGCCGCTGATCAACATGTGCGTGATGTCGCCGCCGTTGATCATCTCGCGAGAGCAGATCGACGATATCGTCGCGATCCTGCGCGAAGGCATTTCGCGGACAATGGACGATCTGCGCCGGGAAGGCGTGTGGCGGGGGTGAGCAACGTCCGGCTTCGGTCGGCAAAGAGCCAACGATTCGGCCTTTTTGAGTTGCGAACACCCGGAGCCAGCGGAGGGCATGGCAGCGATGCTGCTTAGTGCCAGGCCATAAATCTGATGGGTGGACGGCTTGCCAGAGTCCGCTATCCCGACCAAATTCCGATTGGGCGTCCGTCAAGGCACCCGCCGCGCTGCTGCTTCGATGAGATCTGGACAGAGAAATGAGCCGTTTCTGGAGCCGCTTGACGCACGATCTGAGGCCCTACGTGCCAGGCGAACAGCCCCGCATGGTGGAGCTGGTCAAGCTCAACACCAATGAAAGTCCATTTGGCCCTTCCCCACGCGTGTTGGAAGCGATTCGCGACGAGGCGACTGATACGCTGCGTCTATATCCGGACCCACAGGCCACTGCGCTGCGAGCTGCTTTGGCCACCTACCACCAAGTGCGACCCGAACAAGTGTTCGTCGGCAACGGCTCGGACGAGGTGCTAGCCCATGTCTTCACCGCTCTGCTGAAGCATGATGCGCCGTTGCTCTTCCCGGACATTACCTACAGTTTCTACCCGGTCTATTGCTGCCTGTTTGGCATCACCTACGAGGCCGTGCCGCTCGATCAAGCGATGCAAATCCGCGTTGCCGACTATCGCCGGCCGGCCGGCGCGCTCATCGTACCCAATCCGAATGCGCCAACAGGGGTTGCGCTGTCACGGGCTGAGATCACTACCCTGCTGGAGGAACATCCCGACGCTCCCGTGGTGATCGACGAGGCCTATGTCGATTTCGGCGCCGAGACCGCGATTCCGCTAGTCGCCTCCCACCCGAACCTTTTGGTCGTTCAGACAATGTCCAAGTCGCGGGCTTTGGCCGGGCTGCGGGTTGGCTATGCGATCGGCGACGCCGACCTGATCGAGGCGCTCACCCGGGTGAAGGACAGCTTCAATTCCTATCCTCTTGGCCGACCCGCCCAAGCCGGCGCCATCGCCTCCCTTGAGGACGAAGTCTATTTTCAACAGAGCCGAGTTCGCGTGATCGAAGCCCGAGAGCGGCTTAACCGCGGACTGGTCCGGCTTGGCTTCGAAGTGCTGCCGTCTTCCGCCAACTTTGTCTTCGCGCGTCATCCGGCGTATGAGGGCGCGGCGCTGGCCGCCGCGCTTCGCCAACGGGCAGTGATCGTCCGCCATTTTCCCGCGCATCTCCGACTATCTGCGGATAACCGTGGGCACAGACGGGCAAATTGACCGGCTGTTGTCGACCCTATCGGACATCTTGGAGAGCGAGCCTGCCTGATCCACCGCATCTGGCGTCCATCAAGCTCGCATCAATCCGCACCCCGCCACTAGAGAAGCTAAAGTTGCCTACACCTGCGACCGCATGGCCTCATTGAGGTTCCACATCTCCTTCTCATCCGGCGCCGTCTCAAGTCCCAGAACCGGGATCTGCTTGCGCAGATGGTCGTGGTGGGTGCGCACGCCATATTCGAGATCGGAGAGGTAGAACCCCTCGAACGCTTCGGACAGCATGGATTCGTTCGACCACACCGAAAGCTGAACGTCCTCGTTCATGGTGTCGCGATCGATGCGGTAGGCGAGGTAGCGTGCCGCCGCCTGTTCCCTGGTCTCGTCGGGATAGCGGTAGATGGCGCCGCGCAGCAGCGTCTCGCCGGTCGACAGCGGGAACTCCTGGTAGAACTGCACCGATTCCGGCATGATCGACAGCGCGTTGTTCGGGAACATGCCGTAGTAGATCCAGGCCTTGCGCAGGTGCTCCGGCAGGTGCTCCGCCGCCGGCGCGTGCTTGATGTACTGGCCGACGCTCCAGCGCCGTCCGGCATGTGGGTTGTAGGTTGCAAAGGAACGCGACACGCCGTTGATGAACGGCTCGTCGAAATAGGTCGCGCCATAGAGATCCTGCAGTGCCGGATGCGCCATGGCGACGTGGTAGCCTTCATTGTCGACGTCGCGCACCGACTTCCAGTTGACCGGGGTCTTCTGGGTCCAGATGCCCCAGGACGGCACCATGTCGGCGACGCCGTAGTGGGCCATCTCGGCTTCGATCGGCTTCAGCAGCTCTGCCACGGACGGCTGCGGGCCGCCCTTGCGGAAACGAATGAAGATGAAGCCCATCCAGATTTCGAGGTCGAGCGGCATCAGGCCGAATTCGGTCTTGTCGAGATCGGGGAAGGAGCGCGGACGCGCCGCTCCGCGCAGCGTGCCGTCGAGATTGTAGACCCAGCCATGGAACGGGCAGACCAATGCGTTCTTGCAGTTGCCGTGGCTGTCGGCGACCACGCGGCTGCCGCGATGACGGCACATGTTGTTGAAGGCGCGCACGACGCCGTCCTTGCCGCGCACGATCAAGGCCCGTTCGCCAACCACGTCCATGGTCAGATAATCGCCGGCGTTCGGCACGTCGGAGACATGACCGGCGATCTGCCAATGGTTGCGGAAGACGTATTCCTTCTCGAGTTCGAGAAGGGCGTCGGAGTGATAACTCCAGCCCGGCAAGCCCCGCCGGTCCCAATCGTTGGGGATCGCCACGTCACGGAGATGCGGGTTCATGGATAGCTCTTCTTTTTGTTGAATACTCATTCAATATAATCATATTTTGCATTGAAATGCAATGGCTTGTGGAAATTGGCGATCTTCAGCCCGTCAGCTTTGCGTGCGTTCGGCACCGGTGCGGCAGCAGAAAATCCGGGGATTTCCGAGCGTTAACTCGGGTTGTGAAACGGGCGTATTGCGTGAGGAACGGCATTCGCCGTGACGGCAAAATGACCCCCGCTTTGCACAGAAAAATGGATGCCATCCCGCGATTTTTTCAGGAGTGTGAGATGGGTCATATTCGAGCGAGCGGATGCGGGCTTTGCTGCCTGTGACCGCGACAACATGCTGATCGCGCACGCGAAACAGTTTTGAGAACGAACCCCGACCATCGGCGCATGGCCGAACATGCCCGTTGTCTTGTTTCTTGACTGTTACAGGGGCCGGCGATGCGCATCATTCGTTCGTTACCAAGCGCGATTAAGTTCGCTTCATAGAAGAAAAGAAAAAACGAAGGGAAACCACGATGCACGCGAAAGTTCAGACCGCCAACAGCGACCGCCGCTTCCAGGCTCCGGAGCGCAACGACCGACGCCCGAAGCTGGCGCTGCGCCAGCGCGCCAGCGACCATCCGATGGCGATGTTCATGATGCTGGGCGCTTGCGCTTTCGTCGGCATGGCCTTCACGCCGACGGTCGGTCCGGCCTTCGCTTCGCTCAACCCGCCCGCGAACGTCGTCGATGGCGCGACGACCACCGTCAAGACCGCGCGTCTGCCGATGCCGGAGATCGATTTTGCCTGCAAGGGTCAGGCTTGGGGCGCCGAGAGCGCGGATTGCCTGCGCGTCATCGCCGCGCAGTCCGGCAAGCACAAGGACCGCGCGATCCGCATGATCGCGAATGCCACACCGATGAGCAACACGCCGAACGTCTTCTGATCTTGTTGAAGCATGATCTGCGAAACATTTCCCTGCTTCGCGATCATGCTTTGACCTCCCCGGGGCGCGCCTCCAGCGCTCAGTCAGGCTCCCGCCGCATCGTCGGTCGGGAGCCTCTTTTTTGGGATACTGGAGCCTGATCCATCCTACTGTGTCGGAATGGACCCTATTTCCATCTGACCATGATCTTTTCCGAACCCAAGGTTCGGGATCATGGTCTGTCTGCCGCGGCCTGCTCGGCAATGGCCGAGAGCACGCCGCGGACGTCCAGCGTGCTGAAAGGCTTTTCCAGGATTTGCGGTCGCTGCGGCGCCGGCAATGCCTCGATCTCGGCTTTCGCGCCGATCAGATCGCCGGTGACCAGCACGAAGCGCCGCGCCAGGGCCGGCCGTTCGGCGAGCAGTTCACGATAGACGGCGATGCCGCTGGTACCGGGCATGCGCAGGTCGGAAAAGACGATGTCGGGCGGCATGTGGCCGGTCAAGATCGCAGTAGCCGATGTCCAGGCCGCCACGATCCGCGACTTGATGCCCATCAATTCCAGTATGTCGGAAAGCGAGGCAGCGACATCCGGCTCGTCGTCGATGATCAAAGCGTGGCGCAATCCGCTCGACCGGGCCGGATTGTCGCCGGCAGCGGCGACGCCCGCTGTGATCGCCGGCAACTGGACGACGAAACGCGCGCCCTTCGGCGACACCTCCTCGAACCAGACATTGCCATTGTGGCGCTCGATGATCGATTTCGAGATCGACAAGCCTATGCCTGTGCCGACGCCGACCGGCTTGGTGGTGAAATAGGATTCGAATATGCGCGAGCGGATCGCTTCCGGCACGCCCGGTCCGTTGTCTTCGACCGAAAATCCGGGATTGCCGCGGTCGCTGCGGAATGTCCGCACCTTGATCAGCCGGTCGCCGGCAATGCCGGCCAGGGCGTGCTGGCTGTTGATGAGGAAGTTGGCGGCCACCTGTGTCACGTGGTCGGCATCGGCCATGGCCAGCAGCGGGCCGCTGGCGAAATCGGTGTCGATGATGATGCCGCTTGATCTGGCGCCATAGGCGGTCACTTCGAGTGCGGCGCGGATTACCTGGTTGAGATCGGTCTCGGCCTGGGTCGCGGGATGCAGGCGGACCATCGACAGGAAGCTCTTGACGATGCGGCCGCAGCGCTCGGCGGCGGCGCGCACTTTCTCGGCGCGCACCTTGGTCTGGGGGTCGGAAGCGAATTCGTGCAACAGCGTCGATTGGGCGACGACCACGGCCAGTGGGTTGTTGAGCTCGTGCGACACGCCGGCAAGCAGCGAGCCCATTGCCGCCATCTTCTCGTTCTGGTGCAGCTTTTCGCGCTGGCGGCCGATCTCTTCCTCGGCGCGCAGCTTGTCGCGCAGGTCGCGGATCGAGCCGAAGATCAGGCGGCGATCGGCGACCCGCATCTCGGTTGCCGTCAACTCGATCGGAAACACTTCGCCGGCGGCATTCTGGGTAACGGTTTCGAGCCGCTGGCCGACCATCGGCGCGCCACGGCCCGTCATGTACTCGGCGCCCGACGCATAGCCCTTGCGATAGTATTCCGGCACGACCGTATCGAGGAGATCCTTGCCGAGGATGTCGTTGCGCTGGAAACCGAACATCTTTTCGGCAGCCGGATTGAATTCGATGATCGAGCCGGTCTCGTCGATGACGATGATGGCGTCGAGCGAGGCCTGCAACATGGTGCGGCGGATGACTTCGCTGGCATGGGCATCGGACGGCGACCGTTCGATGGCATCCCCGATGGCCAGCGCAATGATGTGCAGGGTCGCCTCTTCCTCTTCGCTCCATTGGCGCTCGTCCACACAGTCGTTGACGGCGAGCGTGCCCCACAGATGGCCGTGCGCGAAGACCGACACCGACAGGAACGACTTGATGTGCTGCTTTTCAAAATCCGTTCTCAAGAAACCTTCGAGATCGCGTGTATGTCCGGCGAAGACCTTGCCTTGCCGCTCATCTTCCGCCAGTCGCTCCAGCAGCGGGTCCGTATTGACGATCGACTGCATGATGACCGTCGGTGCTGCCAGCTCGCCGCCAAAACGGGGATCGATCCAATAGGCTGAGACCGACTGGGCGAATCCCTGGCCGGGCAATTCGCGCAGCCGGAACAGGATGCCGCGCTGGCAGTCCATGGCGCTGCAGAGCGTCTCGAGGATGCCTTCCATGTCGCGCTGCCAATCGCCGGCCTCACGGAGCCGGCGCACGACACGGACGGCCGCCATCGCCGCGCCCTGCCGGGCGCCTTGCGTATCCGTGCGTGCTGGTTCAGCAGTCATGGTCAGCAGTCATCCAGGGTCGCGCTGGTGTGGTCAACCCCCACATAGAGCCTGATCCATCCCGATGGAACCGGGATGGGGCTCTATCTTGCTTCTTGTTTGGCCCATGATCTTTTCCGAAAACCGGGTTCCACTTTTCGGGATCATGGTCCAGGCGCGTCGCGCCGCTCAGTGCCCGTCACCGGTCGGCAGCGAGAAGATATAGCCTTCGCCGCGCACCGTGCGCAGGAATTTCGGATTGGCCGGATCCGCCTCGATCTTCTTTCTCAGCCGCATGATGCGGATGTCGACCGCGCGTGACGATTCCGGGTCTTCGACGAAGCCGATCGCCTCGGAGATGGCCGCCCGCGTCAACAGCCGGTTGGCGCGGGTCAGGAAAACCTCCAGCACGTCGAACTCGCTCTTGGCCATGTCGATGACCGCGCCGTTCACGCCGGTGACAAGCCTGCCGTCGAGATCGGCCTGGAACGAGCCGAAGGTCATGAAACGGCGGCCGGCGCCTGTATCGGCCTTGGCGCCCTGTGGTGGCTCGGTCGGTTGCGGAACGCGGCGCAGCACGCTGCGCACCCGCGCCAGCACTTCACGCAATTCGTAGGGCTTGACGATATAATCGTCGGCACCAAGTTCCAGCCCGACGATGCGGTCGAGCGCGGTGCCGGCGGCGGTGGCATAGATGATGCCGATCGGCATTTTCGAGCGCAGCCAGCGGCCGAACGAAAGTCCGTCCTCGCCAGGCATGGCGATGTCGAGTATGGCCAGGTGAAACGACTGTGTTTCCAGCAAGGTCCGGGCTTCTGCGGCGCTTTCCGCCGTGGCCACATCGTAGCCGCTGGCGCCGAGATATTCGGCAACCGCGTCCCTCAGATCGGGCTCGTCCTCGACGATGACAATTCGTGCCCGCACTATGCTCTCGCTCCCACTTTCAGCGGAAAGTAGATTGGGTATAAACATCATGTCCAGTACTCATCTCGGGTTGCGAGGGGAACAGTAGGAAAATATGGCTGCACGATCCGTCATCGCGCTTGTTTCCGTCGCCGAAACGGTGGCCACCGATCTCGCCGATCATCTCGAGCGGCGCGGCCATGACGTGCGCGAGGCGCGTCAGCCGTGGGAGGCCGAATCGCTGCTTTCGGCAAAGGGCATCGACATCGTCATTGTCGGCGACAGCCTCAGCCAGGCGGAGGGACGAGACCTGCTCAGACGGCATGGCGGCGAAGGCGGGCCCGATTTCATCCTGATCTGCCGGCCGGCCGACCTGGTCGACAAGGTGCTGGCGCTTGAACTCGGCGCCGCCGACGTCATTGAGAGCCCGCTCAATGTCAGGGAACTCGCTGCCCGCATCGGCGGCCTGCTGGCGCGGCGCGGCAGGAGCAGCCAGGAGTTGATCGTGCTGGAAAATGCGACCGTCGACCTCCGGTCGGCCATTGTCATGCACCGCTCGGGCACGGAAGAGCAGCTGTCGCCGGGCCAGGTGGCGTTGCTGAGATTGTTCCTGGCCAGTCCGCGCAAGGTGCTGACGCGCGACGACATCATCGCCGCCGCGCCCGCCGAAAATGCCGATGCCTTCGACCGCTCGATCGATTCGCGCATCGTGCGGTTGCGCCGCAAGCTCGACACCGAAACCATCACCACCATACGCGGCGCCGGCTACCGGTTCGATCCGCCGACGCAGCGCGCCGACTGACGGCAACTCAGCGCACCACGAGCAGCGATGGTCCCGATGGCAATTCGCTGGCTACGACGATCTCGCTGGCATGGGCGCGGTCTCTCAGCAGCACGGTGGCGAGACCAGCAAAGCCGAGCAGGCCTTGCGCGTAGAGCAGTGCTGAAAGTACTGAAACAGCAAATTTCGTGTTCATCTGTCCGTTCCCCAAAATCAGATTTGTCGGTGCTTCAGGATATCCTCGAAGCGCCCGCGCCGCTCAACGGAGCCCCCCGTCGCGGCGCGGGCCTTCGGTCCTCTCGGCAGCAAGTAGCCGGAGGGGTCGCGCATCCTCTTCAGTCCAAAGCCGACCCGCCAGAGGGCCTTGAGCCGGTTGATGCGCAGACTGGAAACAATCCAGACCATGGCGATGAACAGCGCCGCATGCAGCGTTGAAACCTCACCCGTGCTCAGGGTCGCAAGCGTCGTCATCGGATTGCCAGCGACCGTGCCGACGCTGCCCGCGATGACTGCGACGATGCCTATCCTGAGGAGCCAGAAAGGGGCGTTCGATTTCATGTTCATCTTCGTTTGGTGTGGCTGTTTTCGTTGGGTCAACTGTGCCGTCGGCCCGTATCCAGATCATGCCGCCCAGGCCCCGCTGTGTTGCAGCTTGGTTTCGAGCCAACTCAAATGTCTTTCATACAAGAGAGATTCGCACCCTCGTTTCATGGCAATCGGGCTTTTGATCATGGGAGGTCGACGGTAATTGTGCTGGCTTGCCCCTCCTTTACGGACCTTTCTCGTTAACCTTAGGAAACAGATTCGAAACACAAACGAGCATCAAGCGAAGTCAGCTCGAAACACGACCTTGGGATAAGCCGGTCATCGAATTGGAGCCGGCCGGGCCGGCAAAACAGGGGGACATCATGTACACTGCCATTTCCGCCAAGCTCATCAACGTCGCCGCCGCCCTGATGGGCGCAACGCTTCTTGTCGGTGCCGGCAATGGCGCTGCCCACGCCGCCAATCAGATCGTGGCGCGTGTCTCGCTTTCGCAGCAGACCATGGAAGTGATGGTCGACGGCCGGCCGACCTTCGCCTGGAAGGTCTCGACCGGCGACAAGGCGCATGTCACGCCAACCGGCTCGTTCAAGCCGACCCGCATGCATGAAATGTGGTTCTCGAAGAAATACGACAACGCGCCGATGCCGCACTCGGTCTTCTTCAGCGGCGGTTACGCCGTGCATGCGACCAATGCCATCAAGCGTCTCGGACAGCCGGCGTCGCATGGCTGCGTGCGGCTGCATCCGGTCCACGCCGCCGACTTCTATCAGCTGGTCGAGGTCTTCGGCCCGGCCAACACGAGCATCGTCATCGTCAAGTAGGCTGTGGTTGGAGCCGGCCGGGAAGCGTCAACAAGCTGTTGCGCACTTCGGTTTCGGCTCCCGTCAGAAGCACCAATCGGCTTTTGCGGTAAGTCAACTCAGCCAAAAAAAGAGGCCGGGAAATCCCGGCCTCTTTTTTTAGTCCACCGGCACCGGCATGAGCTTCGGGTCCGGCTTTTCAGCGTGATGCGGCAGGTCCTTGCTGGCGATGATGGTGTAGAACATCGGCACCACGAACAGCGTGAACATGGTTCCCACCAGGATGCCGGTGAAGATCACCAGACCCATCGAATAGCGCGCCGCAGCACCTGCGCCGCTGGAGGTGATCAGCGGCACCACGCCGAGCGCCATCGCCGCCGTCGTCATCAGGATCGGCCGCAGCCGGACCTTGGCCGAGGCGATAATCGCCTCGCTGCGCGACATCTTGTGCTTCTCGCGCTGCTGGTTGGCAAACTCGACCAGCAGGATGCCGTGCTTGGTGATCAGGCCGATCAGCGTGATCAGGCCGACCTGCGTGTAGATGTTCAGCGTCCCCAGCCCCAGATTGAGCGGCACGATCGCACCGAAGATCGACAGCGGCACCGCCATCATGATGATCAGCGGGTCACGGAAGCTTTCGAACTGCGCCGCAAGCACCAGGTAGATGACGAGGATGGCGGCCGCGAAGGCGATCATGATCGTGCTGCCCTGTTCCTTCTCCTGCCGCGACTGGCCCGAATAGTCGATGAAGAAGGTGTCGGGCAGGCTCTCCTTGGCGATGTCCTCGATAGCTTTCAACCCGTCGCCGGTGGTGACGCCGGGCAACGGAAGTGCTGAAATCGTCGCTGAGTTCAGCTGGTTGAACTGCTCGATGGCGGCCGGTGATGCGTTGGTCGAGATCTTCACCACGGAAGAAAGCGGCACCATCTCGTCAGAGGCGCTGCGCACGAAATACTGGGCCAGCTTCTCGGGATTGTCACGGAACTCCTGCGGCACCTGCGGGATGATGTCGTAACTGTTGGAATCGCGGTCGAACTGCGCCACTTCGGCGCCACCGACCAGAAGTGTCAGCGTGCGGCCTATTTCCGCGATCGGCAGGTTGAGTGCCGCGGCACGGTCGCGGTCAATGGTCACCGTCACCTGCGGCGCATCAAAGGACATTGAATTCTGCACGACGATGAAGCGGCCGGAGGCCTGCGCCTTGTTCTTGATCTGCTCGGCCGCCTCGTACACCTCGGAAGCACTTCCGGTCGAACGCACCACCATGGTGATCGGCAGGCCGCCGCCGGAGCCGGGCAGCGTTGGTGGCGCGAAGACGAAAGCCTCTACGCCGGCGACCTTGCCGAGCCGGCCCTGAATGTCCTCCTGGATCTCCTTCGAACTGCGCGCGCGCTCGGCCCAGTCCTTGAAGGCAAAGCCGACGAATGCGCCGTTGGTCTGGCCGCCGAACGCGACAGCCGAGAATTGCGCCCGCGTTTCGGGTATGTCCTTGACCAGGCCGAGGATCTGATTGACGTAGGTCTCGGTATAGTCCGACGTCGCATAGCGCGGCGCGGTGACAATCGACAGCAGGAAGCCCTGATCTTCCTCCGGCGCCAGTTCGCTAGAAGTCTTGGTGAAGGCAAAGCCGGTCACGGCGACCAGAGCGATGACGATCATCAGCGTCACCGGGCGATATTTCAGCGAACCGCTGACCAGCCGCTCGTAGACGCGCTCGACGCGCCCGAAGGTGTTGTCGACTATGCGCTGGAAGCGGCCGGGCGCGCCGGCCTTGAGCAGGCGTGCCGACATCATCGGCGTGATGGTGATGGCAACGATACCCGATAACACCACCGAGCCGGCAAGCGTCACCGCGAATTCGCGGAACAACGCGCCTGTCAGGCCACCGGTGAAGGCCAGCGGCGCGAACACGGCGGCCAGCGTCACCGTCATGGCGACGATGGCAGACGCAATCTCGCGCATGCCGTTGAAGGCTGCCTGCATCGGCGACATGTGATCTTCTTCCATGTGGCGATGAATGTTTTCCACCACCACAATGGCGTCGTCGACAACCAGGCCGATCGCCAACACCATGGCGAGCAATGACAAGAGGTTGATCGAGTAACCGAGCGAATACAGGAGGAAGCAGACGCCGATCAGCGACAGCGGAATGGTGACGATCGGCATCAGCACCGAGCGGAACGAGCCAAGGAAGAGCAGGATGACGACGATGACGATGGCGACCGCCTCGGCGATGGTCTTGAACACCTCTTCGATCGAAGCGCTGATCTGTTCGGTCGAATCGTAGACGATCTCGATCGTCATGCCTTTCGGCAGCGTCTCTTGTATCGTCGGCACGATCTTGTGGATCGCTGCCGCTGTGGTCAGCGGGTTGGCGGCCGGCGTCGGGAAGATAGCGAGAAACGTGCCCGGTTTGCCGTTGAAGCTGACCCTGGTATCGGTGTTCGCCGCGGCAAGCTTGACAATCGCGACGTCGCGCAACCTTACCACATTGCCGTCCTTCGAACGCAGCGGGAGCTCGGCGAAAGCCTCCGGCGTCTGCAGCGTCGAGCGCACGGTGATCGAGGAGACGACGTATTCGTTCTGGGTATTGCCGGGGGCAGAGAGGAAATTCGAATCATTGATGGCGGTCAGCACGTCCGCCGCGGTTACGCCGCGCGCGGCAAGCTTCACCGGGTCGATCCAGACGCGCATCGAATATTCCTGGGCGCCGAATATCTGTACGTCGGCAACGCCTTCGACCGTGGACATGCGGGGTCGGATGACGCGCTCGATATATTCGGTCAACTGCTCCTTCGTCATGTTCGGATTCTGCATCGAGATGTACATCATCGCGAACTGATCGCCGGTACCCTTGACGATCACCGGGTCCTTGGCTGCGTCCGGCAAGGTGCCGCGCACGCCCTGCACCTTCGACAGCACTTCGGTCAGCGCGACATCGGGATTGGAGCCGAGTTTCATCTGCACCGTCACGGTGCTCGAGGATGGACGGCTGGCCGAGGTGACGTAATCGATGTTCTCGGTCGAGGCGACGGCGCGGGCGATCGGCGCTGAAATGAAGCCCTGGATCAGATCGGCACTGGCTCCCGGATAGGCAGTCGTGATCGTGATGGCCGTTTCCTCGACCTTCGGATACTGCCGGATCGAAAGGTTGAAGATGCCCTGGAAGCCCAGGAGCAGGATCATGCAGGCGAGCACGGTCGAGAGGACCGGACGGCGGATGAAGATGTCGGAGAAGCTCATTGCTGGGCTGCCTGTAGATTGACCGGCTTGGTCGGGTCGATCGTGTTGTCGACGGCGACGGACATGCCGTTGTAGAGCCGGTTCTGGCCGGCGGTGACGACTTCGTCACCGGGGGCAATGCCTTCCAGAATCTCGACCAGGCCAGCGTTGCGGCGACCCGGCTTGACGAACACCTGCGCCAGCACCAGTTCCGGCTTCTGTTCTTCCGCTCCCGGTTTGGCAGGGTCGGCCGCCGGCTTTTCCTCGGGCTTTGCCGCGGGAGCATCTGTAGCGGGTTTTGCAGCATCCGCTGCCGGCTTGGCAGCCTCCGCCGCAGGTTTTTCTTCCGGCTTGGCCGCGGGTGCTGCGCCGCCGACCTCGGCGGCCTTGGCCGGACGCACGACAAAGACGAAGTCGCCATAGAGGCTGGACGTCAGCGCCGTCTGCGGCACCGCCACCACGTTGTTTTCCTCGGGCAATTCGACGCGCACCTGCACGAACTGGCCAGGCGTCAGCTTGCCTTCGGTGTTGGCGACCTCTGCCCGGATGGTGACAAGCCGGCTCGCGGGATCGATCTTGGGGTCGATGCCGCGGATCTTGCCGGCGAAGGGCATGTCGCCGCCACCAATGCCCAGCCGCACTATCTGATCGATCTTGAGCAACGGAAGCTGCTGTTCTGGAACCGAGAAATCGACCCGCATCGTGTCCAGGTCCTGCAAGGTTACCACCGCGGTACCTGGCGCGAGATACTGGCCGAGGTCAATTTTCGGGATACCTACCGTGCCGCTGAAAGGCGCCGTCAACCGCTTCTGGTCGAGCACAGCCTGCAGTTTGGCCACTTGGGCTTCGGTGGCGGCTGCGGTTGCACGCGCCGTGTCGAGCGTAGCTTCCGGATTAACGCCGCGCCGCTGCAGTTCGATGGCGCGCGTCAGCGCCGTCTGGACGACCGCCACTTGCGCCTTCGTCGCTTCTAGATCTGCCCGCTCGACGGCGTCGTCGAGTTGCAGGAGGACCGCGCCGTCGGCAACCTTCTGATTGGCGTGGAAGAGGATCTGCCTGACGATGCCGGTGGTTTCGACGGTCAGATCCACGCCGCGTACGGCACTGACCGTGCCGATCGCCTCGATGCCCGGCGTCCACTCTGTCGGCTTGACGACGACTGTCGACACCGTCGCCGCCGGCGGCTTCATGGTAGCAAAGTACTGCTTGATGCCGTTGTCACGCAGTATGTTGAAGCCGACGATGCCGCCGCACACCAGCACGAGTAGAATGAAGGCGATAATAAAGCGCTTGATCACGAGCAGTCCCCTCGGCCGGCACCCGACATAACGGTCGGATATCGGGACACATATCGCTAGAAGGTCCCGATTTCAAATTGACGGCGATCTTACTGTACCGTCTGGACGGTCTTGTCAATTCCGCCTAGGCTAATGTAAGGGGGACGGATCGATGAAAGCTCGCAGAACCAATTCGCGTGACAGGATACTCGCCGCCGCCGCCGACGTGGCGCGCGTGACCGGTCCCGGCAGCCTGTCGCTGGACGCAGTCGCCAGCCGCGCTGGCGTGTCGAAAGGCGGCCTGTTGTACAATTTCCCGACCAAGGCGAAGTTGCTGCAGGCGTTGGTGCAGGACTATCTGCACGAGTTCGAAGCGGCGCTGGAAACCACTGCCGAGGGTGGCACCAGCGGCGAAAGCCTGCTTGCCGCCTATATCAGGCTGTCGGCCAAGGATTGCGAAGATACGCAGCCGTCGGCGTCCTGGATCTTTTCGGCGATCGCCGAGGATCCCGATTTCATGACGCCGATAAAAACCTTCAAGCGGCAGCTGTTCGAGCGGCTGAAGGGAGAGACGCCGGACCTCAAGGCACTGCTGATCTGCTTCCTCGCCATCGAGGGGCTGCGCAGCATGAACCTGTTCGATGCGGATGTTCTCTCGGCCGACGAACGCCGGCTGGTCGTATCGTCCCTGCTGGAGATTGCGGGATGAATTGCCGCGCCAGCCAGCCGAATGTGTGGCTGCAAGGCGTATCGCGACCTTCCCACACCGCGATCGTGATCACGGCGTAACACTACCTGGAGCGTAGCTCCTTCCTTGACAATCGCAGGCGATCGATCCAGCATTATGGCAAGGGGTTCCTTCGCGACGACCCCGTGAGGCGTCAGCCCAACGATCGCGTCCAAACTCTCATTTCAGGAGGTGGACGCCATGCCATCAACAACCGCAATCACCGTACCGCAGCTTTCACGACTCGTCGGCCTGCCGGACGCGCCAGTCCTCGTCGATGTCCGCATCGACGAGGATTATGATGCCGATCCGCGCCTGCTGCCGGCGTCGTGCCGGCGCGATTTCAAGACCGTTTCGACCTGGGCGGCCGAGTTCACCGGGGCCCGGGTCGTTGTCATCTGTCAGAAAGGGCAAAAGCTTTCGCAAGGCGTCGCCGCTTGGCTGCGCCACGAGGGCATCGCCGCTGAATCGCTCGAAGGCGGCTTCGAGGCCTGGCTCGCGGCCAAAGGGCTTCTGGTCAAGACCGACAAGATACCGCGCCGCGACGACAAGGGTAGCACGGTCTGGGTGACGCGCGCTCGGCCCAAGATCGACCGCGTTGCCTGCCCCTGGCTGATCCGTCGTTTCGTTGATCCTTCGGCGGTGTTTCTGTTCGTCGAACCCGCCGAGGTGGTGGTGGTCGCCGATCGGTTCGGGGCGGTTGCCTTCGACATCGACAATGTGTTCTGGAGCCATCGCGGCGAGCGCTGCACGTTCGACACGATGATCGAGGAGTTCGGGCTGCGGTCCGAGGCGCTCGACCACTTCGCCTTGATCGTGCGTGCGGCCGACACCGCACGCCTCGACCTCATACCGCAAGCGGCGGGATTTCTCGCCGCTTCGCTCGGTCTGTCGCGGATGTTTCGCGACGACCTCGAACAGCTTGAGGCCGGCATGCTGCTTTACGACGCGTTTTTCAGATGGTGTCGCGATGCCACCGATGAAACGCACAATTGGCCAAGCCTGGGCAAAGCACCATGAACGCCATTGTCGCAGACAACAACGCGCAGGCCACTGAGGCTCCAGCCACACCGACCCTCAGGCAGGCGGCGAGACTGTGGGCGAAGATCGGCCTGCTCTCCTTCGGCGGGCCGGCCGGGCAGATCGCGCTGATGCACAAGGAGCTGGTCGAGGAGCGCCGCTGGATCGGCGAGCAGCGATTCCTGCATGCGCTCAACTATTGCATGCTGCTGCCCGGTCCGGAGGCGCAGCAGCTCGCCATCTATATCGGCTGGCTGCTGCACAGGACCGTTGGCGGCCTCGTTGCCGGCATCCTGTTCGTGTTGCCGGGCGCTTTCGTCATGCTGGGGCTGAGCATCTTCTACGTGCTCTATAACGATGCGCCTGTCATCGAAGCGCTGTTCTTCGGCGTCAAGGCGGCCGTGCTTGCCGTCGTCGTCGAGGCGGTCATCCGCATCGGCAAGCGGGCGCTCAAGAACCGGGTCATGGTAGCGATCGCGGTGGCCGCCTTCCTCGCCATCTATGTCGTCAAGCTGCCGTTTCCGCTCATCATTCTGGCTGCAGGCCTGACTGGCTGGATCGGCAACCGCTTCGCGCCGGTGCCATTTTCCGGAGCGGCGCACGGCAAAGGCAATTTGCCCGATGTCCGCGGGGCGGTCGACCTGATGTTCGAGCGTGGCGAACTCGCCCACACCAGGCCCACGAAATGGCATGCGCCGCGCACAATCGCGATCTGGCTGCCGATCTGGCTCGGACCCGTCGTGCTGATCTCAGCGCTGACCGGCTCTGCCAGTGTGTGGACGCAGATAGGCGGGTTCTTCAGTCTCATGGCGGTCGTCACCTTCGGCGGCGCCTATGCGGCTCTCTCCTATGTCGCGCAAGCCGCCGTGTCGTCGTTCGGCTGGCTCGCCCCTGGCGAAATGGTCGACGGCCTCGGCCTTGCCGAGACGACGCCGGGCCCGCTCATCCTGGTGCTGCAATTCGTCGGTTTTGTCGCCGCCTACCGGCACGCCGGTGCAATGAGCCCGCTGCTCGCCGGATCGCTCGGCGCGATGCTGACGATCTGGGTGACGTTTGTGCCGTGCTTCTTCTGGATATTTCTCGGCGCCCCCTACATCGAAGCGCTGCGCGAGAACAAGGCGATCTCGGCAGCCTTGAGCGCGATCACGGCGGCTGTCGTCGGCGTCGTGTTGAACCTTGCTTTGTGGTTTGCGCTGCATGTCATCTTCGGCGAGGTACGGAGCATCGGTCTTGGAACCGAGATCCCGGTGTTCTCCTCTATCGATTGGCGCGCCGCGCTGCTGGCGGCCGCCGCGATGGTTGCCATGCTGAGGTTGAAGATCGGCATGCTGCCGACGCTGGCGGGATCGGCGCTGGCGGGGATGGCCCTGCTGGCTCTGCCTGGGTAGCGGTCGCGCCGCTGGGCACTGCCGCGGCGCGTCCGATGTTCTCGAAAGCTGCCCACGGAGAAGACGCCAACGGAGCCGACCATTCTGGTGCCGTCGACCACCTGATCAAATGAGAAGACACGATCCTGCCCCGTTCGGACAAGCGGCGTTAGCCGAAAGGTGTAGGGCGTTGGCGCCTCAAGACCGGTGAGGTGCGTATCTGAGGACAGAACGGCCCCAAATTCAAAGTATAGAGCCGACGTTGTCGGCGTACTCGGCAGCGCGGTAGCAATTAATTCCCATCTATTGTCCTATCTGAGTAGCCGAAGCTTCATCGGGCTACGTCATTGTGCTTCGTTCCTGTGGGGTAAGACGCCTCC
Source organism: Mesorhizobium sp. AR10 (assembly GCF_024746795.1). Lineage (NCBI taxonomy): Bacteria > Pseudomonadati > Pseudomonadota > Alphaproteobacteria > Hyphomicrobiales > Phyllobacteriaceae > Mesorhizobium > Mesorhizobium sp. AR10. The sequence continues at coordinate 1,714,517 of NZ_CP080524.1, forward strand.
TATTCTCTGTCCGGAGATGCCGTCGAGATTTGCCATCGGACCGGAGTTCGTCATGCGCCTGCTACCCAGTCTTCTGGGATTGATCCCTGCCTTGATCAGCTTTTGTGCTTCCGCACAGGAGCTTTATCGGATCGAAGCCAACGACCGGATCGAGGTCTGGACTTCGGTTGAGCCGAGCCTGCGCCGTACCGCGACGATCGGCCCGGACGGCTGGCTGTCGCTTCCGCTCGTCGGTCATCTGAAGGCGGCGGGCATGACGGCCCCTGAACTGGAACAGACGCTGCAGGAGCACCTGAAGAAATACTTCAAGGAAGGCATAGACCTCACTGTCATGCTGCAGCCCAGTGAGGAGCGTACCCAAACGGTCTATGTTACCGGCGAAGTGGCCACCCCGGGCGCCTATCCATTCCGACCGGGTATGATCGTTCTTCACGGTGTCAGCGTAGCGGGTGGACTCCAGCGCGATGCGGATACGGCTTCCAACGAGGAGCGGATTGTGTCGATCCGGGGCGAGATCGCGCGCGACACCGCGCGCCTGGAGGCGCTTGCGGCGCAGGCCGCGCGGATCAAGGCGGAAATTGACGGCAAGGATCTCGTGGGGGAGGTGGGTAAAGAGTCCCCCTCTCTGTTGCGTGAGCGCCAGATTCTCGCGGCAAGGCGGTCCGAAGCCGCGATCCTGCGCACGGCGCATGAGCAAGACATTCAAATTCGCCGACAGGCTATCACGGCCCAGCGCCAACAGGCGGAGACATTGAGCCGGCGCGTCGAGATCGCCGAGCACCGCTTCAACGCCGTGACAAAACTCGTCTCACGGGGCTACGCCAACGAGGCCCAGGCGCTTGAACTGGAAGGCGGGATCACGGAGCTGCGCGGCGATCAGCTCGAGCTCAATGTCGATATCCTGACAACGCAACTCGAACTGTCCGCCGAACTGTCCCGTTTCGACACCAGTCTTCAGGAGCGGAAGACCAGCCTCGAGGTCGAAGGGCGAGATGTCGAGCGCGACTGGGAGGCAGTCTCATCGCGGCTCGCTGACAACAACCGGATCCTGCGGCTCGTCGCCTCGGGTCCGTCGACCGCTGCCGAGGCAACAACACGCCCGCCAACCTTCAGCATCGTCCGGTCCGTCGACAACAGGCCAGTCGAGTTCGAGGCGACGGAACGGACAGCCGTCGAACCCGGCGATATCATTCGCGTGGGCTACGGGGGCGCGACTGCCCCGATGGCCAGCGGGGTGTCCACATCGAGTATCGACGATGCAGGGTTGCAAAACGAGATAGTCCAGTGAGCGGCGCGCCATCGAACCCCGATCTGCATGCGACGACGCAACAGCCTATGATCGACCAGATCCTTCGAAACGCGATCTATTATATCGAGGCTTTCCTGAAACGACCGCTTTGGGTCATCGGTCCTGCTGTAGCCACCGTGGCGATCGGGGCTGGCGCGTTCCTCGCTCTGCCCCGCAGCTACCAGTCCGAGGCGCAGATTCTCATCGAGGCGCCCCAGTCGCCGACGTCCCTTGTTCCCTCGACCGTCGCAACCGAGCACCTGCAGTTTGTCGAACAGCGCGTGCTTGCGCGCGACAAGCTCCTTGCGCTTGCGGAGAAGATCCACCTGTTTCCCGGACTGCGAAACACCATGTCGGAGACCAAGCTGGCTCAGTTGATACGCCAGAATATCTCTATCAACACCATGGTGACCGAGCCATCGGACCGTTACTCGGGAACGGCCGCAATGCGGATCGGTTTTACTGGCGCGACAGCCGAACAGGCTTCGGCGACCGTCGCCGAACTGGTCAGCATGATCATCCAGGAAAGCCGTGGGCTGCGCATCCAGCGCGCATCCGAGATGTCGGAGTTCCTGTCCCGTGAGGTCGACAACATGGCCGGCATGATGAAAGCGCGCGCGGCCGACTGGAACGCCTTCTTTGAGCAGAACTCCGACGCCCTGCCGGCGCGGGTAGAAGGCGTGGAAAACGAAATCCAGGAAAAGGATCGCGAACTGACAAGCCTCGACCAGTCTATCGCCACGCTCGATCAGGAGCTGCGTCTTCTGGAGGCAGAGCTCCGCCTACAGCGCCCGGAAGCGGCCGTGCGCGATCGGACCCAGCTGGCGGAGCTGGAGTCGGAACTGGCCACGAAGTCATTGACCTATTCGGACGCACACCCGGAGATCCGCGCACTTTCGAAAAAGATCGAAGGCATGCGCCAAAAAATCGCAAGCGCGTCGGTACCCAGCCCGGAAGTCGTCGATCAGAATCTCACACCGGAAATGGCTCTCGTCGCGGAACGGGTCAAGATCGCGAAGGCTCGTCACGGATCCCTCGTCGCCAAGCGAGCCGAAGTGAACGAGCGGATCGCGTTGCTGCAGGCGATCATCGCCCGCGCACCCGCCGTTGGCGCGCGGCTCGAAGCGATCGAACGGGAACGCGAAACGCTGCAGCGCAATCTCGACGAGATGCGAGGCAGACTTTCGACCGCGCGCACCGGTGAACGGCTGGAGCGCGACAATTCCACAGGCCATGTCCAGGTTCTCGAAGAACCTGAAACGCCGCGATATCCGTCGTCTCCAAGCCGCACGCGCCTGCTGCTTCTCGTGATGGGTGGCGCCCTCGCCATGGGTGCAGGTGGTCTCTATCTCGGCGACAACCTGCAGCGGACGATCCGGGGGACGTTCGACCTGAAGGCGGCGCTAGCCGGATCCACCCTCGTGGTCATTCCCAACTGGGTTCCGGCGAAGACGCCGATGTCGCGCCTGGAAACGGTGCTCAGCTATATCGCCCGCGCGATTGGGATCGACCGCAGGGCCACTACATGAAGTTCGGGTCGCTTGCATAAGGATGTAGCAGGAAGTCCATGGATACGATCACGAGAGCCCTGCAGCGGGCCAAGGAAAGCACTCCGGTCCCGGGCTTCCGCGGATCGCTGGCCCACGACTTTGCCCTTCGGCGCGAGAAAAAGCCGAGGCCTGCGAACGACTCGCAGACGAACCTGGGCAACCCAGACGTCACAAAGCTGGACGAAGATCTGCTCAGCCGGAATCGTGTCGTCGCGTTCGAACCAAATGCCACTCCGACGCGCTACTACGACATCCTTCGCAACCAGCTCACGCAGCATCAGCACAAGTCCGGCCGGCACATCGTGGCGGTCTGTGGTCCGACACGCGGATGCGGTGCCACTGCAATGGCGGTCAACCTTGCCTTCAGCTTCAGCCGCATCCGTGCACAGCGGGTGATCCTGCTCGACGCCAACACTCAGAACCCGGCCGTGCGACGCTACCTGGGTCTTCCGGAACAGGGATTGCTCGAGTCCTCCTTCCTGACGTCGGTTCAGGTGCGCGATGTCCCCCTCCAGGTGATGACGCTTGCAAATGCCGAGCAAGAGGGCCGCGAAGCGTTGCTAAACCTTCTGCGCGGGGGCTTCGAAGACGAGGCAACTGTCCTGGTCGTCGACCTGTCGCCGCTGCTGACATCGGACAACGGGATGTCCTACCTGCGCCTTGCGGATTCGTTCGTCGTGGTGCTTGCCGAAGGACTGACGACCCTTGCCGACGTAGAGTTCTGCAAACGTTTCATTGGTAGCCGCGATGGTGTGCAGTTCGTCTTGAACAAAGGCGGGAGGCACGGACTTTGAGGTGCCTTGGCTCCAGCTTCCGTCTGCCCTTCTCGGCACTCGCTTGAACTGAATTTCGGAGACTGGGATGTACGCCTCTTACTTCAACTTTCGTGAGATGCCATTCTCGATCGTTCCCGATCCGAGATTTCTCTATTTTAGCCGTGCCCATTCGATGGCGCTGTCGATGCTCGAATATGGGATCGTCAACCAGGCCGGCTTCACAGTAGTCACCGGTGCGATCGGCTCAGGCAAGACCACGCTGATCCAGCACCTTCTGGGCAATGTCGCCCAACACCTGCATGTGGCCGTCATAAGCCACACGCCGCGCAGCGACGACAATCTGTTCGAGTGGCTACTGCTGGCCTTCAACCAGCCGATCACAGGGTCGTCCTACGCAGCCATGTACAAGAGCTTCTGCGACTTCGTACGGGACGTGGCCGAAAGCGGCGGTCGCGTCGTCCTGATCATCGACGAGGCGCAGAACCTGCAGCCGGCCCGGCTCGAAGAGCTTCGGATGCTGTCCAACATCAATTCTGCATCAATGATGATGCAACTGATCCTCGTTGGGCAGCCTGAATTGAGCGAGACGCTCAGCTCGGCCCAACTCCGACAGTTCGCGCAGCGCGTCTCGTCTGACTTTCATCTCCCCAAGCTCATGCTGTCGGAGGTCAACGACTATATCGACCATCGGCTTTGCTTCGTCGGTGGCGATCCGGCGATCATCAATGAGGGAGCGCGTCGACTGATCGCGCAGTCGACCGAGGGCATCCCGCGGCAGATCAACATCCTCGCCGATCGTTGCCTGGCATATGCCTATGGACGCGGAGGGGCCGCGGTGAACTTGAGTCTCGTGCGAGAAGTGGTCAAGGATCGCAGCCGCCACGGCGTGTTTCGGAGCGAGCCGCAGCTTGCCCTCACGTAGCGCTGCGTCGGTCCGTTGTACAGGAGCATCACATTTGTGACAGAAGTCTTCAAACTCGCCACCCGTTCGAGTGGACTGGGTCTCCGGGGCGTGCATGATCGTAAGATCACAAGTGCTGCGTGACGTCGGCGTCTTCGATGAAGACTATTTCCTCTACTACGAAGTCGATCTCTGCATGCGGGCGGCGAAGGCCGGTTGGTCCAGCCACCATTTCCCCCAAAGCCGCGTCGTCCATCTGGTCGGGAGATCGACGGGGGTCACATCACGCAATGTCGCCCTACCACGCCGCCCGGCCTACTGGTTCCAGTCGCGCAGTCGCTATTTCCTGAAGCACTACGGAAAGAACTATCGGGTGCTGACAGACATCGCGTGGTTAGTCGGCCACATCATATCCCGCACCAAGCACCTAGTGCGGGGTCGCGTGAGCGGCGCGCCGCCGCACGTCTTCGGAGACTTCATCCGACACAGCATCAGCGCGCACAGGTTGCCCGGCGTGCGGGGATGAAGGCTCCCGAGCGATGCTTCCTACTCTGCCGCGGATGATGTGCCGCTCAATGAGGCTGGCGGACAGCGCCACATCATGGCGGGCGATAACCCTCTGCCGGGCCTGCTCACCCATACATCGCAACGTCGCCTCATCGGCGGTGGCCGCAGCATGCATCGCGTCGCACAGCGCCGCCGGGTCGCCGGCCGGGATCAGCCAGCCGGCGTCGCTGCGCACAAGTTCTGGAATGCCCGCGACATAGGTCGAGATGACGGGCCGACGCAGCGCCATGCTCTCCATCAGGACGACGGGCAGGCCCTCGGCAAAGCTCGGCAGCACCATCGCCCGCGACATGTGGATCTGTTGGCGTATTTCCGCCTGACCCATCCAGCCCGTGAGCCTGACGATATCACCAAGATCGAGGTCGCGGATTGCCGCCTCGATCGCGCCACGCAGAGGGCCGTCACCGGCGAGGGTCAAGCGAAATGGCACGCCGCGATCGCGCAGCATGGCGGCAGCCTTCAGCAGCACGAAATGGCCTTTCTGCTCCGAGAGGCGAGCCACGCAGAGAAAGGCAGGCGCACTCAAGATCGGGACGCCCGGTTCATCGAGATAGGCCCGGTCCAGCCCGCAATGGACGACATGGATCTTGGCCCAGTCGTCGAACGCGGCCCACCGCATAAGTTGGCTGCGCCCGAAACTGCTGACGGCGGCCACGAAGCAGGCCTTCGCTATCTTCGCCCCAAGACTGTGCTCCTGCGCGCGGTCGAACTCCTCGGGACCGTGAACCGTGAAGCTGAATGGAATGCGGGTCAGCTCACTGACGAGCGCCCCCACCGTCGCCGGATTGGTGCCGAAATGCACATGCAGATGTTCGGCCCCTGCCTGTCGGCACCACGCCGCGATCACGAGCGCTTCGATATAGTACGCCAAGTGACGTAGAACACCGCGCTTCGAGGCGGAAGAAAAGCGCAGAGCCGAGAACGCGGCGTCGATCGCGCGGCGCGGGCTGGCGAATGCACTCTTTGTTGCGAGCGCAATCAAAGAGATTGAGTCCAGGGAAAGGACATGGAGGGTCTTCGCCAACTCCTCTACGTCTGCTGGGTCATTGAGGATTTGGGGTGCGCGCCGGACCGCATAGCGCAGAACCGAATGGCCATTCGCCTCCAGCGCAGCGATCTCACGCCTTATGAAAGTGTGGCTCGTCGCCGGATACTGGTTCGTTAGGTACGCGATCCGCATATGTTTCCCGTTCTGCCACGTCGGCGCGTCCGACAGCCACGGCCAGACCATTGAATTATCAGACTGAATCATGTGCCGCCGATTCATCCAAAGGGATTACCTGACGGCAATTGTCCGGTGCGGTCATGTTGGGCGATGACGGACCTAGTTTCCGGCATTGGGAGTCCGCGTGGATGCCGCCGGTTGCCGCATGAGTGATCGATGAAGAAGACGCGACGTTCTGAAACTGCTCCCTGCTCTCGGGCTGCCGATGGCTTTCTCGTTGCAGTCGAGAGCCGGTTACGCGGCAAGTCCAGCGAATCGACCCAATGTGGATGGCCTACTTGTCCAGGGGATCCGTGCCGGACGGTCGGGAACGGCACCAGGCCAGCAACGCGCCGGCCAGATAACCAATGTTGATGGCAATGACCGCGAACAATGATGCCGACACCGGCGAAAGGCCGAACTCGGGACCGAACACGAAGAGGGCTGCAACAAACACGCCGGCGAACGCGACGACCACCAAGGAGCGGAAGAACAGCCCGAGGATCAGCGCGGCGACAAACGCGAGGATCGTCAAGATGTGCATTGTACCTCTACATCGGTCGAAGTGGACGCCTGCCGTATACATGCTTGCGGCAGGCCACAACAGCGTCTGGTGCGCAAGGCCGGGGGAAAGGGTGCCAATCTTGGCGAGGTGGCTTTTCGCATGAACGCAATCGCTGATTCCGATAGATTGCAGTCCTGCCGGCCAAGCCCGGAGAACCATCCGTCGCAACCGGTTTTCGCGGTGGTGGTGATCGGCCGTAACGAAGGGCAGCGTTTGGTCGATTGCCTGAAGTCGCTCGGTCCCCATGCATGGAATACGGTGTATGTTGACTCAGGGTCGCGAGACGGCAGCCCCGCCATGGCCGCATGTTTGAACGCGCATGTCGTCAGACTCGACATGCAAGAGCCCTTTACCGCGGGTCGCGCCCGGAACGCGGGCTGGCGTGCCGCCTTGAAGTGCTGGCCGGGACTGCAGTTCATTCAGTTCATAGACGGTGATTGTCTGCTCGATAGCGCTTGGATCAATAGAGCAAACCGCTTTTTGGAGTCGCGCAACGACGTTGCCGGGGTCTTCGGACGCCGTCGCGAGCGCCGGATTGAACGGTCAGTCTACAACGCTTTGTGCGACCGCGAGTGGGACGGAGCGCCGGGACCCGTCCTCGAGTGCGGAGGCGACGTCTTCATGCGTGTTTCCGCGCTGCGTGATGCTGGCGGTTATGCAAGTTCATTGATTGCTGGCGAGGAGCCAGAGCTATGCGTGCGGCTTCGCGCCCGTGGCTGGATCATTTGGCGGTTGGAGGCGGAGATGACGCTGCACGACGCCGACATGACCCGCATCCATCAGTGGTGGCGTCGCAACATGCGCGCAGGATATGCCTTCGCCGAAGTCTCGACGCTCCACTGGGCATCGCCTTTTGGCATCTGGCGCCGGAACCTGTGGAGATCACTCGGTTGGGGAGGGGTTCTCCCGTTGGCAATGCTAGCCGGATTCACACTGCACCCGGCAGCGCTTGGAATCCTTGTGCTCTACCCGATCCAGGTCATCCGGATCGCAGCACGGGAGGGTGGCGTGAGCAGAGAGAGCTGGCGCAACGCTTTCTTCGACGTGCTCGGCAAGTTTGCCGAGTTCAAGGGTGCAGCGACATTCTTTTCCAACCGCGCCCTGGGCCGTCACCAGCGGATCATTGAATACAAATAGACAGTGATCGCGGACGCCTGGTCTTCAAGCCGCCGAAGCGGCTTCAAGCCGCCTTGTCGATCCGCTTGTGCGGGGAAAGGCCTCGTCCTGAACGCTGCATCTTCTCGTTGTTTCAGGCACGATTTCGACTATGCTGAAAACGTCCTGACCGCCGGGATGCGCCCTTCGTCCACTCAGGCTCCGCGCAGCGTGAAGATCGTCCGCACCACGATTTTGATATCAAGCCAGAACGACCAGTTGTCCATGTACCAGAGGTCGTGAAACACTCTCTGTTCCATCGCTTCGACAGTTGGCGTCTCGCCCCTGTATCCCCTGGTCTGAGCCCACCCAGTGATACCGGGCTTGACATGGCGCCGTGCGGCATACTCCTCGATGAGCCGGTCGTAGACGTCATCGTGGACGACAGCATGCGGGCGGGGTCCAACAACCGACATCTCCCCGCGCAGGACATTCCAGAACTGCGGCAATTCGTCGATGCTCAAGGCCCGGATAAATGCGCCGACACGAGTGACGCGCAGGTCCAAGCGTGTAGCCTGTCGTATCTCGTCACCGTCTTCCATCACGGTCATACTGCGGAACTTCACGATTCGGAACAGCCGGTTCGCGTGGCCCCGCCGGCGTTGCAGGAAGAATACGGGACCGGCACTGTCGATCTTGATTGCCGCCGCGACGATCAGGAACACGGGGGACAGAAGTACGAGCGCGACCAGCGAGAAGGTGATGTCGAAGATGCGCTTCGCTGCGCGTTCCGCAAGGTAGAGCGGTGGGCTCTGCACCTGGAACGCGATGACGGAGCCGATGCTCTCGGAATGGCAGGAGACGACCGAGCCGGTGAAGCTATCGAACACGACCTTAACGGGAAGCGGCAGTCGCCGCAGCTCGAGAAGCATCTCCTCCAGGTGATGCTCGGGAGCGTCCCGCCAGACGATCACAATTTCGTCGATGTCGCTGGAGCCATTGATCGTCGAGAAGCGATCGCGCAGTTGGCTTATCGGTTCGTCAGCCGTTGGAAACCGTGTGACTTGCGCGATCCGCAATCCACCGTTCTGCGTGAACCTCTGCAGTCCGTCGAGCGACATGCTTTCTGGACAGATGAAGAAGGCGTTCTTCGGACGTAGCCATGCGGCCGAGACGGCAGTTGAAAGGCATCGTCGCCAGACGATCCGTATGCCGATGAGCGATACGATCGACAGCGTGGCGAGATGCAGGATCGCTCCGCGTGAGAAGGTATCGCCAAGCTTGAGAAAGAAGATGACCGCCAAGAGGAAGGCAAGCACGGTCGGAACGAGAAGGCAGATCAGCAATACCTGGTGGCTGACGGAGGAAAACTCGGCATAGGCGTACGCGTGCAGGCAACTCATGGCGAGCACGAAGATTGCGGCAGTCAGCAAGCCGATCCCAACATTCATGGTTGGATCCGAGAACACGCCAAAAGCCGCATAGTGGTAGGTGAAGACGCCGACGACCGAGCAAGCGAGTACGATCACGAAATCGATCAGGGCGATGGTATAGGCCATGGAGCCATGGCTGAATCCACGACGCCGTTTCGCGTTCCTAGAAGAAATTAAGTACCGGCGGGCCAATTCGACAGTAGTTGACATTTTTAGGCAGTCCCAATTTCAAGAATCCCACCACACATAACTTTCGACAACACCAATCGCCCCATCGCGTCGCAACCAGATGCATTGATCCACAATCTAGACACGCGTTCGATCCGTCCTGACCCAAACTTGTTCCATCCGACCGGATACCAGGCGGTAATAAATTCGGGCCTTTCCCACCATGTAGCCAGGGATTTTGAGAACGGCCTCGACAGGCACGACATCGCGGCCATGTGCAGCCCATGCGATGGCGGTGGACGTGGCGAGGAGAAACGCGCTTGCGATCCCGATCGTGAGAGGCCCTCGGCCGAATTCGAACAGCGCAACGAGCAGTCCAGCCGCGATCGCGAAGGCCTGCGCGTATGCGAGCAGGGTCAGCGGCGGCACCAGGATGTCGAGCGTCATGACAAGGCAATCGCGGTTGCCAAGGGTCCGACGGGTGAAGAGGCGAGGCAGGCAGGCCATCACCATCGAAAGGTGACCACTCTCCCAGCGACTTCGTTGCGAGAACGTACCGGAGACAGTCTCGGGGAAGAAACTGCGCACTCCGGCAGTCTCGCAGCAGACAGGCGCGTGTCCAGCCGCGGCGAGATCGAGGCCGAGCTTCATATCCTCGACGAGGTGGTGATGGGCAAACTGCACCTTCCCGACCAACGCCCAAGGCAGCGCCATGCCAGTTCCGGTAAGCAGGCATGGCAGCCCGAACCGGCTCAGGCCGCGCGGACGGACGAGATTCTTCACGCGAAATGCGAACTCGGCAATGCCAAGATTGCCTTTTTGTCCGGCCGGCGTGGACATCAGGTAGCAGGACTGGACCGGTCGTCCGGTCGTAGAGACGAGGCGAGCAAGTTCGTCGAGAGTGCCGTCGACGAGCGTGCAATCCGCGTCGACGAAGACAACCACGGGGGGGGGCGAGAGCGCCAGATACACCAGTCCGAAGTCGACTGCATAGCCTTTGCCGCGATTCACTGAATCGGACCGCTCCAAGACCTCTGCGCCCGCCGCACGCGCAATCGCTGCCGTATTGTCCGTGCAATTGTCGGCGACGACAAGCAGCCTATCGCCTTCGCGCATCTGGTTGAGGATGCTCTTCAGCGTCGCGTCGATGCCGGACATCTCATCATGCGCTGGAACCAGGATGGCGACGAGCGGCCGCAACGTATCGGCTTTCCGCAGCTTGGGCCGCACCGGCAAGCTGCCTGCGATACATTCCACCGCGTAGATGACGGTTGGAATCGCCAGCAGTGCAGAAAGGCTGAAGGCCAGAAGCCACAGTACGAGTTGCATAGACAATGTCACCTCGGAACCGATTGTTCGACAAGCATCTGACAAGCACGCGCACATTGCGGAAAGCTCTCAATTCTTTCTCGTCCTCCGGAATTTGGCGCAGTCCCCATAAGCGCGACCGCCGTTCGGCGGGGGAGTTTCGATGTGCCCTACCCCTTTTTGATGCCCGCGACTTGCTTGTTGCCCGCAAGACAAAGATGGTTAACTCACGATTAAGTGAAAGTGAAACCAATCGCGCGGGACGGCATTCTTCGCTCGTTCAGAAAGTCTTATTGAAGAAGATCGGTGACGAGTATGGATATTGATCATCATCCGGCCGGACTGGGGCAGCGTCAATATTTTCTCAACGCGCCTTTCGACCAGATCGAGCGAGTCGCCGTCGTAGATCTGGTTGCAAGGGCCGATCCGAACAGTCGGTTCCGCTACATCGTCACGCCGAACGCCGACCACGTGGTAAGGCTAAATCGCGAACCATATTTGCGGCCTTACTACGAGGACGCCTGGTTGGCCCTCTGCGACAGCAAGCCCATCTCCCTCTTCGCGCACGCCCGGTCGCGGGAGATGACGCATGTGACGGGGTCGGACCTTACGGTCAGTCTGTTCAGGACCGTCATCCAGAAGGCTGACAGGATCTCGCTCATCGTGGGAAACAGGGAGATCGGAGAGGCCGTTCGCGCCGGATATCCGGGTGTGGACTTCAGGATCCATGTGCCACCCCTGGGCCTCTTGAAGAATTCACAGGCGCAGCGGGACTGCGTCGAGTTCGCCTTACGCGAAAAAGCAAGCTTCATCTTCATCGCCGTTGGCAGCCCGCAATCCGAGAAGATCGCCCACATGCTGTCCAGAGAGTCTTCGGCGACGGGCATCGGACTCTGCGTCGGGGCCTCCTTGGAGTTCCTCGTCGGCGCCAAGAAGCGGGCGCCAATGTGGATGCAAAAGCTCAGCCTCGAATGGCTTTATCGTATGATCACAGACCCGAAGCGGCTGTGGCGTCGCTACGTCTTCGGCGCCTTGCCGTTGACTATGCTCTTCTGGCGAGAAGTCATGGGACGCCACTCCAGCGCAAAGCTTTTCCGAGCGTCACCGCACCGCTAACGCTGCAACAATGTGACCCGCTGAGATCCAGATTCGACCGACCAGTCTGTCCCTGACAGCAAAGGGGGCGACCTCCTCCAGAAAATATGCCGAAAAGCGATGTTGTGGCAGGTCGAGTTCTACACGGAGCGCCGCGAACTCCAATATCTGCCGGCTGAGCGAATATTGGCATTTGTAGGACGCCTCTTTCGCGCAGAATATCGCCTTGGCGAGCAGGCCTCGCTCGGAAGGCGGACGGGTCGCCAGCCAGGCACGCTCCTCTTCGACACAGATCTCCGGATAGAGCTCCTCGTCGAGCGGTAGCAATTCTTCGATGTCCAGGCCGATGGCACGGATGCCGCTGGAGCGCAAGGCAACCGATGCGCCGGCGATGCTCCCCGAATGGCTGATCGACCCGACGATGCCCTCCGGCCAGACGGGGCTTCGATCGGTGGCGGTACCGATGGGCTCGAGAGGCAGTCCGAGCGCCTTCATGGCCTCGGCAGCGCAGGCTCGACCGGCAGCGAACTCCCGCCGCCGGCTTTCAACGGCCGTCGCCGGCAAGCACGCTGCCTCGGCGGGATGGACAGAGCCAGGCTCGACCGAGGCGATCGCACAGGAGCGAAATCGGACTGCTGGATCAAGAAGCCCGGCGCTAGCCGAAAGCGTGTCGCTGTCGTTGGGCGAACGCACCGTCCGCGACGATTCTCGCTGCAGGTGTCGATCCATCAAGCCGAAATCGATGTCCGGGCGAAGGCGGATCGCCGGGTCTCAAGCGCTGCCCGTCGAGCTGCCGCTCGCTCGGCCACCTTGTCTAGCTGGCGGCCCGTGTCGGCGCGCCCAGCGATGTGGTTGGCGAGACCGGCGACCGTGGGGAACCGAAACAGGTCGGTGATCGTCAAGGCGGGCGCCGCACCGGCCTTCAACTCGCGATGCATCTGAACCGCGAGAAGAGAATGGCCGCCAAGGGCAAAGAAATTATCGTGTCGACCAACGCGAGGTAGCCCGAGAGTCCGCTGGAATGCATCAGCGATCACCGACTCGAACTCGCCATGGATTGCTCTGTCGTCATCGATATTCGTTTCTATCAAGACGGCCTTGGCGTCCGGCTTCGGCAGCTTGGCCCGGTCGACCTTGGCGTTGGGCGTTAGCGGAAACGCGTCGAGCAAAACGTAGTGCGAGGGAATCATGTATTCGGGCAGTTCGGTCGCGAGATAGTTGCGCAGCGCGTCGATCGGTACGGAACTGGTCGCCCGGAGGTAGGCGACGACGCTCTTGTCGCCCGGCCGGTCCTCGCGCACGGTAACTACCGCATCGCACACCCCCGGAAATGCCGCGATTCTCGCCTCGATCTCGCCGAGTTCGATCCTGTTGCCGCGGATCTTCACCTGATTGTCGGTACGGCCGATGAACTCGAAACTGTCGTCCTTTGCAAGCCGGACGAGGTCGCCGGTGCGGTAAATGTGTCCGTCCGCAAACGGGTTGGGAAGAAACCGTTCGCGAGTCAGTTCGTCGCGATTGAGGTAGCCGCGCGTAACGCCGTCGCCGCCGATGTAAAGCTCGCCCGGCGTACCGGGCGGCACCGGCTGGCTGAACTTGTCGAGCACGTAGAATTGTGTATTCGCGATCGGTATGCCGAGCGGCACAACGTCGCCACTAGTCGTAGCCCTAACAGTGGATGACCATATCGTCGTCTCGGTGGGACCGTACATGTTCTCGACTGTCGCCGACGTTGCCTGACGAAGCTCAGATACTAGCGACCTTTTGAGTGGTTCTCCGCCGATGAAGAGATGACGCACCTGACGGAGGGCCGAATGGTCCTCGGGATCACCCAGGAACATGCTCGCCATCGACGGTGTGCACTGGAGATGGGTAACCCCCTCGCGGTGGATGTCGGTGGCCAGGCTATGATGAATGGAATCGGCGACACCCACTGTGCGCGAACTCGATACCACTTGAGCAAGCGGTGTGAGCGCGTCCAGGACGGTCTGCGATGGCAGGCCGAAATCGATGAGACAGGCGATCTCGTCAACTCCAATAGCATCGAGTTGCTCGACGCGGGCGACCGCATCCTCGACTGTTCCGAACAGGCCGCTGTCTTCGAAGTAGCGCTCAAAGGCGAACTCCAGGATCGCGTCCATCTCATCGGAAGACAATGTCTGCAGGTCGATCTCCATCGGATTGGCGATCCCGGACGGTTTCTTGAATGCGGGGAAAGCCCAGGCGTACTGTTTGATGAGAGCCGCCGCGCTGCGCAGATATTCCTTCATGGGACCTCGCGCGAGACCGCGGACCTGCTCGCGGTCGCTGCCGACCAGCGTGTGCAGCATGACCGTGACCTTGTAGTCCGCCGGATTTCGGCCCGCCTCCTCCAGTGCTTTGCGGTAGATCCTGATCTTCTCCGCCAGTTCGTCGATCGACTGTCCGAGCAGATGGGTGAGAACATGGGCTCCCAGTCGGGCGGCGTCGCGATAGGTGTCCGGATTGCCGGCGGTGGTCACCCAGACCGGCAGCTCCTTGCTCATCGGACGTGGCTGAGTCACAACGTCCACTTTGCCGGCGCCGTACTCGAAGGTCACCGTCTCGCCGCGCCAGAGCTTTCGGACCGTTTCGATGTCGCGCAGCAGCGCTGCCTTGTTGTTCGGTGGAGCATTCTCGGGGCGGAGCACAAAATCTTCTGGCATCCATCCGGAGGCGAAAGCGATGCCTACGCGCCCGTTGCTGAGGTTGTCCACAACTGCCCATTCCTCAGCGACGCGAGCGGGATGATGCAGCGGTAGCACGCAGCTTCCGGCGCGGATTGCAAGATTTCTGGTAACGGCCGCAACGGCGGCACCAGTCACGGCAGGGTTTGGATATGGTCCGCCGAAGGCATGGAAATGCCGCTCGGGAGTCCAGATTGCCTGGAACCCGTTGCTGTCCGCGAAACGCGCGCCGTCGAGCAGGGTCCGATATTTTTCAGGTCCGACGCCGTCGTCGTTGCCCCAATAGAACAGGGAGAAATCCATCGGGGTGGAGAGCTTCGCTTTCGCCAACTTTGCATGGTCGAGCTCACTGGAATGGACTACGACCTTGAAGCCGCGCGAAAGCGTCCAGAAGATCTCGAGCACCGAGATGTCGAAGGACAAGCTCGTCACGGCCAGCCAGGCGTCCTGCCGATCCTGCGAACGCGGGATTAGGTCGTCCATCCCAGCAAAGAAGTTGACGACGTTTCGGTGCTCGACCATCACCCCCTTGGGGCGCCCAGTCGAGCCGGAAGTGTAGATCACATAGGCGAGGTTCTGCGAGACGGTATGATTGCGTGTCTCGGCCGTAGCATTTGTTTCTCTGGCGAGGTCCTCGATGCAGACGAAGCGTGCTGGGCCGCCGGCTAGATTGCCATCGAGGGCGTGGCTGGTCACAACCAGTTCCGTTGCGCTATCCTCCACCATGAGCTTTAGCCGATTTGAGGGGAACGCCGGATCGAGCGGAAGATACGCCCCGCCCGACTTGAGGATCGCATAGGCTCCAACCACGAGGTCGATCCCGCGGGGCAGATGGAGTCCGATGATGACGTCCGGACCGGCGCCGCGTGCGACGAGGGCGTTCGCGATGCGATCCGAACGGTTCTCGAGTTCGCGATACGTGATCCCTGACCCGCGAAAACTTACCGCGATTGCATCGGGTGTAAGTGCAGACTGACGCTTGACAAGGTCATGTATGCAGATCGTGCTATCGTAGGTGCGTTCGGTTCTGTTGAGGTCGTAGAGGACTTTCTGCAGCTCGACGTCCGTCATGACCGGCATGGCGCTGAGCGGGGCTTGCCTGTCGAGCAATGATGCGCAGATGTCGAGGCGGCTCGCAATCTCGCGCGCTCTGTCCCCTGATAGTCTCGCTGGATCATAGACAAGGCGATTTTCGCCGTCAGCAATCACGAACGTCAGGGCGCATCCGCTTATCGCTCCGGCCTGTTCCGGCTTGGCTGTCAGCCGGAGGCCGACAGAAAGATGAGGCACAACGAGGTTCGGAGTGCGCTCGATGAGGTCGGCAGGATAAGTGAGCCGTCTACCCGCCTCGGCAATTGCCTCGGCCATTTCTGCTAAAAAGAGACCGGCGCCGCTATCTTGCCCAACCTCGACGCGAAGGGGAACAGTCTGGGCGAAGTATCCCCTATGGGCGTCGCAGAACGCCAGCAGATCGTCGTTCGTGAAAGCGACGTCAAAAGCGGGTTGGCCGGATATCCGGGCCAGATAGGCGAGCGCAAGCCCCGCTCGCTCTTCGGGTGTCGATCCTTCTGGAAGCCGAAGGGGGATCGAACCGTATCGTGGCTCGGCTGTCGCATCGGCGCGGCCAATTCCATCGAGATCGATATCCTGCGCGCGAGCGATCCATTTTCGGAACACGTGCTCATGCGGGAGGACCCGCGATAGGGCAACGCCGAGTGTGGCGCGCCAGTCCTCATCGAGCAACGGGAGCAAGTCACCCGGCCTCACCGCGTCACTGATCGGCATGACGCCATTTGAAGTCAGCGCCGAGGCCTCGATGAGGACCGCCGCATCGGCGGTGGCGATCACCGCGCCCTTGTCACGTATCGCGATCACCTCGCCAGGTCGTGCCGCCACACCTTCGTCGACAATGGTCAGCGCCGACACCGTGTAGGGCCCGCTCGATGTCAGGACCTTTGGCGTCACGAGCGGATTGGCGTAGCCATGCCCGAAGCTAAGAGCGCGAACCAGTCGCGACAGCCGTTCCGCGGGTTCGCTGAAGCAGAGGGTGCCTGCCGCGGGAGGGCGGCTGTTGCGAGCGTAGTACGACCGCCGGGAAAGATCCTGCCTGCTGCGGGGCATCGTCCCAGCGGCAATGTTCTGGGTAAGCTGCGTGAAGGTGGAGATCCCTGCCTCAAAGCATTTTGCGTTCAAGGTCAGGACCGTCTCGTCCGGGGAGGTCTCGAACGCTTGGGCCGCCAATATGTCTCCTTCGTCGACGCCGGAGGTGATCTCGTGCCAGGTCACACCGTGCATCGGGCGGCCTTCCAGGAGACTCCAACTGGGCGTGTTCAGACCGGCGAGTTCGGGCAGCTCGCCGTCATGAAAGTTGACGGCGCCGCACCGAGCACGCCCCCATACACTGTCAGGAAGCATTCTCAGATAGCCGATACTGAAAAGCCAATCGTACTCGAAAGGTACGATCCGGGATGCGAGATCGGCGCCGGAATCGATCACCACGATATCCCGCCCCACGGCCCAGTCCCTCACGACGACCGATTCCGTAGCGATCGCGACGATGCTGCCGCCGTCGCGAAGCAGGGTTTCAGCGCATTGAACAAGAAGTGCATTCTCGCCGACAAGCAGACTGCTGAATTTTCTCATGGACACCGTGCTCGGAAGGTCTGGGTGCTCGGAAGGTCTGGCTCACTGTGAAGACGATACAAGACGGTAGAGCCGGAGACGGTCAATCCGCGGGTTTTTCCAACATAAGGATGACGAGTTCGGGCAGCTTGGGCCACTCGTCTTGGGCCATACCCATTTTGGGGGGCGGGTGTTCACGCAATCTCGCCGAAAGGAGTAATTGTGATTGCAAGTCTGCGAGGGACAAATCGGGAGGTGCTGCCACTGTTGCCACTGCCTTCTCGCACGGCTGACGCGCAGTGCGGGGCACGTTTCCAGGGCAGCGTACACCCGTTCGCGCCTAACAGCACGCAAAGCAGTCCGGCGATCTCGTTATGCTCAACAACACTGACGGAAATGGTCCCAATGACATCGCCATAGTCGGCATGGCGCTGCGCGTGCCAGGTGCGCGCACCGTCGACGAGTTCTGGAACAATCTTCGCTCGGGTACCGAGTCGATCCGGACCCTGAGCGCCGAGGAGCTTGCCGCCGCCGGGGAGCGGGCCGAGCGTATCCATCATCCCCACTACGTGCCTCGAACGGCTGAACTGCCGGACATGGAAATGTTCGACGCGGAGTTCTTCGGACTTAGCCCGAAGGAAGCTGCAATCATGGACCCCCAGCATCGCCAGTTCCTTGAATGCGCCTGGGAAGCAATTGAGGATGCGGGGCGCGTCCCGGAGACCGCCTCCGGACCGATCGGCGTCTTTGCCGGCTGCGGCATGGGCAGCTACTTCTACTTTAACGTCTGCGCAAACCGCACGCTGGTCGACCAAGTGGGCATGTTCCTGCTCAGGCACACCGGAAACGACAAGGACTTCCTCGCCACTCGCGCGTCCTTCATGTTCGACCTGTGCGGCCCAAGCGTGAACGTTCAAACCGCTTGCTCGACCTCGCTCGTAGCAGTCCATTTTGCCTGCCAGAGCTTGCTCAATGGCGAATGCGACATGGCGCTTGCCGGAGGCGTCACCATAGAATTGCCCCACAGGCGGGGCTATCTGTACCAAGAGGGTGAGATCCTTTCGCCCGACGGCCACTGCCGTGCCTTTGACCATCGTGCGGGCGGCACCGTGTTCGGCAGCGGCGTCGGCGTCGTTGCGTTGCGCCGGCTTGCCGATGCGCTCGAGCAAGGCGACCAAATCCATGCCGTCATCAAGGCGACGGCAATCAACAACGATGGTGGTAGCAAGGCCAGCTATCTGGCGCCGAGCGTCGGCGGCCAAGCCGCAGCGATCGTCGAAGCTCAGGCGCTGGCCGGCATTAGCGCCGACATGATCCAGTACGTGGAATGCCACGGCACAGGCACGGCGCTAGGAGATCCAATCGAAATCGAAGCGCTGACTCAGGCGTTCCGACAGAGCACCGACCGTCGCAGCTTCTGCCACATTGGGTCCGTCAAGTCGAACATCGGTCATCTCGATACGGCTGCGGGCGTCGTCAGCCTGATCAAGACCGCGCTTGCGATAAAGCATGGAGAGATACCGCCGACGCTCGGCTTCGAGCGCCCCAATCCGGCGATCAACTTCGCTTCGAACCCATTCGTCGTCTGCAGTGAACTCACAAAGTGGCCGCAGATCGAAGGCCGTCGTCGCGCAGCAGTCAACTCGCTGGGCGTCGGCGGTACGAACGCCCATGCTATTCTTGAGCAGTCTCCGTATCGTTCTTCGGGCGAGCCGAGTTCCGGCGGGCCGGTGTTGCTGGCGCTGTCGGCCCGCCAGCAGTCGACCCTGGAGCGATCCGCGACGACGCTGTCGCACTGGCTTCAAACAAACCCCGAGATACCGATCGGAGACGTCGCCTATACCCTTTGGGCTGGCCGGAAGCGCTTCGAGCATAACCGCCTGATAGCAGTACGCGACCGCGAGAACGCAATCGCGGCACTTGCCGAGTCACAACGCTCGATCTCTCAGAGAAAGCTCGAAGCCGATGCCGATGCCGATGCCGGGGCAGTGTTCCTTTTCCCCGGAGGCGGCGTGCAGCACAAAAAGATGGCAGCCGACCTCTACCGACTCGACGCCTTCTTCAGGGCGACGGTCGACGAGGGGCTTGCGTATCTAGCGGACGACGCTGCGGGGGAGATACGCGAGGCGTGGTTCGGTGACCAGGATCCGAGCGGGAACGTAGACCCCTTTCTCAAACCTTCGGTGCAACTGCCTGCCATTCTCATCGTCGAGGTGGCAATTGCTCGGCTATGGATGCGCGCCGGCGTGAAGCCGTCTGCGCTGATTGGCCACTCGATGGGCGAGAACGCTGCCGCCTGCATTGCCGGCGTCTTCGATTTCAGGGACGCGGTGCGTCTTGTTCGTCTGCGCGGTGAACTCTTTGACGCGGTTCCCCGCGGAGGGATGCTGAGCGTGCCGCTTTCCGGCGATGACCTGCGTGCCATCTTGCCCGATACACTGGACATTGCGGCGCTCAACGCGCCCGGCCTGTCGGTCGTCTCAGGACCGGACAACCTCCTCGAAAGCTTCGCGGCCACGCTTGAAGCACGCGACATCAGCCCGTCGCGTATACCCATCGATATCGCCGCGCATTCGCGCATGCTGGACGCGATCCTGCCGCGGTGGGAGGCATTTCTTCGCTCGTTGACGCTGCGCGCGCCGAAGCTCCCAGTCGTCTCCAACCTGACTGGCGAATGGCTGACGAACGAGCAGGCGACGGATCCCATCTACTGGGTTCGCCACCTGCGCTCGACTGTGCTTTTCGCCGAGGGCATGTCAAAGGTGACGAAGAGTCCGGGGCGCGTCTATATCGACGTCGGGCCCGGCAAGACATTGTCGTCGCTTGCAAAGGCACAAGGATCGCTGTCAGGCGATCAGATCATCAACAGCCTGCCTCATCCGGGCGAGGCGTGCGATGACAGACTTCATTTCCTGTCTGCTCTGGGACGAGCCGCATTGTGCGGACTGCCGGTCGAACACTCGCTCTTCTGGGATGGTGGTCCTCGGCAACGCCAGAGCCTTCCGACATATTCGTTCCAGCGAAATCGCTACTTTATCGATCCACCCAAGCCGACAAAGGCAACCGAGTCCGAACCCGAGTTCGTCAAGGAACCGGATATGGTCCGCTGGGGCTATCGCCCGGTGTGGAAACAATCGCTGCCGGACCTGGACCCGGGGATCGAACCGACGCAACGGAACTGGCTGGTCTTCCTCGACGATCACGGAACCGGAGCGCGCCTTGTCGACAAGCTTCGAAAACACGGCCACGAGGTCACGACCGTCTCGTGCGGCGATGCGTTCGTCCGGCGTTCCGCCGCGGACTATGTAATCTGTCCCGAGCACGGCCTGGCCGGATATGGAGCCCTTCTGCAGAGCCTGGCGTCGGATGATCGCCTGCCCTCGCGCCTCGTCCATCTGTGGTTGCTGACGCCGACCAAAGCGGCGCGAGCAGGCTCGAACCTCTTCCACCGCAACCAGGAGCACGGCTTCTACAGTCTGCTCCATCTCGCGCAAGCCTTCGGCGAGATCGAAATCAAGGACCAGATACACTTCACCGTCGTCACCGACGGCATGCAGCGGGTGGCAGGGGAGCCCCTGCCGCACCCGGAAAAAGCCACGGTGCTCGGTCCGGGCCTGGTTATACCGCGCGAGATCCCCGGAGCGACGGTGAGGCTTATCGACATCGAGGCTGTTGCAGAGGCCGGCCCCGCGTGGCGCCGAGCCTTCCGGAAGGCGCACCCAGGCGCCTTCGAGGTTGGTGTTGACGAGTTGCTGTGGTCCGATCTCGTCGGCGAACCAGCGTCGGAAGTGGTCGCATACCGCAACGCCAAGCGTTGGACCCGCTCGCATGGCCGCCTTCCCTTGTGTCACCCCGCCGCAGGAGTGGACCTCGTCAAACAGGGTGGGGTCTATCTCTTCACAGGTGGACTAGGCGGTATCGCGACGGCGCTCGCAGGCGATCTCGCCAGACGGTTCGGTGCAAAGTCGGTGCTTGTCGGCCGCACGAGCCTGCCTCCGCGCGAGAAGTGGCAAGCCTATCGGCATCAGAACGAACCAGACCAGGTCAGGCGCGGAATCGAGACTATTCTCGACCTCGAGGCGGGAGGCGCCGAGCTGATGTATCTCCAGGCAGACGCGACAAATGCCGAATCCATGGCGGCCGCGGTAGCCGACGCGATCCGGTGTTTCGGCCGGCTCGACGGCGTCTTCCATACGGCTGGCTTGGTCGACGACGCGCTGATGCAGATGAAATCGATGGAGCGGATCGAGGCGGTGCTTGCTCCAAAGCTGCTGGGGACCCGCGTGCTCGACGAGGTTCTGCGCGACATCGACATCGATTTTCTCGTGCTGTTCTCGTCGACAAGTACGATTACCGCGCCGCCTGGCCAGGCCGACTACGTCGCCGCCAATGCCTATCTTGACGCTTACGCAGAGAGTTGCGCGGGGCTGTCCCGACGCAAAACCATTGCCCTTCACTGGGGCATTTGGAACGAGGTCGGCCTTGCGGCTCGCGGTACGGGTCTTCAGAACCGGCGCAGAGTAGAGACAGATACGCCCGCGAACGGACCGTTCCACGATCGTTGGGTGCAGGACGATAGCGGCGATTTCTGGCTTGAGGCCGAGATTGGTCCGCAGACGCATTGGATGCTCGACGAGCATCGGCTGGTCTCGGGCGAGGCAATCCTTCCAGGGACCGCTTACTTCGAACTCATCGCCCAAGCGGCGCGAGAGCATGGGCTCGGCGATGGGCTTCTGTTGAAAAATCTCGTCATGCTGAAGCCGCTTGTCGTGCCGGACGGAACGACCAGGGTCGTGCAGACAGCTCTCCGGCGCGATGGCGACGGTTGGCGCGTCACCGTCAGGGCCGGCGTGCCAGGCGTGCCCGCAAGTTTTGCAAAGCATGCGGAGGCGGCGCTCGAACTGCACTCGGGAACTCCGTCTCTCCGACTCGATATCGCAGCCGTTCGGAAACGGCTGGCCGAACCGCTTGTCGCTGCTGACAATACGAATCTTCCGTCGGCCCAGGAGCGTCACATCCGCTTCGGAGAGCGTTGGCAGGTCCTTCGCTCAACAAGTTTCGGCCCATCCGAAGCGCTCGCCGAAGTGAGCCTCCGACCCGAGCACCGTGCGGATATTGTGGACGGCACGCTCATTCATCCGGCACTCCTGGACATCGCGACAGGGTTCGCCATGCAACTGGTCGAGACCTTCGGCAGTTCCGACGTGTTGTGGGCGCCGGTTTCCTATGGGACTGCCCAATTTTACGGACAATTGCCCGAACGGCTTTTCAGCCATGTCTCACTCGTCCAAAGCAGCGACTATGGGACGGACTATGCGGCTTTCGACATAGTGATCTCGGACGAGAACGGGAATGTCGTGTTTGTCGCCGAACGCTTCTTGATGAAGAAGCTCGATGGAGACAGCGCATTCGTGGAGACCAAGTCCACAAGTGTCGCACCTGCCTCTATCGAGGCTAGCCGGGCACCTTCCGCAGCGATGTTGAAGCTGGCATCGCAGGTCAGGCAGGGGATCCTTCCGACCGAAGGCACGGATGCACTTCTGCGCGCACTCGGATCGGGGCAGACCCAGCCGATCATCAGCTCTATCGATCTGGCGACACTCTGTGCCGGCGTATCCTCGGTCGCGATCAAGGCCGTCGAGACCGGTACTGCGTTCGAGCGCCCCGACGTGTCCTCGGAATTCATTGCGCCCAGAAATTCAGTTGAAGCCACGCTCGCGGGATTCTGGCAAGATCTGCTCGGCGTCGCAAAGGTCGGCATGGACGACAGCTTCTTCGATCTCGGCGGGCATTCCCTCATTGCCGTACGACTGTTCCGCATGATCAAGAAGTCGTTCGGCGTCGACCTGCCGATCTCTATCCTGTTCTCTGCACCTACGATCGCACAATGCGCTCAGTTGATTGCCGAACAGGCGCCGACGCTTCGTGACGGAGTCGAATTGGAAACGGCGCCGACGACTGCAACCACGCGATGCGTCCACCTGACCACAATGCATCCGGGCAGGAACCCCGACGCCGTCCCGCTCTTTATCTGCGCGGGCATGTTCGGCAATGTCCTGAACCTGCGCTACCTCGCTCTCCATCTCGGCGCTGATCGCCCGGTCTACGGGTTACAGGCGCGCGGTCTCTACGGAGACATGGCGCCGCACGAGGCCTTCGAAGATATGGCGGCGGACTACATCGCAGAAATCCGCACGGTCCGCCCCCGCGGGCCCTATCTCTTGGCCGGCTACTCCGGTGGCGGCATCACGGCTTTCGAAATGGCGCGCCAATTGCGTGAGAGCGGGGAAGTCGTGCCGCATGTCATCATGCTGGACACGCCGCAACCTACACAGCCGTCGCTGAGCCGCTTCGACAAGCTGGCAATGAAGTCGCAGGACCTGCGCCGGAGCCGCCTTTCCTATTTCAAACTATGGCTCAAGAATCGGACCGAGTGGCGCAAGGAAATGCGCCGGAAGCGCAAAGCCGAAGCGTCGCCGCCCGCGGCTCTCGCCGAACAGTTCGACAATGATCGGATCGAAGCTGCCTTCCGGCGGGCGCTGTCACGCTACGCGGTGGCACCTTCGGACTGCCCGGTCACCGTGTTTCGCCCGCGGCCCGTCGTCCATTACCATCTGCCCGGTGGCCGCCGGTTGATGGCCAACCGCAACTTGGTTCTCGATGACAACGGATGGGGTGTTCATGTCGAAAACGTCGAGATCCTCGAAGTGCCGGGCGATCACGACACGATGGTACTCGAGCCCAATGTCCGCGTGCTCGCCGAAGACATGAGGCGGACTATCGAGCAATCGTTGAGGTCATCTTCGCCTCTTTCCGCTTCTTCAGGTCCGACCAAGGTCGATGTGAAACACGACGCGGTGCCGGGTTAGAGATGCCGTCGACCTGCAAACCAAAATTCCACCGGCGCTCTATCGCCGCGGCGGTCGGGATGGCCTTGCTACCGGCATTCGTGGAAGGAATTCCGGGATCGTGGCGTTGGGTCGACCCGACGATCTGCCGATGGTGATGGCGACGCCAGATAACGGCCTGTTCAAGCGGGCGACGCCAGCCGCAGTTCAGGAACCGGTTCCTCCGGAAACGCGGGGCGGCTTGCGTCTCCGCATCCTCCAGGCCGCCGGCTGGTCCATGGCTGCCTATGTGTCGGGCTACGGATTGCGGCTGCTTTCCAGCCTCATCATGACGCGGCTTCTGGTGCCGGAGATGTTCGGCGTCATGGCGATCGCAACGATCGTTCAGGTGGTCGCTGCGATGCTTTGCGACGTCGGCCTTCGGCAGGCCGTGATCCAGAACAAGCGCGGTGACGAACAGATATTCCTCGATACGGCATGGACGCTCCAGATCATCAGAGGCGTGGTGATCTGGGCCGCCTGCTCAATGTGCGCCTTTTTCGTCGCGCGCGCGGCGGAGAACGGATGGTTTTCCGCAAGTTCTGCCTACGTCGCACCCGACCTGCCTGCGATCATTGCGATAATGGCACTCTCAACGGTGATCCTCGGCTTTCAGTCAACGAAGTCGATGTCGAGCGACCGCCACCTGAATCAGCGTCAACTCGCGGTGGTCGAACTGGCCGCCCAGGCGGTCGGACTGGTTGTGGCGGTTCGACCGCGTCCGGGGCGGATTTTGATGAGAGCAGCATGGTGACCCGAGGCCGGCCGATTGCCGTCAGGCCCGATGCAGGCAAGCTGCCGGCGGCCACCGGCCAAAGCGCACCTGATGCCCGTGACGGTCGACAACCCGTGCACCAACGATCGGCGCGGAAATACGCACCTATCCTCTGGCGTATTGCCTTCTGGGCGACAACGGCGGCAATCGCGGCTCTGACCCTCTGGCCGCTTTCCCTCCGTCCTGACACGCCCTTTGGCGCGGATGTCGAGCGCGCGGCCGCAACCATTGCCTTCGGCATTCTCGCGGCGGCTGCCTACCCCGGACAATGGCCGCGGCTGATCCTGTTTGTCCTCGGTATGGTTCTCGTGCTTGAGGCGTTGCAGTTGCTGACTGCTGATCGTCACGCGCGTACCGCGGATGTCGGACTCAAGGCTCTCGGGGCACTGGCCGGCCTGTACGTCGGGCGGGTGCTGGTCCTGCTGGCGGAACGCCGCCGCGCTCTTTGAGAAGCCCACGGCCCCCTAGATCTAGGCCGCAGCCCGCTTCACCGGCGCAGGCTCGACGGTCGGGGTCCGATGAAACGCCGCTCTTTGCTGCCGGAAGTGGCTGTCGACGTAACGATCGACCAAGGCCGCGAACGCAAACGACAGGATGAAGGCGAGGGCGCTCAGCACGACAGGCTGTTCGCCGAGCACGGGATTGTTGTCAACCAGCGCAACGATGATTACGCGATGGATGAGATAGATCGAGTAGGAATAGATCCCGATCCACACCGCGATGCGGCTGTTCAGGAGCACAAACGGTCAGCTCTGAGGCTTCATGATTGCCAAATAGAAAATTGGCATCAGAGCAATTCCCTGCATCGAGTAGCGCAATGTCTCGCGGAACTGTGGATCGCGATTGACCAAGGTCAACAGGAGCAGCAGTGCCGCTCGCCGACTGTCATGCGTCCACCGTCCGCTTGGCGCATCTTTGGCGGCCAAAGACAGAAGGCAAGGATGCATCCGTACACGATCGAGTCGATCCGTGTGTCCGACGCGAAATAGGTCCGGACTTCCGATACCGTAGACGAGATAGGAGCGCCATCCGAGCACCAGAATGCAGATGGCGGCGCCGAAGAGGATCTTCGCGCGGTCGCCGATGCCGGTGGCGAAGGCGATGCTCATCAGTACTGGAAAGACCAGGTAGAAGTGCTCTTCGACCGCAAGCGACCAGAGCACACCGGTACCGGTCGGATGCGCTCGGCCCCCTGGAAGAAAATCTCGAGATAGTTGGCGAAATATAGGAGCTGCGAAGCAAAGCCTTCGAGGGTGATGTTGCCCGGGAATGTCGGCAAAGGTCAGGACGTAGGCGATGTCGAGGGTAACGAGAAGCGGCGGCATCAGCCGAAAGAACCTGCGGACACAGAAGGCGTAAATGTCGATCGAACCGAACCTTGCATGCTCGCGAATAAGCAGGGTTGTGATCAGATACCCGCTGAGAAAGAAGAAGATCGTGACGCCGAGCCCGCCGGGCACGAAACGTTCGAAGCCAGCGTGCGACAGCAGCACGATGAAGACGGCGCGTATCCCGTTCAGGGAGGGGATTTCGCCCGAACTGCTCTGATGCTCTGTCTAGGCCGTCATACGCAAACTCCCGCCCCATGCGGGATCAACGTCGATAGCGGTTCACGAGCGGTTCACGTCGGGAGGCGCCACCCAACTGCCATGCAGGGTAGAAGGGTTTTTTCGTTCATCGCTGATCTTGCTATCGCGGGTGCGTGCTACGGGACAACGCCACAGAAATATTCCGGCCTAAGCAAAAGGGTATGTCATTGTGCTCTCGGCCGGCATACAGGCCACATTGCTGGCGACCGTCTCCGAGGTCCGACGTCAGCGTGTTGTCGATGGTGCAAGGCAGAGGCGCAGGCGGCCGGACGTCACCTACTGCGAATGGATGACCATATGTCGATATTTCCCATCTAGCGCTGTTTCCGCGCTACGCCGTAGGTTTGCCAGGAAAGGTGAACGGAGAGAAATGCTGTGCGACTTTCCAGCGGCGTCCGGGAGAATTGCCACAAGTTTGGACTGCCGAACCGCGCCCGCATCAATGCCGGTAGCCTTCGATGAATGCAAGCCTGATCGCGCTCGGACTTAGACGACCCCTGGAGATTGGCGAGGCCGCAGGCAACATCAGCCAGATCGATGGCCTGCGTGGCATCGCCGTTGTGTCTGTGGTGCTCTACCACTTCGCCCCGGCATCCATCGCAGGGGGGGTCGTCGGTGTCGATTTCTTCTTTGTCGTGGCCGGATTCCTGATCGGCGGCATCCTATGTTCGGACAGTCAGCGACCTGCTTCCACAGCTGCGAGCCTTCATGACCGCTAACGCCCTTGAAAAGGAATGGGACGTCATCGTGATTGGCACCGGCATTGGTGGAGGTACGATCGGTCGTCGGCTTGCGGAGCTGGGGCTGTCCGTGCTCTTCGTCGAAAAGGGCCCATCCGGGCACACCCGCGAGCAACATTATCTCCGCACTGATTTGGAGGACCCTTCCGCCCGACAGATCAGGGGTCTCTGGCCCAAGCCGGTGGTCGCGACCCTGGACGGAAAGGAGACCCGTCTCTTCGGAGCGATAGGTTCCGGAGTCGGCGGCTCATCCTCCTTCTATGCGGCCACGCTGGAGCGGCCTGAGACACACGACATCGACGATGGTCCCGATCTACCGCACCCCACGGGCGGCTGGCCAGTTCGCTTCAGCGAGCTACGGCCCTATTACGAAGAGGCGGAGCGGCTTTACGAAGTCTGCGGCGATCCGGTCCCACTGTCGAATGACGTAGATACGATGCGCACGCCGCCGCCGCTATCCGAAGACGATCAGGCCATGGCCGACAGTTTCCGCAAGAACGGGCTTCACCCATACCATGTCCACATGGGCGTCCGGTTGCTGCCGGGCTGCAAGCTGTGCTTCGGGCATAAATGTCCGCGTCGATGCAAGCTCGATGGGCGTACAGCGGGCGTCGAGCCCGCTCTCCAAACCGGCAACGCCGTGCTGCTCGATATGTGCGAGGTCCAGGCGATTTGCGGGACGCGCGATCGGGTTACCCATCTCGAAGTTCTCCAGGGCGGGAAGCCACGGACCCTTCGCGCTCGCTCTTACGTACTTGCGGCGGGCGCACTTGGTTCTCCGAAACTTCTGCTGGCATCACGCAGCGAGATCTGGCCGAACGGCTTCGGCAACGATAACGATCTCGTCGGCCGAAACCTGATGTTCCATCTAACTGAGATGGTCGCCATCTGGCCGGCCAGCGGCTCCCGATCGCGAGGAGCCAGCAAGGCGCTGGCGCTGCGCGACTTCTACCATCATGAGGGCCGTCGCTTCGGCGCGTTGCAGGCGATCGGGGTCGATGCCTCCTATGGTATGATCGTCCACTATCTCAACGGCGTCTTTGACCGGTCGCCATTACGGCATCTCCGGTTTCTCCGGGAGGCCACGCGCATCCCGGCCTATTTCGCAGCCCGAATCTTCGGCAGTGCCAAGATATTCTCTGGGATCATCGAAGATTTGCCATATCGGGACAATCGCGTGCTCCTCGATCCCGAAGATCCCGAGCGGATCCGTTTCACTTACAACTACGCGCCGGAATTGCAGGAGCGCCGGCGTCTGTATCGGCGTATTGTCAAAAGGAGCCTTGTCGGACACCGCACGATGTGGCTGAGGTTCGAGCCCCATCTCGACCTTGCCCACTGCTGCGGTACGCTGCGCTTCGGGAACGATCCCGCCGAGAGCGTGCTCGACCGAGACTGCCGCGTCCACGGTGTCAGCAATCTCTACGTGGCCGATGCGTCCTTCATGCCGACCTCGCTTGGAATAAACCCGAGCCTGACGATCGCCGCGAACGCCTTGCGCGTCGCGGACAGAATATCGGCTCTGCGTAGGCAGCAGGCACTTCAGATGGCGCCAGTGTGAGGCAAGACATGTACATATGGGAACAGAATGCGGTCGCAGTCGTCACCGGTGCAGGCGTCGGGTTGGGCCGCGCCCTCTCGGTCGAGTTCACCCGGCGCGGGATCGCTGTGGCAGGACTGGGAAGGAACCTGGACGATCTGCGAACGACGGCAGCGATGGCCGAGGGCGCCCCTTTTTCGCCGATGGCCGTCGACGTCAGCGATAGTCGGGCCGTTGCCGACGCGTTCTCCGAGATCAGGAGCAAGGTTGGAGCGCCGACGATTCTCGTCAACAACGCCGCGATCCACCCGCGGCGGGATTTTATCGATGAAGGGCCGGAAGACTTTATGGCCTGTGTTTCGATCAATCTGGGTGGAGCGGTCAACGCCACGCATGCTGCACTGCGGACGATGATCCAGCTCGGCCATGGGCGGATCGTCAATGTCGGCAGCTTCGCCGATTTGGCACCCCAGCCCTGTGCCGGCGCATACAGCGTTTCGAAGGGCGCGCTGCGTACGTTTTCGCGTGCTCTCGTGGCGGACCTTGCAGATCGGTTTCCGAACATCATCGTTACAACCTGGATGCCGGGCATTTTGGCAACGCGGATGGGCTTGCCCGTCGGACTCGACCCTGCGGTTGCTGCGCGCTGGGGTGTGGAACTCGCCCTATGCAACGACCGAGGAATCAATGGCGCGACCTTCGAACGTGACTGCCAGATGGCCCAGGCGCGGTCGCTTAAGCGACGAATCGTGGAGAGGATCCTTCGACGCCAAGCACCCCTGATGCGCCTCGCATGATCTCCGATGATCCAGAGACGACTGAAAGAGGACAACGCAGCCGGAGCGGCGCAATATCGCTTTTGCTCGTTGGAAGAGATGGATTTATTCCAGACTGCAACATCGCCTCGGTTATGAACGAGTTTCCGCTTTTGGCCATTCACCATGCGGGCACCATAGCGGGGTCCTTAGCCGAATTTGATCCCCTGCCTCGCGCGGTGCTGATTCAAGAGGCATGCATCACCGAAGCGACCGAACTGGAGATGTTGCTGCTTGGATCGCATGGTAGCCGCATCGTGGTGGTGGTCGAGAACGCCAAACAGACCTCGAGCGCGGTACTGCACGTCGTGGCGAACGGCCTGGTCCATGGTATTCTCGCGATGAATCTGCCGCTCGAGATCTGGCTTCTCGCGTTTCGGCTTCTGCTGAGAGGCGGCGAGTTCGTGCCGATCTCCGTGGCGCGTCTCAGTCTCAGGCCAGCCCGCAACGGCGCCGCGGACATCGCTTCCGGAGGGCTGTCGCCGCCGACCATTGCCGCTCTAACGGAACGTGAGTTGCAAGTGCTGGAGATGGTGTCTATGGGCTGCTCCAATAGCGTGATCGCGCTACGCTTCAGCCTCTCCGAGAACACGATTAAAGTTCACGTTCATAACATCATCAGCAAACTCAACGCGCGAAACAGAACAGCGGCAGCCGCCAAGTATCTGGAGAGCACGAGAAAGTCGGCAGGCGCGACGAATGTCTTCCCTATACGGGGGCCCACATGACTACTCGAGTGTCCCAGCGAGCGTCATCCAGCTGGAGCTGTCGAAGTCTCAACCGATTGCCGACCGCAGATGCTGCATCCGAGCGGCAAACTCGGTTACGCCGCGCCTTCGCGAATTCAAGTGCGGATTCGGCGCGGCGGACAATCTCGACCCGGCGAGCTGACTGACAGCGCGGCGATCAGGTCGGCGAGCTTTTCGACTTCGCCCATCGGCACGGACCAGCCGCCACCGGACTCGGTCTTCAGTGCCGACCACATCGCGTTGTCATAGCCAGCAATTGCCAATCCGCACCCCATGCTTTCGAGATAGGTGCAGGATGGATCCGACTGTCGGTGGCAGCTGAGGAAAAGGTCGGCCTTGCTCCGGTTCCACGGTACCAGCACGGTCTCGAAATCAACCGACGCGTGAAGCGTGACCTGTGAGAGGCCTTGCCTTTCGATTCCCCCGGGCGATTTCCTCGCGCAAGCTGCCGTCGCCGAAGATGTCGAGGGTGAAGTCGACGCCTCGGGGCCCTCAGAAAGCACGCGAAGGGCACGAGATCCTGCGGCCTCATAGGTTCGAGACGGCCCGAATGGATCAAACGCAGCGGCGCGCCCGAGAACAGCCGTTCGGACCTAGAACGCATTTCCATCTCGTTGGCGAACAACGCCGGACGCATCCGGTTGTCCAGATACATCATCGTTTTCGGATTGAGCCGACCGTATGATGCTGCAGCCGGATAGCCATTGGCCTGGATCGCAGTGGCGAGGCGGAACGCCCGCCGTCGCCGTATCTCCTGCCGTAGGTGCCACAACATGCCGTAGGCCCGGCGCGCAAAACCGGACTTCCCGCTAAATCCCACGATTTGTAGACGTGTTTTCAGCACGTACTCGATGCTGTAGACGACCTTCACGCCGACCTTCACTCCAAGACGCGCGATATGAAGTGTATCGCGGGCATCGGCGGGGCAGAAGATGATGTCGTAGTTTGCGAGCATGCTCTCGTCGATTTCCGCATCGGCATCGATCAATTGTAGGTCGAACCCGAGATCTCCGGGATGGTAGCGGGCGCCGAACGGAATTGGCTCTTTGCCCCGCCTGAGAACGCATTTGAGATAGCCGTCCCACATCTGCCGATGCAAGCGCATGCCTTCGACGAATTTGATGTCGAGATGCAGCTGGTTTGAAATCTATCAGCGCATCGCATGGTTAGCAGCCACGCTATTGGGAATCGCGTGCAAGGAGAGCACACCAATAAGTGCTAGAGCTAGGTCGAGGCACTCTTGCTTCGTACGCCGTGAGTCGAAGTCCGAGTCATAGTGGTTGAGGGATCGACGGGCTTTCCGCCACAGGCATGGCTCGCCGATGCCTCGCCAAGGATTGACTGATGTTGCGCCCAGGATTTGGCGATATCTCGCCATCATTTCAAAGGTCTGACGGCAGCCCTCGCAGGAGGGCTACTTGGAATTGGCCTGATCTTCGGGCTTCTTGGGATGGACCCTGTACATGAAGCCTCGCCGGGCTGCTACTTCGTTCGGTTCCCAGAGGGCGAGACCGACCATGTCCACAAGGGCTTCAAGATTGGGGGATCTCGCGGTCGTCGTAACGCGTCCGAGCACAGAGCCAATAGCTCTCAGGGCGAGCCGAGTGTCTCGATCAGGCAGCATGAACGCAATCTCCCTCATGTGGACTTCTTCTTCTACGAATGGCTTGTACCGCCCGCGGTGGACAAGAATGGACCGGCCGAAACCACTGCTCCGATACGCACGGCCACTTTTCCTCGACAGACATGTTGTAGCGGGCCGGGCATGAAAAAAACGCAGCCAACTCCTCCGTATAGAGATGACGGTTTGCGGAGGTGACAGCATGAATTTGCATAGAGCCACCCAAGGGTTCCATGATCCCGACTGTTGTGACTCCATTTTCATGTGCATCAAATAGGCAAAATTGCCCAATCAACAGAATTCAAAGACGTAGCTGACGATCCCTTAATGCTCATACCACTGTCTGGTAGTCGAACAAAGTCCAGCTTTCGGTGTATGGAATCAAAATGATTTTGATCGCCCTTTCCGAAATACTCAATATGCAGGACGTCCCCCAAGTGATCTACCCGGCGCTGCCCAACTCCTGCTCGCGTCCGGTCAGCGATATGCGGCATTGAATCGAGGTTAACGTCTGGAAGTACATCGAACTCGCCCGTTGGCGATCAGCAGGTTGTGAATCTGCTCCGACAATTGCTGGCCGGAAGGATGGTCGGACCGATACCGTGACGAGATATGCTTCCTTGATGATCCGACCAGTCGCTAGCCAAGAGGCTCCGTTCTATTGGAACCAAGCCGGAAGTGCGGTCGACCGGGGCTCAACCAATATGACGGAGTGGATCCGTATCCGGCAACGACATTTAGCTCGTGCGTTGAATGGCGCTGGCTGCGTTCACTGAAGTCCAACGCTGCGCGTGAGCATTCAACATGTTGCCCCCTCTCGATCTCGACAGGGAAGCCGGCAGAAGGTGTACTTTCTGCTTACTGCGGCAGGCAAAAACTTTCGTTTAGCTCAACCGAAAGTTGTCACCCGCCGCGAGAAGCAGACTCTCCGCGAGAAAAATTGTACGTTTCGGGTATCAGGACAAATCTACCCCGGTATTCATATTTTCGGCAGGATAGAAGTCATTCATCTTGTAGACGACCTCCGTTCTATTCGTGGCCCTTAGTTTTTTCATAATATTTCGAATATGAACCTTTACGGTGCTTTCCCGAAGTTGAAGTTCGTAGGCGATAATCTTGTTCGCCTTTCCTTTTCGAA
Source organism: Mesorhizobium sp. AR10 (assembly GCF_024746795.1). Classification (NCBI taxonomy): domain Bacteria; kingdom Pseudomonadati; phylum Pseudomonadota; class Alphaproteobacteria; order Hyphomicrobiales; family Phyllobacteriaceae; genus Mesorhizobium; species Mesorhizobium sp. AR10. Next base: position 1,747,648 of record NZ_CP080524.1, read on the forward strand.
GCGCCGTGACCACCTCCGTCTGGCGCGGGGTGAACATGTCGCTCAGTTCCCGCGTCTTGGAAGATCCAGTTTCGATCAGATGCTTGACTGCCAGGATGCTGCTTGCTGGGATGAAAACCCCGCCTACAACAGCCAGTTCCAGCGCTTCCACACAAACGTTGATGTCGACCGAGGTCAGGATGTAGCCCCTGGCTCCAATCTCCAAGGCTTTGAGGACCTGTATGAAGTCATCGGAATCCGCGAGGATCACTACCGGGACTTTGCCGAGTTCGGCAGTGAGCTTGACGATTTTGTTGGTCTCCTCGGTCTCTGTGACCTTTCGGTTCCCGAGATTGTAAAGGACCGCGCCGAGCGGCGGATGCTGATCCTGGACCGATCGCCATTGCTCGATTGACGCGCAGTTCAGAACACTCAGGCCGAGTCTGTGTCTTATCAAGGCCTGCGCGAGACATTCCCGATCCAAGGGTTTGCTATTGACGATCACGAGACTCTTTTCGCCCACCGCTGGTGGAGCTGTCTCCGGATTGCCCCTGTCTGTGATTCTAGAAAGTGACTCCCCATTTTCATATGAATGTTGCGTGTCCATACTTGCCTACCCCTTATTTGCGCGACCTGCACCAGGTCGCTACTCCCCTAATCCAGTTGTAAGTATTGCGGGTCAGTGTGACCCTGAGGGGCAATACACCAAACTCGTTTCACGCTTTTTCTTGGTTTAACCGTCCTATGTAACCCCTTCTTCATACAGGACTACAACTTTCGCGGGTGATGCGAAATAGCAAGAAAGGTTTAGATCTGTGTGGGTATCCCGCGTTTTTGTCAGCAATCTGCTATTGGATCAGGCAAACTTGCATCGAATTTTATCCAAAAGGCGTAGATCAATTGTACGCCGCGCAGCCGAAAGGCGTGTGAAATTTTCTTTGGTGGTTCCTGTCATCGCTTCGTCGCGGCGAGGATCTGCCGGGCATATTCGGCAATCGGCTCTTGTGATGGCACTCCAGGCGCGCGTTTCCGACACGCTCGCAAACAGCCAATAGGCAGGCCGGCGTCTGAATTCTGCGTGACAACAGCATCTTCGATGCTGCCGTGGCCGGAAATCGATCAAGAATGGCCGAAACTTTTGTACTAGACCAGACGAACAGCCCTTGTCGGGCTTGTGGCTCATTTCACATTGGAAGCCATGCAGAGTCGCTCCACCTTCATAGATGGACTCCGCAGGATCGCCGCGATGGCAGTTTGCCTGTTTCACGCGTTGCGTGGGTCTCATATCGATATTGTGCCGACCGATGTGCTGTCGATCGTCGTGATGGGTGAGGCGGGAGTGGCAATCTTTTCGTGATCAGCGGCTTCGTGATCACTCACTCGCTGTTGAGGTCCGAATTGCCGCTCCGCGGCGTCGGGCACTTCATTCTTCGCCGTTCAATCCGCCTCGATCTGCCCTATTGGCGGCGATTGCGCTCGCCGTCGGATTCTCAGCGCTTGCAAGCGTGACCCAACGGCAAACCGCGTCGGCACGTCGCCGAGCGGATCAGAGCACGTGGTAGCCGCGCTTGTGATAGATCAGCGGGTCCAGTCCGTCGGCATGGCGAAAGCGAAGGCCAATGACACGGCCGAACAGCACCCGGTGTGTCGCGACCTCCCGGGTTTCCGTCACCTCGCAGTCGAAGGTGGAAATTGCATCTTCCAAGACCGGCGCGCCGCTGGCGAGAGTCGTCCAGGTGCCAAAGGCAAATCGCTGCTGCTGATCGAGATCGGTCATGCCGGAAAAGGCATGAGCGAGATCGGCATGCGGAGCACCGAGTGTGTTTAGGGCGAAGACACCGTTTGCCGCGAACAGATCGTTCCTGGCGCTCTTGCGGCTGAGGCAAACCAGTACGGTCGGCGGCTCGTCGGAAACCGAGCAGGCCGCAATCACCGTAGCGCCGCGCCGGCCGGCGCTTCCGTCGGTCGTCAAGATTTGGACTGCTCCCGCGAAAAGGCTCATGGCCTCGCGGTAACTGCGCGGTTCGACGGCATTCCTCATGAGCATTGCGTTTCGCTCCTTGGCTTCTCCGCTATCGCACGGCCGCAGGTTCGACCGATCTTCCAACCGATCGATGACAACTGCGACGTTCGTCCGCCAATCTGTAGGTTGGGTGCCGAACTGCTGAATGATCTTCGACGTATCGAGCCGCGACGAGGCCACGCCGTACGCCTTTGGCGCGCTGGGGCCCGCTCGAGGTCGCGCGGTGTCGCGACGCCTAGGATGTCTCGGATGCCTACGAGCATTAGCGCCCCGAGAGGATAGTAGATCATCGGCTTGTCAAATTTCGGTAGCAGTTGCTTCGAAATCGAGACCATTTCCCCCTGCCAGGATGATCCCTTTCATAGGATGTCTCGAAATACCAAGAGATCAATTCCACAAAGAATAGTCTGAGCATAGATTGGATGATTGTTGCCTTTTCTCATTACAACTGTGCCTTTACGCTAAATGCCGATGCCAGCTCTGGGGTCTCGCGCTCAGAGCAAATTCCAGCGCAGTCAGTATCACGCGTACGGCATGAGCGGGATCAACTCCTTTTGCACGATCCCATCCGCCTTTCCTCCAGGGAGGTCACCCAATGGCGTACGGAGTGCTACCCCACTCAGCTGTCGGATTAGGCGCCCAGGAGACGTTGAGGTGGAGGGCAATGTTGAAAAGTCGTGACGAAGCCGACCAGAAGGCACCTTGAGCCACGGCTTCAGACGAACTGTCCAGCGGCCACGGTCATTGGGGTTGCCTGGTGACCGGGGCAGAAACCCAGATGAGAGAGCTCGGCCAGGTGGCAGACCTTCGCCGTATTCGGCAATGCAAACCGATGCTGTCAGGAACCAGGTTCGACGCCTGACATCATCCAGTCGAGCCTGGGTTCGATCCAAGGCGCCAGCTTCACGAACTGCGGCAACGCGCGCACTCTGACGAGGTTGCGGGCAAGTTCGGCAATGCGGGGGCCCAGCGTCCCGAACTCCTCCCGACGGGTAACGAATGTCAGTTGGCGGGAAAATCCCGGGCCAGGCAGGGGTAACACTTCGACGCCGTTGGCATAGGCAACTCCTTGAAGCAGGCAAAGCGGCGTTGTGATGGCGACGCCAACCCCGGTCGCCACCATTGCCAAAAGCGAGTCCGAGGTGTCGAACTCGAGCATGCGTGGCGGCTCCAGCCCAAGCCTGCGCAAATGCCGGTCGACATGCGCGCCGCTATGCGACCGCGCGCTGTGGCGTATGAGATGATGACGGGAGAATATTTCGCGTAGGTCTTGGTCTTTGCAATATGGACCAACGTCTTTCGGGACGAGCAGCAGATAGGGCTCCCGAAACAGCGGGTAGCGGAGGATGTCGTCGAGACCCTCCATCGGGTCCGAGGTGACGGCTGCGTCGATAGCGCGACGCATGAGCGCCTCTGTGTGGGAGAAGGCCAGTCCTGACCAGGCGGTCAATCGCAGCGCGAGTGCGCCGTCCACCAGTTCCTTGACGAGATAGGCGCCGATCGTGCCCGCGAAAGAGTCGACGAGGCCCAGGCGCAGGTCCAGGCGCTCCGGCATTGCGGCGGCGGCCCGCACTGTCTCGACCACCCGGTTGACCCGCTGCATGACTTCCTCGGCCTGACCTGCCAGTACGCTGCCGGCATGGGTAGGGAGGAGGGGCCGCCGGTCGCGATGCAGGAGCGTCGCGCCGATTTCCTTCTCGGCTCGGCGAACAGCCTGGGACACGGCTGATTGGGTCAGGCCAAAGCGCGATCCGGCCGCGCTCATGCTGCCGGTGTGGATCACGGCAGCCACGATTTCAAGCGTCCTGAGGTCTAGGCTGCCCTTCATCTGCTTTATCATCATCATAATCCAAAGTCATATTTGGCATTAATCTCTCTTCTTATGCCAAAAATCAATTGCAGCGAAGCGCCCAAAGCTGCATCCCTATTGCGAAGGCCGCTGCCGGAATCGAGCGAAGGCCTCTCAACAATAAACAGAGCAAGAAAGCGCCCTCGAAGCCGTGGCTTCGCGGAAGCGCGAGATAATGGAACACTCTCAACGGAGATGAAAATGCGCGTTTTGAAGACACTTGCTTTCGGACTTGCGATTGGCCTTGGGGTGGCTGGAGCTCGCGCCCAGACTCTCGACTGCGGTGACGATACCTTGTGCAAGGTGGAGGCGGCCAAGGTGCTGAAAGTCGGGACCAAGGACGACTATAAACCTTGGTCGTATCGGGCTCCCGACGGCAGCTTCGCCGGCATGGAAGTTGACCTCGCCAACGCGCTCGGCGAACTCCTCGGCGCCAAGGTCGAAATCGTGAAGGTCAACTCGGCCAACCGCTTCGAATTCCTCGCCCAGGGACAGATCGACCTGATGATTGCCTCGGCCACCGACAACGCCGAACGCCGGCGAGTGGTGGGCTTCGTACACCCGAACTACTACTCGTCCGGCTACAACGTTCTCCTGCCGAAAAAGGTGACGGCGACGAAGTGGGAAGAGGTGGCTGGCCAGACCATCTGCGCAATCCAGGGAGCCTGGTACAACAAGCCCGCGCAGGAAAAGTTCAAGATTGAACTCTTGGCCTTCGCCGGCACCGCGGAAGTCGACAGCGCGTTCCAACAGGGCCGCTGCATCGGCGTCCTGTCCGATGACAATATGATCAACGTGATGCTCGCCGACCCAAAATGGGCGGACTATCACATGTCGCTGCCGACCCAAGATGACGCACCGTGGGGCATCGCCGTCCGGCTGAACGATCTCGATAAGCCCTGGGGCGTGCTGGTCTCCGGCGCCATCGCCAACTGGCATCGCTCGGGCAAGCTTCTCGAACTGGAGAAGGCCAATGGCATCGCCGAATCCGCATATCTGCGCAAAATGCACGAGGCGCTGAAGGACCACCTGCCGGCGGAGTGAGACGGCCATCCGTGCCGGTCGAGCATGAGCGATCCGAAGACATAACTCCACCTCTCGGCGTCGTGCTCTGATCAAGCGTCCGGTTCCCCACGGGAGGAACCGGACACCTCTCCAGGGGAGCGGACAATGCTCGAAATGTTTCGTCAATATGCGCTCGATCTAAAGGCGTCAGGCATCAACCTGACGATCCTCTACGACGCCTTCGATTTCGAGCGCTTCGTGACGGGGCTCATGACGACTTGCGCTTTGATCGTCATCTGCACGTTTTTCAGCATCCTGATCGGCGGCGGCGGCGCAGCCGTGCTGGCGCTATCACGCGGTCCGGCGGCCATGCTTGTCCGTGCTTATGTGGCGCTCATCCGCAACACGCCCTTGCTCGTGCAGATGTATTTCTTCTATTTCGCGGTTGGCAGCCTGATGCCTGTCGGCCAGAACGCCATCGGCCTGCCGGTGCCCCTGATCGGCAATTTCACCTGGGCGGTGATCGCGCTCTCCCTCTATGCCGGTGCCTTCAACATCGAGACGTTCCGCTCCGGTCTCGGTGCGGTGCACAACTCGTATGAGGAAGCGGCGCTAGCGCTTGGCTATTCGCGCTTCAAGGCGTTTCGCTACGTCGTCGTGCCGCTGGGGTTGCGCTTCTCTTTTGCATCGCTTGCCAACAATCTGGTCGACCTCACCAAGTCGACGACCGTGGCCTACGCGATCGGCGTGGCGGAACTGCTCTACGTGTCCAACCAGATCTGGTCGGACTCCCTCAATACATTCGAGATGATGAACGTCATGCTGGCCATCTATCTGCTGCTCACTGGCATCGTGGTGTGGATCATCGGCCGCGTGCAGGCGGCGATGCGCCTGCCCGGCTTCGGCGCGAACTGAACGGATTACCCCGATGTCAGAAACCACGATCTTTGCCGATATCTTTCGCTGGCTGCCCTTCGTGCTATGGGGCTTCGCCCTCAACATCCTGATGAGCATTCTGGCAATCACGCTCGGCACGGCGGCGGGCGTATTCCTGGGGTTCGGGCAGATATCGCATGTCCGGCTGATCGGCAGGATCTCCCGCCTTGCCACCCAGCTGTTTCGCAACGCGCCCTGGCTGGTGCTCCTGTTCTACTGCATCTTCCTGATGCCATATTCGTTTACCGTGTCCGGCGTCACTTACAACGTGCCAAGCTGGCTGCGCGCGACGCTCGGCTTCAGCGTGCCGGTTGCGGCGAATTTTTCCGAGATCGTGCGCGGCGCGATCGGCTCGATCCCAAAGGGGCAGTGGGAGGCGGCCGAAGCGCTCGGCTATTCCAGGACGGTCACCCTGTTTCGCATCATCCTGCCGCAATGCGTTACGCGCATGCTGCCGCCGTGGATGAACCTTTACGCGCTGCTCATCACGGCAACGCCGCTGGCGTCGATCGTCGGCGTCGACGAAGCTCTGGCCCGCACCCAGGCGGCGGTGCAGTCCGAGGTGCAGCCCGGGTTTCTGATCCCGATGTACCTCACCTTGCTCACAATGTTCTTTCTCTACGCCTATCCGATTTCCCGCGTCAGCGCCGCGCTCGAGCGCCGCTTCCAAACTGTGTGAGGTTTTCATGCGATCGGTAACCCAAGATGGCGCACTTGTCTCCTTGAGAGGCGTGCGCAAGGCCTTCGGCAGCATTGAGGTGCTGCGTGGAGTCGACCTCAACGTCGCCAAGGGCGAGGTGGTGGCGATCATTGGACCGTCGGGCTCCGGCAAGTCGACGATCCTGCGGACGATCAACGGCCTGACATCAGTGGATCACGGTGTGATCACCGTCGGCGACATCACGGTCACCGATCCCAAGGTGGACAAGGTGGCGCTGAGGCATCGCGTCGGCATGGTGTTCCAGCAGTACAACCTGTTCCCGCACAAGACCGTGTTGGAGAACGTTGCAATGGCGCCGATCCAGGTACTCGGGGAGCCGCGCAGGCAAGTCGAGGAACGGGCAAAGGATCTTCTCGCTGGGATGCGTCTGCCGGAAAAGGCGCTCTCGTATCCAGGGGAACTTTCCGGCGGCCAACAGCAGCGTGTGGCGATCGCGCGCGCCCTGTGCATGCAGCCCGAAGTGATCCTGTTCGACGAGGTGACGGCGGCGCTCGATCCCGAAATGGTCAAGGAAGTACTGAGTGCCGTCAGAAAGGTCGCCGAGGACGGCATGACCTGCATCCTGGTCACCCATGAGATGCGATTTGCCCGCGAGGCCGCCAACCGCATCTATTTCACCGACAAGGGGGTGATCGTCGAACAGGGCGAGCCGAAGGCGTTTTTCGAAAATCCCCGGGATCCTCGGACCATAGAGTTTTTGGACAAGGTCCTCTGAAACGGCAGAGACGCGGGCCGCCTCCATCCAAACCAGGGAAATCGACATGAACGAGACTTCGCCCGGGCCGACAGACATTGCCGGCGAGCGCATCGAGACCGATGCGCTCGGCAGCCGCCGCATCGACAACACCCACTATTACGGCATCCAGACGGTGCGGGCACACGAGAACTTTGCCATCTCCGGCAAGACCATCGCCGACATTCCGGGCTTCACCGAAAGCATCATTCAGATCAAACAGGCTGCTGCACTCGCCAATCTGGCGGTTGGGGGGCTTTCCAAAGAGGCCGCGGCGGCGATCATCGAGGCCGGCGACTATTGGCTGGACAATTTCGAGGCTTCGCAGTTTTCCGTCGACATCTATCACGGTGGCGGCGGCACGGCCGCGAACATGAATGTGAATGAGGTGATTGCAAACCGTGCCAACGAAGCGCTGAGCGGCCGTAAGGGTTATGACCATGTCCATCCGAATACAGACGTGAACATGGCCCAATCGACGAATGACGTCATTCCGTCGGCGATGAAAATCACTGTTTACCGGCTACTGACGCAGCTCGAACCCACAGTGTCGGGCCTGGTTGATGCACTCGCCGCGAAGGAGGTCGAGTTCGCAAGCGTGATAAAGCTTTCCCGGACCTGCTTCCAGGATGCGCTGCCGATCACACTCGGCCAGCAGATCTCAGGCTACCGACACAACTTCCAGCGAGCGTTGCGGGACCTGGAAATCGCCAAGGCCAAATGTCTTCACTTGCCGCTGGGGGCCACCGCGGTCGGCACAGAGTTCGGCGCGCTGCCGGGCTACAAGGCGGCCGTCTACGTCGAGCTGAGTCGTATCACCCAGCTGACGTTGGAGCCGGAGGAGAACTTGTTCGACGCACTGCAGAATGCAGATCAATGGATGTCGATTTCTGGCGCATTGAAATCCCTGGCGTTGTCGATGGCAAAGATGTGTAACGACCTGCGTCTCATGTCCTCGGGCCCGCGCGCCGGCTTTTCTGAGATCACCTTGCCTGCCGTACAACCGGGATCGTCAATCATGCCGGGCAAGATCAACCCGGTCATCCCGGAGATGGCCATTCAGGTCTATTTTCGCGTCCTCGGCAACGACGCCACCGTCACGCGTGCCTGCGAGGGCGAACTCGACCTCAATGTGTGGGAGTCGATCATCCTGAATGCTGTGACCGAGTCGATCGTATTGCTCAACCGGGCGATACCGTTGCTCGTTTCGAAATGCATTGCCGGCATAGCCGCCAATGAGGCGACGTGCCGCGCGGCGGCGGAAGGTTCGCTTGCGCTTTCCACCGCAATCGCGGCTGTCTTCGATTATCCGAAAGCCGGATCGGTGGCCCGCTTCGCTGCCGAGCGGGGACTGCCCGTCAAGGACGCTGCGGTTCAGATGGCACTTCTGTCACGGGGAGAGGCCGAAGAGCTTTTTGAGGTCTCGCTTTTCGCCGATCCTTTGCGCTATCAAACCGTGATCCAGAAATATCGCCGTCTTGCGCAGCAGGGCGCACTCGGCGGCTGATCCGACGGAAGAACGATAGCGCATGGCAAAACCAATACCCGAGGTGGCTTTCATCGGAGCCGGCGGCACGATCGCGTCAATCGGCAAGGATCCATTCGACGTCCTGGACTACGGAAACAACGACAAGAGACTTCACGCTGACGACATCGTTGCGGTGCTGCCTGCTTTGGACGATCTGGCTCGGGTAAGGCCGGTTCGTTTCAAGAACATCGAGAGCACGGACGTGGGGTCCGGCGACTGGCGGGATCTGGTGCTTCTCTGCACCAAGGTGGCCGGTGACGATCCGAAACCAGCGGGCATCATCATCGGCCACGGCACGGCGACACTGGAGGAAACCGCCTACTGTCTGTCGCTCACCCTCAAGCTGACAATTCCGGTGGTTGTCGTCGGGTCGCAGCGCCCACTCAACGGTCTTTCATCAGACGCACAGGCAAACCTGGTCAACGCTATCAGGGTTGCGGTGGCTCCCGCGTCGCGCGGCCGAGGCGTGCTGGTCGTACTCAACGACGAAATCCATGCGGCGCGAGAGGTCACGAAGCGGTCGACTTTCCGCCTGCACGCCTTTCAGAGCCCGGACTTTGGCATATTGGGCCAGGTCGATGGCGACGCCGTGGTCTACTATCGCAAGCCCGAGAGGCTCCACACGGCAGACAGTGAATTCTCCGTCGCCGACATCGAGAACATGCCGCGCGTCGACATCGCCTACAGCTACGCCGGCTCGGACGGGACGGCGATAAATGCGTTCGCCGACGCCGGTGCGATGGGCATCGTGCTTGCCGGCTTCGCGCCGGGAATGGGCACGCCGGCGGAGGTCGCGGCGCTTGAAGACGCCATCGCGAAGGGTGTTATGGCGCTGCAATCATCTCGTGCCGGAAGCGGCCGCGCTCTGGACAGTGCCAGACATCGCGCCATTGGAATCATCGCGGCGGACAATCTGACGCCACAGAAGGCGCGGATTCTGCTTGGCCTGGCGCTGGCACGAACGACAGACCGCAATGAGATTCAGCGAATATTTGCGACATATTGAATGTCACAAACCTGATCCGAAACCGGCCGTTTGTAGGCGACAGTGAACTTCCGGCAGGCGTCAGGCTCGCGGCTGGCGGCCATGCCGGCGGGACACCGGATCAATGCACTACGCATCAACGGGTGCGGATCAGTGTGTGAGATGAACATGGGTCCGAGCCATCGATTGACGGCGATAACGCCACCGCTTGCAATCATGGCGGCCGTATGGACCACGGACACGGCTGTGGCGGTGATCAGATTGCGGGTCACGAGCGTGGCAGCCGCCTGGTGTCCAACATCAAGTTCCCGGGTCTGGCACAGGCCCCAGATAAAGCGGCACCAGCATCAGCCCGGCGTCAACTCCGGGGATGATCGTCCGACAATTCGAGGTCTGCGCCGATTGCTCGACGAGACATTTCCGTGCGGCGTGGAATGCCCACGGTCGGAGGCGCGAAGACCGAGATCGCCTTTGGGTGAACTTTGAAATGGGCCGGCGTCGAGGTGACAATCTCACCATCGGTGTTAACCGGCATCGGCTTCTCCGTCTCGATGTCGAACTCGACGCACCTGGCCGTGCGCACCTCACGCCAGGCGCCATGCGTTCCAGAACGGAACGAGCGGAGCATCAGCGCCAGCTTCCAGAGGTTGGTCATTTCCAAGCTATAGAGATCGAGATGCCCGTCATCGATCTCAGCCGTCTCTTCCACGACGTTGCCGCCGCCATAGTGCCGACCGTTTCCAACCGCGATCTGGTAGGTTTCGACTTCGATCGCCGCGCCTTTCTCGGTAATCTTCGCGTGAAACCGCATGGCCCGGGTCAACACTTTCATCGCCGCCAGCGCATAGCCAAGTCTGCCGAAACGCTTCTTCAGAGTGGGATCAAGACCCTGCGCCAATTCAGTGCTGAGTCCGATACTCGCGACGTTGAAAAAGGCATGACCATTGACCGTGCCGACATCGATCAGCCGGGTTCGGCCTCGCGCGATCACATCGGCGGCCTGCAGAAGATTTCTCGGAATATTGAGTGTACGGGCGAGGTCATTTGCGGTTCCCATAGGAATAATGCCCATCGGCAGGCCGCTTTCCATGACCGCCATCGCCGCCGACGACACCGAACCATCGCCACCGCACACAATAACAAGATCGGCTGTTTGGCGTAAGCGAACGATGTCACGAGCGATCTCAGGCAACGCCTCGAACGTCTCGACGGTGACGGAAAGCCGGCCTCGCTCCAGCCGCTCCACAATTGGCGCGATCAGCTCCTGGCCGCGCCGCGCCTTGGGATTGAGCAGCAGCAATGCGCGCCTTTTAGCTAATTTGCTCATTCAAAGATCGGTCCATAGCTCACCCACATAAGGTGGCTGCTTCGAGATTTCGACCGCAACCGACGCTTTTGACCCGATCCGGTCAATCCGGCAGCGATATCGTGTCTTGAAAGCCGACATTCAGCGGAACCAGCGTTCCCGACTCGCAGTGATCGTTCCTCGCCGGTGTCCAGCCGTCGGCATTGGGTCAAAAGCCAACTGGCGAAGCAATCGTGCGGATCCCGCCAAGGCTGCGATTTTCAACACGAGTTTTCGGAGAACCGGGAAGCCTAAGTTTGATCTTTTCGGCGGACGGTCGCAAATGTCCTGACTTTTGGCCAAGATGTTCTACTTGAGATTGCAGCCGGTAGCTGACCCTATCCCGGCCCGCATAGCTGAGTCCCGCCCTCCTTCCGATTTTGACCCGAGTGGCCATGTCAATTTCAGATGCGATCTACCGTCCCTTCGAAACGCTGATCCGGCCGCTTAACATTCCCTACCAGCCGCTGCCCACCACGGGACCGGTGGCGGTTCTCATGCACTTCATATCGATGTTCCGTGGCGTGCTGATCGCGCTCGCGCTTTCGTCCATGGCGATCGAGGCCATTAACCTGACCATCGTCTGGGGGCTTTCAGTCATCGTCGATGGCGTATCGCAGAAGGGCGCATCCGCCTTCTTGCACAGCGAATGGCCACTCCTGACTTTTCTCGGGCTCTGAGATACCGCTGCCCCGATGTGGCCGACCTGATCAGCTGGAATTCCATCGGTTCGCGGTATCGCATCACGCTCGATCAGCCCCATTGGCTGCTGAATGAAGGGTTGCTAGTCATTAGTCTGTGGGAAGATGTCGACCGGCTGTTCTCTCGCCTTCAATCTCGCTTGCGAAGGCAGCGAGAGGGTAGCCTATATCGGCGGCTTTCAGGGGCGGGCCGAGGATAACGTCCTCGATCGCTATCGGCGCTTCACGAAAGCGTCCTCCGGAATGAGGCCGCGCGATTCCTGATCGAGATATTCAAGGTGTTCTGCAGGTCTCTAGGCGTGTCGCGCATCTATGCTGTCGCTGGCAGCAACCATTCCATGCGCTCGACCTACGTGAGAAAGAGCGCGGCGGACGGCCACAACTTATAGCTGGACTACGATGAAATCTGGTGGGAGCGCGGAGCAATCGACAGGAGGAATGGCTTTTTCGAGTTGCCGGTCGAAGCCGGTCGCAGGCAAGGTGACGAAATTCCCGCGAGGAAGCGGGCTATGTACCGCCGGCGGTATGCGATGTTGGACGAGATCGAAACCCAACTGTGCGAACGTGTTTCTGGTCACACGAAGGCAGGCGGTCCTCACCTTCGCTAACGGAAAGCACGGGCAACTACAGACGATCAAGGCTTGCCGTCTTCGGCGGCGCAGTCGTTAGGGTCGGAGGCGCAGAGCGATAGCGTCTATGGCCTTATGTGGATGCCAATCTTGGGCCTTTATATTCATCCCGCGAAATTCGCTACCAGAATCCCGCCCCATGACCTCGCAGCATCGCCCCTTGCGCTCGCAAGTAGACGATCAGATCGAAGCCAAAGCCCATCAGCGCTACCGCAACGCGTTCGGGGCGCAACAGATTGCGCGGCCGGGCGGCCAGCCTAGCCAATCTCTTAGTCAGAAGACCGAAAGGCACAAAGCCGTAGGGGAATCGCGGCAAGCGGGCGCGGATCACGCCCGACAGCCAGTCCGGATCGGCCCCGGCCGCGGCCAGAGCGGCGGCCCGGTGGGCACCTGGCAAAGCGGCAATATCCGCGAAACAGGCCGCATTGATCGCCGATCCGATGATGATCCGCGTCTGGTGCCGGATCAGTGCCGGGATCGTGCGTTCAGACGCGTAGATGTGGAACGCCCCGGCCAGCCCGTCGATTCGCGTGAAATCTTCGGGCGCGGTCAGGGTATCGGTCAGAACCATGGCGCGCAAAAAACCATCCTCGACCGGGAGACCGGCGGGCAGATGGAAGCGCCGAGCCCGGTCAGCGGGCATGACATAAAGCGAACCGCAGACCGCGGTCTTCCAATCGTCCAGCCCGCCCCCGGCAGCGGCGATCAGCTGGTCCAACAGCCGTAAACCTTCGGGATGAACAACAATGTCCTTCAGGGGCTGGCTGTTCAGCACCCAAAGCCCGGGACGCGCGCCAAGACCGCCGACCAACCGGCTCAGCGCGTCCGGAGTGCTGAACGTTATATCGGCATCGCAAAAGATCAGTACATCGGCTTCGGCGCGGGATAAGTCGTGCACGAAACGGTTCCAAGTGCGTGACTTGCCGGCCTCGGGCAGATCGACCACTTCGATGCCCGGCCCTGCCGCCGCCGTCGCGCGCGCTGCAGTGCCATCGGTGCAGCCGTTGGCGAGGATCAGCACGCGCGCGGCGAGTCCGCTCGTGTGCAGGACATCCTGCGCGGCGAGGCGGGCGACCATTGCCGCGATGCCCTCCGCCTCGTCATGGGCGAAGACCCCGATATCCACCGTTAGCGCCATCAGATCACCGTGCACCTGACGCGCGGCCGCGCGCTTGCCATGTCCGCCCCGGCCTCTGCCCGCGTCTGCGCCAGGCGCTCCGCTTCGCCCAGCAAAGCGCCTGCCATCTTCTGCCGCAGCGCCTCGCGCCCGGGCGCTACCACGGGCAGTGCCGTCAGCCCGAATTCGGCAGTGTAGCCCACCCAGCCGAAAAGGCCCAGAGTGATGATCCATGCCCCGTCCGCGCTCGTGGTCCGAGCCATCGTCTGGATAGCCGCCGAGGCTTCCATTGCGATATGGGCGTCCGTGACTTCCCTAAGCGCATGGGCCAGTGACCACCCGACGAACGGTACGCTAACCCACTCGGGATTTGCCGCCTCTACGATGACAAGGACCCTCGGGCGTCGATTCAACACCTGGTCACCAAATGGCGGTTTCGCAGGAACAACGCGGCGGTGAACGACGAGATCAGATCACCCGCTCTTCGAAGTGATCGAACACCGGGCAGCCCAGGTGCCGAGGCCCGCCTGAAGCCGTGGCTGCGACGCAGTTCGGGCTCGGATGACCCCCTTGCTTTCAGCGCCTCTGCGTATCCGAGCATCGCGCCGCCAAGCAGCCAGGTAAACGGAACCAACGTCGCATTGGGGAGCAAGTCGACTAGGTTAGCTGCAAAGATCAGCGACAGCGGCCCGGCATATCGAGACAGAGCGTTCTTTGGCAACCTGCCTGCCTGCCGCGCCAGCAACAGCAGCGGCAGGGCCAATAGGCCAAATTCGCTCAGGTATCCGAACCATCCATTTACTCCCATGACAATGATCCAGCGCCCATCAACGGTCGTCACTTTGTAGCCGGTTGCATAGTCGAAGACAAAGTTGCGTTCCCACGCGCCCCAACCGAACATTGCCTTATCCCTTGCGTGGGCGAGCAGCATTTCTTCATTGTCGATTCGGAATTGAAGCGATCCTGCCCGCTCTGTATCAATCGAACTGACTAGCGAAACAATCGCCTCAACTGGAACGATACCCCAGCCGCGCAAGAGTGGATAGGCAACGACAACCAAGGCTAGTAATGCGGCGACACGGATCTGGAGCTTGCGCCCGCCGAAAATGATGAGAGGCATCAGACCAAGCGCGTATATCAACGGGCCGGCGCTCTTGCAAAGGACAAGTACCACGCCGAGGTAAAGCGCTACGAAGACATAGCGGGAGCGCTTCTCCTGACTTTGCAGGCGCGAAAGCGCAACTGCGGCTGCGAATGTCATCAGCGCGAAAAACGCAACCCACAGTCCGTGTTCCAGGAAGACTATCGGACGGAAACCTCCATAACGCATCATTTGGTCAAAACCGTGCTGGAAGAATCCGTAGAACCACACGTTCATCTGCGGGCTGAGCCGTACCTCGATTAACATCGGGATCGAGTAGGCGAGCCCCGCCACGACCAGTGCGACGAGAATTTCATGCTGCGCCCGCTCCGTGGCGAGCAACTTGCGCGCGAGAAAGAACGGAAGAATTGTAATGGCATGGCTTGCCGCCGAGGAGAATGAATCATAGATACGCAGCCCCGGAAGCCCTCCAACGGCGAAGAGAATGGGTTCGGTATTGGTAAATACGGTGACGATCGGCGTGGCGATGAAAAGTAAAAGAAGCAGGCGGCCAACCCTGGAAACCGGCAGGACCGATATTCTTTGTCCGAGCAGGAGCGTGCAGATTGCGAAAGCGGTCACGTTGGGTATAGAAAATTTGTCCAAGAGAGGAACCAGCGGCGCGTCGAATCCTGCAATCGGGGGTAGAAGAAGATATCCACCAAGAATTGACCAGATCAGAGCGCGCTCCATCGAAAGACGACGGAACATGGCGAGCATGACAACCGGCCAGATCAGTAGCATGAAATATGCGAAGGTGTTCGGCATTCAAATTCACCTGTATTTAGCACCGTCGCCGTCATGATCGCTGCTATTCACACTAGCCTTAGCCCAGTATCAGGGCCGCCCCCAATGTCCCCTTACTTCCTCGAGGAACAGGCGAACAAGAGGCAAGAGTGAGTATGCGTATCGCCAAAGGCGGCGGAGTTCTGAAGCGAACCGGCGAAGCCATTCCAGCCCGACCTTTCGCATCCATAGTGGTGCCCCTTCTTTGTGCCAACTAAAAACTCCAGAGCCGCGCCGATACACAATCCCACGCCGCTTGAGTTAGGATCTCTTGAAACCTCGAACGCAATTCTCTCCGATTGCGGTGATCCTATAGCTATGAAAATGAAGCGATCGCGGCCTTCTTTGGCGAATTCTACATAACGCTCGAACGCTTCAATATCTGTAGAGACGTTCAAAGGCGGTATATGCGTCCGGAACACGATTTCTGGGAAGGCACGTCGGATATCGCTAACGATCTGCTCATTAGCGGCGATAATTGCTATATGATCCGAGTGGCGAATCACAGATCTAAAAAGCGCCACAGTGAGGTCACACCCTGTCACATGAGGCAGGTTTAATGACAGGGCTTGGGATAAAATAGCAATAGGCTTGCTGTCACAGAGGGAAAGCCAAGCTCGATCATAATACTGAGAAAGCTGCTTCGACTGATCCATTCTTACGACATGGTCAACGTTTGGGGTAACTACATAACGAAACTTATCCCCAATCTCAGGACTTTCAAGCAATTCGACAACCTCGTCGAATCTCAAGTCATCGAAAGGCGCACCAAGGAAAGAATTTCTCGGGAACGATTTTTTCCGTCCGGTCGCAAAAATGCCGCTTGTCGTTGAACCCATCTCGCTACCCACGTCAACCAAGACACTTAGAAGAGCGAAATTATACTGCTCTGGTTCAAGTAAAGCACAGCGCCACTCAGGACGATGCCGACGATCGCATAGGCCGCGTCATGAAGCGGGTCCCAAACATTGTATTTGCGCGCCAGCCATATGGTCACGGCATGGAGCATGACAGTCGCCACGCAATGTCCGATCATGGCTCCGGGTAGTCCTGCGAGCTCAGCCCCGATGATGAAGGACGTCGTTTGAACAACCGCTCGAATTGCGATGGCGTAGAAGTAATTCTTCGAGTCCCCGGCTGCGAGCGCAGCCTGATCGTACGTCAATCCGATGATGAGAGGGATCTGGATGACCGATATGATGACCGCTATCGGTCCCGCAATGCTGTAACGCGGGTCGTAAAGCAGCCCCACTAAGGCGACGCCGGCAAACGCCATCCCGAACTGGAGGAACAGTATTCCGCCCGTCAGACCCGAACGCATCAATCGGATCCGCCCGATCTTTCCCTGCGTCAAAATCGAAGGAAGTTCCCTGTAGAGAGGGATCAGAATACGTCCCGTAACGGCTCCGCCGAGCAGCAGAGGGGCACTCGCGAGAAAGTATCCGACGTTGTAGATTCCAAGCATCTCTATGTCGATATACTTGCCCAATATAGCCCTGTCTCCTTGCGCCAACATGAAGCCGAATATGGTGCTGAAGAATATCCATTTCCCGAAATGGATCAATTCATGCGCGTCACGCCGTTTCCAGTGAAACCGATTGATTGCTCCCGCCAAGAACCAGTGCATAAGAGCCAGCCTAGCTGCGGTGCCAACGACGCCGCCGATGGCGAGTCCCCAAACCGTTTGCGTTGCCCATGCGAGTCCGATCGTTGCGGCGATGCCCACGACCTGGCTGATCAGATCGAGCAAGATCACTCGACCTAGCTGGAGATGGCGATTGGCAGTTTCCACCCGGGTTGGATTGAACCCGCCGATGAGCAATGTCAGTCCCGCGACGGGTAATAGCTGCAGCAAAATCGGCTGGCCGTAGAAGCTGGCGACAGGCCAAGCGAGAATGCACATGGCGAGCCACAGGCACAAGCCGCGTGCTACCTGCACCGTCCAGGCAGTGTTGAGAAAGTCCGGATCATCGCCACGCTTGCTCTGCATGATCGAGGCTCCGATTCCGAGGTCGGAGAACATTGCCAGCCCAGTCATGCAGACCGACACGAGCGCCATCAACCCAAAAGCCTCTGGGAACAGAAGCCGTGTCAGAATCAGATTGGAGGCAAGCCGGATAATCTGCGAGGCGCTATAGCCGGAGGTCGCCCACATCGAGCTGCGCATCACGCGCGTGAACAGACCCTCTCCGCGCAGGAGTTGCCAGATCAGCTTCATAAGTATACGCGAACTTCGCACACCAAGCTGTCTTCATCAGCCGCCGCAGAGATAGTTTGCCCGTGTCCCTCGTCAGTCATAGGGCGGAATAACCAGCATGGCCCGTGATGGCGGAACGATATCAATCATAGGCCCAACCGGGGACGGCACTTGAAGATCGCCTACATCGTCAACACCTATCCGCAGCCCTCCCACAGTTTCATCCGACGCGAGATCAATATCAATGCCCTGGAGAAACTCGGATTTGATATACACCGATTTGCAATGCGTCACAATCGCGACCAACTCGTCGATCCGGCCGATCTCGTGGAGCATGACCGCACTGAACATATCCTCACTGTCGGGAAGGTTCGGCTTCTCTACCGTGCCCTGGCGACGATTGTAAAGGCACCGCGACCGAGCATGGTGGCGTGGCGGTTGGCCAAGGCTGGCGAGCGGGGATCCGGGCGCGGCGTGATCCACCGCATGGCCTATTTCGCCGAGGCGTGCCACATCGTCTCACGATGTAGGGAACTGGGTGTCGATCATGTCCATGCGCATTTCGGCACCAACGCCACGACCGTCGCGATGATGGTGCGCGCGCTGGGCGGCCCACCATACAGCTTCACCGTTCATGGACCCGAAGAATTTGATGCGCCTGCCGCCATTGGGCTGGACGAAAAGATCCGCAAAGCCGTGTTTGCCGTGGCGGTCAGTTCTTTCGGGCGCAGCCAACTCTACCGATGGACCGACTATGAAGATTGGGAAAACTCCGGGTCGTGCACTGTGGCCTCGAGCGAGCGCTCTATCGCGAGCCAGCACCATTGCCTGTCAAAGGACTCCGGCTGGTCGCAATCGGCAGGTTCGTCGAGCAGAAAGGCCAGATATTGCTTGTCGAAGCGCTGGCCAAAGCGCTTCCGAAGCATCCCGACACCCATCTCACGCTTGTCGGCGACGGAGATTTGCGCCAAGAAATTGAAGCGGCGATTCAGTCACGGAGCCTTGGTAAGCATGTGACCATCACCGGATGGGTTGACGAGGACCGAGTCCGCTCCGAACTGGCCCATGCGCATGCACTGATCATGCCAAGTTTTGCAGAAGGCCTTCCGATGGTGATAATAGAGGCCATGGCGGCCGGCCGGCCAGTGGTCGCGACCTACATTGCAGGAATTCCCGAACTCGCGCTGCCTGGCACAAGCGGTTGGCTCGTCCCCGCTGGAGATAGTGCGATGCTCGCATCGGCAATCCTTTCGCTGGCTGATACGCCGCGCGAGCGGCTTGCGGTCATGGGCATCGCGGCCCGCGAGCGCGTTTTTGCTCGTCATGACGTCGACGCAGAAGCAAAGAAACTGGCGGCTCAATTCGCTGCCGCTGCCAGATGAACGGCACACTAAAAGAGACGACACCGCCGAACGCTCCATCCTCATTACGAAGGAATAGACTCATGACTGACATCGCGGTTGCAGTTGCCAGCAACAGTGCCGATATCCTCAACGCCAATCTCAAGCGATCGCCGATGATCGAGGGGGGACATGTTGCCGTTCACGTCGAAACCGGCGCGCCCTCGGCGTCAATTGCCTACAATCGTCTGCTCGACGCCATCGATGCAGACATCGTCGTTTTCGCCCACCAGGATGTCTATCTGCCGTTGGGTTGGGACGGTTTGTTGCGCGCCCGCATTGCCGACTTGTCGAAACACGATCCGGATTGGGCGCTCCTCGGAGCCTATGGCGTCGACTTGGATTTTGTCGGCTTCGGTCCGGTCTGGGCTACTTCCCTCGGGAGCATCGTCGGTAGGGTCTCGATCGAGCCGGTACGGGTGCAAAGCTATGACGAATTGATAATCATCATGCGCAAGAGCAAGGGGCTGAGGTTCGACGAGAATCTGCCGCATTTCCACATGTATGGCACCGACATTGTGCAGACGGCGCAGGCCGCTGGCCTTGGGAGTTATGTCATGTCATTGCCCTTGGTGCACAATGACCGCTTCCATGATCAACTCGACGAACATTTCGCTGCTGGTTACCACTACGTAAGAAGGAAGTGGCGCGCCCAACTCCCTCTCTGGAGTCCCATACTGAAGATCTCCTGGCATGGCCTCCATCTGGCACGCGCGAGATGGCAAAATGCCAGCAGCAGGACTACCCGCCTCGGAATGGCGCGTCCCACGGACGTTGATGCCCGTGCCTATGCAGCGCACTGTGGGTGGTTCGACCTCACGCCATCAGCCTAACCCGCCAACGGCTCCGCGACGCCGGTTCGATCGCAAGCAAACGAGCCTGCGGCAGTGGCACTGTGCCTCAACGCTACACATGAACCGCGATCAAAAGTGGCGTTAGCGACACACCCAGTCCATACATTCCACGGGCAAGCCTTGCTTCTGTGGTTAATAATATGCTAACGTGAGGTGTTGGTAGCGGGGCGTACATGTACACGCACTATGATGCAACGGGTCGCTTGGGCTCCGCGCAAGATCATGCCGACTTGAACATCAGTTTGCGTGCCGTCTCTTACATCGCCGCGGCGGCCGATGGGTTGATAATTCTAATTTCCGGTGTCGGAACCGGCTTAGCCTACCATTGGCTCGCTTTCGGTTCGTTGATGGCTTTCATCGATACCTCGCGTTCAGCCTCGAACCACAGCCGAGCCAATGAAGCCGGCTCCACCGGTCACAAGCAGCTTAACTTTGTCGTCCCCCATGCGAACGGATTCTGTATATCCGTCAGAAGAGGCGCCCGGCTGTCTTTTTCGGACAGGATTGCCGCCTCCGGCGTGATTCCCCACTCTATCCCCAGATCCGGATCGTTGAACCGCACGCCTCGGTCACAGTCCGGCTCGTAGTAGTCCGTGCATTTTGTAGAAGACCTCCGTGTCGTCCTCGAACGTGATAAATCCATGCAGGAACCCGGCCGGTATGAACACCTGTTGTCTGTTGGCGGCGGAGAGTTCCACGCTGATCGACCTTCCAAACGTCAGAGAGCCGGCCCGGATATCCACCGCCACGTCGAGCGCGCGCCCTCGCACGACGCGCATGAGCTTCAGCCTGCGCGTGCGGTGGTGACTGAAAGTGAAGGCCGCGGATCGTTCCGGCTTGCCGGGACATCGATTGATTGTCCTGCACGAACACTATTCCGGCGGCTGACATCGTTCGGGCATTGTAGGTTTCAGAGAAACCGCCTCGATGGTCTTCGAACAGCCGAGGCGTCACAATTACCACCCCGGCCAACTCTGTTTGCTTAATCATTCGATACCAGACTAGACACCATAGGTTGTCCTTTTCACTGAGTCTACCCGCCAGGTTCGCTTACCACAACCAGATGAGCCGTCCGGACACGATACAGATCATCGCCCACCACGTCACAGTGAAGCAAATTGAACCAGCCGCGGCATTAGCGAAGGCGTCTCACGTCCCAAATAGGAGACATTTTTTTGTGGTTTACGCACACACTCTGATCCCCAAGAACACCTGAAGCTCGGCTATGCACGCGCTGTACCAAAAGTACGAGTTCTCCTATGAGAGTTGAGTCTATATCGACAGGTCGCCTTGGGCACACTTGAGAGTCGCGTAATTCGGAGACCCAAAATCGTGGAACTGGCGATCATCGTGGTGAATTACCGGACGGCCGATCTTACGATCGAGTGCCTGGCTGCGCTTCTCGATGACCCGACATTGCCGGCCGACACACATATCATGGTGGTGGACGGTGCGTCTGGGGACGATTCGGTCCCAGTGCTTACGGCCGAGATCGAAACGCGGGATTTGCAGCGACGGATTTCGTTGCTGCCGCTCGCGATCAATGGTGGGTTCGCCTACGCAAACAACCGCGGCATCGAAGCCATAGGGTCGACCTACGGGAAGCCAGAATTCTATCTGTTACTCAACCCGGACACCGTGGCGCGCCCTGGGGCCGTCGCCCGCCTGCTCGAATTTCTAAAGACCGATCCTGCCATAGGCATTGCCGGAAGCCGGCTGGAAGACCCGGACGGAACACCTCAAGCCTGCGCGTTCCGCTTTCTTTCAGTCGCCAGCGAGTTCGAGGCCGAGATCAAGACCGGCCTAGTGTCCAATCTTCTCAGCCGGTGGCGCGTAGTACCACCCGACCTGCCGGAAGAGCCCTCCCGCGTGGGCTGGGTCTCAGGCGCCTGCATGCTTGTGCGGCGCGATGTGTTCGAGGCGGTGGGCCTCATGGATGAGGAATATTTCCTCTATTACGAGGAACTTGACTTCTGCCTGCGCGCCGCGCGGGCGAACTGGCAGTGCTGGCATGTTCCGCAGAGCCGGGTCATTCACTTTGTGGGCCAGTCAACCGGCGTGAGTCGACGTGAAGGCAAGAAGGCGCGCCGTCCTAGCTACTGGTTCGAATCGCGCAAGCGCTACTTCACCAAGAACCACGGCAGACGCTATGCCTTTATGGCAAATCTGGCCTGGATCGCCGGATACATGGGATGGCGCGTTCGCCAGATTTTGACGGGGCGAAAGAACGAGGACCCACCGCACCTGCTGCGCGATTTTGTTCGACACAACTTTTTTTTCGGTAGGCCATGACGCCATCCAAACAAACCGACCAAGGCGACCCGTCGACCGATCAGGTCGGATTTGTCGTCATCGGGCGCAATGAGGGCGGGCGTCTGACCGACTCGCTCGGCTCTCTCGGCTCTCTCGTGGAGCACGCAGTCTATGTGGACTCTGGCTCCACGGACGGCAGTGTGGAAGCTGCGCGGGAGCTGGGTGCCAGCGTCGTAGCGCTGGCCACCGACATTCCTTTTACGGCCGCGCGCGCAATGCCGGTGTCGAAGCGCTCCTGGAAGCGCATCCGGCAACAACGCTGCTACAATTCCTGGATGGGGATTGTAGCCTGCGGGAGAATTGGATCGAGACCGCACGCGGTTTTCTCGCAACGCATCCGGATGTCGCGCTGGTCTGTGGCCGGCGTCGCGAACGATACCCGGAGAGGTCCGTCTACAATGCGCTTTGCGACCCGGAATGGGACGGACCGACAGGAGCAATCACCGAATGCGGCGGCGACTTCATGGTGCGCGTCGAGAGCTTTCGCGAGGTAGGCGGGTTCAGATCCGACCTGATCGCCGGTGAAGAACCGGAGTTATGCGTTCGCCTGCGTCAGGGAGACCGGGCATCTGGCGGCTTGACGAGGAATGACCTGGCATGATGCGAACATCAGCCGATTTACGCAGTGGTGGCGACGCAAGCTCCGCGCCGGGCATGCTTTCGCTGAGGTCTCCTGGCTTCATCGCCATTCTCCGCGCCGAATATGGCAGCGCCAATTTCACCGCGCGATTATTTGGGGCCTGGCTATCCCCCTGTCAGTGGGCAGCCCCCGCTGAACGTCTTGAGGCTTGCCCTGCGGGAGGGTGTGCACAGCGGGCCAAGCTGGAGCGCGGCGTTCTATTCCGTCCTGGGAAAATTCCCCGAACGATAGGGGGCTTGAAACTCCACATGTGCAGACTGACCGGAAGAAAGCAGTCGATCATCGAATACAAATAGTCGGAAGGCGACCGCGAGACTTTCGTCTCAGCGCGCTCCTGTCACACCC
Organism: Mesorhizobium sp. AR10; assembly: GCF_024746795.1. Taxonomy (NCBI): domain Bacteria; kingdom Pseudomonadati; phylum Pseudomonadota; class Alphaproteobacteria; order Hyphomicrobiales; family Phyllobacteriaceae; genus Mesorhizobium; species Mesorhizobium sp. AR10. Next base: position 1,770,875 of record NZ_CP080524.1, read on the forward strand.
GATCGCTCGTAGGACGTGACAGTCGTCCAAACAAGCTCCTGCAACCAATCGGCAAGGGCCTGGCTCGGCGGCTCAGGTTGACCGAGATTTGCCGGCAGGTCGCGCGGGTCGCGACCATAGACGACGGCAAAATGAGCCAACGATATCGCATATGCGCCCAAATCGTTGATGTGGATATTATCGCTGAACAGGTCGGAAATGTTGGTCAAGCCGGGAGCCGAACCGTCTGCAAGGGCATCATGGATCGCCGCCATGATCTGGGGGCCAGGAATTATGCGCATAGGCGCTGACCCGGCCGGCCTGTTTGCGTTCACATAGTCGGCGATCTTTTCCCAGCGATCGATCTCGAGCGGCAGGCGTTCTGGCCACGGAATATGGGCCTCCGGATCATTGTAGGGGTTCTGGGCTTCCGGGCCGCTGTCGATGCCCACCCATGTCGCATAGAGCACCGTCTCGGCACCCCTGCCGCCATTTCCGTTGGTCCAGGCGTGTACGAACCAGCGAAGCGCCGCTTTCTCCGAGTCGTGCCACGGCATGGTGTTTGAGAGGGGCACGCGTTCGGTCGTTACGAGAATCTCATAGTCAGCGATATCAATCCGCGCGTCGGGGGCCTGCGTGCTGTGCTCCCATCGCCATTCCATCGGGCTTCCGGGAGTTGTCGACTGAGCCACGACAACACTGCTGCCCCCGGCCGCCTCGACCATCCGCGTCAGCATGGGGGGGATAGGGTCCGTCAGGCTGTGACCGGACTCGATGACACGGACGTTCAAGGAACGCTCGGCGGCCAGCGCCTGCGAGGCAAAACAGACTTGGCCGACAATCAGAATGGAAAGAACCGCCGATGAAGACGCAAAACGCTCTAAGGCCTTCGGTTTTTCACACGCGACCGCAAATTGAATTCCCGACATGCGAAAAATGCCTCTGTCTACTTCGTGTTTAACTGGCCGCGGCTACGTCTATAGCTCAACTGCTATTCACTTCGCCAACGAAATCAAGCGATTATATTGGCGCCGGCGCGAGCACTTTTCGGTGTGCGGCCGACGATCTTGGGGCAACAACCATCTGCTAAAAGCGGATCGCGGTGTTGCACAGTCACGCTAACGCAACTCGACGGTTGGCAAGCGTCGGTCGGGCTCATCCGAAAATAGCAACGTTTCCACACTGTAGAGCGTCGTAACCGCGTGACCGGCCGTGGCCGTGAGCATTTCCCCTTGGCGGTCGAACACATAGTTGGACGAATGGCCAGGCAGGACGGCTGCGTCATCGCCCGATCCGCCGTTCAGTCTATCCGAACCACCGCCTCCCACCAGCAGATCGTCGCCGTTGCTGCCGATCAGGATGTCTGCCTTCGTTGTCCCTTCAATCCTTTTTTCGCCGGGAGCGGCTCTTATCGTCACGCCGTGGAGAAAGGTTTCGGGGTGGCGCGATTCCCACCAGCCGGGCGTCCCTCCATTGAATGCTGCAAGCGCGTCCCAACGCGGATTTTCGTCGCTCAGATGCCTCAGGGCGCCCCAACTCCCCCATTTGCTTGGAGCGGACACGTCGACAAAGGCGTTGAAGAGGGTGCCTCCAGCGCCCTTCCAGCCCTCAAGAAGTGTTTGATATAGCGCGCCCATCTCGGCCGTATAGTTGAGATGAATGAAGAACGGCGTCAGTACGGGGTCATCAACCCAAGCGCCGAGGGCGACGACATGCGTGCCCCCCTCATACATAATGAGATCAAGACCGTGTTTGCGCGCCACCTCGCGGTGGTAGGAAAAGATCGTTGCGATCAGTTCGCCGACCGTATCCTGTTTGTCGCCGGTGACCGAGCCGTCGCGAAGTTCCCGCGCGGCAAGAGCCACCGCTCCGTCATATGCGTGCTCTTCGACATAAGCGTCGCGCGCCGTTCCCGTAAGGTTCTGCCTTTCCGAGCCCGCCACCGCGGCCGCTCGACTATCCTCGATCCATTTTTTGACAATCGGCGCCTTTGAATCATTGCCAAGACTGCCGGCGAAATAGCCGGTCACCGCATAGGAATCGAAATAGCTTGCGGCCGGACGATTGCGGGCGGGATCCTCCGCGACCCAAAGCGGCGTGGTGAGAACCGCCTCCTCGAGACCGATCCATCCCGTCTGCGTGGAAATGATCTTAACCAGGCGATCATCCACCTGCTCGCCGAAAACCTCGTCCCAAATCTGCGCCATTTGTGCGGCACGCATGCCGTAGAACTCGACCCACTTCGAATCTTGCTTCCATCTTTTCAGTGCCTGAGCTTCCGCCCAATGCGCTTGCTGGAATTGCCAGTTCCAGACTTCGTTTGAATATTCGACGTGCGCTTTCAGTGTTGGGTCGAGATTGTCGCGGACATATTCGGCGAAGCGGCGCATGTACTCGTCGGTTGCCATATGCGGAAGCGTGAACCAGGGATCGGCGCCGATCTGGTTGGCCAGCGCGACCATGATCTCCACCGGCGCTCCGATCTGCGCGTAAGTATAATCGTTTACCTGAGGACGCTCGCTCCACTCGGAGGCGGTCGAGTCGTTGGTACCCATCCACTCCATGAAGCGAAGAACCCGCAGGTCTTCGATTCGTTTGATCCAGTCCGGATTGAATTTGGCTCCGACCTCATGCAGAGGGATGTTTTCTTCTTTTACGATCTCGATGTCGCGAATGTAGTCGCCGGTGCCGTGCGGATCCGTGCTGGTGATCGTAATTACCAGATTGCCAGGCCCTGCAACGGCCTCGAACCAGATCGCGTCGCCTTCGCGTCTTACATGTCTGGCGCGGCCTTCTATGCGCATCGCGCCCTGGCCTTTGTAGGTCATGCGATAACGCCCGTTGACAGAAACCGCCTCCGGCGGCAGGTCGGTAAGGATGAGAGTCGAAACGCCCTCGAGATCCTTTGGAATCGAAGTCAGCCATCCGTCCTTATCGAGATAACCGCGCGAGGCGAAATCCTCCAGGTTCCAGCCGCCCCACTGGTGCGGAAGGTGGCCCGTCCATGGGCGCGCAGTTTTCATGATGTCGATGAACGGCTGTTCCGAGGACCAGTCCACTATACCATTCAGCCCCATGCCAAGAGGTGGGCTGGACAGACCGCGAAGCGCTCCAACCGTATTCTCTCGACCAACGCTTTGCGCGCTGATGGGCGTCTGCTCAGCGACCGGATCATCCTGCCCTCGCGAAATTTTCGCGAAGACCACGAGGCTGAATACCGAGATAGCTATCCCGACAACGACGCACTTAGTCAATCAGATATGGGCTCCGTCCCGGCATACTGTTTCAATCCAGTCTTAGGATAGGTCGTTACGACTTGCCAGACCACCTCTTGCATAAGACGTGCGGCGTTCTGGCCAGGTGGGTCGGCCATGCTCCCGTCGGCCAGCCGGAGTTGGTGGGGGAGCCCGACCGGGCTGCGGTGGTAGAGCACGGCGTAGTGGGTCAGCGCGACGAGATAGGCGCCGATGTCGTTGAGGTGGATCATGTCCTGCTCGCCATTCTCGTTCAACGCAAAAAGGTCCTCCTTGCTTGCAAGCCCGTCAACACCCGCGCGCGCCTCGACAGTTCGGACGAACCGCGCCAGAACCTGCCCCGCTGGAATGACGTAGATGGGTTGCTCCATTCCTCTCACGGCCAGCGCACGCCGCAGGATCTCATTTTCCCAATACCTGGAAAGGTCCAGATCAAGGCGTTCGAGCCATCCCTCGGGGCTGTCGATTGCATGCCATGTTTCATACAGGTAGACGCGTGTCGCGGCGTTGCCTCCCCAGGCGCGCCGGGCCCATCGGCTGACGTAGTCCCAGCTATCGTAGTATTTGATGGCATCACGAATCTCGACCATCTCAGTCATGACGAAAGCGTCATACTCGCCGCTCTCGGCAGCTTCGTCTGCGGCCCGATAACGCGGGTGGGCGTTTTCCGTCTCGGAGCCGTTGATGGGCGCGTCCCCCCAATGCGCTTTCAACGTCGTTCCCCATCCGAGCTGGCTTTCATACCGATGACCGTCGTCCGCCAGCTGCTGCAGCATCGCCGGCATATCCCGGCCAACAAGGCTGTGGCCCAGATGGAAGACGCTCATCGCGCCGGCAGGTCGAGCGAGTGGCGATGCATAAAGAGCGTCAACGGCAACCTCGTCGAGCGGCGCCGGCGCACTGCAGCGCGACAACCCGTATGCAGAAGCCAATAGGAAGAAAAGTGCAGAGCTGCGGTTTCGAATTCGCGTCAGCATTCGCCTTGATAGCCTCAACGCCGTTGGTGTTTTGAGACGGGAGCGTGCCCCTTATGCCACGGGTCGAACAAACCCACCGTTCAGTATAGGTATCGTTTCAAGAACTGTATACGAATGGAGATATTCGAGAGCAGCTTCCACCACCAAATGCCCGCGAAACATTGTCCAAGAGGCTCGGAAGCGGAGCTTCACAAAGTGCCTTGGCAGCCATCACGACAGCATTACGGAACGGGCGTTGATATCCGAAATCGCCAACAGAGACTGGGACGTCATCGTTGTCGGAGCCGGCATGGGCGGCGGAGTAATAGGCCGACGGCTTGCCGAACAAGGTCTTTCCGTTCTTTTCCTGGACAGCGGGCTAGTCGGGCGGCGCGACGACGAACGCGCCTGGAGTTCGATCGCTGACCCGATGGAGAGGCGTGAAAGAGTGAGCTTCCGCTCGCACCTCGCTTTGCTCGGTAAATTGTTGTCTGCACATTGTTTTCGTTTGCGAAAACGGGAGCCATTCCGGGGCTTTGAGATGTGTAAGCGGCGGCGGTAGTGCCGGCAACACAAGGGTGGTGCTCGCAAATCCAATGCGCCGCCGCAATGTGCGATCCGACGTTTCCGCACCGCGGCCTGCAGGTTCGTCAAAGGGTGCAGTGGCGCAAAATCGACGCTGCATTGTGGGGCAGAGAAGGGCGCATGTCTTGCCCCAAACAATGCCGTCGCGCGACAATTGCATCTGCTCACTACCGTTGCACCGGTGGGGAAACTCGTAAGCCATTGACTTTGTATTTAGATCGAGGCGTCGAACATCTGATCCAACATGCTTGGGGGTATCGAGCGGGATTGTTGTGGACCAGGATTATCGTGCCGTTTCGCTTCGAGACGAATTCTCCATTCCGATGCCCACCACTAAGTGAATCTCGGTATCAGTGGTTGCGCCTCCATGATTTGAATCTGCGGTGACCAGCAGACGTCGAGGCTGAGCCGGCTGCCGCCCTTAATTCCGTGCGTCAGAAAGACGGGCAAGGATGATTGGGAACACCGATGCCAACCTTATTGGGCATCCAATGGCCCCGCTTCGCAGCGGATTTAGGTCCTTTGGTCCCAGGGGGCAGGCGTGCCCGAAGTCTGAAGGTCTACGAAATTTGCCGTACTAATTTCGCAAAAATCTCGTAGAAAAGGTACGGTGGTTTCTCGCTAAGTCCTTGAAAACGTGGTGATCCCGACAGGAATCGAACCTGTGACCTACAGATTAGGAATCTGCCGCTCTATCCTACTGAGCTACGGGACCACGCGGCCCGACACATAACCGCTTCGGATCATTTCGCCAAGAGGCGGTCGGCACGCAATCATCCGGTTGTTTTCGGGCCGTGCTGTGGTCTTCACATCAGATCGATACTGGCGTGCCCGGATCTCGCGCACGCCACCGGCGCTAAGCGGCCAGCGCCGTTTCCGCAAGCTTCACCCAATAGCTCATGCCGTGCGGGATGACCTCGTCGTTGAAGTCGTAGGCCGGGTGGTGGAGACCAGCCGTATCGCCGTTGCCGATGAAGATGAACGCGCCTGGCCGCGCCTCCAGCATGTAGGAGAAATCCTCGCCGCCCATCACCGGCTGGATGGCGCGGTGCACCTGGGCGTCGCCGGCGACATCAGCCGCGACATCGCCGGCAAAGACGGTTTCTTCCGCATGGTTGAAGGTCACCGGATAGTTGGCGTCATAGTCGACCTCTATGGTCGCACCGAAAGCGGTGGCTATTCCCGCGCAAATGGCACGGATGCGCTCCTCCGCCTTCCTGGCGATCTCCTTCTTCAGCGTGCGCACCGTGCCGGCGATCTCGGCGGTCTCGGGAATGACGTTGTAGGCGTCGCCGGCGTGGAATTTCGTCACCGACACCACCACGGCCTCGACCGGATCGGTGCTGCGCGAGGCAATCGTCTGCAGTGCGCCGACAAGCTGGCTGGTGATGACGATCGGGTCGATCGTGCCGTGCGGCATCGCCGCATGGCCGCCCTTGCCTTTGACGGTGATGGTGAACTCGGCGGTCGCCGCCATGATCGGGCCCGGCCTGATGGCAAACTGGCCGACCGGCAGGCCCGGCATATTGTGCATGCCGAACACCTTGGAGATGTCGAAACGCTCCATCATGCCGTCCTTGACCATCTCGTTGCCGCCGCCGCCGCCTTCTTCGGCCGGCTGGAAGATCACCGCCACGGAGCCGGCAAAATTGCGCGTCTCCGTCAGATATTTGGTGGCACCCAGCAGCATTGCCGTGTGACCGTCATGGCCGCAGGCGTGCATCTTGCCGGCAACGGTCGAGGCGTAAGGTTTGCCGGTGATTTCGTTGATCGGCAGCGCGTCCATGTCGGCGCGCAGGCCGATTGTCGCGCCCGCGCCCTTGCGGCCGTGGATGATGCCGACGACGCCGGTCTTGCCGAGGCCCGTCACCACGTCGTCGCAGCCGAAAGCCTTCAGCTTCTCGGTGACGAAGGCGGCGGTCTGGAAGACGTCGAAATTCAGCTCTGGCGTCTGATGCAGATGGCGGCGCCAGCCGGCAACCTCATCCTGCATTTCGGCGGCGCGGTTCAGAATCGGCATAATGGTTCCATCTCGCTGTTGGAGCAGACGGTTCGGCCTGCTGCTTTGCAATTGTGATTGTCAGGCGCTTTGCCATCTTGGCGTCACATAGGGTAAATAGCACCGCAAACAATGTGGTCCGGGGACTGAGGGTCGGATCCCATTAGGCTGGCGATCCCGTAATCAAATCTTACGGAGCCAGGGGCGACTACGGCAAGAGGCGATTTCGGATTCCATCATGCGGCACAGGCATTTCCTCAAACTATTGCTGGCAGGCGCTGTGGCGCTGTCTGGGTTGGCCGGACCGGCCCTCGCCAATCCGACGATCCTGTTCGACCTGACGAGCGGCAAGATCCTCCAGCATCAGGATGCCTTCAAGCGCTGGTATCCGGCTTCGCTGACCAAGCTGATGACCGCTTATGTGACCTTCCGCGCCATTGCGGCCGGTGAGGTCCAGCTCGATTCGCCGATCAAGGTGACGAAACATTCCGCCGGCGAGCCGCCGAGCAAGATGGGCTTCAAGCCGGGCTCGGTCATGCGGCTCGACAATGCGCTGAAGATGATGCTGGTCAAATCGGCCAACGACATCGCCATGGCCGTCGGCGAGAATATCGGCGGCTCGCAAGCCGCGTTCGCCGATCGCATGAACACCGAGGCGCGCCGGCTCGGCATGACCGGCACGCACTACGTCAATCCGAACGGGCTCTATTCGCCGGACCAGTATACGACGGCGCGCGACCTTGCCCTGCTGGTGATGGCGATCCGCCATGAATTTCCGCAATACGCCCCCTGGTTCTCGATCGAAGGTCTCGCCGTCGGCAAGAAGGCGATCTCGAATTACAATTTGCTGATCGGTCGCTATCCGGGCGCCGACGGCATGAAGACGGGCTTCGTCTGCCCCTCGGGCTTCAACATGATCGGCTCGGCAACGCGCGACGGGCGCACGCTGGTCGCCGTGGTGCTCGGCGAAAAATCGGCTGTCACCCGGGCCGAGACCGCGGCGAAACTGCTTGACCAGGGTTTTGACACGCCCGCTGCCGGTTCGGCCATCGCCGCGCTGCCTGCCTACGGCGACACCATTTCGCCCAACGACTTGCGTGACGAGATCTGCAAAAAGAAGGCGCCGCAGGAGCAGTCGGAGGCCGCACCGCCCCCCGGCAAGGACGTGCCCAAATCGCCCTATCAGCAAAAGCTTGACCATGTGCCGACGCTGGTCGTCGTCGGCCTCGGCGGCGCCACCGGACCAACGCCGAAGGCCATGATCGACCAGGCCGGCCAGGAATATGCCGACGTGCCGATCCCGACCTGGCGGCCCGACGTGCCGCCGCCGGCTGGTGGCGATCCGACGGCGCCTGCCGGCATCAAGGCCGCGCAAGGCGATCAGCCGGTCAAGGTAGCGAACTAGGTGGCGAATTTTCCCATTCCCGTCTCGGTGCTCACCGGTTTCCTCGGCGCCGGCAAGACGACGCTGCTCAACCGGCTGCTGAAGGATCCCGCCCTCGTCGACACCGCGGTCATCATCAACGAATTCGGTGAGGTGGCGATCGACCATCTGCTGGTCGAGCAGGCCTCCGACGGCATCATCCAGCTTTCCGACGGCTGTCTCTGCTGCACGGTGCGCGGCGAACTGGTCGACACGCTGGCCGACCTCGTCGACCGGCTGCAGACCGGCCGCATCGCCCGGCTTGCCCGCGTCGTCGTCGAGACCACCGGCCTTGCCGATCCGGCGCCGGTGCTGCAGTCGATCATGGCGCATCCGGCGCTGGTCCAGGCCTTCCGGCTTGACGGCGTCATCACGCTGGTCGACGCGGTCAACGGCAATGCGACGCTCGATGCCCATGTCGAGGCGGTGAAGCAGGTGGCCGTCGCCGACCGCATCGTGCTGACCAAGGCCGATCTGGCTACCGATCCCGGCGATGTCGAGGCGTTGCGGGCCCGGTTGCGGCTGATCAATCCGGGTGCCGCGGTGCTCGATGCCGGCGACAGTCTGACCGGCGTGGCGGCGCTGTTCGATTGTGGCCTCTACAATCCGGCGACCAAATCCGCCGACGTGCGGCGCTGGCTAGGTGAAGAAGCCGCTCATGACCACGATCATCACCATGGCGATCATGACCACGACCATGATGGTCGTCGTCACGATTCCCGCGTGCGCTCCTATTCGCTCGTCCATGACGGGCCGGTGCCGTTTTCGGCGATCGAGATGTTCCTCGACCTGTTGCGCTCGGCGCATGGCGAGCGGCTGCTGCGCATGAAGGGCGTCATCGAGTTGCAAGAAGACCCGTCGCGGCCACTCGTCGTCCACGGTGTGCAGAAGATCCTGCATCCGCCGGCGCAGCTGCCGTCCTGGCCGGACGGCCAACGCGGTACAAGGCTGGTGCTGATCACGCTTGATATACCGGAAGACTATGTCCGCCGGCTGTTTGCCGCCTTCACCAACCGGCCGTCGATCGACACGCCGGACCGCGCGGCGCTGGAAAACAACCCGCTGGCCATCGCCGGCCGTTGATCCTAGAGCCTGTTCCATCCCGATGGAAGCGGGATGGGGCGGCTCTATCTTTTTGTTTGACCATGATCTTTTCCGAACCGAAGGTCAGCGAAGCAAAAACCGGTTTCCACTTTTCGCTAACGCGGACCTTCGGTTCGGGATCATGGTCTAAGCTTGCAGTTCGCCGCGTTCGACCAGAAAGCGGTGGCCGCCGGGTACCGCTGCCGTTTCAATCAATTGGTGGCCGTCGTCGGAGCAGAAAGCCGGAATGTCGATGACGGCGAGCGGATCAGTGGTCTCTAACCATAGCCGGCTGCCCGGCTGCATCGTCGCCAGCCGCTTCTTGGCCTTGAGGACTGGAAGCGGGCAGTTCAGCCCCTTGAGATCATAGGTGTGCTCGGCCAAGGTCCAAACCTCAGCCGCCGAACATGCCGAGAAGCTTCTTCTTCAGCTTCGTCACCCTACCTTCGTCGGCGCTCGCGGCCTGCGTTTCGGCTACCGGCTCGGCCGCCTCTACGCCCGCGGTGGTGACCGGCTGCTGGGCAGCCTGCTTGGCGGCTTCCGCTTCGGCCAATGCCTGGGCCTTGGCGGCCTCCTTGGCGGCTTTCGCGGCCTCGATGGCGGCAAGCCTCTGTTCCTCGGCCTTGCGCTTGGCCGCTTTCTCCGCGTCGAGCGCAGCCATCTTGCGGCCGGCCGGCGAATCGATGCGGCCCATACGCGCCGTCTCCATTACCGAGCCGTCGGCGTTGAGCGACGGCGGGTCGATCGGCACGCGTTCACCACGGGCGCGACGCTTCGACCAGTCGGAAACGATGCTGGCTTCCTTGATGCCGGCGATGGTCGGCTTGGGCGCCGGCACGGAGGCCTTGACCGCGCCGGTGAACGCCGCGTCATAGCTGCTCTGGTAGGCATTGTAGGCGCTCTTCAGCGAATCCGGTTGCGTGGTGGAAGGGCAAAGGCCGGTCGGATTGAAAGCCGTACCTTCCGGGGCCACCTGGTTGAAGACATAGCGCTTCTCGCAGACATCGACCTTCGGCGGCACCTTGGTGATCTCGAAATTGTCGTAGCCGACCTTCAGCATCTTCCAGAAATCGTAGTTCGGATCGTTGCGATAGCGCGCCATGTTGGCGGCCGTCATGCGGAACGGAAAGGCCTGGATCTGGAATTCGGTCTGTCCGCCCTGGAAGGCGTCGCGGCCGAAGGCATAGATCTGCTCGATCTGCGCGTCGGTCATCGAATAGCAGCCCGACGACGAACAGGCGCCGTGAACCATCAGATTGGAACCGGTGCGGCCGTTGGCGCGGTCATAGGCGTTCGGATAGCCGATGTTGAAGGACAAATGATAGTTCGACCGCGGATTCATCTGTTGCGGGCGGACCGTATAAAAACCTTCCGGCGCCTGGCGGTCGCCTTCGGTGAATTTAGGCCCGAGCTTGCCCGACCATTTGCAGATATCGTAGCTGGCGACCAGGTCGTAGCGGCCGCTTGTCTTGGCCTTCCAGATTTCGAGCTTGCCTTCTTCCTTGAAGATGCGGGCCATCACCGACGAGGTGCGGACCATGCCCTTGGCCTTCATATCGGCCAGGATCTTGTCCGGCAGCGGCTTGTTGGCCTCCGGGGCAAAATCCTTCATCGAGGAATCGGTGCAGCCGGCGACGCCGAGCGCGGCGATCAGTAGTCCAGTGCGGGCAAACTTGGCAAACATGGGTACGACTATGTCTTTTCTCTCGGAGCCACAGGCTTGGGCATCGCCGGGCCGCACGCTGAACATTGAAGGAGCCTAAGCCCGTTAACCTTGAAAATTCCTTACCGCAAGCGTTGGACGCTTCCCCTTACGGCAATTTCATTGAGCCGAATGCAGCGGCATTTTTGTGGCGAAATTGCTCCAAGTCGCCACATTGCCGCGTGGGAACCCCTGAAATCAAAGGCTGCGGCCCATCGCCAGGTACTTTTCGCGCCGATGTTCGCGAAAATCGGTATTGGCGCCGGAAAACTCCTTCATCGTCTTGGCAATGAGGTCGCCGGTGGCGGCAATCACCGTTTCGGCGCCACGATGGGCGCCACCGAGCGGCTCGGGAATGATGGCATCGATGATCTTCAGTTCCAGAAGATCCTGGGCGGTGATCTTCATGTTGGTCGCCGCGTCCTTCGAACGGGTGGTGTCGCGCCACAGGATCGAGGCAGCGCCCTCCGGCGAGATCACCGAATAGATGGCGTGTTCAAGCATGTAGACACGGTTGGCGGTGGCGATAGCTATGGCGCCGCCAGAGCCGCCTTCGCCGATGACCACCGAGATCGACGGCACTTTCAGGCCGAGGCAGGCCGAGGTCGAGCGGGCAATGGCTTCCGCCTGGCCGCGCTCCTCGGCGCCGACGCCGGGATAGGCGCCGGCGGTGTCGACCAGCGTCAGCAGCGGGATATTGAAGCGGTCGGCGAGTTCCATCAGCCGCACCGCCTTCCGGTAGCCCTCCGGCCGCACCGAACCGAAATTATGCTTGAGCCGGCTGGTCGTGTCCGAGCCCTTCTCCTGGCCAATGATCGCCACCGGTTCGCCGCGGAAACGGGCAAAGCCGCCGACGATCGCCTGGTCCTCGCCGAAATTGCGGTCGCCGGCGAGCGGCGTGAAATCGTTGAACAGGCCCTTGATGTAGTCGACACAGTGCGGCCTGTCGGGATGGCGCGCCACCTGCACCTTCTGCCACGGAGTCAGCGCCTTGTAGGCCTCGCGCAGCGCGTCGCGCGAGCGTTTCTCAAGACGGCTGATCTCGTCGCCGACATCGACGGCCTCGCCATTCTCGGCAAGCTTCTTCAGTTCGAGGATCTTGCCTTCGAGATCCTGCACCGGCTTTTCGAAATCGAGGTAATTGTACATTCTTGAGCGGACCGATACGTCGGAAGGCAATGACTGGCGGAACCCTGAAATCATAGGCTCCGCGCGGTGGAACGTCGTTCTCACATAACGATATGAGGCCTAGTCGGCAAGCGGGTGATGATCGTTGACCAGCCGCACCAACCGCTCCTCCAGCACATGCGTGTAAATCTGCGTCGTCGAGATGTCGGCATGGCCAAGCAGTTGCTGCACGGCCCTGAGATCTGCGCCGTTCTGCAAGAGATGGCTGGCAAAAGCATGGCGCAGCACGTGCGGCGATATTTTGGCCGCGGCGATGCCGGCCCTGGCAGCGAGGCCCTTCAGGTCGCGGGCAAAGACCTGCCTGGAGAGATAGCCGCTGTCGGAGGCTGCTGGAAACAGGAACGGGCTGTCTGCAAAAGCCGGCACCGTTGCCCGGGCGGTGAGCCATGCCCGCATCGCCGTGCGCGCCTTGATCGAGAGCGGCACCATGCGTTCCTTGTCGCCCTTGCCGCGTACCATGAAGAAGCGGTCATCGCGCTGGGCCACGGTCACCAGCAGGCCGACCAGTTCGGAAACGCGCAAGCCGGTGGCGTAGAGCACCTCGACAAGTGCATGCAGGCGCAGCGCCGCCAGATTGTCACTATTACCCAACGAGGCATCCATTGCCTCCAGTGCGGCGCGGTCGATCAGCCGGCCGGTATCGGCCTCGCTCATCGTCTTCGGCAGCGGCCGGCCCTTCTTCGGGCTGTCCAGCGTGCCGGTCGGGTCGTCGCTGCGTAGGCCTTCGGCATAAAGGAATTTGAAGAACTGGCGGATCGCCGACAGTTTTCGCGCCTGCGAGGTGGCGGCAAAGCCGCGGGCGGCGATGTCGTCGAGATAGGCGCGGATATCGGCGGCGGCAGCAGCGGCAAGGCCACCGCGGATCTCACTCGAGGCATCCTCGAGGTCGCGACGATAGGAGGAAAGCGTGTTTTCAGCGGCACCGCGCTCGGCGCTCATCATTTCGAGAAAGGCTTCGATGCGGGCGGCGCTGTTCATTTTCTTGGGGACAGTTTTTCTTTTGGGTCAGTTCTTCTTGGGGTTCAGCTTTTCCGGAGGGATGCGAACGCTCATCTCGGCCTTTTTCGGCTCGACGAACATCGCCAGCGCGAACATCGTACCATAGGCAATGCCAGCGAGAATCGTGAGCGTCACGACAAAGCGAAACAGTGTCGGCATCAATCTCGCCCGTCTTCGTGTTTTGCGTTTCCAAACCCTGTGCCCTTATGAGACGTCAATCCGGCCAATTCAAGGACGAAGGGTTTGTTCGACGCAGGTCCCAACCGGAAAACCGCGCAACACTTTTCCGGGACCTGCGAAGGGCGCCATGCTTGACGCAAACAGGCTTTTGATGTCGATACGCCGGCAAAGAGGGCTCGTATGAACGCGCTACCAGCAAATCCTCCCGGCGAGAGCCATGCCGCACTGCTCGACCGGTTGGGCAACCGTTCCGTCGTGTTTGTCGGACTGATGGGCGCCGGCAAGACGGCGGTCGGCCGCAAGGTGGCGGCAATGCTGGCACTGCCCTTCATCGACAGCGACCAGGAGATCGAAAGCGTGTCGCGCATGACCGTGCCTGAACTGTTCGAGCGCTATGGCGAGACGGAGTTCCGGGCGCTGGAGCAGCGCGTCATCCTGCGCGTGCTGGAAAACGGCCCGCAGGTGCTGTCGACCGGCGGCGGCGCCTTCATGAATGCGCAGACGCGTGAGGCGATCACGAGCCATGGCGTGTCGGTATGGCTGAAGGCCGAGATCGACCTGTTGATGGAACGGGTTTCCAAGAAGCAGAACCGGCCGCTGCTGAAAAGTTCCGATCCCCGCGCCGTGCTCGAGCGGCTGATGGCCGAGCGTTATCCGATCTACGCCGAGGCAAATGTCACCGTGCCGACCCGCGACGATCGCAAGGAGGTCATTGCGGCCGAAGTTGTCGAGGCGCTTTACGGACATTTCGGTCTTCCAGCGGCCACTACGCTGGGCGAGGCGCGGTCGTGAGCGCCGATGCAGTCACCGTCGAGGTCGGGCTTGGCGACCGCGCCTATGACATCCTGATCGGCGCAGGCCTGCTGTCGCGCGCCGGCGTCGAGATTTCGCGCCGCCTGCCGGGCACGCGGGCAGCGGTGGTCACCGACGACAACGTCGCCGCAGCACACCTCGAAACGCTGAAGGCCGGTCTCGAAAAGGGTGGCATCCAGCCTGCCGTCATCACGCTGCCGGCCGGCGAAAAGACCAAGAGCTTTGCGCATCTCGAGGAGGTGGTCGACGGTGTGCTCGCCGCCCGTCTGGAGCGCGGCGATGTCGTCATCGCGCTTGGCGGCGGCGTCATCGGCGACCTTGCCGGTTTTGCCGCCGGCATCGTGCGCCGCGGCATGAATTTCGTGCAGATACCGACCTCGCTGCTGGCGCAGGTCGATTCCTCGGTCGGCGGCAAGACCGGCATCAACAGTGCGCGCGGCAAGAACCTCGTTGGCGTCTTCCATCAACCGAAGTTGGTGCTGGCCGACACCGAGGTGCTCGACACACTGCCGATCCGGGAATTTCGCGCCGGCTATGCCGAGCTTGCCAAATATGGGCTGATCGACCGCCCGGACTTTTTCGCCTGGCTGGAGGAGAACTGGAGCCAAGTGTTTGCCGGCGGTCCGGAGCGAGCGCAGGCGATCGCCGAAGCCTGCCGCGCCAAGGCCGATGTCGTGGCGCGTGACGAATTCGAGACCGGCGACCGTGCGCTGCTCAATCTTGGTCACACCTTTGGCCATGCGCTGGAGGCCGCGACGCAATATGACGGCACCCGCCTCGTCCATGGCGAGGGCGTCGCGATCGGAATGGCGCTGGCATATCGCTTTTCGTCCAGGCTCAACCTGGCGAGCCCCGACGATGCGGCGCGTGTCGAGACGCATCTTCGCGCCGTCGGCCTGCCATGGCGGATGGCCGATATCCCAGGTGAGCTGCCCGATGCCGAGGCGCTGTTCTCGTTCATCACCCAGGACAAGAAGGTGTCGCGCGGCGCGCTAACCTTTATCCTGACGCGCGGCATCGGCCAGTCTTTCATCGCCAGGGACGTGCCGGCGTCGGAAGTCTTGTCCTTCCTGAAAGAGAACCATCGAGGCCTAAAAGGGAACCGTTCGGGTTTGGGGGAAGGCCGGGGATGAACGAAGCCGGCTGGATCGTCGCTGCCGTGCTTGCCGCCCTCGGTCTGCTGGTCCTTGGGTTTCGTGCACGTTTTCTCGCCTTGTTCGGCTACGAGTTGCTGCCCATCGAGCCGCAGCGGTCGGCGCATGACGAATTGCGCGGCGCCGTCGATGATTTTCGCCGTGACGGCCAGGTGGTGCGCGAGGATCGCGACCGCATCGGCGGGTTGTTCGATCTCGAAGAGCTCGAAGTGTCCGACATCATGGTCCACCGCACCAATATGCGTTCGGTCAATGCCGATAATGCGTCGGAAACGGTGGTGCGCGAAATCCTGCAGAGCCCGCACACGCGCATGCCCCTTTGGAAGGGCTCGCTCGACAACATCGTCGGCGTGCTGCACGCCAAGGACCTGCTGCGCGCGCTGAACGATGTCGGCAATGATTTTTCCAAGATCGACGTGATGAAGATCGCCTCAAAGCCTTGGTTCGTGCCCGACACCACGACGCTGCAGGAACAGCTCAACGCCTTTCTGCGCCGCAAGGCGCATTTCGCCATTGTCGTCGACGAATATGGCGAGGTCGAAGGGCTGGTAACGCTGGAGGATATCATCGAGGAGATCGTCGGCGAGATCGCCGACGAGCACGATGTCGAGATCCAGGGCGTCAAGCAGGAGGCCGACGGTTCCATAGTCGTTGACGGCAACGTGCCGATCCGCGACCTGAACCGGGCGCTCGACTGGAACCTGCCGGACGAGGAAGCCACCACCATTGCCGGCCTCGTCATCCACGAGACGCAGTCGATCCCGGAGGAGAAGCAGGCTTTCACCTTTCATGGCAAGCGCTTCACCGTCATGAAGCGCGACAAGAACCGCATCGCAAAGCTGCGGATCAAGCCGGCCGGCGAAGCCTAACGCCGCTTCACCAGCGTGTCTTTTCGCCCGGTGCCGCCGGCTCGATCGCCAGCGCATGCACGCCGGCCTTCAACTCGTCCGCCAGAAGCTCGTTGACGGCACGGTGGCGGTCGATGCGGCTCATGCCGGCAAAGGTTGGCGAGACGATGCGGACACGGAAATGCGTCTCGCCCGTGCCGTCATAGGCACCGTGATGGTCGGAGCCGTGGTGGTGATGGCCGGCATGAAGATGGCTTTCATTGACGATAACCAGCCGCTCCGGCGAAAACGCCTTGTTCAGCTTGTCTTCCATCGTTGCCTGTATGGACATCGTCGCTTCTCCGCCCCACATCTATGGCTGCCGCCATTAAATTCGCCATTCGCCGGTTTTATGCCGCGATTCAGCGGTTAGGGCGATCATCGTGAAAATGTCAATTCTTGTTTCGCAGTAGCGAACAGCCCATAAATGGGTGAGATGAAACCGTATCCCAAATATTTCGAGAAGATTCGGGTCCGCCCCGACAAGGATGCGGAGCTCAAGTCGCGCTCGCCGATCTGCCAGTGGGACGGCTGCAAGGAGGCCGGCACTCATCGTGCGCCGGTCGGGCGCATGAAGGAAGGCGAGTATTTTCAGTTCTGCTTCGACCATGTGCGCGAGTACAACAAGGGCTTCAACTATTTCTCCGGTGTCCCCGATACCGAGATCGCCCGCTTCCAGAAGGAAGCGATGACTGGCCACCGGCCGACATGGAAGATGGGCGTCAACGGCGCTTCGACGCGGTCCTCACCCGATTTCGCCCAGCAGCGCTCCGGCCGTGCCGGCTATTATAACCGCATGCGCGACCCGTTCGACCTGTTCAAAGGTCCGAAGGACCCGCGCGAGGCGCGCGAGCGCAAGGCCAAGCCGCTTGAGGCCAAGGCGCTGGAAACGCTTGGCCTTGATACAAAGGCGACTGGCAAGGATATCAAGGCGCGGTATAAGGAACTGGTGAAGCGCCATCATCCGGATGCGAATGGTGGCGACAGAGGTTCGGAAGACCGGTTCCGCGATGTGCTGCAGGCCTATCGCGTGCTCAAGCAGGCAGGTTTGTGCTGAGCGACCTTACGGTTTGTGTCGTTTTCCAACTTTCATAAGGTTGGAAAAGGCTCTAAGACCGCCCCCGAACAAAATAGATTGCCGGCGAAATCAGGCGTTTCGCCCGTGGAGACGTTGATAGAGATGAACAAGGTCGATCGCGACATCGCCAACCTGCCCGACACCACGGTGTCGGTGAAGGAGAAATTCGGCTTCGAGTCCAAGATGGTGGTGCCGGCCTATTCGGTGACCAGCGAACATGTGCCCGACATCGATCCGGACTATCTGTTCGACAAGAACACGACGATGGCGATCCTTGCCGGCTTTGCCTATAACCGCCGCGTCATGGTCTCGGGCTATCACGGCACCGGCAAGTCCACCCATATCGAACAGGTCGCCGCCCGTCTCAACTGGCCTTGCGTGCGCGTCAACCTCGACAGCCATGTCAGCCGTATCGACCTCGTCGGCAAGGACGCGATCGTCGTCAAGGACGGGCTGCAGATCACCGAATTCCGCGACGGCATCCTGCCCTGGGCCTACCAGCACAATGTCGCGCTGTGCTTCGACGAGTATGACGCCGGCCGTCCGGACGTGATGTTCGTGATCCAGCGCGTGCTGGAATCATCGGGCCGGCTGACGCTGCTCGACCAGAGCCGGGTCATCCGTCCACACCCGGCCTTCCGGCTGTTTTCGACTGCCAACACAGTCGGCCTGGGCGATACCACCGGGCTCTATCACGGCACCCAGCAGATCAACCAGGCGCAGATGGATCGCTGGTCGATCGTCACGACGCTGAACTATCTGCCGCACGACAATGAAGTCGCGATCGTGCTGGCCAAGGCCAAGCACTATCGCGACGCCAAGGGCAAGGACATCGTCAACAAGATGGTGCGTGTCGCCGACATGACCCGTTCGGCCTTCATCAACGGCGATCTGTCGACCGTCATGAGCCCGCGTACGGTCATCACCTGGGCCGAGAATGCCGAGATATTCGGCAATATCGGCATGGCGTTCCGGCTGACCTTCCTCAACAAATGCGACGAGCTGGAACGCTCGGTGGTTGCCGAGTTCTACCAGCGTGCCTTCGGCGAAGATCTGCCCGAATCGGCCGCAAACGTGGTGCTGGGCTAAGAGCATGGTTTCGGGAAGTCGCATGACTTTCCGGACAAGATCGTGCTCCAGGGATAATTGATGGCGGGTCCGGGCGACAACACGCGCAACAAGTCGAAGACGGGGTCTGAAGCCGACGGCTTCAAGCGCGCCGTCACCGTCTGCATGCGCGCCATCGCCGGCGACAAGGAACTCGAAGTCGGTTTCGCCAAGGACCGGCCGGCGCTGGCCGGCAACCGCGCCCGGCTGCCCGAATTGCCGAAGAAAGCGTCGAAGGCCGACATCGCCATTACCCGCGGCCTCGGCGATTCCATGGCGCTGAAGCGCGCCTGCCACGACGCACGCATCCACACCAAGCTGGCGCCGGAGGGCAAGCTGGCTCGGGCCGTCTATGATGCGGTCGAACAGGCTCGCGTCGAGGCGATCGGTTCCCGCGCCATGCAGGGCGTCGCCGACAATATCGGCTCGATGCTCGAGGACAAATACGCCAGGGCCAACCTCATCGACGTCAAGGACAAGGCCGACGCGCCGATCGAGGAAGCGCTGGCCCTGATGGTGCGCGAAAAGCTGACCGGCCGCGCCGTGCCGAAGAGCGGCGAGCGGCTGGTCGACCTTTGGCGCCCGTGGGTCGAGGAAAAGGCTGCCGCCGATCTCGACGGGTTGTCGGCAAAGCTCGACGACCAGCAGGCTTTCGCGCGTGTCGTGCGCGAGATGCTGGCTTCCATGGAAATGGCCGAGGAACTCGGCGACGACCAGGAGACGGAAGACTCCGAGGACAATGACGACAACCAGCCGCAAGGCGAGGAGCAGAGCGAGGAGGGCGGCGAGGACGATTCCGGCTCCGAGCAGTCGCAATCCGATGATACCGACGCCTCCGCCGATGACGAGCAGTCGGCCGAGACCGAGGCGTCCGACGCCACCGCCGACGATTTGTCGGACGATGACGACGCCGATGCCGAGACCCCCGGCGAGGCGCGCCGCAACGACAATCCCTTCACCAATCTGCCGAAGGAGATCGACTACAAGGTTTTCACGACCGCCTTCGACGAGACGGTGGGCGCCGAGGAACTGTGCGAAGAGGAAGAGCTGGATCGCTTGCGCGCCTTCCTCGACAAGCAGCTTGCCAATCTTTCCGGCGTCGTCGGCCGGCTGGCCAACCGGCTGCAGCGCCGGCTGATGGCGCAGCAGAACCGTTCCTGGGATTTCGATCTCGAAGAGGGCTATCTCGATCCGGCGCGGCTGGTGCGCATTGTCATCGATCCGATGCAGCCGCTGTCCTTCAAGCAGGAACGCGACACGAAATTCCGCGACACGGTGGTGACGCTGGTGCTCGACAATTCGGGCTCGATGCGCGGCCGGCCAATCACGGTGGCCGCCACCTGCGCCGACATCCTGGCGCGCACGCTGGAACGCTGCGGCGTCTCGGTCGAAATCCTCGGCTTCACCACCCGTGCCTGGAAGGGCGGGCAGGCGCGCGAGAAATGGCTGAAGGACGGCAAGCCGCCGAACCCGGGGCGCCTCAACGATCTGCGCCACATCATCTACAAGTCCGCCGACCATCCATGGCGGCGGGCACGCCGCAATCTCGGCCTGATGATGCGCGAAGGCCTGCTCAAGGAAAACATCGACGGCGAGGCGTTGCTGTGGGCGCACAACCGCCTGATCGCCCGGCCGGAGCAACGCAAGATCCTGATGATGATTTCGGACGGTGCGCCGGTCGACGATTCGACGCTGTCGGTCAATCCGGGCAATTATCTCGAACGGCATCTGCGCGCCGTCATCGAGCTGATCGAGACGCGCTCGCCGGTCGAGCTGCTCGCCATCGGCATTGGCCATGACGTCACCCGCTACTACCGTCGTGCCGTCACCATTGTCGATGCCGAGGAACTGGCCGGCGCGATGACCGAGCAGCTGGCCTCGCTGTTCGGCGAGGAAAGCGCACGCGAGACCCGGCGTGGCGGGATGCGGCGCGCCGGATGATCTTTTCGCGCGGCGGTTTTCGGCAAACGCTTTTCGCCGCCACCGCGTTGTTCGGTGTGGCCTGGTGGCCGGCCATCGCTGCCGGGCCGACTTCGGTCGAGCCGATCGAGATTTCCGCCCGGCCGATCAGCGAGTTCCAGATCGGCCGCGCCGAGAAACAATTCGGGCCGCTGGAATTTGTCGGCGGGCTGGAAATGACCTCGTCCTCGCGC
The DNA here is from genome assembly GCF_024746795.1 of Mesorhizobium sp. AR10. Lineage (NCBI taxonomy): Bacteria > Pseudomonadati > Pseudomonadota > Alphaproteobacteria > Hyphomicrobiales > Phyllobacteriaceae > Mesorhizobium > Mesorhizobium sp. AR10. The sequence continues at coordinate 1,791,415 of NZ_CP080524.1, forward strand.
GATTTCGGTGCGTTGTCGGCTTTCCGCTTTCTCAAACCCGGCGGTGAATTCATCGGCGTCGCCGACACCGGTTTCTGGTTCTTCGGCACGCTGGTCCACGACGCCGACAAGCGCCCCTCGGGCATCCAGAATTTCCGCATGCAGCAGATGGTCGACAGATCGGGTCAGCCGATCGTCAAGAAATGGGAGGTCGACGCCGAAGGCCTCGCCGTGAAGGACGGCATCGCCACTGTCGGGTTTGAGCGCAACCAGCGCGTCGCCCAGTTCAAGATCGACCCGGACGAGATGAAGGCGCCGTTCAGGCAATTGGATTTTCTGGTTCCGGCCTGGGAGATTCGGCAGAACCGCGGCTTCGAGACCGTCACCCATGCCAATCCCTATGGCCAGCATGAGGGCGGGCTGGTGGTGGTGTCGGAAAAGAGCCTGGACAAGGCCGGCAACATCTATGCAGCAATCATCGAGGGGCCGCACAAGGGTGTCTTCACCGTCAAGCGCAATGGCGAGTTCGACATCACCGATGGTGCCTTCCTGCCGGATGGCGACCTTTTGCTTCTCGAGCGCAGTTTTTCGATGGCCGGCGGCGTGAAGATGCGGCTGCGGCGCATCTATGGCGAAAGCGTCGAGAAGGGCGCCGTCGCCGACGGGCCGGTGCTGATGGAAGCCGACATGGCCTACCAGATCGACAATATGGAAGGCCTCGACGTGTGGGTTCGCGACGACGGCGCGCTGATGGTGTCGTTGGTCTCCGACGACAACCACTCGATCCTGCAACGCAATCTCTATCTGGAATTCATCCTGCACCAGGATTGAGGGCCGGCGAAGCCTATGCCGGGTTGGCCGCGATCCAGATGACGTGGCGCGCCCCACGCTTGCCGTTGGCCCGCACCTTGACCTCCTCGACCGCGAAACCCACCTGCTTGAGCCGCCGCGTGAAGCCTGAGTCAGGGCCTTGCGACCAGACCGCCAGCACGCCGCCGGGCTTGAGTGCGGCGCGTGCGGCGTTCAGGCCGGCCGCGCCATAGAGCGCATCGTTGGCCTTGTGGACAATCCCTTCGGGACCGTTGTCGACGTCGAGCAGGATGGCATCCCAGGCCGACGCATCCGAGCGTATGATCTGCGCGACATCGGTCTCGCGAATGCTGACGCGGGGATCGTCGAGACAGCCGCCGAACACCTCGGCCATCGGGCCGCGCGCCCAGGCAACGACCGCCGGCACCAACTCCGCGACAACAATGCTGGCATCGTCGCGCAGCGCGGCGAGGGCGGCACGCAGCGTAAAACCCATGCCAAGGCCACCGATCAGGATCCTTGGTTGCTGACGATCGCCAATCCTTTTGCAAGACAATCTCGCCAGCGCTTCCTCGGAACCGCTGAGGCGGCTGTTCATCAACTCATTCGAGCCGAGCATGATCGAGAATTCAGTGCCGCGCCGCTTCAGGCGCAATTCCTGTTCGCCATCCGGCGTTTTTGCTGAGTCGAGCTGGACCCAGGGGATCACGACCTATACCGCGACCGCCGGCTGGCTCCAACGAGCGGCAAGCAGCCGATAGGGGATCAGCGCGACAACGGCAATGATCAGCTTGACCGAAAGGTCGCCGAGCGCCCAGGAGATCCAGCGCATGGTTTCGACCGGCAGCACGCCCATCAGCGGCGCGGCTTCGAGCGCAAAGCCGTCGTTCGGGCCGGCGAAGGCGAAGGCCGCAGAAAAGGCGATGGTGAAGAACACGACGGTGTCGAACACCGAGCCGACCAGCGTGCCGAGGATCGGCGCGCGCCACCAGCTCTGCCGGCGCAGCCGGTTGAACACGGTCACGTCGAGCAGTTGCGCGATCAGGAACGCCGCACCGGACGCAGCCGCAATGCGCACCAGGCGGTCGGCGGCGGTCTCGAATTCGATCAGGCCGTGGCGGAACAGGAAGGGCGGGATGAGGATCGAGCAGACCACCGCCGTCATGAAGCCGACAAAGACGATCCTGCGCGCCACGGCGGGGCCGTAGCGGCGGTTGGCAAGGTCGGTGACCAGGAAGGAGAAGGGATAGGTGAAGGCACCCCAGGTCAGGATGTCGGCAAGCGACAGTCCTCCGACCTGGCCCTGCATCGGGAACTGCACGAGGATGTTCGACGCCACCACGACAAGCGCCATGGCGGCCACGAAGGGCAGGTATCGCGAGAAGGAATTCATTTTTTTATCCTGGGTAATGGAACCAGCGAAGCGCTGCCCGACCTGCGGACTACGCTCCTTGGAAGGCGGTTGTCCCCCGCCTGAAAGATTAAGCGGCGGTCTGCTCGGCCAGCTTCTTGGCGATCTGCTTCTTCAGCAGGCGCGCGCGCTGCGACAGTTCCTTGGCGTCGGCTTTGGCCAGGAACGCATCAAGGCCACCGCGATGTTCGACCGAACGCAGCGCGTTGGCCGAAATGCGCAGGCGCACGTTCTGGTTCAGCGCTTCCGAAATCAGCGTCACATTGACGAGATTCGGCAGGAAGCGACGCTTGGTCTTGTTGTTGGCGTGGCTCACATTGTTGCCGGACATAACTGCCTTGGCAGTGAGTTCGCAGGTGCGGGACATGGTTCTAACCTTCAGTTCTCGGTCTGGCCAAACCTTTGTACCCGCGCCGGGTGGCGCGCGGTTTCGGTCAGGCGGCCTTTTGGAAAAGTTGGCGTTCCATAGTTGCATTTCGCCAATGCGTCAAGCTCCGGCTCCCCAGTGGGATAGCGGCGCCTTTCACATAAAGGCCGAAATTCAGCCTATAAGCGATCGCACAGGGACATGCCAGTCTGGAGTTGCCCGCCTCCGACTGAAAAATCGAGGACCGATCCCCGCCATGCTTCGTCCGTCACCTGCTCTTGTTGCCTTGCTTGCCGTTGCCTTGCCCACGGCAACGGCCGCCGCCACGCCAGCGCCTGCCGCCCCACCGCAATCCTTCAAGGGCGAGTATACGGTGTCGATCCTCGGTCTTTCGGTGGCGAGGGCGACATTTTCCAGCCACTACGAAGGCAACACCTATTCGATCGATGGCAGCGTCTCCAGCGCCGGCCTCGCCAAACTGTTCGACGACACGCAGGGCACGATCTCGTCGAAAGGCACCATTTCGGGCAAACAGATGCGGCCGCAGGCCTTCCGCGCCGACTATACGTCGGGCAAGAAGGCTTCGGTGGTCGATATCCGTTTTGCCAATGGCGCTGTTACCGCCACCCAGGTCATCCCGGCGCCGAAGAAGGGCGATCCCAAGAGCTGGGTGCCGTTGGGCAGCAGCGACCTGGCATCGGTGCTCGATCCGATGGCCGCCACGGTCATCCATGCCGACAGCCTCGACAAGGTCTGCGGGCGCACGGTGAAGTTCTACGACGGCGAGATGCGCGCCAATTTGACGCTGACCTATGATTCGAAAGGGTCGATCTCGGTGCCCGGCTACAAGGGCGATACGGTCACCTGCAGGATGGGTTTTCAGCCGGTGGCGGGCTACCGCAAGGGCCGCAAGGCGCTGAATTATCTCAAGAACCGCAGCCGCATGATGGTGACGTTTGCACCGCTCGGCCAAACCGGCGTATATGCGCCGATCCACGCCACGGTCGGCACGCAAATCGGCACCCTGACCGTCAGCGCTGGGCGTTTCGAAGCAATAAACTAGTTTGTTTTTACGCAATTCCGGACGGAAAACCGTCAGACACTTTTCCTGGAATTGCCAGAGGCGCCATCGTGCGCCGCCGGAGACGGGCATGGGGCGCGCAACACTGATCGGCTTTTCGGCGGTGGCCATGTGGGCGCTGCTGGCCCTGTTGACGGATGCGTCCGGCGAGGTGCCGCCGTTCCTGCTTTCGGCCATCACCTTCACCATCGGCACCGGCGTCGGGCTTGTCGCGCGGCTGCTCACGCCGGCCGCCGGCAACAGCCAGAGGGTACCGCCACAAGTCTGGGTGATCGGCATTGCCGGTCTGTTCGGCTACCACTTCTTCTACTTCACCGCGCTGCGCAACGCGCCGGCGGCGGAGGCCAGCCTGATCGCCTATCTGTGGCCACTCCTGATCGTGCTCGGGTCGGCGCTGATGCCGGGCGAAAAGCTGGCCTGGAACCATGTCGTCGGCGCATTGCTTGGCCTCGCTGGCACCGTCCTGATCGTCACCAAGGGCGGCGGACTTGCCTTCGATGCGCGTTATGCCTTCGGCTATGCGATGGCCGCCGTCTGCGCGGTGCTGTGGTCGTCCTATTCGCTGTTGTCGCGTAGGTTCCCCTCGGTGCCGACCAGCATCGTCACCTGGTTCTGCGCGGCGACGGCAGCGCTTTCGTTCGTCTGCCACCTTGTGCTGGAACAGACGGTGCTGCCTGACGGCCTCGGCCAGTGGCTGGCCGTGCTTGGCCTCGGGCTGATGCCAGTGGGCGCGGCCTTCTACGCCTGGGATATCGGCGTCAAGCGCGGCAACATCCAGGTGCTGGGGGCGGCGAGCTATGCCGCACCGCTGCTATCGACCCTGGTGCTGATATCAGCCGGCGTCGCCGAGCCGTCGTTGCGCATTCTTGCTGCTTGCGTGCTCATCACCGGCGGGGCAGCGCTGGCGGCGAAATCGCTGTTCTTGCGCAAACCGGCGGCGAGCGGGGCCAAGGCATGATGCCGTTTCCCGGCGGCATCGACGCCAACGCCAATGCTACGCTGGCGTTTTCGCTGGTCGCGGCGGTGATCTACGCCTTCACCCTGGACATGCGGCCGACACTTGCGCGCTCAGTGGTCAAGACGCTGGCCGTGGCGATGCTCGGCGTGCTGGCGTTGCTGCAGGGCGGCCTATGGCTGCTGGTCGTGGCGCTGGTGCTCAGCGCCATCGGCGACGCCTTCCTGTCGCGCGACGGCGACAAGGCTTTTCTCGGCGGTTTGGCCAGTTTTCTTGCCGCGCATTTTGCCTATGTCGCGCTGTTCCTGCGCTCTCGCGGCGGAGCAGGATTGCTCGGCGCCGAGTCCTGGCGTGGAGCAATTGCCGTGGCGATGGTCGTGTTCGGGCTCGTCATGCTTTTCGCACTTTGGCGTCGCGTCGGTCCGGGCCTGCGTGTTCCGGTCAGCGTCTATGTCGCGGCAATCCTTGCAATGGGCATTTCAGCACTGACCACGAGCAATCTCTGGGTCATCGGCGGCGCCGTGCTGTTCATGGCGTCCGACGGGTTGCTTGCCACGGAGAAGTTCCTGATGCCCGCCATCTCGCCGCACCGCGCCTGGGTGCGCCACGCGGTCTGGACGCTTTACTACGCCGCCCAGTTGGGGATCACCCTGGGCTTCCTGCTGGCATAGGACTCCAGCCCGGCTCGGCCATCTCGAAGGCCGCGAAATCGAAGCCCGGCGCTACGGTGCAGCCGACCAGCGTCCATTCGCCGAGGCTGCGCGCCGACTGCCACCAGCCCGCCGGCACGACGATCTGCGGCCGCTCGCCAGCGGCCAATGCCGTGCCGAGCACCTGCTCGATGACGGAACTGTCTTCCTGGTGCATCGACAGCGCCAGCGGGGCGCCGGCATAGAAGTGCCAGACCTCGGCCGCGTCCTTGACCCGGTGCCACGCCGACAACTGGTCCTGCTCCAGTAGGAAATAGATCGCGGTCGAATGACCACGCCCCCCTTCCGCACCGTCGCGAAAGGTCTCGGCATACCAGCCGCCTTCCGGATGCGGTCTAAGGCCGAGGATGGCGATGATTTCAGCGGAACTCGTCATTGCTTTCAAAACAAGATGGGGGGGTCCAAAACAAGATGGCGTTCGAAAATACCATCGCGCTCAGAAATTGTCCTTGCGCTTGCGGATTTCGGCGAACACGTCGGCGTCGGAGGCCGTCTCCATGCCGAGATGCTTGCGGATTGCCGGGTCGTGCCAGCGCAGGAACGGATTGGTCGACAGCTCCTCGTCGATCGTGGTCGGCAGCGTCTGCTTGCCGTCGGCACGCAGCGCCTCGATCCTGGCTGCACGTTCCTTCAGCGCCGAATTGGTCGGGTCGACGGTCAGCGCGAAGCGGGCATTGGCGAGCGTGTATTCATGGCCGCAATAGACGACCGTCTCAGCCGGAAGGGCTGCGAGCTTCTTCAGCGAATCGTACATCACCGGCGGCTTGCATTCGAACAGCCGTCCACAACCGAGCGCGAACAGCGTATCGGCGGTGAAGGCCACTTTCGACGCCGGCAGATGATAGGAGACATGCCCTGCCGTGTGGCCGGGCGTGGCGATGACATCGATCTTCTCCTCGCCGAGATAGACGATCGAACCGTGCTCGACGGTCTCGTCGATGCCGGGGATCTTTGCCTGTTCCGCCTCCGGCCCGACGATGCGCAGCTTGAACCGCTCCTTCAGCGCCAGGTTGGCCTCGACATGGTCGACATGGTGGTGGGTGGTCAGGATCATCGTCGGCGTCCAGCCGGTGCGCTTGATCGCGGCCAGGATCGGCGCTTCCTCGGGCGCATCGATGATCGCGGTCTGGCCGCTTTTGGGGTCACGCACCAGCACGCCGAAATTGTCGCTGCGGCACATGAACTGTTCGATTTCGACCGGCATCTCATCTCTCCCTTGTCGCCGCAGACATAGGGCGCTTGCCCGCCAATGTCATCCAGAATTCAGGTTTGTTGAACTCGATGAGCATCGCGGCTACCGTCCCGCCCATGCATTCCGATATCGTTGATCTCCGCTCCTTCTATTCAACAACGCTCGGGCGCCTGGCCGAACGCTCGATCACCATGGCGCTGTCCTCGATATGGGCTGTTGTGCCCAATGAGCGGCTGGTCGGCCTCGGCTACACCTTGCCGTGGCTGGAACGGTTCGGCGCCGATGCGGAGCGCGTCTTCGCCTTCATGCCGGCGACGCAAGGCGCGGTGGTCTGGCCGGCGACCGGTCCGACCGCGACGGCACTCGTCTTCGACGAGGAACTGCCGTTGGTCGATTCCTGCATCGACCGCATGCTGCTTGTCCATTCGCTCGAACATGTCGAGAATCCGCGCGAGACGCTGAACGAGATCTGGCGGGTTCTGTCGCCCGCCGGCCGTGTCGTCATCGTCGTGCCCAACCGCCGCGGTGTCTGGGCCCGGTTCGAACATACGCCATTCGGCAATGGCCGGCCCTTCTCGCGCGGCCAGCTCACCGAATTGCTGCGCGAAACGAATTTCACGCCGGCGGCATGGTCCGATGCCCTGTTCTTCCCGCCGTCCCGGCGGCGCTTCCTGATGCAGTTCCACAATGTGCTGGAACGCGTCGGCCGGCGGTTCTGGCCAATCTTTTCCGGTGTCATCGTGGTCGAGGCGCAGAAGCGGCTCTATCAAGGCGTGCCGGTCGCCCAGCGTGCCTCCCGCCGCGTCTTCGTGCCGGTTCTCTCGCCGCAAGGCGCCACCAGGCTCGGCCGGCTGGCCGAAGACGCAACGCCGTCGACCCCGCGGTTGACACGTTCGTGATCGTGGTTGTGCTTGTTCCGACCCTATCTGTCGGGAACGGGTTCGTGGCCCGGTTGAAGGGCATGCGCCGTCAAAGCCTGTGACCGGTTTCAGCACTGCTCCCGAATGCAAGGATCTCACTCATGGCTGATCATCGCGACGACAAGGCCAGCACCGTGCCTGTTGCCGCGCCGATCGACACCAGTCTCCGCGAACAGCTGGGGACAATCAGGCTGGCGCTGAAGACATCGCCGGTACGCAAACAGCTGCTTTGGGTCTGCATCGGTATCGTCGCCGTCATTGTCGCAACGTCGATCGGGCAGGTTCTGCTCAATCGCTGGAACCAGCCTTTCTACGACGCGCTGGCACGGCGCGACATGCAGGGTTTCCTGCATCAGCTTCTCGTCTTTGCAGGCATCGCCGGCGGTCTCTTGGTGCTCAATGTCGGTCAGACCTGGCTCAACCAGATGATCCGGCTGAAGCTGCGCGAGGGGCTGACGCTCGACCTGATCGACGAATGGATGCGGCCGACGCGCGCTTTCCGGCTCGCGAATGCCGGCGCCATCGGCGTCAATCCCGATCAGCGCATGCAGCAGGACGCCGGCCACCTTTCCGACCTTTCGACCGATCTCGGCGTTGGTCTGCTGCAGTCGCTCATCCTGCTTGCCTCCTTCGTCGGCGTCTTGTGGACGCTGTCTTCCGGCTTCGTCTTTCATATCGGCGGCCATTCGCTGGCGATACCGGGCTACATGGTGTGGGCCGCGATCCTTTATGCCGGCATAGCCTCCTGGCTGAGCTGGCTGGTCGGACGGCCGCTCATTCGCCTGAACAGCGATCGCTACGCGCGCGAGGCGGAGCTGCGCTCCTCGATGGTCCGCGTCAACGAGAATGTCGACGCCATCGCGCTTGCCCATGGCGAGGCCGACGCGAAACGGCGGCTTGAACTCGATCTCGGCACGGTGCTCGGCGCCATGCGGCGCATCTACAGCGCCCAGATCAATCTGTCCTGGGTAACCGATACCTATGGCTGGATCACCGTCGTCGCACCGATCCTCGTCGCATCGCCGGTCTATTTCGCCGGCGATATCAGCTTCGGCGGGCTGATGATGGCGGTCGGCGCCTTCAACCAGGTTCATTCATCCCTGCGTTGGTTCATCAACAACATCGGTGGCATCGCCGATTGGCGCGCCACGCTGATGCGCGTCGCCGACTTCCGCATCGCGCTTGCTGAAACCGATGTGCTCCATCGCGCTGAAAGCCGCATCGCGTTCGGCGAAAACCCGGACGGCAGCCTGACATTCGAGAAGCTTGAGGTTGCCTCGGCGGACGGATGCGCGAAGCTCGCGGAGCCGCATGTCGAAATCCGCGTCGGCGAGCGCGTCATGATCACCGGAGAGCCGGGCGCCGGCAAGACGCTGTTCTTTCGCGCGCTTGCCGGTCTGTGGCCGTGGGGAAGCGGGCGTATCGGCATGCCGGCCGCAGAGGCGCCGGCTTTCGTGCCGCGCACCCCCTATTTCCCGCTCGGCACCCTTCGCGAGGTGCTCAACCACGCCGATGGCGCGGTCACGACGGATGCCGACATCTCGGCGGTGCTTGCCGAGGTCGGTCTTGAGCGTCTGTCGTCCTCGCTCGACCGTTCGGCGCGATGGGAGCGTGAGTTGGGCGATGACGAGCAGCGCCTGCTTGCCTTTGCCAGGCTCGCTCTGCTGCGGCCCAAATGGGTGATCATCGACGAGGCGCTGGATACGTTCGACGGGGCGACGCTGCGGCGGGTACTGGCGATGCTGGAGACGCGCCTCGCCGGTGCCGCAATCCTCAACATCGGGCGCGGCCAGCATAACAGGCATTTCTTTCCACGCTCCTTGACGATCGTGAGGGATACCGGCGGTTCAACGCTTAAACCTGTCCGTGTCAGGGCCGGTGCGATCGAGCCACCGCCGGCCGTCACCCAGCGAAAGAAATAGAAGCGGCTTTATTTCGCCGCGATCACGGCCAAGATTCCGGATGGAAACATCCTGGTGCGGCGATGCTTGAGACCCTCAGCCTGCTTGCCTGCCTTGCCTGCCCTCCGGCAACGCCTGTGGCTGCCCCGGCCGACGCCATTGCCGTCGATGTCGAACTGGTGCTGGCGGTAGACATCTCGCAGTCGATGGATGAAAATGAGTTCGCCTTGCAGCGCGCCGGCTATGTCGCAGCGTTGCGCCATCCCGACTTCATCAAGGCCGTGCGCTCCGGGTCCACCGGCCGCATCGCGCTCACCTACTTCGAATGGGCGGGCACCATCCGCGACGATGCGGTCATTGCCTGGCAGGTCATCGACAGCAGTGAGAGCGCCAACGCTTTCGCCGACAAGGTCGAAGCCCGCCCGTTCCGGAGCTTTCGCGGCACCTCGATTTCCGGCGCGCTCGCCTTCGGCGCCATGCTGTTCGAGGCAACCGCCTTCGAGGGAGAGCGCAGCGTCATCGACATTTCAGGCGACGGCCCCAACAATATCGGGCTGCCCGTAGCAGCGACCCGCGATGCGGCGCTGGCGAAGGGAATCGTCATCAACGGCTTGCCGATCCTGATCAGCCCGTCGCCGACCTTCAGCCATCTCGACCGGTACTATGCCGACTGCGTCATCGGCGGGCCGGGTTCCTTCGTGCTGCCGATCTATGCGGCTTCCGAATTCACGACCGCCATACGCCGCAAGCTGATTCTCGAGGTGAGCGGCATTGCCGATCCCACAATGGTCCGGATCGATGCAACGGCGCCCATCGACTGTCTGCAGGGCGAACGCGACCGCCGGTTTTTTTCAGATCCGTATTTTCCCGAGCTCGATCGATAAGGTCTATGTTCTTGTTGAACCAGATCTTTTCCGAACCTTCGGTTCGGGATCCTTGGTCTAGGCGGGCCGGGCACCGTATTTGTCGCGAAACTCAACGTAGAGATCGCGGCGCCAGCGCCGGCCACCGACGTATCCGCGCAGCAGTTGCGGCAGCGAGTAGCCAAGCGCCTTCGACGAGCGATTGGCCAGATAACCGGCGAATGCCTGCGAAACCCTGCCTTTCATCGCGTCTGCGATGATCTGGCGCGCGATCATGTAAGGCGGAATGTCGGGATAGCGGTCGACGATATAGGGGTGTTTGCAGATCAGGTTTGCATAGGCTTCGACATAGCCGTCGCGCTGGCCGGAAATGGAATTCTCCGAATTGTATTTTTTCCAGTCGATGTCCTCGGACAGCTGCGCCCCACTGCGCCGGGCAAAGCGCAGCAGCAATTCGCGATCCTGCATGCGCGCGATGTCGCTGTCGTAGCCGCCAATCGCCAGCAGGGACTCGCGCCGCGCGGTAATCGCGGAGCCGGCGATGAAGATGGCCTGTGCGACCAAAGCTCTTTCCAGCGAGTTTCCGGTCAGGAAGGCCTCGCGGTTGACGCATTTGGTGCTGCGACCACCCTTAACGGACACGAACGAACTGATCAGGACTTCGAGCGACGGATTTTCGTCGAAGCGCGCTAGCGTTCGCTGCAGCCGGTCTGGCAAGTAGACGTCGTCGGAATCGAGGAAGGTCACGATGGGAGCCCGGGCTCGCTCGATGCCGGCATTGCGGGCCGCATTGGCACCCCGCCATTTCGCGCCGACATAGATGAGGCGCGGATCGTGAATGCGGGCCAGCGCCGCCGCCGTCGCATCGGTCGAGCCGTCATCGACGACGATATGCTCGAAGCGGGTGAGGTTCTGCGCCAGCACGCTCTCCACGGCGCGCACGACCTGATCACGTCGATTGTGGGTCGGCGTGATCACCGTGATGAGAGGAGCTTGGTCCGTCTTTCGGGGCATATGGCTTTCGCTATGCCCCGGATTCTGCAGGGATCGGATAGATTTGATGCTCGCCTTCCATGGCCCGCCCCGGAATTGCGTTCGAATCGACGCTACAAAAAAGCAGCCGTCGTGTCATCACAAAGTGTTGAGCGGAACCTGTCCGGCCCGGCGAATTCCATAACCAGCGCCTCAATTGCCACACCGCCTACCGGCTGGGAATCCCCAAACGGTTTGCGGAAGATATCTTCATCGCCGGCAAAAATGTAAACATACCTATTACTCCCGACGTAATCGACCGGCGTTCAAGGTCCAGGCAGATTGCCCTCATGAAGCCGGTTGTTTCGGCTTCGATCCAACAGGGAGTTCAGCCATGACCGCATACGCCGTTGCCCATATGCGCCAAGCCACAATGGGTCCGCAGATCGTCGAATATCTGCAGAAGATCGATGCCACGCTCGAACCTTTCGGCGGCCGGTTTCTGGTCCATGGCGGCGATGTGGAGGTGATCGAAAACGACTGGCCAGGGCATCTGATTGTCATCGAGTTTCCCGACAGGGAGCATGCACGCGGATGGTATCATTCGCGGGCCTATCAGGAGATCCTGGCGTTGCGCACCGACAACTCGCGCTCCGATGTGGTTTTCGCTGATGGCGTCCGGCATCCGCACAAAGCCACGGATGTTCTGGAATAGGCACGTGGGCCGGCAGGCTTCCGCTATCGCTTCAGCAGAAACACCGCTTGCTGGCCGAAGAAATTCCAGAACCACCACGGCATCGACAGGCCGATCTTCTGGCCGTTGCCGTCGAGCGCGGTTGCCCTCTCGACCGTCGCGCCGAGCTCGTCGCACAGATTGACGAAGTCGCGGATGGTGCAGAAATGGATGTTGGGCGTGTCGTACCAGGAGTAGGGCAGGTCCTTGGTCACCGGCATCCGCCCGTTGAGGAACAGCGACAGGCGCACCCGCCAGTGGCCGAAATTGGGGAAGGAGACGATGGCGCGGTTGCCGATCCTGAGCAGTTCGTCGAGCACCAGCTTCGGGTTGCGGGTCGCCTGCAAGGTCTGCGACAGGACGACGAAATCAAAGCCCTTGTCGGGATAGAATTCGAGGTCCTTGTCGGCGTCGCCCTGGATGACGCTGAGGCCGCGCGCCACGCATTCGTTGACGCCGCGCTGCGACAGCTCCAGCCCGCGGCCGTCGACCTGCTTGGTGTCCTGCAGCAATTCAAGCAGCAAGCCGTCGCCGGAGCCGACGTCCAGCACTCGCGATTGCGGCGGGATGAGATCGGCGACGACTTCGAGGTCGACGCGCTGGGCGCGGTTCACGCTCATAAGGCGAGCCCTCTCGCCCGCGCGGCTGAGCCGATGAAGCCGTTGATGGCGGCGAACAGTTCCGGCTCGTCGAGCAGGAAGGCGTCATGGCCGCGGTCGGTGTCGATCTCGACGAAGGATACGGATGCGCCGGCGGCGTTCAGCGCATGGACGATCGAACGGCTCTCCTCGGTCGGGAACAGCCAATCGCTGGTGAAGGAGACCAGGCAGAAGCGGGTTCTGGTGCCGGCGAAGGCGTCGGCCAGCCGCCCACCGTGGTCGGCGGCGAGGTCGAAATAGTCCATGGAACGGGTCATGTAGAGATAGGAGTTGGCGTCGAAGCGATCGACGAAGGTCATGCCCTGATGACGCAGATAGCTTTCGATCTGGAAGTCGGCGTCGAAACCGAAGGTGAGCGCTTCGCGGTCCTGCAGGTTGCGGCCGAACTTCCGGTGCAGGGCGGCTTCCGACAGATAGGTGATGTGGGCGGCCATGCGCGCCACCGCCAGCCCCTTTTCCGGGCGCTTGCCATGCTCGAAATATTTGCCGCCATGCCAGTCCGGATCGGCCATGACAGCTTGCCGGCCGACCTCGTGGAAGGCGATGTTCTGCGAGGAATGACGCGCGCCGGTGGCGATCGGCAGCGCCGAGAAGACGCGCTCCGGATAGCTCGACGCCCATTCCAGCACCTGCATGCCGCCCATCGAGCCGCCAAGCACCGAGAACAGCTTCTCAATGCCGAAATGGTCGACCAGCATCAATTGCGCCCGGACCATGTCGCGGATGGTGATGATCGGCAGGTCGAGCCCATAGGGCTTGCCGGTGGCGGGATTGGTCGAAGCCGGGCCGGTGGAGCCAAGGCAGCCGCCGATGACGTTGGAGCAGATGACGAAGAAGCGGTTGGTGTCGATGATCTTGCCGGGGCCGATCAGCACTTCCCACCAGCCCGGCTTGCCGGTCACCGGATTGGTGCTGGCGACGTGCTGGTCGCCGGTTAGCGCATGGCAGACGAGGATGGCGTTGGAGCGGGCGTCGTTGAGCGTGCCGTAGGTTTGGTAGGCGATCTGGAACGGCGACAGCAGTGTGCCCGCGTCGAGCTTGAGCGGCTTGTCGGCGCCGAAACGCAACACTGGGCTCGACGGTGCGTCGGCCTCGTTGTTGGTCTTTCCAGCGCGCAGAGCGGCCATTACGTCTCTCTTACATTCCGCATCGATGCGGTCGTCGTCCGGCCGGTCGCGGACAACAAAAAACCGGCAGTGCCTTCGCAAAGCCGGTTACAGGATGCAAACGGCCCTTTAGCAAGTTGTTTAACGTGGCTGCAAGCCGACCGGCCAAATCACCACGGAAGTTGGTATCTCTTCTAGGGCGGACGCGTGCGGGCGTCAACGGTCAGCCGCCCGCACCACTGCCACCTCTCGACATTCCGGGCCACGGCTTGTATTTCCGCAGCGGCTTCTCGGCGGAAGCATTCTCGCCAGCGGAAGCATTCTCGACGGATTTTGCGACATGAACCAGAGACCGGATCAGGCACGGCCAACGCCCCGCGCGGGCATCATGGACATCGAAGCCTATGTGCCGGGCAAGAGCGCCGCACCCGCCGGTGTCGCCAAGGTCTACAAGCTGTCGTCGAACGAGAACCCGCTCGGTCCCTCGCCGAAGGCGATAGAGGCGGCGCGGGAGATTGCTGGAAAGCTCGACATCTATCCCGACGGCACCGCCAGGCGGCTGCGCGAGGCGATCGCCGAGGTGCACGGCCTCAACCCGGCGAACATCATCTGTTCCAACGGTTCGGACGAGATTCTCGGCCTGCTGGCGCAGACCTATCTCGCGCCCGGCGATGAAGCAATTTTCACCGAACACGCCTTCATGGTCTACAAGATCTACATCCAGTCGGCTGGTGCCGTCCCGGTATCGGTCAAGGAGACCGACGAGCGCGCCGACATCGATGCGATCCTTGCCGCGGTGACGCCGCGCACCAAGATTGTTTTCCTCGCCAACCCCAACAACCCGACCGGCACCTATGTGCCGTTCCAGGAGGTGCGCCGCCTGCATGCCGGCCTGCCCCGGAACGTGCTTCTGGTGCTGGATGCCGCCTATGCCGAATATGTCCGCCGCAACGACTATGAAGCCGGCATCGAACTGGTGGGCGGCGCCGAGAATGCGGTCATGACTCGCACCTTCTCCAAGATCGGTCTTGGCGGCGCGCGGATCGGCTGGATGTATGCGCCGACGCATATCGTCGACGCGATCAACCGCGTGCGCGGTCCCTTCAACGTCAACGCGACGGCGATCGAGGCCGGCATAGCCGCGATCCGCGACCGCGCCCATGTCGAGCGCAGCGTCGCCCATAACGAGACCTGGTTGGCCTGGCTGAGCGAGGAATTGACCAGGCTTGGACTGCGGGTGACGCCGAGCGTCGGCAATTTCATCCTCATCCACTTCGCCGACGACCAGAAGCATTCGGCGGCTGCGGCAGACGAATATCTGAGCCAGCGCGGTTATATTTTGCGGCGCGTTTCCGGCTACGGTTTTCCGAATGCGCTGCGCATGAGCATCGGCACCGAAGAGGCCAATCGCGGCGTTGTCGCCGCTCTCACGACATTTCTGAAAAGCTGAAGCAATGACATCACCGATGTTCGAAAAGATCGCGCTGGTCGGTATCGGCCTGATCGGCTCGTCGCTGGCCCGAATCATCCGCCGCGAGGGGCTGGCCCGTCACATCGCCATCTCGACCCGAAGCGCTGCGACGCTGGCGCGAGCGCGCGAACTTGGCCTTGGCGATTCCTACACCACGGATGCGAAAGAGGCGGTCCGCGATGCCGATTTGGTCATCGTTTCGGTGCCGGTCGGCTCTTCGGGCGCGG
Source organism: Mesorhizobium sp. AR10 (assembly GCF_024746795.1). Taxonomy (NCBI): domain Bacteria; kingdom Pseudomonadati; phylum Pseudomonadota; class Alphaproteobacteria; order Hyphomicrobiales; family Phyllobacteriaceae; genus Mesorhizobium; species Mesorhizobium sp. AR10. The sequence goes on from NZ_CP080524.1 coordinate 1,806,772, forward strand.
TCGCCGCCGAAATCGCCCCGGCGCTGAAGCCAGGCGCCATCCTCACCGATGTCGGCTCGACCAAGGCATCGGTCATCGCGCAAATGCAGCCGCATGTGCCCGATGGCGTGCACTTCATTCCCGGCCATCCGCTGGCCGGTACCGAAAAATCGGGACCGGATGCCGGTTTCGCCGATCTGTTCGAGAACCGCTGGTGCATCTTCACGCCGTTGCCCGACACTGATCCAGACGCGTTGGAAAAGCTCTCGGAATTCTGGCGGCGCTGCGGCTCCAACATCGACACGATGGACCCCCAGCATCACGACATGACGCTGGCCATCGTCTCGCATCTGCCGCACATCATCGCCTACAACATCGTCGGCACCGCCGACGATCTGCAGTCGGTGACCAAGTCCGAAGTCATCAAATATTCAGCCTCGGGTTTTCGCGACTTCACCCGTCTCGCCGCCTCCGATCCGACCATGTGGCGGGACGTCTGCCTGCACAACAAGGATGCCATCCTCGAAATGCTGGCGCGGTTTTCGGAAGACCTCGCCTCGCTGCAGCGGGCGATCCGCTGGGGCGACGGCGAAAAGCTGTTCGACCTGTTCACCCGCACCCGCGCCGTGCGCCGCTCGATCATCGAGGCCGGCCAGGACATCGACGTTCCCGATTTCGGACGCCAGGCCGTCGAGCACCCGGCAAAGGGCTGAGTTTTTCAGGCAGGCCAGTGAGCCGCCATCATCGCCAGCGTCTCGGTCCTGTCGGGCGCGCCCAGCCTGCCGCCAAAGCGCAGGCATTTGAGCGCCGCGGCGGCGCTGGCAAAGCGCAACGCGTGTTCGACCGGCATGGCTTCCGCCAATCCGACGGCAAAGGCGCCGTGGAACACGTCGCCGGCAGCCAGCGTGTCCACCGCCTTGATCCTTGGCGCGGCGACATGGCGCACGGATCCGGCGGAGCGGTCGAACCACCAGCTTCCCGCCGCGCCGCCCGTTACCGCGACGAGGGCATCGGTGCGTCGCGCCAGGGCTTCACAGGCCTGTTCCGGGCTAAGCTCCTTGCCGCAGAGGATGCGCGCCGCCGGCTCCGATGCGACAATGTGCGACGCCAGCGGAAACAGGCGTTCCAGCACGTCGAGCGGTGCGGTGTCGGCGTCGAGTATGGCTGGACGGCTGGTGGCTCGCGCCGCAGTCAGAGCCAGGGAGGCAGCGCCCGGCCAGCGCACATCGACCAGCACGGCGTCGAATGCGGAGAGGTCGGTGGCAGGCAGCTTCTCGGGATCGGCCTGGGCGCGCTTGTCATAGAAAGGCACGATGATGCGCTCGCCATGGGCATCGACCAGGATGGAGGACAGCGCCGATCGGGCACCGACGACGCGCCGGACAAATCCGCAATCGACGCCTTCAGCCTCGATCCCGGCGATCAGTTGGTCGCCGACGGCATCATCGCCCGCGCTCGCCCACAGCGATACCTCTGCACCGAGCCGGCGTGCCGCACAGGCAGCGCTCGATGCCATGCCTGCGGCGATCTGGACGCCGTCCGAGGCGATGAACTTGCCCTGATGCGCGGGCAGTGTATCGACGCGAAGGATCGTGTCGAGCGTCAGGGCGCCAACGCTGAGGAGGTTCACGGGTCTGTTCATGAGACTGTGCTATTCGACCGGCTTGATCTTGCCCAGCGGGATGAAGCCGAGCGAGGCCTTGCCCTTGACGATCCTGAGCGGCATTGACGGTTCGTTGCCGAGCAGTGCCAGGCCGGCAAAGCCCTGTTCGATCGGGCCTTTCTGCTCAGGAATGGCGGTGGCAAGGATTGCGGCCACGGCTTTCGGATCCTTCAGCTTGATCGTCAGCTCGGCGTTGACAAGGCCTTCGGCATCGACCGACACCGGGCCGGAAACGGTGATGCGCGCGGTTCCCGACGACAGATCGAGCTTGCGGATATCGACCGCCTGGCCACGCAGACTCTTGGTCTGCGTCTTGATCAGCGCCACGCCGTTCTTGAGCGTCGCGTCGCCGCTGCCGTCGAGCGGCGGCAGCACGCGTCCGCCGATCGCTTCGGGGTCGATTTCGAGATCGGCAAAGCTGCCGGTATAGTCGACGTCCCCGCCGTTAGGACGCAGTTGCCCCGCCGCCGTTCCGGCACTGAACAGCTCTACGGGGTCGGTGTCGTCGGCCGGATCGGTCTGGCCGGAAAGGCCTTCGGCCTGCAGTGAAATGCGCCGGGGCAAGGGCCAGGACAGGTTCACGCTGGCCTGCAGATTGTCCCAGTTGATCCACAACGGCACCATGCCGGGGACCGAGGTTCTGAGCGGTCCCCGCAGGTCGGCGACAGGCGACAAGGGCTGCGTGATCTGTGCGACGGCATTGAAGCTGCCGGTCGAGGCGGCAATGTTCCTGGCGTCATCCTCGTAAGCCATGTTGTCGCAGGAAACGGCAAAGCTGAGCGGGTAGCCGCTGACCGTGAGATTGGCGCACCCGGCCTCGATGCCGTTGCCGTTGAGCGCTGCCACCGCGCTGTCGGCTTCGCTTTTGACCCTGTCCGCCAGATAGAACCAGCCGCCACTGTAGATGCCGAACAGCACGACGATGAAAGCGGCAAGCCAGAACAGGCGGCGGCGGAAATTCGGCGGGCGCTCGTCACTTGACGTCATGCTGCGGCTCTCGTTAACGCGAATGTGGTGAGCGGGCTGTCGTTTTACGCCCAGCAAAAAGGTAGGCAGAACAACACCGATTCCGGTGCGGTGTCGTCACTCTAGTGCATCAGGCTCGGCGATATGGGCGATTTTTGGGTTTTTGGCTACGGGTCACTGATCTGGCGACCGGGATTCGCGCATGTCGAGACGCGGCGCGCGCGCCTGTACGGCTACCGCCGGTCGCTCTGCGTCTATTCCTTCGTGCATCGCGGAACGCGCGAGCGGCCAGGGCTGGTGCTCGGCCTCGACCATGGTGCTCCTGCATCGGGCTGGCCTTTCGCGTGCCCGGCGATTTGCGCGGCGAGGTCATTGCCTATCTGCGCGAGCGTGAACTGGTCACCAATGTCTATCTTGAGCGCGTACTCTCCGTCCGCCTCGACAAGGCCGGGACGAATGGGGGCGAGCCTGTCGAGGCAGTCACCTACATCGTCGACCGTCACCATGAACAGTATGCGGGTGGGCTCGATGAGGCCGATGCGGCTGATATCGTTCGCGGCGCCGTTGGCCAGTCCGGAAAGAACGAAGACTATGTGCTCAACACGCTGGAGCATCTCGAGGCGCTGGGCATCCGCGACCATTGGTTGGAAGAGGTGGCGCGGCAAGTCGCGCCTTTGTGAAGCCCTGGCTGGTTGGAAAACGCGACCAGGCCTTTGACGTCGCCGGGGCCAGACCTAGGTTAGGCTCCGGACCTGACGTCCGCCAGGGGCTTTCACCCGATCCATCCCCCAGAGCACTACGGAGATCAATCTTGCAGAAACGCCGTCTCGGTCACACCGACCTTTCCATCGCGCCGCTGGTTCTGGGCGGCAACGTCTTTGGCTGGACCGCCGACGAAAAAACCTCCTTCGACCTGCTCGACCGGTTTTTCGGCGGCGGCCTCAACGCCATCGACACCGCCGATGCCTATTCGCGCTGGATCGCCGGCCACACTGGCGGTGAGTCCGAGACCATCATCGGCAAATGGATGAAAAGCCGCGGCAATCGTGACAAGGTTGTCGTCATCACCAAGGTCGGTTCGGATATGGGGCAAGGCAAGAAGGACCTCTCCGCCGCCTATATCGAAAAGGCTATCGATGCCTCGTTGAAGCGGCTGCAGACCGATGTCGTCGATCTCTATCTGTCGCACTGGCCGGACCCGACCACCCCGTACGAGGAAACGCTCGGCGCCTACCAGACGCTGCTCGCCAAAGGCAAGATCCGCCACGTCGGCGCTTCCAATCTCGACGCCGGCCAGTTGCGCGCCGCGCTGGATGTCGCAAGCCTGCGCGGCCTGCCGCGCTACGAAGTGCTGCAGCCGGAATACAATTTGTACGATCGCTCGTCGCTCGATGGGCAGCTGCATGATTTGTGTGCAGACGAAGGTCTCGGCGTCATCACCTATTTCAGCCTCGCCAAGGGGTTCTTGAGCGGCAAGTACCGCAGCGAAGCCGATCTCGGCAAAAGCGCGCGTGGCGGCGGCGTTAAGGGCTATCTCAATGCGCGCGGTATGCGCATCCTTGCCGCGCTCGACGCAGTGTCGGCGCGTCACTCCGCCAAGCAGGCGGAAGTGGCGCTCGCCTGGGTGATGGCACGACCCGCCATCACCGCGCCGATCGCCAGCGCTACGACGCTGGAGCAGGTCGACAGCCTCGTGCGCGCCGCTGCGCTGAACCTCAGCTCGGAAGATGTGGCCGAACTCGACAGAGCGAGCGCGTAGTCGGGGTCTGATGTCAGGCTTTTGCGGCCGCGGCCAGCTCGCTCAACCGCTTCACTGCCGTCGGCGGCATAGCCGGCGGGTTCGGCGCCTGTGACGCTTCGATGAGGAGCTGGTCGCAGGCGGCTTCCGTATCGCCGATCAGCCGCTCCATGAATTCTTCCTTGTCCAATCCAGGGGGGATCGGCGGCAGGAAGCGCGCCTTGATCGTGCCGGGAAAGCGCAGGAACTTCCGGCGCGGCCAATAGAGGCCGGCGACATGGGCGACCGGCACCACAGGAACGCCAAGCTGTGTATAGAGCTCGACGATGCCGTATTTGTAGGCTGGCTCGTCGCCCGGCGGACGCCTTGTGCCTTCCGGGTAGATGATGAGCTGGCGCGGATTGCGTGCCATCTCCTGCCTGGTTGCCGCGACCACAGCCTTCAGCGCCTTGGAACGGCTGCCTCGATGGACCGGGATCATCCGCATTTTCAGGATGTACCAGCCGAAGAACGGGATCCAGGTCAGCTCGCGCTTCAGGATGTAGAGCGGATCGTTGAGGAAAGGGAAGAAGGCGATCGCGTCCCAGAAGGACTGATGCTTCGGCGCCAGGATGAAGGAACCCTCGGGCAGGTTTTCCTGGCCGGTGATCTCGCTTCTGGTCCCGGCGATCTTCTCATAGAGCCAAAGGCTGGTGCGCGACCAGAATTTCGGCACGAACCAGGCACGGTGACGCGGCGACAGGAAGTAGTAGGGCGTCCAGACAACCATCTGGACGATCAGATTGACATAGAAGACGAGGTTGAACGCCAGCGAGCGGATAAGGAGCATGCGGGAGGGCCCGGTGAGGAGGTGTGCGTTGGTTACACCAAGCGCGGGGAAAAAGGAAACGGCGCAGTGGCCGGAGATCGCTCCGGGCCTGCGATGAACCGCTATTGCGTTCATCAGCTCCGCCATGTCGCCTGCGCCAGCCGCTCCTTCACGCGCGGGGCGGCGAAATCGAGGAACGCACGCAGCTTCACCGGCAGCAGGCCCTGGCCGGCATGCACAAGGCTGACGGGCCACGGCGCAGGCTCGAACGCTTCCAGCACGGGATAGAGCGCGCCCGACCGGACCGCAGCTGATATCTGGTAGGAAAGCACCCGCGTCATGCCAACGCCGGCAATCGCGGCATCGATCGCAGCTTCGGCGGTGTTGACGCGAAGCCGCGAGCGGATCGGAACAGTGAGTTCGGCCTTGTCCGTGCCAAAGGTCCATGTGGCGAGCGCGGCAGGCCCCTCGAAGCTGATGCAGCTGTGCGCTGCAAGGTCTTTTGGGGTCTTCGGCGTGCCGTGTTCGGTCAGATAGGCCGGGCTCGCGCAAACGACGCGACGGATCGAGCCGACGCGGGTTGCGACCATGGTGCTATCGGGAAGCTCGCCGATGCGGATGGCGAGATCGATGTGTTCCTCGATCAGCTGGGTTATCCGGTCCGCGAGCGTCAGCTGGATGTCCACATCGGGGTAGGCCGCAAGGAATTCGGTGACGACCGGCAGCACATGCAGGCGGCCAAAGACGATCGGCGCGGTGATGATCAGTTCGCCCGTAGGCGCGCTGTATTCGCCGGCGGCGGCGCGCTCGGCCTCGCCGACCTCACCCAGAATGCGACGGCAGGCGACGAGATAGGCGTGACCGGCATCGGTCAGCGTCAGCTGCCGCGTCGAGCGGTTCAAGAGGCGTGTTTTCAGTTGCCGCTCCAGGTCGGAGACCTTGCGGCTGACTGTCGCCAGCGGGACACCGAAACGACGCCCGGCAGCGGAAAGGCTGCCGGCCTCCACGGCGGCAACGAAAAGCGACATGGCTTCGAGACGATCCATCATTCTTCCGGAAAGTGGAAGGACAAGTGGCAGGTATGTCACCTACATTGAAAAGATGGAAGGCTCTATCTCTGACGGGTAACACCGGCAGTTTGCCTTGGAGGAGTTTCCATGAACGCTCATGCCTTCACCAGCGACGTCGCCTTCACGCCAACCGTCAAGGCGATCCAGACCCGCAAGGGCTCCCGGCAGGCCTATGCCCGCGTCGAGGAACGTGGTGGCTGGCAGGCTGAGATCACGCCCGACCTCGCCGCCTTCATCGAGGCGCAGACCAGCGTCTTCCTGTCGACGGCCAACGGCGACGGCCAGCCCTACATCCAGCACCGCGGCGGGCCTGCCGGCTTCCTCAAGGTACTTGACGAGCAGACGATCGGCTTCACGGACTTTGCCGGCAACAGGCAGTTCATCACCCAGGGCAATCTGGACGACAACCCGCAGGCTTTCCTGTTCCTGATCGACTACGCCCATCGGCAGCGCATCAAGATCTGGGGCTCGGCACGCGTCGTCGAAGACGACGCCGAACTGACGGCAAAGCTGATGCCGCAGGACTACAAGGCACGTCCCGAGCAGGTCATCCTATTCACGGTCTCGGCCTGGGATTCCAACTGCTCGCAGCATATTCCGCAGCGCTTCGAAGCGGCCGACGTGGCCGCAGCGCTTGCCGAACGTGACAGGCGGATAGAGCGCCTCGAACAGGAGGTCGCGCGCCTGGGTGGAGCATCGGGCGTTGGCGGATGATCTGCGCCGATACAGTCAGCGCTTGACTGTTGAAACCTCGGCCAGCGCGATGCTGCCGCCGGTTTGGCGAACCGGCACGATGCCGCGCGCCAGCGCCAGCAGATATTTGCTGTACTCGGTCAGCAGCACGCGCAGCGCCTCGGGCTTGGTCAGCCAGCCGCCATTGCCGAGATTGGTGTTGACCACCGGATAGGGTTCGAGCCTGGCGCCGTGCAGCAGCCGGCCCATCTCCAGCAGGCTGCGCGGCATGTGGTAGTTGTTGGTGACGAGGATGACGGTGCCGTAGGCGTGGCTCTCCACCCATTTGGCGCTTTCCTCGGCATTGCCGATCGTGTCGAGCGCGGCGCGGTCGATGTCGACACAGCAGGAAAACAGCGCCTTGTTGCCGCCGGTCGCGGCCTGAAGCTGGCGGCGGCTGGCCGAAGGATGAACGCCGCTGATCAGCAGCCGCTCGCCCTTGCCGGAGGCCAGCAGATCGATTGCTGCATCAAGGCGCGACTGACCACCGGTGAGCACGATGATGGCGTCGGCCTTTGCGGGATTGGCCGGGGTCGTCAGATGGCTGACCGTGTTGGCAAACCAGCCGAAGCCACCGGCAAACAGCGCCACAAGCAGAAGCAGGAAGAGAGCGGAAATGCGCAGCGCAGCCATCATTCGGCCGCGCTCACGCGAACGGGCAACCACCACTGGCATCTGTCCAGCCGTTCCGGTTGAATTCCGCGCGTCCATCATCCTATGGTTAATCCTGAAATGTGGCCTTTGGAAGCTCACATTGCGTTACGGCAGTTTTCATCCGTGATAGCTCCTGGGCTGCATGTCGTTGTCCCAAGACCGCTGTGCACTGTTGGGCGACATGCATTAGCCTCCATCCGGTTGGCGAACATCGATGTCGCTGAGATAGGCGACGACAGTGGCGTGCGACGTCGCCGCCGTCAGTGCGCCGATCACCAGCACCATCAGGCCGACGCCGAGATAGCCTGCCGATCCGATGGCGAAATTGCCGAACAAGGCGGTCGCCTGATCGGCCTGAGGCGTTGCCATGTTGCGCGACGACCACCAGGAAAAGACGACGAAGACGAGTATCGCTGCGGCGCCGCCAGCGGCCGCGCCCTTCATGCCGGTGACGAGGAAATGCCGGCGAAATTCCCGCGCGATGAAGCGCGCCTCGGCGCCGACGAAATGCAGCACCTCGATGATGTGGCCGTTGCCGGCCATGGCGCCGCGCGTCGCGAACACCACGGTCAGCACGGTCGCCGACAGCATCAGCGCCAGTACGGCGATGCCGATGGTCACCGTCGTGCGGGCCATGGCGACCAGCCGGTCGACCCAGGTGCGATGATCGTCAAGTGATGCACTCGGCAGCTTGGGCGTGATCGCCGCGCGCATGGCGGCGAAATCGGGCGGGCTGCTCTCGTCGATGGTGACGATGATCAAACGCGGCACCGGCAGTTCATCGATGTTCAGGCCCGAGCCCAGCCACGGCTCCAGCAGACGTGCCGTTGCGTCGCGGTCGATGATCCGGGTAGCCTTAACGCCGGGGAACTCGCTGGCGAGTTGCGACGCCTGAGCAAGTGCAGCTTCCATGTCGAGGCCGTCGACGGGTTTGATCTGGATCGTCGCCTCTCGCGAAATCTGGTTCTCCCAGACCGAGGCGGTGTCGCGCACCAGCGTGACCGCGCCGAAGGTCAGGCACGACAGGAAGGTCATGATGGCGATGACCAGCACCAATGCCCGGCCGGCGATGTTCTGCGCCGGGACGATCGGCGCCATCTTGCGCTGGGCGCGCGGCTTCGCCTCGGCCTCCTCGATGGGCTGATCGCGGGGATGGTCGGCGGAAAGGTCAGTCATAGATATCGAGCCTTCCGCCGGCCAGGATCATGCGCCGCGCGTCGACCTGCTCCATCAGGCCGAGATCGTGGGTTGCGATCACCACCGCGGTGCCCAGCCGGTTGAGCTCGATGAATAGCCGCAAAAGCCTGCGCGCCAGTGGCGGATCGACATTGCCGGTCGGCTCGTCGGCAAGCAGGATCTCGGGCTGTTCGATGAGCGCCCGGGCGATCGCGGCGCGTTGTTTTTCACCACCGGACAGCACCGGTGGCAGCACATGCATGCGCTCGCCGAGGCCGACCCATTTCAGCAGCTCGGTGACGTCGGTGCGGTAGCTCGCTTCCTCGCGCCCGCGCACGCGCAGCGGCAGCGCCACATTCTCATAGGTGGTCATGTGGTCGAGCAGGCGAAAATCCTGGAACACGACGCCGATGCGGCGCCTCAGATGCGGCAGTTCGTTTCGCGAAATGCGCGAGCGGTCCTTGCCGAAGATGGTGATTAGGCCGCGCGTCGGCTTCAGCGACATGAACAACAGGCGCAGCAACGTCGTCTTGCCGGCGCCCGAAGGCCCGCTCAGGAACTGGAAGGAGCGCTCCGGAATGTGCAGGGAGATGTCGCGGAGGATTTCCGGACCCATGCCATAGCGGAGGCCGACATTTTCGAAGCGGATCACGTTCGACGACCTGAAACTCTTGGCGGCAACGAGCCAGCCTTTTCCTGGAAATGACCATCGGCCGGCATGGTTAACCCTTGGTTAATTTTCGAGCCTTTTCGGTTTGGCACAGGGTTTCCGGTGGGGAAGCGTTAACCATTTCCCTTTACGCAAAAGAAACGAAGAGCGAACAAGTGCTGCAATACTGGGGCCGTGATGGCTGAGGATCGAACCGCGCGCCCGGTTTCCGGCGAAATCATGACCGGACCAGCCGCCGCATCGGAATTGCGGGGTCCGCCAACCGACGTCATCGATGCCGATTATGAAGTGCTGCCGCGCTTTGCTCTGAAGGCGGAAGCCGTGCCGCCGCTTCCACGCGACATTGCCGCGCCGACGCTCGAAGGCATGGATATGCTGCGCAAGCCGGAAGCCGCATTGGGCCGGCCTCCGGCCGCGCGCGGCGGACCGATCTTCTGGATCGCCGGTGTCGGCGCAGCACTTGCCGCCTTCTGGGTCTCGGGTGGCCACGCGCTGGTGCGCCAACAGCCGTTCTGGGCAGCCGAGCAACAGGCTGGCGCTGCACTCAGCATTTCAGGCGTCACCTCCCGCGTCGATGCGTCCGGTCCCAGTCCGGTCCTGTTTGTCGATGGCGAAGCCGCCAATGACGGGGCGAAGGCCGCGCAGTTGCCACCGCTGGAAATCCGGGTCACCGGAAATGACAGCCACATCACCCGCTATACGTTGGGGACATCCAACCGTTCATTGGCGCCGGGCGAAAGATTTGGCTTTGCCAGCCGGCTCGACCTGCCTAGAAACGGGGTAAGGACCGTGTCGGTCACCTTCGCCAACTAGGCGACCATTCTGGGAAGGCGGAAAATGCCAGTCGTACGCGGCAAGGACATCGAAGTCCTGTTTTCGGCGTCCGCCATCGCGCGGCGGAATCTGGAGCTCGCCAAGGAGATCGCCGGGCACGATTACCATGACCTGCTGGTGATTTCGGTGCTGAAGGGATCCTTCATCTTCGCGGCCGACCTCATTCGTGCCATGCACGATGTCGGCCTGTCGCCCGAGGTCGAGTTCATCTTCATTTCCAGCTACGGCGCCGGCACCACCAGCGGCGAAGTGAGAGTGCTGCGCGACATCGACAATGAGGTCGCCGGCCGCGACGTGCTGTTGATCGACGACATCCTTGAATCGGGTAAGACGTTGTCTTTCACCCGCGAGCTGATGCTGTCGCGCGGCGCCAAGAGTTGTGCCATTGCAGTGCTGCTCGACAAGCGCATGCGCCGCCAGACCGCGCTCAACGCCGACTATGTCGGCTTCGACTGCCCCGATTATTTCGTCGTCGGCTATGGCATGGATGTCGCCCACGCCTTTCGCGAATTGCCGTTCGTCGGCATCGTCAAAGGTGATGCCTAGATTTCGTCTGTGATGCCGTTGGCGGTTCAGGAAAAGTCAACTTTTCCTCGCCAAGTATCGCGCCATGGCAAAGCTTCTAATCGTCGAGGACGATGAGTCCGTCCGCACCCTGGCCGCCCGCGCGTTCGAACGCGCGGGGCATAGCGTCGACATCGCCGCCGACGGCGCGCAAGGGCTCGCCCTGATCCGCGTAGCACTTGGCGGCTACGATCTTGTCGTCTCCGACATCCGTATGCCGGAGATGGACGGCATCGAAATGGCCAAGGCGGCCGCAGCCCAATTTCCGGCGATGAAGATCATGCTGATGACCGGCTATGCCGACCAGCGCGAGCGTGCCGAGGAGTTGAACGGCGTCATTCTCGACGTCGTGCAGAAGCCGTTCACGCTGGCCGAAATCCGCGCCCGTGTCGAACGGGCGCTTGCCTGCTTCGCCTGACTGCGGTCAGGCAGGATCGCTCGCGGCAAACGCCGCGCCCCTCTCCTTGCGCCGGCCGGCATTCAGCGCGAACAGACCAGCGCCGACGATGAGGGCCGCACCGATCACGGTTGTCGACTGCGGCACTTCGGCGAAGAACAGCAACCCCCACAGCGGCGACCAGATGATGCCGGTGTATTCGAAGGTGGCGACGCTGTTGGCCGGCGCCAGGCGGTAGGCCTGGGACAGGAGCAGCATGCCGGCCGAGGCGATGACGCCGCAGGCGGCCATTTTCAGGAAATCGATCGTCGTTGGCCAGGTCCAGGGCCTGACCAGGAACTCGAGGCTTGGATGGGCGGCGTGTTCGATGCCGAGCGCCATGAAAAGCCCGGCGATCAGAAGCGCGCCGGCGAGATAGACGCCGTTCTGATAGAAGGTCATCACCGGCGCGGTCACCGTGACGCTGACCTTGCGTGCCATCAATTGCGACAAGGCATAAAGCGCTGCCGAAAACAGCGACAGCAGCCCCGCCCATTCGAACACGCTGGCGCCGGGACGCAGCATGATGACGACGCCGATCATGCCGGCCGCCACCGACACCAGGCTTTTCCATGAGACGCGCTCGCCGAGATAGGGACCGGCCAGCAGCAGGATAAACAGCGGCGTGGTGAAGAACAGCGCCACCGCGTCGGCCAGCGGCAGTGCCGGCAGCGCCAGATAATAGGTGCCATAAGCCCCGAACATGATCAGCGCCCGGACCGTCAGGAAGCCGATGCTTTCGGCGAAGATGGCGCCAACACCGGTGTCCAGGTGAACGACGGCAAGAAGGATCGGCATGGCGACGATGGCGCGGATGGCGATCGCTTCGGTGACTGGATAGGCCCCGGAAATATCCTTGATCAGTGCGTCCTGCAGCGAAAACACTGCGACGCCGACGCAGAGGCAGAAAATACCGAGAAGGATGCGGTTCTGCATGGTCTTTCCAGACTGAAATCCTCGCCAATCCGTATCACATCCACATGCCGGCGGCTGTCAGGAGAAAAAGAACCCGCCACCGTTTCGGGCAGCGGGCACGAGTGAGGACTTTTCGATTGGTCCGCGGCTGATTTCGCAACCGCATGTCCAATGGGTGAGCTGACTATCATCCGACGTTTGACATGTTGCAAACGAATTGGAATGATGCCTGCGATCAGATTTTCTTATGGCGGCACCATGAAGCCTACGCTCGACAGCGATCTCCTGCGCACCTTCGTCGCCGTGGCCGAGACCGGCAATTTCACCAAGGCGGCGGCGCAGGCCGGCCGCACCCAGTCGGCGGTCTCGATGCAGATGAAGAAGCTCGAAGGCATGGTCGGCGATAGTCTGTTCGCGCGTGGTTCGCGCGGCGTGGTGCTGACGCGCCGCGGCGGCGAACTCATTGCCAACGCCAGGCGCATCGTTTCACTGCTCGACGAGACCGAGGCATCGATGGCGGCGCCGCCGCTCGGCGGACCGGTCCGTATCGGCATCCCGGCGGAATACGGCCACTCGATCCTGTCGCGCGCGCTTGGTGCCTTCGCCAAGCGCCATCCGCAGGTCGAGGTCACGGTGCGCTATGCCCATTCCGGCTCGCAGATGCGGGCGCTCGCTGCAGGCGACCTCGATCTCGCGGTGGTGTTCGAGTGGGAAGGTCTTTCGGGTGGCGAGGTGCTGATGCGCGATCCGACGGTGTGGGTAACGTCGACATTGCATCACATGCATGAGGAGCGGCCGGTGCCGATCGCTCTCTACAATCGCGACGGCTGGTGCCGCGACTTCGCCATCAAGTCGCTGGAGCAGCGCGGCGTCGGCTACCGCGTCGCCTATACCAGCGACACCAATGGCGGCCTGACGCTCGCTGTTACCTCCGGACTGGCGATCGCGCCGATCTCGCGCAGCAACATTCCGGCCGGCTGCCGCGAGCTTAGCGCTGCCGATGGTTTCGGCGATATCGACTCCTCGAATGTCGTCCTGCACCGCAATCCGACCGTTTCCGGCGAAGCTATCGACGGCATGGAAGAAGCGATCCGCGAGGCGTTCATCAACAAGCCAGGCGTTTGGCCGACGTCGGGAACGGACCCGACCTCGCCCTAAGACGCCGCGTTGAAACGGATAGCGGTGGGTTATTTCAGCTCAAGCAGCCGCTCGAGATAGCTGCGTTCGATGTCGGGGCTGAGCGCATTGCCGAGCCGCTTCCGGATCGCTTCCAGAATCTGGCGGGCACGTTGCACGTCGATCTCGTCCGGCACCTTTACCGAATCGCCGAAATCGGGACCGTCGCTGGCGCGGGGGCGTCCGAGCGGATCACGATCGGCATTCTGTTGGCGGCCGCCTTGCTCACTGCCGCCCTGGTCGCCCTGCATGGCCTGCAACTGCTTCATCATGTCCTTGGCGCCCTTGCGCAGCGCTTCCAGCGCGCGGCCCTGGTGACCGACGGCCTGGTCGCCTTCGCCTTCGCCGAGCGCCTGTTCGGCATTGCCCATCGATTTGCCGGCCTCGCCAAACCCCTCGCTGGGCTCAAGGCCCATGCCTTCGAGCCCCTTCTTCAGCTGTTCGAGGTCACTTTGCAGTTTGCCCTGACCTTCCTGCAACTGCTTCAGCGCCTCGGCGAATTCTTGGGGCGTCATCGGCTTCGGCTGGCCGAGCGGATCGTCACCCGGGCCGGGCTGGTCCTGGTCCTGTCCGCCGTTTTCGCCGAGCTGTTCGTCGCGGTTCTCTCCGCGCTGGCGCTGGCCACGCTGCATCTGGTCCATGCGGAAGGTGTCGTTCATCATCTCCTGCTGGCGCCGCATGATCTCGCCGAGCTTGTCCATCTGCTGGCGCATCTCGCTGTCTTGCTGATTGCCTTGCTGCTGGCGTCCGGCCTGCAGATTGTTCATCATGTCCTGCAGTTGCGAAAGCAGTTCCTGCGCCTTGTCGCGATCGCCGGACTTCGCCAGATTCTCGATCTGGTCCATCATGCGATCGATATCGCTCTGGCGTAGCTCTTGGCCGTTCTGCTGCATCTGCGGCGCATTCGGGTTCTGCTGCGCGCGCGCTGCGAATTCCTGCAGGAACTGGTTCATCGCCTCGCGCAGTTCCTTCATCGCCTTGTCGATTTCTTCGTCGCTGGCGCCGTTCTTGATCGCGTCCTGCAGCGCCTGCTGCGCCTGGCGCAGCCGCTTCTCAGCCGCCGACAGGTTGCCTTCCTCGATACCGAGCGCGATTTCCCAGAGATAGGACACTTCGCTGCGCAGCTTGTCGTCGTTGTCGGCCATCTTCAGCCGGCTGCGGGCGCTCATGATGGCGAGGTAGTGCGCCATGTTGTCGAACGTGTCCTCGGGCCGCAGTGTGATCGCGTCCATCAGGTCGAGCACGCGCTTCTTGGCATTGGCGTCGAGCGCCAGCATGCGGCGCTGCTCGATCACGGCCCTTGCCAGCGGATTGGAGAAAGGCCGCTCCGGCATCACCAGCGTCTTGGTTTCGCTGGTTGCGGTATGTCCGGCATCGTCGGTGGCCACGAGCGACAGCTTGATGTTGCCGCCGGCCCAGACATGCTCGGTCAGATCCTTGGTGGTCTTGGCGGCGTTCGCCTTGCCGCCGCGGCGCGGCAGTGTCAGCGGCATTTCGGGTGGGCCATAGAGCGGATGGGCGTTGGGCGCCTGCGGGTCGGCCAGCGCGATAACCGCGTTGGCGGTAGCCGCGCCATAGTCGTCGTCGATCTGGTAATTGAGTTCGAAGGCGCCGTTGGCGGCGCGTTTTGGCTGGCCGACGAAGCGGATCTGCGGCGGCTTGTCAGGGATCACCGCGAAAGCCCAGCGACCGAGGTCGTCTTCGCCCGATTTCAGCGTCAGCGTGCCGTCGGCCGTCAGCTTGCCGGTGAACTGGCGCAACTTGGGCGTGGCCGCGCTTGCCACAGGCTTGGCGGTGGTGGCCTGCGGTCCGGTCGGGTCGATGGCGCGGGCGTTGCCGCCGGCGTCGGCGTAGCTCAGCGTTTCTTCGCCCGAACCGCCGGTGACGCGCAGCGAGATGTCGCTGCCCTGCGGCACGGTGAAGATGGGGGCCGCCTGATTGGCATTGGCATCGAGGAAGACCGGGGCAGTAAGGAATACCGGTGGCTTGCCAGTATAGGCAGGCGGCGTCACCCAGGCATCGATGCGCGGCGGCACCGCGTCGCGCGCGGCGTGAGCACTGAAGCCGTCGCCTATCCTGCCGCCCGATGGTCCGAAAGAAAAGGCAAAAGCGGTGACCAACAAAAGCGCCGCCACGGCGCGTAGCCCCCACGGGTCACGTTCCGGGACATGGGCGCGCGGCAGGTCGGCGCCGAGGTTGCCGAGCTGATCCGCCATGCGTTTCTGATGTTCGCGCCACAGCGCTTGCGAAAACCCGCTTTCCTTGCCACTCGGCCGGTCGGTCTGCACCAGCACCGGGCTGTGGAGCAAGTTGTTGGCGGCTTCGATCCGCCGATCGATCTCGGCAGCGGTCGGCATCTTGAAGAAACGCAGCGGATAGAGCGCCGTAAGGCCGGCGAAGCCGAATGCCGCGACGAGACCAATGCGCGCCATGTCGGGCAGGCGAGGGAACAGGCCAAGCCAGGAGACGCTAAGGAACAGGCTGGCGACGATGACCAACGGCAGCAGCAACGGCCAGCCACGCTCGACCATCATCGCGACTCGCGTCGCCAGCCGGCTCAAGGCAAGGCGCCCGGCCAGGCCGCGATCGCTGCTGGAAGTGGGTCGTTGCTGCGTCATCGGCCCTTCCTGTCCGGGCGGGATGGCCCGAACCTCATGACTCGAAGAATACCAGCAAACACGGCAAAGGCGAGGCGGGTTTTGAAAACGTGAACTGAGGTTGCATCGTCCGCAACCAGACCATGATCCCGAGAAGTCGAGACAGATCCTTGGAAAAGATCATGGCCAAACAAAGAGATAGGACCCATCCCGATCCTATCGGGGTGGATCAGGCTCTAGAATTTCGCGGGATTTGCGTTTGCACCGCAGACCAGCACGGCGATGCGCTCGCCAGGCGACGGTGCATAGCGGCCTGACAGGATCGCCGCAAAGGCGGCTGCGCCACCCGGCTCGGAGATGATTCGCACCCGGTTCCACAACGCCGCCTGCGCGGCGATGATGTCGTCGTCGCTGACCAGTATCGAGCGTTCGACGAAGGCCTCGGCGATCGGAAACATCATTTCGCCGACGCGCTTGGGCGCCAGCGAATCGGCGGCGACACCTTCCGCCGGCGCATCGACCGGCCGGCCGGCCTCGAAGGCGCGGTGGAGCGTCGGCGCGCCCTCGGGCTCGACGGCGATGATCCTGATGCGGCCGGCGAACCAGGCGGCGATGCCGCCGATCAGGCCGCCGCCGCCGACGGCGACCAGCAGCGTGTCGAGTTCCGGCAGGTCGGCCTCGATCTCGAGCCCAAGCGTGTCTTGTCCGACCAGCGTTTCCTCCTGGTTGAAGGCGTGGATCTGCAGTGCGCCGGTTTTTTGGGCAAAGCTTTCGCTGGCAGCCAGGGCCTCGGCATAGCGCGCGCCGCCGACAACCAGATCGGCGCCGTAGCTGCGGATGCGCTCCAGCTTGGCCGGCGGGCTGACTTCGGGAACGAAGATGGTCGCCTTGTGGCCGAGCCGCATGGCGGCATAGGCGACGGCTGCGCCATGGTTGCCGCCCGATGCCGCGACAACGCCGGCCTTGGGCACCGACCGCTCGAGAAGATTGGTGAAGGCGCCGCGCGCCTTGAACGAGCCGGAGTGCTGCAGGCATTCGAGTTTCAGGTCGACCGCCATTTGCGGACGATCAAAATCCACCATGTCGACGCGCAACACCGGCGTGTGGCGCACGAAAGGCCGGATGCGCGGCTCCATTGCGGCGATGCGTTCACGGGTAATGGTGCTGCCGTTCGACATGGCTTGCTCCTGGAGGTTGAGCGGACCTTCGGTTCGGGAACCGTGGTCTATTCCAACCAGTCGGGCAGCGAATCCAGCCCGATCAGCTCTTCATAAGTCTGGCGCGGGCGCACGACATGGAAGCGGTCGCCATCGACCAGAACCTCTGCTACCAGCAGGCGCGTGTTGTAGGTGCCGGCCTGCACCGCGCCATAGGCGCCGGCGGTGGCAATGGCGATCAGGTCGCCGGACTTCAGCCTGGGGAGGTCGCGGTCGAGGCCGAGATAGTCGCCGGTCTCGCAGACCGGACCGACCACGTCGACCATCATGCGCGGCGCCGCGGCGGGCTGCTGCACCACCGGCTTGATGTCATGGAAGGCATCGTAGAGCGTCGGCCGGATCAGATCGTTCATGGCGGCATCGACGACCAGGAAATTCTTAGCGTCGCCTTCCTTCACGAAGATCACTTCCGAGACAAGAATGCCGGCATTGCCGACGATCAGCCGGCCCGGCTCGAACATCACCTTCAGCCCGAGCTTGGTGACATGCTTCCTGACGATCTGCGCATAGGCGTCGGGCAAAGGCGGCGGACTGTTATCGACGCGGTAGGGGATGCCGAGGCCACCGCCGAGATCGACATGCTCGATGGCATGCCCGTCGGCACGCAAGGCGCCGACCAGGTCGACGAGCAATGCGAAGGCGTCGTCGAAGGGCTGCAGCTCGGTGATCTGGCTGCCGATATGGGTGTCGATGCCGGTGATCTTGATGCCCGGCAGAAGTGCTGCGCGGGCATAGACCTGCCGCGCTTTCTGCCACGGAATACCGAACTTGTTCTCGGCCTTGCCGGTCGAGATCTTCTTGTGGGTCCTGGCATCGACATCCGGGTTGATGCGCAGTGAGATCGATGCCACCTTGCCCAGTGCCGTGGCGCGCGCCGAGAGCAGTTCGAGTTCAGGTTCGGATTCGACGTTGAAGCAGAGGATGCCGGCGGCAAGCGCAAGGTCCATTTCGCGCGCGGTCTTGCCGACGCCCGAAAACAGGATCTTGTTCGCCGGAATGCCGGCGGCCAATGCGCGGCGCAATTCGCCTTCCGAGACCACGTCGGCGCCGGCGCCAAGTCTGGCCAGCGTTCTCAGCACCGCCTGGTTGGAATTCGCCTTCATGGCGTAGCAGACCAGCGTGTCGAGCCCGGCAAAGGCCTCGGCGAAGACGCGGAAATGCCTGGTCAGCGTCGCCGTCGAATAGCAGTAGAATGGTGTGCAGACGCTCGCGGCGATGTCTGAAATCGCCACGTCCTCGGCATGCAGCACGCCGTCGCGGTAGTCGAAATGGTTCACGAGAGTGGTTCCGAAAAGGTCAGAGCAGCGGGTCGAGAATGAACTTCTTGTCCTCGACCGGTTTTTCCGGCTCCGGCGGCACAGCTTGCTTGGCCCTCTCGGCATCCTTGCGCGCCTGCACGGCGGCCTCATAAGGCGTGTCGAGACCGGCCTTCCTGCCGCAGGCCGTAACGGCCGCCATCGCCGCCAGCAGCGTCAGCGTCACCAAAATCCTGCTTCCGGTCATCGATCCATCCGTCCGAAACTCTTGTCCGCCGCTGCTTCTAGCCGAGTTTTCGGCGCATTGCACCCCGGCCTAGGCTTTGGCCAGCTGCTTTTTCCAATAGCGGATCTGCTTCCTCACTTCCGACGGCGCGGTGCCGCCGAAGCTGACGCGGCTCTTCACCGAATTCTGCACCGCAAGCACCGAGAAGATGTCGGCGGTGATGCCGGGGTGGATGGACTGCAGATCTTCCAGCGAGAGCTTGTCGAGCCCGACCTTCTTGTCTTCGGCCAGCGCCACGGCGCGGCCGGTTACGTGATGTGCCTCGCGGAATGGCAGGCCGAGGGTGCGCACCAGCCAGTCGGCAAGATCGGTCGCGGTCGAATAGCCGGCGCCGGCAGCCTTCTTCATGGCCACGGCGTTGACCGTCATGTCGCGCACCATGCCGGTCATCGCCGCCAGCATCAGGTCGAGCGTCTCGGCGGCATCGAAGACGGATTCCTTGTCTTCCTGCATGTCCTTGCCATAGGTCAGCGGCATGCCCTTCATCACCGTCAGCAGGCCGACCAGATGGCCGGTGACGCGGCCGGTCTTGCCACGCACCAGTTCGGCTGCATCGGGGTTCTTCTTCTGCGGCATGATCGACGAGCCGGTGGAGAAGCTGTCCGACAGCCTGACGAAGCCGAATTGCGGCGTCGACCAGATGATGATCTCTTCGGCCAGCCGCGACAGATGCGTGGCGCAGATTGCCGCCAGGGCCAGGAATTCGAGCGCGAAATCGCGATCGGAAACGCTGTCGAGCGAATTGCGCATCGGCTCGCGAAAGCCAAGGCTCTTCGCCGTCTGGTGCCGGTCAATGGGGAAGCTGGTGCCGGCAAGGGCGGCTGCGCCCAATGGGCTTTCGTCCATCCGCTCGATGGCGTCGCGGACGCGCGACAGGTCGCGCGAAAACATCTCGACATAGGCCATGCAGTGGTGGCCAAAGGTAACCGGCTGTGCTGCCTGCATGTGGGTGAAGCCCGGCATCACCGTCGCCGCATGCTCCTCGGCGCGTTCCAGGAAGGCCGCGATCAGGCCCTTCAGCGCCTCGGCGACGCGGAAGCATTCGTCCTTTACCCAGAGCCTGAGGTCCACTGCCACCTGGTCGTTACGCGAGCGGGCGGTGTGCAGGCGTCCGGCGGCCGGGCCGATCAGGTCGGCAAGGCGGGCCTCGACATTCATGTGGATGTCTTCCAGCCGGGTCGAGAACTCGAATGTGCCGGCCTCGATCTCTGCCAGGATCGTGTTCAGCCCGTGAGCGATTTTTTCTTGATCGGCCGCCGAAACAATGCCCGTTTGCGCCAGCATTTCGCTGTGGGCGATCGAGCCTCTGATATCCTGCGCGTAGAGTTTGCGGTCGAAGCCGATCGACGCGTTGATCGCTTCCATGATCGCGGCCGGACCCGAGGCAAAACGTCCGCCCCACATCTGGTTGCTGGCCTTCTTGTCGCTCATCGCTATAACCCGTGCTCCGGAGCAGTATTCAGAAAATGGCAGACGGCAATAGATTTTTCCCGGCCCCGCGCCTGATCCTCGCCGCTTTGGTGGCGGGCGTGCTGGCCGGCGCGGTCGCGGTATATGTCAGCGAGAGCGGTTCTGGCAACAACGCTCCGGCACAAGTCGCTGTCGGCGACAGCAAGGACGATGTCGCCTGCGCCGCCAAGACCGACCGCGCCAGGAAGGTTGCCGCCGCGGCCACCGGCCAGGTAGCCGCGCTTTTGCCGGCCGACCCGCCGCAATCGCTGAAAAGCCTCGCCTTCAACGATCCCGACGGCAAGCCGATGACGATCGCCGACCATGCTGGCAAGACGCTGCTGCTCAATCTGTGGGCGACATGGTGCGCGCCCTGCCGCGCCGAAATGCCGGCGCTCGACGCGCTGCAGAAGGAGATGGGCAGCGATGCCTTTCAGGTCGTTGCCGTCAATGTCGATACCGGCGACGATACCAAGCCGAAGAAGTTCCTCGGGGATATCGGCGTCGAGGCGCTCGGTTATTATCGAGATCCGACGATAGCGCTGTTCAACGACGTCAAGACGCGCGGCCTGGCGCTCGGCCTGCCGGTCACGATGCTGATCGACGGTGAGGGCTGCCTGATCGCCCATATGAACGGCCCGGCCGAATGGTCCGGACCGGACGCCAAGCGGCTGGTCGAGGCGGCGCTGAGCCCATCAGGCTGAGTGCAGAGCGGTCGGCGATCGTCGACGGATCTGCCATGTCCATGGATCGTTGAGCCGGCTTGGTATTTCTCTCCATCCTCCTCCGGGACGATGGAACGCTATTTTAGCCGGATATGAATTTCATAAAACAGCAACAAAACCGTTGTCCGATCGTCACGTGCGACACATATTGCCGTTGCGGGAGTGCCCCTTTCGCCAATGACAAACGGGAGATGAAACATGAAGTTGTTCGGCTTCGCGGCCGGTGTTGCCGCCACCTTGACCCTGCTTTCCACCACCTCGGCCTTCGCCGTCACCCAGATCAGCTGGTGGCATGCCATGACGGGCGCCAATGCCGAGGTTGTCGACAAGATCGCCAAGGATTTCAATGCCAGCCAGAGCGACTATGAGATCCTCCCCGTGTTCAAGGGTACTTATCCCGAGACACTGAATGCCGGCATCGCTGCCTTTCGTGCAGGTCAAGCGCCCGATATTATCCAGGTGTTCGACGTGGGTACCGGCGTCATGATGGCCGCCGAAGGCGCGATCAAACCGGTGGCCGATGTGCTGACCAGCGCCGGCATGACCTTCGACAAGAGCCAGTATTTGCCTGGCATCGTCGGCTATTATTCGAAGCCGGACGGCACCATGCTGTCCTTCCCCTACAATTCCTCCTCGCCAATCCTCTACTACAACAAGGATATCTTCCAGAAGGCCGGGCTTGATGTGAACAACCCGCCCAAGACCTGGAACGAGGTGTGGGAAGCAGCCAAGAAGATCAAGGCGAGCGGCGCCGCCTCCTGCGGCTATACCTCGACCTGGCTGACCTGGATCCACCTCGAGGCTTTCGCCGCCTGGAACGACGTTTCCTATGGCACCAACCAGAACGGACTTGCCGGCACCGACGTCGAACTCAAGATCAATGCGCCGATCTTCGTCAACCATTTCCAGGCGCTAGCCGACCTGGCCAAGGACGGCACCTTCAAATATGGCGGCCGCACCTCCGAAGCCAAACAGATATTCCTCGCCGGCGAATGCGGCATCTTCACCGAATCGTCGGGTGGCCTCGGTGACATCGTCAAGTCGGGCATGAACTACGGCATCGGCCAGCTTCCCTATGATACCGACGCCAAGGGGGCGCCGCAGAACACCACGCCGGGCGGAGCCAGCCTGTGGGTGTTCGGCGACAAATCGGACGAGGAATACAAGGGCGTCGCGGCGTTCTTCTCCTACCTGTCCAAGACTGAAGTGCAGGAATATCTGCATCAGAAGTCAGGTTACCTGCCGGTGACGCTCGCTGCCTACGAGGCAACCAAGAAGTCCGGCTTCTATGACAAGAACCCCGGCCGGGAGACGCCGATCCTGCAGATGCTGGGCAAGGCGCCGACCGAGAATTCGAAGGGCGTGCGCCTCATCAACTTGCCGCAGGTGCGCGACATCGAGAACGAGGAGTTCGAGAAGATGCTGGCCGGTCAGCAGACTGCCCAGCAGGCGCTCGACAACGCGGTCGCACGCGGCAACAAGGCTATCCAGGAAGCGATCGGGAACTGAAGCGATTTGTCTCAGTTGAATGAATCTCGTCCACGCAGACCTGCGTGGACGACTTCCTGAATAGCGAGGGAAATCACCCTGTCTCCACGCGTCGTCTTTCCCAACAAGATCCTGCCTTACCTGCTGGTGGCGCCGCAACTCGCCATTACGCTGATTTTTTTCTACTGGCCGACCGGTCAGGCGCTCTACCAGTCGATGCTCAGAGAAGATCCGTTCGGGCTGAAGAGCAAGTTCGTCGGTCTTGCCAATTTCCGAAAGGTTCTGGCCGACCCGGCCTACCTCAATTCGATCAAGGTCACGGTGGTGTTTTCGCTGGCGACAGCGATCGTCGCCATGGGGGTGGCACTGCTGCTTGCCGTCATGGCCGAGAAGGTGGTGCGCGGCAAAGGCCTCTATCGCACGCTGATGATCTGGCCGTATGCGGTGGCGCCGGCGATTGCCGGCATGTTGTGGCTGTTCCTGTTCAACCCATCGATCGGTTCGCTGGCCTACGCCCTGAGAGGTCTCGGCATCGACTGGGACCCGTTGCTCAACGGTGACCACGCCATGATCCTGCTGGTGTCTGCGGCTGCCTGGAAGCAGATCAGCTACAATTTCCTGTTCTTCGTCGCCGGGCTGCAAGCGGTGCCGAAGACGCTGATCGAGGCGGCTGCCATGGACGGCGCCGGAGAGACGAAGCGCTTCTGGACCATCGTCTTCCCGCTGCTTGCGCCGACGACCTTTTTCCTGCTTGTGGTCAACACCGTCTATGCCCTGTTCGACACCTTCGGCATCGTTCATGCCGTTACCGGCGGCGGGCCGGGAAAAACGACCGAGACGCTGGTCTACAAGGTCTACAATGACGGTTTCGTCAATCTGATCCTCGGCGACTCGGCGGCGCAGTCGGTCATTCTGATGGTCATCGTCATCTCGCTCACGGCCATCCAGTTCCGCTATGTGGAACGCAAAGTCCACTACGGCTGAGGGCGAGCGATGATCGGCCAGTCCTCGCTTCGCACCTTCATCGCCCACGCCGTGCTGATCCTCGGCATACTGATCGTCGCCTTCCCGATCTACTACACCTTCGTCGCCTCCACACAGACGCTGCAAACCATCCTCAAGCCGCCATTGCCGCTGTTGCCCGGCGACCAGTTCTGGAACAATTACAGCGAGGCACTGTTCGGCGGTGTCGGCCGTATCGGTGGGGTCAGTGTCGGCCGCTTGCTGCTCAACACTACGATCATGGCGCTCGGCATCGCCGTGGGAAAGATTTTCATCTCGATCCTGTCGGCCTATGCGATCGTGTTCTTCCGTTTTCCGCTGCGCATGGTGTTCTTCTGGCTGATCTTCATCACCCTGATGCTTCCCGTCGAGGTGCGCATCCTGCCGACCTACAAGGTGATGGTCGATCTCGGCATGATCGACACCTATGCCGGCCTGATCATCCCGCTGATCGCCTCAGCCACCGCAACGCTGTTGTTCCGCCAGTTCTTCATGACCATTCCAGGGGAACTGGTGGAAGCGGCGCGTGTCGACGGCGCCGGGCCATGGCGCTTCTTTTTCGACATCCTGTTGCCGCTGTCGCGCACCAACATCGCGGCGCTGTTCGTCATCCTCTTCATCTACGGTTGGACGCAGTATCTGTGGCCGCTGCTCGTCACCAACAGCAACGACATGAACACCATCGTCATCGCGCTGAGAAAGATGGTTTCCTTCGCCGATGCCGATACCCAATGGCATCTGGTCATGGTCACCGCGATGCTGGCCATCCTGCCGCCGATCCTGATCGTGGTGCTGATGCAACGCTGGTTCGTGCGCGGACTGGTCGATTCCGAAAAGTGAGAAGCTGATGGCGACCGTTGATCTGAAGGATGTGAAGAAGGTCTATCCCAGCGGCGTCGAAGCCGTGAAGGGCGTCTCCATAGCCATTCCCGACAAGGAGCTTTGCGTGCTGGTTGGCCCGTCCGGCTGCGGCAAGTCCACGCTGCTGCGGATGATTGCCGGGCTGGAGACCATTTCTTCCGGTACGGTCGCCATCGACGGCAAGATCGTCAACACCATCGGCCCGACCGAGCGCGACATTGCAATGGTGTTCCAAAACTATGCGCTCTACCCGCATATGAAGGTCTACGACAACATGGCCTACGGGTTGCGCAACCGCGGCACGCCGAAGGACGAGATCGACAGCAGGGTCCGCTCGACTGCCAGGGTGCTCGAACTCTCGGCGCTGCTTGACCGGCGCCCGCGCGAGCTTTCCGGCGGCCAGCGCCAGCGCGTCGCCATGGGGCGTGCCATCGTGCGCAATCCGAAAGTCTTCCTTTTCGACGAGCCGCTCAGCAATCTCGACGCCAAACTGCGCGGCCAGATGCGGGTCGAAATCAAGAATCTGCAGCGCTCGCTCGGTGTCACCTCGGTCTACGTCACCCACGATCAATTGGAGGCGATGACCCTGGCCGATATCCTCGTCGTGATGAACGCCGGATTGGTCGAGCAGACCGGCGCGCCACTCGACATTTACGAGAAGCCGGCCTCGACCTTCGTCGCCTCCTTCATCGGCGCACCGCCGATGAATCTTCTGCCCCTTTCGCAAGGGCCGGCTGGTCCGGCGCTGACTGATGGCAAGACGATTGACTTTGCCCCTGCGAACGCTGCCACGCTTGGCTTCCGCCCCGAGGATGCCGACGTCACCTTCGGCGCCGAGGCATCGTCCGGCGCGCTCATCCTGCCGGCAATGGTCGAGGCGGTCGAACCGGTGGGAGCCGAGAGCTTCCTTCACTGCGCGGCAGGCGGCAACCGTATCGTCGTGCGTGTTGCCGGCCGTGCAACAGCCAAGCCCGGCGACCAGTTGCGGGTCGTGGCCAGGACCGAAAAGCTGCATTGGTTCGACGGTGCGGGGAAGCGGGTCGATTGAGGACTGCCTCTAAGCGCTGACCAGCAGGTTACAGGTACGCGCAACAGCCCTCAGGCAAAGACATGCGCCTTGCCCGACACGGTCAGCCGAACGATTTCGCCGACGGCAGGGGCGTCCATGCCGGGCTTGCGCAGGATCAATGGCGTGTTGCCGATCGCGGCGGCGTCCGGCGGATCGGCACTGTTCAGGAGCCGCACGGCGATGGTGCACATCGAGCCGGCGAATTCGGAGTCCGTCACTTCACCGAACAGCATCTCCGGCGTGCCCGACATGCCTTCGCGCGACGTTCGTTTCAGCAGTATCTGCTCGGGCCGCAGCATGATGCGGGCGAGATCGCGCCGCTCGCTGGTGTCGACGGCGATGCGGCCAAGCGGCGAGTTGGCAAAACCGCCTGATATCTTTGCCGGCAGGATGATGGCGTCGCCGAGGAATTCGGCGATCATCCGGTCTTTCGGCTTGAGATAGAGTTCGCGTGGCGTGCCGACCTGCGAAAATTTGCCATCGCGCATGACTGCGACCTGGCTGGCAAAGGAGAGCGCCTCGGCCTGGTCGTGGGTCACCAGTATGGTGGTGATCCCTGCGGCTTCCAGAAGTTCGGCCACCGCCTTGCGCATCGAGGCGCGCAGCCCGGTGTCGAGCGCCGAGAACGGCTCGTCGAGCAGCATCAGCCGTGGCTTCATCGCCATGGCGCGGGCCAGCGCCACGCGCTGCTGCTGGCCGCCGGAAAGCTCGTGCGGGCGGCGTTTCAGGATCGCCTTGTCCAGCCCGACGATGTAGGCGAGTTCGATGATGCGCTCGCTGCGCTTGTTCTCGTGGCGCCCCATGCCGAAGCCGATATTGTCGGCAATGGTCAGATGCGGGAACAGGGCGCCGTCTTGCGCCACCAGACCGATACCGCGGCGATGCGCCGGAACAGCGGTGCCGCCATTGGCCAGTAGCTGGCCGTCGAGCACGATGCGGCCCTGGTCCGGGGCCTCGAAGCCGGCGATCAGGCGCAGCAAGGTCGTCTTGCCACAGCCCGACGGTCCGACGATCGCCGTGCGGCTGCCGCTGATCACGCCGAGATCGACGCCGGCCAGTGCCGCCACCGGGCCATAGTGCTTGTGCACGCCGCTGAGTTCGAGAAAGCTCATCGTCCGGCCATCCGCTTCGATTGGACATAGAGCAGCCATGTCAGAGGCAGCGACATCGCCACCATGATGAAAGCGTAGGGCGCGGCCGACGCATAGTCGATCTCGCCACTGTAGGACCAGAATGCCATCGCCAGTGTGCGGGTGCCGTTGGGCGCCAGCATCTGGGTGGCGGTCAGCTCGTTCATGATGCCGAGCGCGACCAGCGCCATGCCCGCCGCCGCCCCCGGCGCCGACAGGCGGATCGTCGTCGACCACAGCGCCTTGAGCGGCGATCGGCCGAGGCTGCCGGCGGCGCGTTCGAGCTCGACCGGCGCCTGTGCGATCGACGCCCGAAGACTGATCAGGGCGCGCGGCAGGAACATCAGGGCATAAGCGACAAGGATCGTGAACAGCGTCTGATAGAGCGGCAGGGCGATGCGCACGGCAATGGTCACCAGCGCCAGGGCTATGACGACGCCGGGCAGCGAGCCGACAATGTAGTTGCAGCCCTCCAGAAGGCGCTGCAGCGGACCCGGCGCGCGGATCGAGATCCACGCCATCGGCATGGCGGCGACTGTGGCGAGCAGCGCGCCGGCGAGCGCCAGAAGCAGCGTCTGGCCGAGTGCGAGGCCTATCTCGTCGAAACGCCAGACGTCGGCGCCCCCGGCCGCAAGCCAGCGGCCGATGGTGACGAACGGAACGCCAAGCGCCAGCAGCGTGGTGATGACCGGCAGCGCCAGGCAAGGGATCGTGGCGCGGCCGAGGCTTGCGCGTTGCTGGTGGCGCGCGGCGCCCGAGCCGACGCGGGCATAGCGCTCCTGGCCGCGCACAAGCACCTCCAGGCCGAGCAGCACAAAGCAGCAGGTTACCAGCACGCCGGCCAGCATGTTGGCGGCAGGTCCATTGAAGGTCGACTGGAACTGGTCGACGATCGCCGTGGTGAAGGTGTCGAAACGGATGAACACGTAGAGCCCGTATTCAGCCAGCAGGTGCAGGCCGACCAGCAGCGAGCCGCCGCAGATGGCGAGCCTCAGCTGCGGCAGCACGACACGCCTGAACACGCGCCAGGGGTCGAGGCCAAGCGCTGCCGCGGCGTCCTCGAGGGCGGGATCAAGCCGGCGCAAAGCCGCTGACACCGGCAGATAGAGGAACGGAAAATAAGCGATGACGGAAACCAGAACGCCGGCCCACAGGCCGTGCAGCCCCGGCACCATGGTGACCCAGGCATAGCTGTGCACGAAGGCCGGGACGGCGAGCGGCGCCACCGCCAGCCAGGCCCAAAGGCGGGCACCTGGCAGGTCGCTGCGCTCGGTCAGCCAGGCCAGTGCCACCGAAAGCACGATGGAGATTGGAACGGAAAGCAGCACCAGCAGGACGGTGTTGACCAGCAGTTCGCCGACGCGCGGCCGGAAGACCAGGGCTGAGACGGTTCCCCAGCCGGTCTGCACCGCGACCCAGACGATGAAGGCAAGCGGCAGCAGTGAAAGCAGCGAGACGAGAATGGCGGCGAGCAAAATCCAGGACATGGGCCGCCGCCGCGTCGATCGCCCGACCGTCCTGTCGGTCGGCAAGCCTGAACGCGCAAGATCGACCGCAGGCTGCATCAGCTCAGGCGCCGTGCCGCTGCCGCCCGGTAGCGGCAGCTGAAGGACCGCAAGCGCGGCCGGAAATGCAGCTTGTCGTCATGGACGAATGCCATCTCGAAAACAGAGCGCTCCTGCGGAAAGCGAATTGCCGCAGGAGCGCAGTCGTTGCCCTTTTAGGACGAACGCGGACTAAAGCAAGCCGGCTGCCGTCATCAGATCGGTCACCTTCTTCGAGTTCAGCGTCGTCGGATCGACCTTCGGTGCCTGCAGGTCGGCCAGCGGCACCAGCTTCGGATTGGACTCCGCGCCTTTGGCGACGGCGTATTCGAAGGAATCACCGGTCTTCAGCACGTCCTGGCCACCCTTGCCGGTGACCCATTTCAGGAAGGCCTGGGCTTCCT
The DNA here is from genome assembly GCF_024746795.1 of Mesorhizobium sp. AR10. Lineage (NCBI taxonomy): Bacteria > Pseudomonadati > Pseudomonadota > Alphaproteobacteria > Hyphomicrobiales > Phyllobacteriaceae > Mesorhizobium > Mesorhizobium sp. AR10. The sequence continues at coordinate 1,835,181 of NZ_CP080524.1, forward strand.
TCGGGTGCTTGCTCGAGGCCAGCACGCCGCCGCCGGAGATCGAGACGAAAGCGCCCGGATCCTGGTTCTTGAAATAGTGCAGTTCGACGTTCTTGCTGTTCTCGCCGGTCTTGGCCTGATCGCCGAAATAGTAATAGTGATAGATCACGCCGCCTTCGATCTCACCGGCATTGACCGCCTTCATCACCGTGCTGTTGCCCTTGTAGGCGGTGAAGTTCTCCTTCATCGCCTTCAGCCAGTCCGCCGTGGCGGCCTCGCCCTTGAGCTGGAGCAAAGCACTGACGATCGCCTGGAAATCAGCCCCGGAAGGCGATGCGGCCCAACGTCCCTTCCAGCTCGGATCGGCGAGATCGAGCATCGACTTGGGCAGCTGGTCTGCGGTCAGCTTGGTCTTGTTGTAGGCAAAGACGGTGCTGCGCGCGGCGACGCCGACCCATTTGCCGCTGGCCGGTTGGAAATCCTGGGGAACCTGCGCCAGCGTGTCGGCATCGACCGGTGCGAACAGGCCTGATGTCTCGACCAGCACCATGGCCGGTGAGTTTTCCGTCAGGAACACGTCGGCAGGGGAGGAAGCGCCTTCCGCGACGATCTGGTTGGAGAAATCGCTGTCGCCGCCGTTGCGGACGGTGACCTTGATGCCCGTTTCCTTGGTGAATCCTTCCGCCCACGCCTTGGTCAGGCTCTCGTGCTGGGCGTTGTAGACGACGATGCCGTCATCCTGCGCCATCGCCGGGCCGATGGCCATGCTGATTGCCAGCGCTGCGGCGCCGGCAAGGGTGGAAAGAGCGTATTTCATCGCGTCGTCCTCCATCTTGGTGGTCTTGGTTTGGCACGTGCGCACCTACCTATACATGACAAGGATAGTCAACATTGATGGACTGCTTCAATCGGTCGCCAGGCGCAAACTTTCGTGATTTTGCGGTAGTTTGGCTTGGACATTATTTCGCCGGCCACGTAACAAATCAGCGCCGAGACGCGAATATCGGGGAGTGAACTCTTGTGACCGGCAAGGACGAAGCCGAACTCTCCCGGCTGCTGCGGGCCGCGATCGCGGGAGACGAAAGGGCTTACGCCGACTTTCTGCACCGGACCGCCGCTCTCGTTCGCGGCTTTGTCAGGCGCAAGATCGTACAGGGCGGAGTGGATCCCGAGGATGTCGTGCAGGAAACCTTGCTGGCCATTCATGTGAAACGGCACACCTGGCGCCAGGATTTGGCGGTGCTGCCTTGGGTCTATGCCATAGCGCGTTTCAAGCTGATCGATGCCTTTCGGCGGCGCGGGCGGCGCATCGAGATCGAGATCGACGACATCGCCGAGACCTTCGCCGAGCCGGAAGCCGAGACCGTCAGCGAGCGCGACATCACCCGGGCGCTGGACAGCCTGCCGCCGGCGCAGCGCTCCGTGGTCTCTGCCGTGTCTGTCGAAGGCCGTTCCATCGGCGAGACGGCGGCGAAATTCGGCATTAGCGAGACTGCGGTGCGCGTATCGCTGCATCGCGGACTTGCCGCCATTGCCAAGCGATTCGGGACCGGGCGACAATGATATGAGGACGGACGATCTCATCAAGGCGCTCGACGCCGATGCCCGCAACAAGGCGATGCCGTTGCGCTCGGCCTGGCGGATGGCCGCCGGTGCTGCCGTGGTGATCGCAGCGGTGGTTTTCTGGCTGACGATCGGTCCACGTCACGACATTGCTACGGCCATGCATACGATGCGCTTCCTCGCCAAATTCGTCTTCACCATCGTGCTTGCCGTCAGCGCCTTTGCCCTGATCCAGGCGCTGTCGACGCCCGGTGCGTCGACAGGCAAGGCGGCGACCGGAATGATCGCCGCGCCGTTGCTGGTAGTGGTGGCCGTCATTCTGGAACTCTTCGTGGTGCCGGAGGCGCAATGGGGCACGCGGCTCGTCGGCACCAACATGCCTGTCTGCATGATTTTCATCCCGCTGATCGGCATTGGCCCGCTCGCCATCTTCCTTTGGGCGCTGAACCATGGCGCTCCGACGCGGCCGGTGCTTGCCGGCACGGTGGCCGGCCTGCTCGCCGGTGGGCTGTCGGCGACCTTCTATGCCGCGCACTGCGTCGACGACTCGCCGCTTTTCGTCGCCACCTGGTACACGATCGCGATCGTCATCCTTGCCGCGCTCGGCGGGCTCGGCGGGCGGCTTTTCGTGCGCTGGTAAGACGGCCTGCGACCGGAACCGATAGATACCGATCCTTAATCATGCCGGCAATTGTTTGCCGGTAAATCATATCGTCAATGCCGCCGGCGCAACCTTTCCTTAAAATCGATCATCCAAGGTTTTCGCGGGGACATGCGACTATGCATGGGGATCGCACACATCGTGACATGGCAAGAATCGAAGGGCTTGGGACCTAATAGGCGCGCAGCTTTGGCGCTGCTGGCTGTCAGCTTTTGCGCGGTGGCCGTGTCCGTCCCGTTGTCGCGGCTGGACGTCAGTGCCGAAGCCCTGAAGCTCTGTCTGCAGATATCGGTCACGATTGCCGCGGGCGCGGTTTTCATTTTGATCTTGTTCATCCGTCGGATCGTGGACGATCGCCGGCAGATCGCCGAGAGCGAGCAGCGCTTCCGCCGCGCCATGGAAGATTCGGCGATCGGTGTCGTCATCGTTGGCCTCGACGGTCGCATTATCCAGACCAATCCCGCCTTCGCCGCCATGCTCGACTATGCCCGTGAGGAGCTCGAGACGCTGACCTTCTTTCAGATCACGCATCCTGACGATCTGCAGATCGGCAAGGAAACGATGGAGAAGCTGAGAGAGGGCAAGGTCGATTCCTTCCGCTTCGAAAAGCGCTACCTCAGGAAGGACGGAACACCCGTCTGGGCCCAGCTTGCCGGCTCCGTCATTCGCGAAGAAGGCAGCGGCCGTCCGCTCTACCTCGTTTCCCAGATCGAGGACATCGACGCGCGCAAGCAGTCCGAGGCGCGCATAGCCGAAGCCGAAACGCGCTGGAATTTCGCACTGGCCAGCGCCGGCCAAGGTGTCTGGGACCTCGACATGCGCAAGGGCGGCACGACCTATTCCGCTACCTGGGTGGAGATGCTGGGCTATGCGAATGGCGAGCTGGACGGCGATCCCGACCTCTGGCTGACGATGATCCATCCGGACGACCGTGAGGTCGTCGCCGAGGCCGATCGCGCCCATCTGGACGGCAAAACGCAGTACTTCGAAGCCGAATTCAGGATGCGCCATAAAGATGGCCACTGGATCTGGATCCTCGACCGCGGCAAGGCGCTGGAGCGCGACAGCGAAGGGCGCCTGATCAGGGCCATCGGCAGCCTGACCGATATCACCCAACGTAAGCAGGCCGAAGCGCGCCTCATCGTCTCGGCGGCGATGCTGGCCGATGAGAAGGAGCGCCTTCGGGTAACGCTGCAATCGATCGGCGACGCCGTCATCTGCACCGATGCGGCAAACCGTGTCACCTTCATGAATCCGGTTGCCGAAAAGCTGACCGGTGTTGAAGGCAGCGAGGCGCTCGGCAAGACGCTTGGCCATGTCTACTGGGCGGTCGACGAGGAAACCGGCCAAAGGATCAGCGTGACGCGACCGGCGATCGGTGGCTCCGGCCCTGCCGACCAGAACAGCCGCGCAGTCCTCATCCGGCGCGACGACACGCGATGCAGCATCCGGCAGGTCGTATCGCCGATCATGAACGACCGGAACGAGTTCTGCGGCCTGGTCATCGTCTTTCAGGACTTCACCGATGCGCGCGCCTTGCAGCGCCAGCTCGCCTATGCCGCCGCCCATGATGCGCTCACCGGCCTCGCCAATCGCTCGAGCTTCATCCGCACCATGGAGGAGCTGATCGATCAGAGCCGCAAGGCCGGTACGGCCGACGCGACAAGGTCGGTCGGGGGCGAGCATCAGTTCATGTTCATCGATCTCGACCATTTCAAGCAGGTCAACGATACCGGTGGTCACGCTGCCGGCGATGCCTTGCTCAAGCAGGTTGCCGACGCCATCCGTGGCGCCCTCGGTCCGGAAGACATCGTTGCCCGCCTGGGAGGCGACGAATTCGCGGTCATCCTGAAGTCAGGCTCGGCTGCCGGCGCCACCCATATCGCGCGATCCATCATCAAAGCGATCCGCAGCCTGGATTTCACCTGGGATGACCGGCCTCACTCGATTGGCGCCAGCGTCGGGTTGACGCCGATCCGCGCCGGCTGCGGCGAAGTCGACGAGATCATCGCGCGGGCCGACGCCGCTTGTTATGCAGCCAAGGCCGCCGGCCGTGGATGCGTTTCCATGGCGCCAGACGAGGCCGACACAAGCGGCGACAGCACAAAGGCACCAGCGCCGCTCGCCGTGGCGTCGTAAGGACGCGCAGCGCTTCTTGTTTGTTGGTCTAGCGCGTTGGAACGGGATGTTCGCCGCGATAGTCGTAGAAGCCGCGTCCGGTCTTGCGGCCTAGCCAGCCGGCCTCGACATATTTCACCAGCAGCGGGCAGGGGCGGTATTTCGAATCCGACAGGCCATCATGCAGCACCTGCATGATCGACAGGCAGGTGTCGAGGCCGATGAAATCGGCAAGCTGCAGCGGTCCCATCGGATGGTTGGCGCCGAGCCTCATGGCGGTGTCGATGGCGTCGACCGAACCGACACCCTCGTAGAGCGTGTAGATAGCCTCGTTGATCATCGGCAACAGGATGCGGTTGACGATGAAGGCGGGAAAATCCTCCGAGACGGTGATCGTCTTGTCGAGCTGCTTCACATAGGTCTTTGCCGCCTCGAAGGTCTGGTCCTCTGTGGCGATGCCGCGCACCAGTTCGACCAGCTTCATCAGCGGCACCGGGTTCATGAAATGGATGCCGATGAAGCGTTCCGGCCGGTCGGTTTGGGCGGCAAGGCGAGTGATCGAGATCGACGAGGTGTTCGTCGCCAGGATCGCTTCAGGATTGAGCTGCGGGCAAAGCTGGGCGTAGATCTTGCGCTTGACCGTCTCGTCCTCGGTCGCCGCTTCGATCACCAGATCAGCACCCGCAAGGTCGGCCATGGCGGGGGCGGCCACAATGCGCGCCATCGCGTCGTTGCGGACCTTTTCCTCAAGCTTGCCGGAGCCGACTTGGCGGGCCATGTTGCCGCTGATCGTGGCGATACCCTTTTCGATGCGATCGGGTGAAATGTCGTAGATCAGCACCTTGTAGCCCGAGAGCGCGGAGACATGGGCGATGCCACCGCCCATCTGGCCCGCGCCGATGATGCCGATCGTCTCGATCTTGCTCATTACACCGATCCCGTCCTAAGGCCTTTGCGGCCTGCTTTTTGTGCGGTGCAAACTAAAAGGGTGGGGCAGCTTCGTCTACCCCACCCTTCACAATTTAATACGCTTTGGGAGAAAGCGTCAAAGCGCCTTTTGCAGTTCCGGCAGAATGACGAAAAGGTCGCCGACGAGGCCGTAGTCGGCGACCTGGAAGATCGGCGCTTCCTCGTCCTTGTTGATGGCGACGATGACCTTCGAATCCTTCATGCCGGCGAGGTGCTGGATGGCGCCGGAGATGCCGACGGCGATGTAGAGATCGGGGGCGACCACCTTGCCGGTCTGGCCGACCTGCCAGTCGTTCGGCGCATAGCCGGCATCGACCGCGGCGCGGGAGGCACCGACGGCGGCACCGAGCTTGTCGGCGACCGGCAAAATGACTTCCTGGAATTTTTCCGCCGAACCCAGCGCGCGGCCGCCCGAGATGATGATCTTGGCCGAGGTCAGTTCCGGACGGTCGGTCTCGGAGAGCTTGTTCTCGACGAAGGAGGACAGGCCGGGATCGCTTGCGGCCTTGACGGCCTCGACCGCTGCCGAGCCGCCCTCGGGAGCCGCCTGGAAGGAAGCGGTGCGCACGGTGATGACCTTCTTGGCGTCGGTCGACTGCACCGTCTGGATGGCGTTGCCGGCATAGATCGGCCGCTTGAAGGTGTCGGGCGACACCACCTCGATGATTTCGGACACCTGCGCGACATCGAGCAGGGCTGCCACGCGCGGCGCGACATTCTTGCCCGACGAGGTCGCCGGCGCGATGATCGTGTCATAGAAACCGGCCAGCGAAACGACGAGTGCGGCCATCGGTTCGGCGAGGCGCTCGGCCAGTTCATCGGCATCGGCCAGCAGCACCTTGGTCACGCCCTTGAGCTTGGCAGCGGCGTCGGCTGCCGGCTTGGCGCCCTTGCCGGCAACCAGCACATGCACGTCCGAACCGATCTGCAGCGCTGCCGACAGCGCCTTGGCGGTCTGGTCGGAAAGCGTCGAATTGTCGTGTTCGGCAATCAGAAGAATAGCCATGTTCTTGTCTCCTTTTCCGATCGCTTACAGCACGCCGGCTTCATTCTTGAGCTTGTCGACCAGTTCGGCGACGCTCTTGACCTTGACGCCTGCCTTGCGGCCGCTCGGCTCTTCGGTCTTGAGCACTTTCAGGCGCGGCTTGACGTCGGCGCCGTAGTCGGCAGGGCTCTTCTCGTCGAGCTGCTTCTTCTTGGCCTTCATGATGTTGGGCAGCGAGGCATAGCGCGGCTGGTTGAGGCGCAGATCGGCCGTCACGATCGCCGGCATCTTCAGTTCCACCGTCTGCAGGCCGCCATCGACTTCGCGTGTCACCTTGGCCTTGTCGCCGTCGAGCACGATCTTGGAAGCGAAGGTGCCCTGCGCCCAGCCCAGCAATGCGGCCAGCATCTGGCCGGTCTGGTTCGAATCGTCGTCGATCGCCTGCTTGCCGAGAATGACGAGGCCGGGCTTCTCCGCCTCGACGACACCCTTCAGCACCTTGGCAACGCCCAGCGGCTCGGTCTGCTCGTCGGTCTTGACCAGGATGGCGCGGTCGGCACCCATGGCGAGTGCGGTGCGCAAGGTCTCCTGCGCCTGCTGCAGTCCGATCGAGACGACGATGATCTCGTCGGCCTTGCCGGCTTCCTTCAGCCGGATCGCCTCTTCGACCGCGATCTCGTCGAACGGGTTCATCGCCATCTTGACGTTGGCCAGTTCCACCGCCGAACCGTCAGCCTTGACGCGAACCTTAACATTCGCATCCACAACCCGCTTCACGGGCACAAGGATCTTCATTTTCCTGTCACCTCTCCTGAGATAGTTGGGCGCGCTATAGCAGCGTGTGGCCCTTCAGAGTTGTCGAAAGCCGACATTCCGGACGGAATTCTAGCCTAGAGCCTGTTCCATCCCGATGGAATCGGGATGGGGCTCTATCTTTTGTTTGAGCATGATCTTTTCCGAAAACCGGTTTCCACTTTTCGGGATCATGCTCAACGGTGGCGCTTCCGTAGTTGCGACAACCCTGCTCGTCAATATCTGTAGCGCACTCAAATCGGTTCAGTCCGGGCTGGCAGTGCTTCCTCGCCCCCAGCGCGGCGCCGGTTGGGCAGCGGGCGGATCGTTTGCGACCGGCCCGGCAGAGACGGGCGTCTGTTCCATGACCGCAACGGCCTCGTCGTCCCCACGAAGCAGCTGTACGCCACGCCTGCGCAAGACAAGCACCAGCACGGCCCCGGCGATGATGCCGCCTATATGGCAGGCCCAGGAAATCTGGTCCTCGCCGCCGGCGGCAAACATCACGATTTGAAACAGGATCCACAGGATCAGCGGGATGAAGGCCGGGATGCGCAGCGGAATGCGGGCAAAGGCCAGCACCCATACTTTCACCCTGGGATAGAGGATCAGGTAGGCGGCGACCACGCCGGCGATGGCGCCTGAGGCGCCGATCAACGGCACTTGCGAGTCCCACGCCACCAGCCCCTGGAAGAAGGCACCGGCGATGGCGCAAGCCAAGTAGAAGATGAGATAGCGGATATGGCCGAGCGCATCTTCGACATTGTCGCCGAACACCCACAGGAACAGCATGTTGCCACCGAGGTGGAAAATATCGGCATGCAGGAAGGAATAGGTGAGGTAGCTCAGGCTCTCGGGGATGACCACAAATTGCGGGGCCAGTTCCACCCTGTCGTGAACGACGGACGGAATAAAACCGAGGCCGAGCACTGCGGCGTTTGAGAAAGCCTCACCGCCGAGCGATGTGGCGAGGTAGATGAGCGTGTTGACCGCAATCAGGCTGATCGTCACATATTGCAGCCGGATATGCCGCAGCCTGTTGGTGTCGTAGAGCGGGATGAACAACTGGGACCCCTCCCGCTTCGGCAAAATTCAGCGGTTCTTGCCGGGAACCCATAACACGTCGGCGTTTCCGTTGTCATTGACCGCACGCGCGGCGACGAACAGAAAATCCGACACCCGGTTGATGTATTTTATGGCCTCGCGGTTGACGTGTTCGCGCGGGTCCTGCGCCAGCGCCACCATGATGCGCTCGGCCCGCCGCGCCACCGTGCGGGCGAGGTGAAGGGCGGCGGCGGCCGGCGTGCCGCCGTTCAGGACGAAGGATTTGAGCGGCTGCAGATCCTTGTTGAGCAAGTCGATGTCCTTTTCGACACGGTCGGTCTGCGAGACGATGATGCGCAGCGGCTCATAGCCGAGCGGCTTGCCGTCCTCAGGCACGGCCAGATCGGCGCCGAGGTCGAAAAGGTCGTTCTGGATGCGGCTGAGCATCGCGTCGATCGACGGATGGGTTGAAGCGGTGTGGACGCGGGCCATGCCGATGCAGGCATTGGCTTCGTCGACCGTGCCATAGGCGTCGATGCGCAGATCGGATTTCAGCCGCCGTTCACCGGTGCCGAGGCCGGTGGTGCCGTCGTCGCCGGTGCGAGTGTAGATCTTGTTGAGCTTGACCACGGCTTGCCTCCCGAAATGCCGTCACTTGCGGGTGAAATACACCGCCAGCAGGATCAGCACCAATGCCACGAACTGCAAGAGCACACGCGCCTGCATCAGCTTGTTCGAGGTCATGCCGTCGCCGCCGCGCATCATGTTGATGAGGCCGCGGATAAGCACGATCACCACGGCGACCATGACGAGGACGGCGAGGACATTGAAGACGGTTGCCATAGTCTGTTCCCAGTTCGATTGCGTTCAGGCGCGTTTGGCAAGCAAGCGGTAGAGCATCGATGCCGGCAATATGCGTTTGAGGATCACGCCGATTCTGGCCGGCACTGTTACCACATAGTGCGGTCGCGGGCGCCGCGACAGAAGCGCATGGCGCAGGGCCGCATGAACCACCTCCGGCCCGGGTTTCAGCCCCGATACGCTGCCGCCGGCCCGCAGCCGTGCCAATTGCGCCTCGTAGTCGACACGGTGGACGGAGTTCTCGTGGTCGATATTCCTGAGGAACCAGAACAACGCATTGCTGGCGATCTTCGATGTCACCGGCCCCGGCTCGATCAGTGAGACGTGGATGCCGCTGCCCTGGAGCTCCTGATGCATGCACAGCATCAGCCCTTCGAGCGCGTGCTTCGATGCCGAATAGGCGCCGCGAAAGCGAACCGGCGTCAGCCCGAGGATCGAGGAGCAGTGGACGAGCCGACCATGGCCCTGGCTGCGCATCGCCGGCACGATACGGCGGGTAAGGTCGTGCCAGCCGAAGACATTTGCCTCGAATTGTTCCCTGAGTGCGGCTACCGGCAGGTCTTCCACCGCACCGGGCTGTGCGTAGGCGCCATTGTTGAACAGGGCATCGAGCCGTCCGCCCGTCCGCTCGAGCACCGAGGCCACCAGCGCCTCGATGGAGTTGGGTTCACGGTAGTCGAGATAGAACGCCTCGATGCCATCGGCCTCGAGCGCGGCAATGTCGCTGGGTTTGCGCGCCGTCGCGAACACCCGCCAGCCCTCCGTCTTGAGCGCCCGGGCGCAATAAGCGCCTATCCCGGAAGAGGCGCCGGTGACGATGATCGTGCGCAACGCGGCTCCATGAGGAATTGTCGTTTGACCTAGGGTTGCCATTTGCCGCAATCCCTTCCCATATTCGCGACGTCGAGACAATCGAAGGGAATGCGGTTCTTGTTGCGGAAGATTGTCGCCCTGCGCCGCGTGCTCTATGACGCGCTTGGCCATTTCAACACCGACGACGGCTGGGCAATGGCCAGTCATCTGGCGATCACGTCGTTGATGGCACTGTTCCCGTTTCTGATTTTCGCCACGACGCTGGCCAGCTTCCTCGGCGCGCAGGCCTTCTCCGACACGGCCGTGCACCTCGTCTTCGACACCTGGCCTGAGCAGATCGCCAAGCCGATCGCGCGCGAGGTGCTCAACGTGCTCACTGTTCGGCGCACCGACCTTTTGACCTACGGCGTGCTGCTTGCCGCCTACTTCGCCTCGAACGGCATCGAGGCGCTGCGCACCTCGCTCAACCGAGCCTATCGTGTGTCCGAGACGCGCGGCATCATCTACCGCCGGGTGCAGAGCATCATTTTCGTTTTGATCGCCACGGCAGGGTTCCTGGCGATCAGCGTGCTGCTGGTGCTCGCGCCGTTGCTGGCGCGGCTCGCCGAAGCACATATCGAAGGGATCAAGCCCTATATGGGCACGATCACGCTATGGCGTTACGTCATCGCCTCGGTGGTCATCGTCGGCGGGCTGTTTGCCGTGCATTTCTGGCTGCCGGCGGGCAGGCGCCGCTTCGTCTCGATCGTGCCCGGCATCATCTTCACACTGGCGGCATGGCTTGTCGGTTCGACCGTCTTCGCCACCTATCTCGATCATTTCTCGTCCTATGTGACCACCTATGCCGGCCTCGCCTCGATCATGATCGCGGTGGTCTTCCTCTACATGCTCTCGGCGATCTTCATCCTCGGCGGCGAGCTCAACGCCGCGATCAGCCGCTATCTCGAGGCGCGCGCCCGCGTCGGCTGAGTCCGGCGATTGAGGAATTGAAGAACTGGAGAATTGAGGAATTGAGGAATTGAGGAAAAAGCGGCCATCCAGCGCTGTGTGCTTTTTCTCCAATTCTTCAGTTCTTCAATTCCTCAGTTCTCCCTGGCGGGCCGAGCGGTTGCCAGCCCAACGCCGAGCGTGGCGATCGCCATGCCGGCAATCTGGACAAGATTGAGCTGTTCGCCGAAAAGGGCCCAGGCGATGACCGCGGTGACGGCCGGAACCAGGTAGAACAGTGACGCGACTTTCGACATCTCGCCGTCGCGGATCATCACCATCAACAGGAAGATGGCGCCGATCGACAGCACCAGCACCAGCCATGCCATGGCAAAGATCAGTTCGCCGTTGACGGTGACCGTGCGTGTCTCGAAGGCGAGCGAAGCCAAGGCCATCAGCGAGGCGCCGCCGACATATTGCCACATGGTCGCCGCCACGAGATCGCCACCGGAGGCGAAGCGCTTTTGCCAGATCGTGCCAGCGCTCATGCCCAGCACCGAGACAAGCGAGGCGATCAGCGTCTCCGCCGTCACACCGCCGCCGAGAGCGCCGAGTTTCGGCCAAAGCACGATGATTGCGCCGACAAGGCCGACTGCAAGGCCGGCCCAATGACGCGGCAGTATGGTCTCGCCGAGAAACCTGCCGGCGAGCACAGCGGTGACCAACGGCTGCAAGCCGACGATCAGAGCAGAAATCCCGGCTGGCATGCCTCTGTGGATCGCCCAGAACACGGCGCCGAGATAGACGCCATGCATCAGAATGCCGGCGCCCGTTGCATGAAGCGCCTCCGCGCGGGTTGCTCTCTTCGAGCCGAGCACGACCATCAGGCCGGCCAGCAGGACGGCCGCCAGAACGAAGCGCACGGCCAGGAAAGTGAAGGGCTCCGCCCACGGCATGGCATAGCGCGCGCCGATGAAGCCGGTCGCCCACAGGACGACAAAAGAGGCGGGGATGAACCGCTTGAGACTGTGCATTTTGCCGGACCGCCGCGTGTTGGGTGAAAGGATCACTACCGCGACTGCTCTAATGCGCTTCAAACCAGCAAGCAAAACGAAACAATTGATTTATAAGCTCATTCGAATTTAACGGGTGGCGTCACAGGATGGCGTTTCGGCTTCGACAGGAGCGGGCGAACATGCTTTTGCATCTCGATACAAGTTGGCTGCTGATGACAGTTGCGAGCGTCGCCGTCTTCGGCTTCTTCTTCGGTACGGCGCTCGACGCCATCATGAAGGATGACGGCTTCGGCTCGACCGGCAACACGCTGCTGTTCACGCTCGGCTTCTTCCTGGCGGTCATGGTGGCAAATGAACATGGCATCGTCCTGAGAGATCTCAAGCTCGCGGTCGGCTGGGGCTTGGGCGGCGCCTTCACCTTCATCAGCACGCTAGCGCTGGTCAAGGCAGGGCTCGCCCGCTGGTGATTACAGCCCGACGAGCCGCCTGACATCGTCAGGCGATGCGCCTGCCTGCCTGAGGGCAGCAAGACCGGTGTCCCCAAGACTCTTCGACAGCTTTCGTCCGTCCGGTCCTAGGATGAGACGATGGTGCAAGTAGCGTGGCTGCTTGAGGCCGAGGATTTCCTGAAGCAGGCGTTGCACTCCGGTGGCGGAAAACAGGTCCTGGCCGCGCACGACGTGGCTGATGCCTTGCAGCGCGTCGTCGACGACGACGGCGAGATGATAGCTGGTCGGGATTTCGCGTCGCGCCACGATCACGTCCCCCCAGTCCTGCGGCCGGGCCTCCACCGCACGTGTTGAAGAAAGCGTCTCGTCGGAAAATTCGCTCCATGACAGGTCCTTGCCGACGCGCGCCATCGCAGCCTCGACATCCAGCCGCCAGGCGAAGGGCGCCCCTTCGGCGATCCGCCGCTTGCGCTCTGTCATCGGCAACGTCTTGTCGGTGGCTGGATAGAGCGGCACGCCGTCCGGGTCGCGCGGCCAGTCGCGACCGCGCTTTTCGCTGTCGGCAATGAAGGCTCTGATGTCGCCTCGGCTCATGAAGGCCGGGTAGACGAGTTCTTCGCGGATCAACCGGTCGAGCACGCTCTGATAGTCCGTGAAATGGTCGGACTGGCGGCGGACCGGCTCTTCCCAATCAAGCCCGAGCCACTCCAAGTCGCGAAAGATACCCGCTTCGAATTCCGGGGTGCAGCGTGTCGTGTCGATGTCCTCGACACGCAGCAGCAGGCGCCCGCCCGCCGCCCTTGCCAGTTTTTGGTTGAGCAGCGCCGAATAGGCGTGGCCGAGATGCAGTTCGCCATTCGGGCTCGGCGCGAAGCGGAATGTCAGGAGCGTCATCTCTCAGGCAGCAATCGGGTTGTCGGGCGCTTTCGCCAATTCTACCTTGCGCCTGGTTTCATCTGCCATTCTGCGCCGGGAACAAGCATCCATGCAACGCATCGCCACGCTCGACGACATTTCGCGAGGTCTCGAGGCGCTTTGCCTGATCGATCCGCGCCTTGAAATGGTTCGCGGCATGGCCGGCGACGTGCCGCTCAGGCTGTCCGAACCCGGGTTCAGGAGCCTCGCCTCGATCATCGTCTCGCAGCAGGTCTCCCGCGCCAGCGCCGACGCCATTTTCGGCCGGCTGACAAAACTCGTCGATCCGCTGACACCGCACGCGATCCTTATCGCTGAGGAGGGCATGTTTCGCGAGGCCGGGCTGTCGCGGCCGAAGCAGCGCGGCCTGATCGCCATCGCCCAGGCCGTGGCCGATGGTCTCGACCTCGATCATCTCTGCTTGCTCGATGCCGGCGAGGCGATCGCGGCGATGACCAAGGTGCCGGGCATCGGTCCGTGGACGGCGGAAGTCTATCTTCTGTTTGCCGCCGGCCACCCCGATATTTTCCCGGCGCGTGATGTCGCGCTACAAACGGCTGTCGGTCACGCGCTCGGCATCGAGCCGCGTCCGCCGGAGAAAACGCTGATCCAGCTGGCCGAATCATGGAGCCCGTGGCGGGGTGTCGCATCGCGGCTTTTCTGGGCCTATTATCGCGAATTGAAGGGCAGAGACGCCGCGCCTCCCGCCTGAAATCGCAAAAAAGCTTTAAAATCATGCGCTTTTGGCGTGTCATTTGGCCGACATGCCGCTTCACATCCCTGTCATGTCGGGCTTACAGTATCCGCGCCGATCGGTTCAAGAGCCAAGGAGGTCCAGGACGTGACGGTTGCCGTATCTCCGGATGGGCTTCCAGCGCTGGTGCTGAATGCGGATTACCGTCCGCTCAGCTATTACCCTCTGTCGCTCTGGTCATGGCAGGACGCCATCAAGGCAGTGTTCCTCGACCGGGTGAACATCGTCGCCGAATACGAGCATGCCGTATCCTCTCCGACCTTCTCGATGAAGCTGCCGAGCGTCGTCAGCCTGAAGGCCTATGTGAAGCCGTCCCGGCATCCGGCCTTCACCCGCTTCAACGTCTTTCTGCGCGACCGCTTCCAGTGTCAGTATTGCGGCACGCCGGAGGACCTGACCTTCGACCATGTCGTTCCCCGCCATCGCGGCGGCGCGACGACGTGGGAAAATGTCGTTGCCGCCTGCTCGCCCTGCAATCTCAGGAAGGGTGGCATGATGCCGGCCCACGCGAAGATGTGGCCGCTGCAAAAACCCTTCCAGCCGACGGTGCACGACCTGCACAACAACGGCCGGTTGTTCCCGCCCAACCATCTGCATGAAAGCTGGATGGATTATCTCTACTGGGATGTCGAACTCGAACCATAGAGTTCGGCAGAAATCCGCCATGCTGGCCGCCTGACGCAGCTTTCTGCGCTTCCGGTGCTCACGTACTTGAGTACGCTCCGCTCCGGTTCTCGAAAGCCGCGCCATCCGACTCAGCCTGCCGAATTTTTGCGCGAACTCTGCGTCGCGCTAATTCAGTCGCGTGAAAGCGCGCTGCGGAAGGCGACGGCGGCCAGGATGAAGCTGGCGATGGCGTTCCAGCCGGCCAGCGAGAGGCCGAGGATGCGCAGTGCCGCCTTGTCGCAGGAGGGCGGCACGAATTTGTCGAGCGCGTCGAGCACGCCCTTGCCGCCGGTGTCTACCGGGCCGGCACCCGCGGTGCAATCGGTCGGACCCGCCCACCACGCCCATTCGACACCGGAGTGATAGACGCCGAGATAGAGGCCATACAGCATCAGCAGGCCACCGACAGCCAGCAGGCCACGAGTCAGCCAAGCAGGGGCGTGCAGCGCCGACGCCAACACGGCCAGCAGCATCAACGGCACGCCGACATAGTAGGGGGTGCGTTGCTCCAGGCAGAGATGGCAGGGGATGTAGCCGCCGATATACTGGAAGGCCAGTGCGGAGCCGACGGTGCCAGCCATGGCGACTGCGAGAAACAACGCCGTCCGTGTCCGCTGGCGCCCGGTGTCGGCATTCATGGTCGCTGTCATTGATCTATCGTCCGTTCAGTTCGCCGCCGCGCTCAGCCTCGTTTTATGCATGCCGTTTTCCCAAAACCGCTGCGCATTTTTAGGCGACATGCATCAGAACGCGTATTTGACGACGATATAGAGCAAAATCAGGGCGGCGGCGCCGGCGCCTGCGATCAGGCCGAGGCGCTTTTCGATGAACTCGCGGATCGGCTCGCCATAGCGGCGCAGCAGCCAGGCCAGGAACAGGAATCGGCCCCCGCGGGCGACGATGGCCAACACGATGAACAGCCCCAGATTGACGCCGATGACGCCGGACAGGATCGTGACCACCTTGATCGGCGGCAGATGGGCGGCACCCGAGGTGATCAGCATCAGAACGATGAAGCCGACGCCCGATGAGGTGCGCAACTGCTCGAACTCATCATACTTGCCGTAGAATTCGAGGATCGGTCGCGCCACCGCATCATAGGCATAGTGGCCGATGAACCAGCCGGCGATGCCACCCAGCACCGAAGCAGCGGTGGCGATCGCCGCGTAGCGATAGGCACGATCCGGCCGCGACAACGCCATCGGCAGATAGAGCACGTCGGCCGGCACCAGGAACACCGAGCTTTCGACGAAAGCGATGAAAGCCAGCCACCATTCGGCGGATTTTCGGGCTGCAAGGGATAGGGTCCAGTCGTAAAGTCCGCGAAGCATCCGCTCTCCTGTGGCACGCGTCGTCTGTCTAGAAAGATTTTCCGCGCTGCACAATGGCAGTGGCTTCACGAAACCGAAAGATGAAGTTTGGTCGCGGGCATGGAATTGGCCAGTTGACGAACAGGCCTCCAACCGTATAGTCCGCGCCCATCCAGGCCCTCAGGCCTGAGCCCCTATGGCGGAATTGGTAGACGCGCTCGACTCAAAATCGAGTTCCGCAAGGAGTGCTGGTTCGATTCCGGCTAGGGGCACCATTCCCATTTTTTGAGCGCCCGGGGTTCATCTGCTGGCCGGGTTTGCCGGTCACGGGATCGATCGGCGTCACGCTGCCCTGGGCTGGGGCGTGGCCGAGTTTATGCGCAGGATCGGGCAGCGACTGCGGCATAGTACCTTGGGGTTATGGTCGCGCTGCGCCGGCTAAGTCATGTTCGCTTCATCTTGAAAGAAATGCGAACGGAAGCCTGCGCGGAACAGTTCGATCTCAAGCCCGCCCGGTCTCCAAAAGCATCGGACATCACACTCCCGGAGGCGGAACAATGAACGACACAATCAAACTCGACCGCGCGCTCGGCCTCTGGTCCGTCGTGCTTTTCGGGCTCGCCTACATGACGCCGATGATCGTCTTCGGCACGTTCGGCGCGCTGGCGACGGCAAGTCAAGGAACGACTGCGATGGCCTATCTGGTCGCCGCCGCGGCCATCCTGTTGACGGCCATCAGCTACGGCGTCATGGCGCGGGTCTATCCGGTTGCCGGATCGGCCTATACCTATGCCCGCCGGTCGATCAATCCCAGCGTCGGCTTCCTTGTCGGCTGGGCTGTTCTGCTCGACTACTTCTTCCTGCCTATGGTGATCTGGTTGATTGGCGCTGCCTATCTCTCTGCGGCCTTTCCGGCGGTGCCGACCTGGGTTTGGATCATCGGCTTCATCATGGTGACGACGCTTGTCAATGTCATCGGTATCGCCTTTGCCAACCGCGTGAACGTCATCCTGATGCTGGTGCAACTTGCCGTGCTGGTCGTCTTCCTGGTGCTGGCGGCGCGCTATGTGATCGCGCTCAACGGCCCTGGCGGACTGGTTTCCGTCACGCCCTTCTTCAAGACCGGCGTGCCGTTCTCGGCCTCGGTCGCCGGCGCTGCCATCGCAGCGTACTCCTTCCTCGGGTTCGACGCCGTGTCGACGTTGACCGAAGAGACCAGGGATGCCAGGCGCACCATGCCGAAGGCGATCCTGATCGTCGCGCTTGCCGGCGGCCTCATCTTCATCGTCTCAGCCTATCTCACTCAGTTGGCCCACCCAGGTGCGGATTTCGCCTCGGTCGACACTGCTGCCTCCGAAATCGCAAAGGCGATCGGTGGCGACCTCTTCGTGACGATCTTCCTGGCGACGCTGGTGGTGGCGCAGTTCACCTCCGGTCTTGCCGCGCAAGCGAGTGTCGGCCGGCTGCTCTACGCCATGGGCCGCGACACCGTGTTGCCCGCGTCTTTCTTCGGCAGCCTGCATCCGAAATGGCACACGCCGATCCTGAACCTGATCCTGGTCGGTGTGGTCGGCCTTGCGGCGCTGACCATGGACGTCACCACCTCGACTTCGTTCATCAATTTCGGCGCCTTCCTCGCCTTCACCGCCGTCAATGTCTCGGTGATCGCGCTCTACCTCAGGCGCGATCAGCAGGTCCATCCGCTCGGCATGCTGATCGGTCTCATCATCCCGGCGCTGGCGGCCGTCTGCGACCTCTTCCTGCTGTGGAACCTCGATGGAAATGCCAAGGTGCTTGGCCTCATCTGGCTGGCTGTCGGCGTGGTCTATCTCGCGTACCTCACGAGCTTCTTCCAGAGCGCGCCGCCGGAAATGGATTTTGCCGAATAGTAAAGCAGTGAGACCCCGTTCGAACGGATCTATCGGTGCGCTTCAAATCCCTCTCAAGCGAGGAACAGCCGAAACAGCTCGGCCTGGCTTGATATGGCCAGCTTGGAATAGACCTGCCGGCGATGGACCTTGACCGTGTTGGGCGAGAGCGAAAGCACCGCGGCGAGCGAAAGGTTGGAATGTCCCTTGAGGATCAAGGTGACGATTTCAAGCTCGCGCCGGGTCAGCAGCGGATGCTCGATCCTCGCCGCGGGGACTGTGTTCTTGATGTCGAGCGAGAGGCCGGGAACATGATACCAGTGCCGCGCTGCCAGCGCGCAGACTACCGGCGCGGCGGATCTGAACAAGTCCAACTCCTCGCCGGAAAACAGCGCCGCGGAGCCGGTTCGCGACAGCGAGAGGACGCCGGTGAAGCCGTTTTCCAGCTTCAGCACGAAGCCAATCTCGTCGACGATCTCGGTCGTGGCGTAGTGCTGGCGGTGATATTCGGTCTGCAGGAAGCCGTCCGGCGCCAGCTCGCGCATGACGATCATGCGCTGGCTGCTGTCGCTGCACACGGCATCGTAGAACGGGTCGAGCACATAGGCGCCGGCAAGATAGCGGTCGACGATGATCGATCGCGCGGCCACGATCTTGTCGTTGTAGAGGTCGAAAGCGTGGCCATCCGGCGAATAGAGGAAGCCGTTCATCATCTGGAAGGGTGCCAGCAGCCGCAGCGCTGCCGCCAGCGCATCGGGAAATCCGCGCACGCCGATCGCCGCCACCGCCGCACCGAGATTGGCATTCCAGACATCGAAGGACGGAGACCGGGCTCCGGCTGCGGACTTCATGGTAGCGGCAAGCCTCTTCTTCGGGCGCTTGCGAGATTGGTCAGGTCCCGCTGCACAGAACAAGCACGCTTTCCCTTTCACGCGCAATCACCCCGTTTGGAAGCCGCTGGAGACCCATGCCATGACCCATCCACTGGACCTGACCGTCGTCGAGATCGCCAACGGCATCCGCTCCGGCGCGTTCAGCGCCGAGGCCGTCGTGGCCGAGTCGATCCGCCGCGCCACGGCCGTCAACGAGACACTCAATGCTTTTGCCGTCATTCGCGAGGACAAGGCGCTGGAAGCAGCCCGGCGCGCCGACCAGGCCGTGGCGCGTGGCGAGGCGACCGGGCCATTGCACGGTGTGCCGTTCGCAGCCAAGGATCTGACGCCGACTGCCGGCGACCTGACCACGCTCGGTTCGTGGACGAGGGGAGATTGGGTGCCATCCGGGACGGCGCTTTGCATCCGCCGTCTCGAGGCGGCCGGCGCAATCCTGATCGGCAAGACGACGACGCCTGAATTTGCTTTCTCCAGCTTCACCAACAGCCCGCGCTGGGGCATTACCCGCAATCCGTGGAATCCCGAGCGCACCAGTGGTGGCTCCTCGGGCGGGTCGGCGGTCGCCGTGGCTATGGGCGTCGTACCGTTCGCCGAAGGCACCGACATGGGTGGTTCGGTCCGCATTCCGGCGGCCTTCTGCGGCGTGGTTGGATTGAAGCCGAGTTTCGGGCGTATCCCGATGACCATCCTGCCCAGCGTCTTCGACAACATCTCGCATTTCGGGCCGCTGGCGCGCAGCGCCGCCGATGCCATCGCCTTCATGGCGGCGACGGCGGGCGCCAGCGACGAGGACATCTCTTCGCTGCCGATCGCGTTCGACGTCTGTGCGGCAAGAACGGGCGGTCTCGCAGGCAAGCGCTTCGCGCTGTCGATCGACCTTGGCTATTACGCCGTCCAGCCGCAGGTGGAAGCCGTCGTCCGGCAGGCCGTTGCCGAGATGCGCGAGGCCGGAGCCGTCGTCGAAGAGGTGCCGATCGCCTGGACGCGCGCCGTCAATGACGAATGGTTCGATCTCTGGTGCGTGTTCATGTCGGCCTTTTTTGGCAACGAACTTCCCGGCCATCGCCACCACATGGACCCTGCCGTCGTCTCGATGATCGAACGCGGCCTGGCGATGAACGCGACCGCCTACAAGCGAATCGAACTGCTTCGTACCTCGATGTGGCGCGACATGGCCGGGATCTATGAAAGCTACGACGCGCTGCTGTGCCCGACCTGCGCCATAACCGCGCCGCCGGTGGGTGAGACCGACGATGACTATAGCGCGACGTTGCCTGACGGCCGCTTCAAGGGGCTCGACATGACGTGCCCCTTCAACATGCTGCCGCAATTGCCGGCGCTGTCGCTGCCCATTGGATTGGCGGCCGACGGCTTGCCGGTCGGTCTGCAGATTATCGGCCGGCGCTTCGGCGACGAACAAGTTCTTTCCTTTGGGGCCGCTCTCGAAGCGGTTTCAGTTGGTTCCGATATCGATGCCCTGCGGGCACCGGCACAGTGACCGCATCGCCGGCCGCCCGCGTCGGTACCCGGGGAGCCGGGAGCTCCGGCTCGGCGTTGTCCCTGAAGATCGGTGTGGGGATGCCCCCCAGAAGGGGGGGCACCCCGCCTCTGCCGCTAGTTCGACTCGGGGCTGCTACATCTTCATTGGTCCCGGCACCATCTTGGTCGGCGCTTCCGGCATCGGGAACGAGTAGTTGTCGCATGTCACGTTAGGGTTCGTCGGGCTGAACACTCCGTTTGGGTTGTCCTTGAACCAGGCGTGGAGATCGTAGTGGTGGAACTCCCTCGGGATCAGCGGATAGTGCCCCTCCATTGGCCCCATGAATGTCTGTCCAAAGAGTTCCGGTGGCGCCTTGGTGTCGGGTGTCAAGGGCACGAGCCATTCCACGCCGACCAGGCGCAAGCCGCCATCGACCGGCTCATAGATCAGGACATTGGGGCGCATCGGATCGACTGTCGGGCCGATGCTGGGGACGTTGACGAAATGAATGCCCATGGCGCCCTTCGGATATTCCATCGTTCCGGGTATCTTTTCTCCGGTGTAGGAGACACATCCGACCGTCGACAGATAGAGGTCGCGAATGGCGGCCGTGTAGTCTTCATACTTGGCCAGCGATTTTTTCAGGGCGTCGATCTCGGCCTTGTTGGGTTCGGCGGCCTGAGCTGCGGCCGCGGCCAGACAGGCGAGGCCTGTCAAAGCAAGGATACTGCGACGCCCAGGGTGAGTTGTTTTCGTCATGCATTCCTCCCAGATTTCTTTTCTGGCCGTGCAAGACCGAGGCGGCAACCATGCTGACTGCGCGGCCGAAAATGTATCGCCTCATCCCCGTTGGAACTGCGTCGATGCTAATCCTTTCCACTGCTTGGGAAAAGCAACCCTCATGATCTAGGCCGAGCAGGCCCTTGGTCAGGGAAGAGACAAAACGACCAGAACCGGAACAGGTTCGCGGTCAGCGTTATTTCGGAGAGCTGCAAAGGTCAGGGTCTTTCCCCACCTGGCGGGACTTGAAAACCAGATGGCTTCCTGCGCCCTGGCTTTGCTTGGCCCGACCTAGCGCCGCCCCAGCAGGCTCTTCATCCGGTTGCGCAGGATGCGCGCCATGTTGCGGGTCTCGCGATAGAGGTGAAGCTGCGATGCGGCCTGGCGGGCGAGGCGGTCGGCGTCCGGCGTCAACCCAATGACCAGCGAGCCGATCGGCTTGCGCTCGCTCCACAGCCGGCTCATCACCGGATGGTCGGGCACGGCGCAGGAATCGGTCCTCATGATGTTGGGGTCGTCGAGATGCTGCCTGGTCACCTCGATCATCAGCAGCGTGCCTGGTGAATAGACAGAGAGCGTCTCGTCATAGGCGGTCTTCCAGGTGTAGGCGACGCCGGCTTCGACGAAGACGACCAGGCAAGCGATGGTGCGGCCGTCGAGCGTCAGCGAATGGATGCGGCACAAATCCTGCTCGGCCAGCCGGTGCACGGCCTCGCGGGCGAAGGCGGCGCGGTAGCGGTCGATCGCCATGGCGGTGCGCTCGCGGCCCTTCCAGCCGGCCGCCTCGAGCGTCAGGAAGCTTTCGATGGCGTGGCGGATTTCCTCCGGCCCGCGCGCCACAAAATGTTCCAGTTTGCCAAGATCGGCGAGCCGTCGCTTCAGCCGGCGGAACTCGCGATAATGGTGCGAGCGCAGCGAGGCCTTGAGGTACTCGTCGCCATCGAGTTCACTTTCAAGGAACGGGCGGTCGGCCTTGCCGGTGGTGACCATCGTCAGGCCGCGCGTCTCTGCGACGGTGGCGAGCAGGCTTGCCACAGCGCCGTCGAGCCGCATGTCGGGCAGCACGAAGACTTTCGGCAGCTTGAGATGCGGCCGCGACAGCATGGCGAAGAAATCCTCGATGACACCGACCGGGTCGTCGCGGTCGACCAGTGGCGTGCCGATCGGGCCGAACGGGCTCGACCATGTGCGCATGACGGGAACGCCCAGCGGCACTGCCGGCTTTTCCACCGAGAACGGCACCAGCAGGCGCAGACGGTTGCGGTATTCGTCGCCGTCGCGGATCACTGCCAGCCGCACCTCGCGGTCTTCCAGCCTCGGCATGGCCGGGGCCAGGAAGCGCGGGTTGAAGAACACGTTGGGCTCGACCGTGCGGACGCAGAGATAGTCCAGTTCCTCGACCAGATCGAAGCCGGCGGAAGCCGGATAGATTGCCAGTTTGCGCTCAGGCCGGTTGTTGGCCAGGATCTCGATATGGGCCGGATCGGCGTCGCTTGCCAGCCCGGCGAGGCCGGACACCATGGCGCCGGCCGGGCCGCCGCTGGTTTCTTCGAGCAACGGGACGGCGGCCATCAGGCGTCTCCCCTGGCGGCGGGCACGAAGATGAGCATGACGATGCCGAGCTTGCGCCAGACGGTGAAGGACAGCGCGCTGGCCTCGAAGATCATGGCGAAGCTGGTGGCAATGGCTGCGCCCCACAGGCCGAAAAGCGGGATCAGCACCACGTTGAGGCCGATGTTGAAGGCCAGCGTCATGGCATAGACGGCGGCGCAGATGTTCTGGTTGCCGCTCATGGTGAGCAGGCTTTCGCAAGGGCCGACGGCGGCGCGGGCGACGACGCCGAACACCAGCAGGAACAGCAGCGGGTAGCCGGCGGTGAATTCGGGGCCGAACAGTGTCAGCATCGGCTGCCCCAATGCCAGCACCAGCAGCGCCATCAGCAGCGACGGCCAGAAGGTCCATGACACCGTCTCGCGGGCGAAGGCAGCGAGTTTTTCCGGCTCGCCATGGGTGAACTGCGCGTAACGCTGGGCGACGCCGGCCTTGACGGCGAAATAGACGAAATGCACCAGCGCCAGCGTCTTGACCGTGGCGAAATAGACGGCGACGTCGTTGGGGGCCATATAGGCGCCGACCATCAGCACGTCGGCGTTGGTGAGCAGGAAGAAAAAGCTCTCGACCAGGAAGATCGGCAGCGACACGATGAACCACTGTGCAAAATGCACCTTCATCGGCCCGGCCGGGATCTTCTTGTCCATGCGCGCCGTGACGCCGATGAGTTGACCGAGCGTGGTGGCATAGGTGGCGGCGATCGAGGCGAAGATCGCGGTCTTGGCATCGGGCGCGTAGCCGACCAGCAGCAACAGTGCCATGAACCCCAGGATCAGCACCGGCCGTACCAGATAGGTCGGCGACAGCGCAAACAGCGCCCATGAGTTGGCCCGTGACAATCCTTGCAAAAGGTCGCCCATCGCGATCATCGGCAGGCAGATGACGCCGAGGATGAACGGCACGACATAGTAGTTTTCGATAAAGGGCGAAAACAGCCAGACGCCGAGCGCGCCGAGCCCCGCGATCAGCGTCGAGGCGATCAGCACGAACAGGCGGCTTGCCACCACGATGCCGCGCAATTCGTCCATCAGGCCGCGCTCGCTGTATTCGGGGATGAAGCGGATGACCGAGGTGTGGAAACCGAGGCAGGCAAGGTTGCCGACGATGACCATCGTCACCCAGACGAGGACAAAAATGCCGTATTCGAACGAGCCCATCCAGCGCGCCATCAGCACCTGGCTGACGAAGGCGATGACGGCGCTGACGATGCGGATGGAAAAGGCGATGAGCGACATGCGGCCGGCCTCGCCGCGCTCGTCGGCGGTGAACAGCACGGCGTCGATGAGGCCAAGCAGCGGCTTCATGCGCAGCGCAAGGCGCTGCGGCAAGAACCGCCCGGCTGTCGTCGCCGCGGAAAAGCGCACTCCGATTGTTCTCCGTTTTCCGCCTCTTTTTCAGGTTTTGGTCTATCCAAAACACATTAAGAAACGGTTGGGTGGGCTTTCCTTCTCCCCGCCTACATTCCCTTCATCGCATCACACGACACGTTCGGGTTCATGTCGGCGAAGGTGCCGGTCGGGTTCTGTTTCCAGGCCCAGACATGCAGCTCGTAGAACGGCCCGAGGCCGTAGCGATTGGGGGCGCTGTTGAAGTTGAACAGCTGTCCGCCGAGCGAGGCCGGGCCTTTCGAGGTGATGTATTCGACCGCCACCAGCTTCAGCGTGCCGTCGGCCATCGGTTCATACATCACCGCCTCGGGCTTGGCGACATCGACGGCATCGTCCTTGAGATAGGTGGGGTTGACGTAGTGAATGCCCATGGCGCCGCCGGTGATGCCGCTGGCGCAAGGGATGGGGGCATAGCCTTCGGCGGTCGCCGCCGAGACATTTTCGAAACGGCTGTTGGCTGTCCGCACCATGTCGGCCAGCGGATTGCTGCCAGCAGCCTGAGCGGCAGTGGCCGCGAGCGACAGGACGGCCAGGGTAGCGAAGCGTCGGGTCCAAAGAGTTGTGGTCATGATCGTTCCATTCATTGTTGATGACGCGACGGGGAGGTCCACGGCCGGGCGTGTTTCGATGCTGCGGCGTCGGGTTGGATGTCGCGGGACGGAACCCGTCCGTCCCGGTATGCAGGCCGCGGTCACGCGACCTTGCAGTTTGCTTCGCTTCGTCCAGCGAAATCACTAGTTGCCCCACCAGTAATATTGCCAGTATTCCCGCTGGATATCGCGCTCCGAAAGCCCGATATCGCGCCTCAGATAATCGTCTTGCGCGGGCAATCGCCGGCGCCTGACGTGCAGATGCGAAGGCAGGTTCGACGCGAACCGCCATAGACGGCCGAGCAGGCCGGCGTTTCCCACGCCAGACGTGGGTTGACCGACCGGCAGGCCATCGGGCAGTTCGCCATTGCCGCGAAGGGCAGTTTGATGCTCATCGACGTGCTCTCGATCAACGATAAAAGTAAGGCTCAAGGACCCGCACCTCCGTGATCTTGTCGACAGGCAGCGAATTCTTCTGGGCGGTGCTGCGGATCGCCTCGGGGGAGGGTGAGTCGTAGATGCAGAAGCTGCGCTTCTTGTCCGGCGAAACGAAGGATTGCACCCAGGTGACACCTTTTTCGGCGTTGCGCATGATGACGCCGCCCAGCGCATCGGCGCCGATGTCGGTCATCGGCACGTTGAGGCCGTCCGGAAATGTGCGTTCAACCAGATAGCGAGGCATGGGAAGGCTTCCTTTTTCCATTGGTTCACGCTCGATCTGAGCGCGAGTGGATAATGACCACGCTCGCCAAGGGCGCGCATCGGAGCCATTCCCCATATTTCGGGGGACGATCCCCTATGTTGGCAGCGTTTGTGATCGGGATCACATTGGTGGACTCCGACCCTGGGGTAGTCTTGGCGGGCGCATCGCGAACCCCGCCTTGCCGGCAAACCGTGAGCGAATGACCATGCTTCTGGAACGGCAGACACAGCTGGAGCAACTGGATGGCCTTCTGGTGGAGGCGGCACGCGGACGTGGTCGCGTCGCAGCTCTGGCGGGAGAGGCGGGCGCCGGCAAGACCGCGCTTGTCGAGGCCTTCATCGACCGCGTCGGGCCAGGCGCACGCATATTGCGCAGCGCCTGCGAGGATCTGTCGATACCAGATCCGCTCGGGCCGCTTTACGATCTCGCCCGGGAGGCCCAGTGGGCGCTGCCGCAAGCGATCGACAACCTGCAGGGGCAAAGACTGCCGTTGTTTTCCGATGCGCTCGAGATCTTCGAGACAAAGGCACAGCCTAGCCTGCTGGTGATCGAGGACCTGCACTGGGCCGATGACGCGACGCTGGATTTTGTCCGCTTTCTCGGCCGGCGCATCGTCAACACCCATATTCTGCTGCTGGTGACGGCGCGCAACGACCGCAGCGACGCACAGATGCGCGTGCGCCGCGCACTGGGCGAAATCCCGGCAAGCAGCGTCGCGCGCATCGACGTACCGCTGCTCAGCGAGGCAGCGGTGTTGTCGCTGGCTGGTGCCGCGGGCCGCGATGGCGACGCCATTTACCGGGCCACGGCCGGCAACGCCTTTTTCGTCACCGAACTTTTGTGCGCCGAAAACGAAACGGCGCTGCCGGCAAGCGTGCGCGACGCCGTACTGGCTCGGGCCGAGCGGCTGTCGGTCGGCGCCCGCTCGATGCTCGACGCGGTGTCGGTGTTTCCACGGCGGGCCGACGCCTGGGCCTTGCAGGGCCTGTGTGGCGTGGCCAGCGCCGGCCAGCTGGCGGAGTGCGTCTCGGCCGGTTTGCTGGAAGATATGGGTGACGGCTATGCCTTCCGGCACGAAATCGCCCGGCGAGCCGTGGAAATGATGCTGACGACGACCCACAGGCGGCAATTCAACCAGCGCGCGCTGGCTGCCCTGCTTGAAAACGGCGATGTTTCCGCCGGCCGCCTGGTGCATCATGCGGTGGAGGCCCACAATCTGGAGGCCGTCCGCGAACTGGCGCCGATCGCCGCACGGGAGGCGTCGCGTGTCGGCGCGCATCGCGATGCCGTTGGATATTATGAGGTCGCCCTGCGGCAGGCCGACAGCCTGCCAATGGAAAACCGAGCGGCGCTCTACGAGAAATATGCTTTCGAGTGCCACCTCATCGGCCGGATCGACGAGGCCATCGAAGCGCAGGGCCATGCGCGCCTGCTGCATCAGGCTCAAGGGAACAAGGCGAAGGAAGGGGACAGCCTCAGATGGCTGTCGCGCTTGGCCTATCTCACAGGCGACCGCAAGGCCGCCGACGTGTTCGGCGAGCAGGCGGTCGCGCTGCTGGAAACCGTGCCGGCCGGTGCCGAACTAGCCATGGCTTATTCCAATCTCTCGCAACTGGCGATGCTGGCCGAGAAGCTGGACGAGACGCTGATGCTTGGCGAGAAGGCCGTCTCCCTTGCCGAGGCCATGAACAGGCCCGATATCGTCTGCCACGCGCTCAACAACATCGGCGCCGCCGAGCAATGGCTGGATCTGGCAAGTGGGCGGCTGCACCTCGCCCGCAGCCTGGAGATCGCGCTCGAGCAGAATTTTCAGGAGCATGCGGCGCGCGCCTTCACCAACAGCGCCTGCAGCGAGATGAATCAGCTGCGCTTCAACGAGGCGCAGGCCTTTCTCGATCGTGGCATCGACTATTGCGTCGAAAACGACCTTGTCACCTGGCGCGACTATATGCGTGGCGTGCTGGCGCAGCTGCTGCTACGGCAGGGACGTTGGGAGGAGGCCGCCACCGAGGCGCTCGACGTGCTCTCCAGTGGTCAGGCGGCTTTGCTGGTCCGCTATCCCGCCGTGGTGGCACTGGCAAAACTGAGGATGCGGCATGGGGATCCTGCAGCCGAACCATTGTTTGCGGAAATGACGCAGTTTCTGGAAAAGGGAACGGAGTTGCCGCGACTGGTGCCCTACGCGGCGCTGATGGCCGAGCAGGCGTGGCTTGGGCAGGCGGACAACGACGAAGCGCTGCAGCTGATCGACCTTGCCGAGAACCTGTCGCCGACACGCGCGGTTTTCGGGGAGCTGGCCACATGGCGGCAGCTGCTGGCTCCGGGCAGGGACCCCGGCGATACATCAGGCATGGCCGCGCCCTACCGGCTGCTCCTGGATGGCGACTGGCGGGCAGCGGCGGCACTTTGGGCCGACCTGAACGCCCCCTATGAACGCGGGCTTGCGCTTGCCCAGGGCGATGAGCCGGCGCAGCGTTCGGCGCTGGAAATTTTCGAGAGCCTCGGCGCCAGGCCCGTTGCCCAACACGTGCGCGAGATGATGCGGCGCAACGGCGTCAATCACATTGCAAGGGGCCCGCGCCGCACGACGCGCGCCAATCAGGCCGGTCTGACCCAGCGCCAGATGGAAGTGCTGCAGCTGATCGAACGCGGCTTCTCCAACAAGCGGATTGCCGAGCACCTGACCATTTCACCAAAGACCGTCGATCACCACGTCTCGGCGGTGCTGGGCAAGCTGGAGGCCGTTTCGCGCGGCGAAGCCACCGCAGCGGCGCGCGATTCAGGGCTGATCTGAAAACGCCTGTCTTCGACCTGGAGCGGCTTTTGCGCGTCCGAAAAGAGGCGCGCGGCGGCTCTTACGCAAACGCCCCGTGGCAATGCTTGTATTTCTTGCCTGAGCCGCAGGGGCAGGCCTCGTTGCGACCGACCTTGCCCCAGCTCGCGGGATTGTTCGGGTCGCGGTTCTCGGGAGCGACGATGGCGTTGCTCTCCTGACGGACCAGCAAAGCGGTCTCGCCGCCGCCAAAATCGTCCTCGCCGGTCGAGCCGTCGATATGGCTGCCGAACATTTCGGGCGCCTCGGGCGGCGGGGCTTCGGCTGCCTGGCGAACCAGTTCGACGCGCATCAGCTGCGCGGTGACGGCCTGGCGCAGATTGCCCAGCATCGCCTGGAACATCTCGAACGCCTCGCCCTTGTATTCCTGCAGCGGGTCGCGCTGGGCATAGCCGCGGAAGCCGACGACCGAGCGCAGATGGTCGAGGTTGACGATGTGCTCGCGCCACAGATGGTCGAGGGACTGCAGCACCACCGAACGCTCGACATAGGTCATCACATCGGGACCGAAGCGCTCTGCGCGCTCTTTTGCGGCGGTATCGGCAGCCTGGGTGATGCGGTCGCGGATATCGTCCTCGGCGATGCCCTCTTCCTTGACCCACTCTTCGACCGGCAGGTCGAGATTGAGGAATTCGGCGACCTCGGCCTTGAGGCCGGCGACGTTCCACTGCTCGGCATAGGCGTTTTCGGGAATGGCCTTGGCGACGATCTCATCGATGACGCCTTCGCGCATTTCGGCGATGGTTTCCGAAAGCCCCTCGCCGTCCATCAGCTCGATGCGCTGCTCGAACACCACCTTGCGCTGGTCGTTCGACACATCGTCGTATTTCAACAGGTTCTTGCGGATGTCGAAGTTGCGCGCCTCGACCTTCTTCTGCGCCTTTTCCAGCGCCTTGTTGATCCAGGGATGGATGATCGCCTCGTCTTCCTTGAGGCCGAGCTTCTGCAGCATGCCGTCCATGCGCTCAGAGCCGAAGATGCGCATCAGGTCGTCCTGCAGCGACAGGAAGAATTTCGAGCGGCCGGGATCGCCCTGGCGGCCGGAGCGTCCGCGCAGCTGGTTGTCGATGCGGCGCGATTCGTGGCGTTCGGTGGCCAGCACGTAAAGGCCGCCGGCTGCAAGCGCCTTCTCCTTCAGCCGCTGCACATCCTCGCGGATTTCCTTTTCCTTCGCCTCGCGCTCGGGGCCGGCCGGCATGTCGCCAAGCTCGTCGATGATGCGCATGTCGGCGTTACCGCCGAGCTGGATGTCGGTGCCGCGGCCGGCCATGTTGGTGGCGATGGTGATGGCGCCGGGCTTGCCGGCCTGGGCGACGATGGCCGCTTCGCGCTCGTGGTGGCGGGCGTTCAGCACCTCGAAGTTCTTGAAACCGTCCTTGCGCAGGCGCTCGGCCAGCTGCTCGGATTTTTCAATCGACGTCGTGCCGACCAGCGTCGGCTGGCCCTTGGCGCTCGCCTCCCTGATCTCCTTGACGATCGCCTTGTATTTTTCCTCGACGGTCCGGTAGACCTCGTCGTCCTCGTCCTTGCGGATGACCGGCAGATTGGTCGGGATCTCGGTGACGTCGAGATTGTAGATGTTGCCGAACTCCTCGGCCTCGGTCAGCGCCGTGCCGGTCATGCCGGCGAGCTTCTTGTAGAGGCGGAAATAGTTCTGGAAGGTGACGGAAGCGAGCGTCTGGTTCTCCGGCTGGATCGTCACGTGCTCCTTGGCCTCGAGCGCCTGGTGCAGGCCTTCCGAATAGCGGCGGCCGGGCATCATGCGGCCGGTGAACTCGTCGATGATGACGATCTCGTCATTGCGGACGATGTAGTCCTTGTCCCTCTGGAACAGCCGGTGCGCCTTCAGCGCATTGTTGACGTGATGGACGATGGCGACGTTCTCGACGTCGTAGAGCGACTCGCCCTTCAGCAGGCCGGCATCGCGCAGCAGGTTCTCCAGCTTCTCGGTGCCTTCCTCGGTGAAGATCGAGGTCTTCTGCTTCTCGTCGATCTCATAGTCCTGAGGCTGCAGCTGGATGATGAAGGCGTCGATGGTGTTGTACATTTCCGAACGGTCCTCGAGCGGACCGGAAATGATCAGCGGCGTGCGTGCCTCGTCGACCAGAATGGAATCGACTTCGTCGACGATCGCGTAATTGTGTCCGCGCTGCACCATCTGGGCGCGCTCGAACTTCATGTTGTCGCGCAGATAGTCGAAGCCGAGCTCGTTGTTGGTGGCGTAGGTGACGTCGGCGGCGTAGGCGGCGCTGCGCTCCTCGTCGGAGAGGCCGTGGACGATGACGCCGACGCTGAGGCCGAGGAACTTGTAGACGCGGCCCATCCATTCGGAGTCGCGGGTAGCCAGATAGTCGTTGACGGTGACCACGTGGACGCCTTTGCCGGCCAGTGCATTGAGATAGACGGGCAGCGTGGCGACCAGGGTCTTGCCTTCGCCGGTACGCATCTCGGCGATGCCGCCATTGTGCAGCACCATGCCGCCGATCAGCTGCACGTCGAACGGGCGCATGCCGAGCACGCGGCGTGCCGCCTCGCGCACTGTGGCGAATGCCGGCACCAGCAGATCTTCGAGAGTGGCGCCGTTGGCGATGTCCTGGCGGAATTTCTCGGTGCGGGCGACAAGCTCGGCGTCAGAGAGCGCCCGCATCTCGTTTTCCATGGCATTGATCGCCTCGACACGCGGCCGGGTTGACTTGACCCGACGGTCGTTGGAGGAACCGAAAACCTTACGGGCGAGACCGCCGAGACTGACCATCCAATGGTCCTTTCGATAGCATTCTTAATCATTGCGACGGCGCCGGCCGGCCCCATCAAATCCACGTGATACGCAGACAAACACAAAAAGCGCCCGGAAAACGGTTCTGGACGCAAAGTCGATGGACAGATAAGAGGGGGCTCAACTGATGTCAACGCCGTGCTCGTCCTGCGGGTCGCGCCAAATTCCGCCACAATCTGGCTGATCTGGAAGCCCTTCCCGCTCTCGCAATCCCCCATCGGAGTCATCTTAATGTCCTTATTGTTCCGCCGTGCGTCGCTCGCCAGCCTTGGTCTGGCATTCGGCCTGTCGGCCCTGTCGCTGTCGCCGCTGATGGCGCAGGAAGCTGCCCCCGCCCAACCGGCCGCACCCGCGCCGGCCGCCGCACCGGTCGATCCGAACGCCGTTGTCGCCACGATCAATGGTCAGACGCTGACCGAGGCAGACCTTGTGCTTGCCGAGGGCGAGCTGTCGCAGCAATTCTCGCAGCTGCCGGCCGAACAGCGCCGTGCCGCCGCCCTTTCGGCGGCCATCGAGATCCGCCTCATGGCCGCCCAGGCGGTCACCACCGGCCTCGACAAGGACCCTGACTTCCAGCGTCGCATGGCATTCCTGCAGCAGCGCGCCCTGCATGGCGAACTGGTCGAGAAGGGTGTCGTCGACAAGGTCACCGATGCCGAGGTCCGCGCCCGCTACGACCAGGAAATCGCCAACACGCCGCCCGTCAACGAGGTGCATGCCCGTCACATCCTCGTGAAGACGAAGGAAGAGGCCGAGGCGATCATCAAGCAGCTCGACGGCGGCGCCGATTTCCAGAAACTCGCCAACGAGCACACCAGCGATCCCTCAGGCAAGACCAGTGGCGGCGATCTCGGCTGGTTCGGACCTGGCCAGATGGTGCCGGAATTCGACAAGGTTGCCTTCGCGCTCGAGGTCGGCAAATACACCAAGGAGCCGGTGCAGTCGCAGTTCGGCTGGCACGTCATCAAGGTCGAGGACAAGCGCGTCAAGCAGCCGCCGGCCTTCGACGACGTCAAGGATCAGGCCAAGCAGGCGGTCATCCGCGACAAGTATTTTACGCTGGTCAAGTCGCTGCGCGCTGCCGCCAAGGTCGAAATTCCGGATGAGACCTTGAAGAAGGCGGTCGACACGATGGAAAGCGCCAAATAGGCAGTCCAACTTAAGCGCGTCGCATTGAAACGGGTTCGGTCGACGCGCTTTAAGTCTTTGTTTTTATAAATGTCGTTGCACTAGACAGGGCGTCGCACGGCGCCCTGTCTACTTTGGATCTTGCGCATGATCCCATTCCGAACCTGCGGTTCGGGGTTATGCACTACCTATAGTGGGTCGAGGCCTTGAACGAGGCCGGGTCATCGGCGGCGAGTGCGCCGGAGAACTCCGGGATCCGCACCAAGAGCATCATCGCCCAGAACAGCGGCCAGTCCGTCCAGCGGCAAAAATCCTTGCCCACCGCTTGTGCGGTCTGCCGGTTTTCCTTGAACGATGTCGCCACGGCGCGAACGGCCAAGCCGATCCTTGAAAGATGGTTCTTCCTGCGCAGCAGCATCCGCGCAAACTGATAGCCCTTGTTGCGCCTGACATCCCAGATGAACCCCAGGCCCTCATAGGCGTGGATCGAGACTGCGCCGGTGGCAACCTCCATCGCGACGCCGTCGCGAAGCATTGCGTGCTGGCGCAGATGCGAGCTGACGAAGGGACCGTGATTGGCCTCGAAGCGATAGCGCTCGAGCACTGGCCGCCGGTAAAGCGCGCCATTGTTGCTGGCATGGATAACCTGGCCATGCCGGTTGCGGCGCTCGATGAAGCCGCGGTCGAGCAGTGACATCACCCTTTTCATCATGGTCTCTTCGCCGTAGCTGGTCCGCCCCGAAACCGCGTCGAGCTTCGGGTTCTTCTCGAAGGTTTCGTGGAGGGCTTCCAGCCACCCCGGCCGCGGCAGGCAATCGGCCTCGACCACCGCAACGAGGTCATACCGGCAGTGTGCCAGGGCCGCGTCCTTCAGCTGGGAGGATTCGTCGCTGTCATGCGTGGCAACGATCACCAACGGGCACAGGAATGCGGCCTTGCCGGAGAGATCGGCTTCGATCCCGGAAGTATGGCCGCGCGGCAACATGATGACGATTTCGCCCGGGACGCCTCGCTCATCCTGCGCATAGGCCCGCAGCGATCGACGCAGCTCGTCGTCGCCATCCGCCGTCAGATAGTCGGAAACCATGATCAGGCTAATGGGCAGAACTGTGGTGGATATGCTCTCGGACAAGCCCGCTCCCCCTTGGCGATCATCAACGATTGCGAGTGATGCCTCGCATCACATAACCGACCTCGGCGTGCATTGCCACCTCGTCTTCTTCGATGGCGATTGGTCAAGAGATGCGCCCAGAAGCGTCGCCGACGATTCGGCGCTTATTTCGTCGCTTCCGAGGTTTCCGATGCAATGCGCCAGTCGCCATCGGTCCTGACCAGCGCCAGCGTAACCCGCGCCTTGCCTGTCAGGCGGGATGCCGATTTGTCCTTCGGCACATAATCATAGGCCATGGCGAAAACCGCGTCGGCGCGATCCTCGCTGTGCGGCGTTACCTGCAGGCTGCCGGGCTCGAGACTGAACGACCATGATGCAAATTGTGCGAACCAGTCGGTCTTGAGCTTGACGATGGCGTCCGCGTCATAGCGCGTGCCGAAGATGGTGGCGGAGGGGCCGTAGAGCCGCTTGACGGTGTCGCTCATCGCTTGCGTGTCCGGCGCCAGATATTGCCGGCGCAGGAAAGTCTCGATCGAGCCCTTGTCGCCGACGGAGCGTTCAAGGGCTGCGACTTGTGTCGAGGGTGCTGGGTCGACAGCCGGCCTGGCCTCCGCGACAGGTTCTCCACTGGGCACGAACTCGAACCGTTCGAGCAGCGAGCCTTGCTCCCATGGGCGCTGCGACTCGCGCGTTTCGGACACCACGTCGCGGCGCACCGCTATCATCATGTCGTTGATGCTCTGCCCAGGCTCGGCGATGTGCCGCAAGAGTGCGGCGGCGAAGGGCGAATTGCGTCCCGTACCGTCCATCGCCACAGCACCGGGCGCGGTCGAGAAAGCGATGAACGAGCCGCGCGTCGTATCGAACTGTGCAAGGCCGGCGAGAGCGGTGGCCGAGCGGGTGGTGGCGTTGCGGCTGAGACTACGCGCGAAGGGGTTGTTGCGGCAGGCATCGAGAAACACCAGGCTGACCTTGGTCTGCTGCTCCATGATGTCGAGAACTTCATCGATCGGCACGGCTTCGAGCCGCAGCCTGACCGGCATGTCGAGCCTGGCATCGACCGGCACGATGAAGTTGCGCCCGTCGACCTGCAGGCCGTGTCCGGCATAGTAGAAAAGCCCAACGCCGGCGCCTTCCAGCGCATCGGAAAATTCGCCGATCTTGCGTTCAAGCTCGCGCTTGCCGAGATCATTGCCTTCGATGACCTCGAAACCGATGCTGCGAAGCTTGTCGGCGATGTCGAGTGCATCGTTGGCCGGATTGGCCAGGGTGCCGGCTTCGGCATAGGTGCCGTTGCCGATGACCAGCGCCACGCGCCTTTCTGGTTGCGCATCGGCGCTCAGGAGCAAAAGCCCCAGAAACGCCAACGAAAAGATGATCAGCCTGCCCATGGAGTTGGATATAACTCCACTGGGCACGACGGTGGCAACAAATTTGAGTTGTGATGAATCAGGGCTAGCGTGCGGCCATCGAAACGCCCTTGCGCCGGCGCCCTGTATCGGGCAAACCGGCGTTCCTTTCGCGATTTTCCCGCCCGAGGCCCCCATGTCCGCAACGATTTCGCCGCTCGCGCCGAAGAAATATCCCAAAATGCCTGTCATCGAGGGCGTGCGCATCGCCACCGCCGAGGCCGGGATAAAGTACAAGAACCGCACCGATCTGCTGGCCATGGTCTTCGACGCCGGCACCACGGTCGCCGGCGTGTTCACCAAGTCGAAATGTCCGTCGGCGCCGGTCGATTTCTGCCGGCAGAATCTGGGGGCGGGCAAGGCGCGCGTGCTGGTCGTCAATTCCGGCAACGCCAATGCCTTCACCGGCAAGAAGGGCCGCGCGTCCACCGCATTGACCGGCGAAGCGGCGGCCAAGGCTGCGGGCTGTAAGCCAGGCGACGTGTTCCTGGCCTCCACCGGCGTCATCGGCGAGCCGCTCGATACAGGTAAATTCAGCCATCTGCTCGCCGGGCTGGTCAAGGACGGCAGGCCGGAGCTGTGGACCGAGGCTGCCAAGGCCATCATGACCACCGACACCTATCCGAAAGTGGCAACCGCGACGGTGAAGCTTGGCGACACCGATGTCACCATCAACGGCATCGCCAAGGGCGCCGGCATGATCGCGCCCGACATGGCGACGATGCTTTCCTTCATCGCCACCGATGCGCCGATCGCCGCCCCAGTGCTGCAGGACCTTTTGTCGCGCGGCACGGCCAAGACCTTCAACGCGGTCACCGTCGACAGCGACACCTCGACCAGCGATACGCTGCTGATCTTCGCCACCGGCGCGGCTGCCAAGCGCGGCGCGCCGGCAATCAGCGACCCCAAGGATGCGCGCCTCGGCGCGTTTCGCCGTGCGCTTGGCAAGGTGCTGAAATCGCTGGCGCTGCAGGTGGTTCGCGATGGCGAGGGGGCCCGCAAGCAGGTCGAAGTGACCGTCACCGGCGCGAAGTCGGCCCGCTCGGCCAAGCGCATCGCGCTGTCCATTGCCAATTCGCCGCTGGTCAAGACGGCGGTCGCCGGCGAGGACGCCAATTGGGGCCGTGTCGTCATGGCCGTCGGCAAGGCCGGTGAACCCGCCGACCGCGACCTTCTGTCGATCTGGTTCGGCGACAACCGGCTGGCGCATGAAGGCGAACGCGACGCTTCCTATTCCGAAGCGGCGACATCGGCCTATATGAAGCGCGACGAGATCCGCATCCGCGCCGATATCGGCATCGGCCGCGGCAAGGCGACGGTGTGGACCTGCGATCTCACCAAGGAATATGTCGCCATCAACGGCGATTATCGGAGCTGATAGCGTTGGTTTCCAGACATCCAGCAAGCGTGCTCGCGACCGTGCGCCGCTACGAGGCGGCCGGCTTTCGCGCCTGGCCGGCGGCGGCCGTCCATTATGATGGCACCTGGGTGGTGCGGCTGACGGCCGGCCATCCGGCCAAGCGGCTGAACTCGGTCAATCCGCTCGATCCGGGCGATATCCAGCACATCCCCGAACGCATCGGCCGTGCCAGCCGTCGTTTCGATGCCTATGGCAGGCCGTTGACCTTCCGCATCTCGCCGCTGTCGGGCCTCGATCTTTCGAACCATCTCGACAGTGAAGGCTGGAGCACCTTCGACGAATCGCTGGTGATGCGGCTGCCGCTGGCGGACGCCCAACTCGACGGCGCCATGGACCAGATCCCGCTGAAGGACATCAGCCGCTTCATCGGCGCGTCGCTCAAGGTCAGCGGTTCGGACGTGTCGCTGCGGCCGGGCCTGTCGGAGATCATCGGCGCCATTCAGCCCGAGGCCGGGCTTTTTGCGCTCGAGGAAGGTGTCGAACCGTTGGCGACGCTGATCTGCGTCCACGACGGCGATCTCGCCGGACTGTTCGAGGTCGCTACCGACAAGTCGGCGCGCAACAAGGGCCATGGCCGCAACCTCATCCTGTCGGCGTTGAAATGGGCACGGCTGCGCGGCGCGCGGGAAGCCTGGCTGCAGGTAGAGGCCGTCAACAAGCCGGCGCTGGCGCTTTATCATTCGCTCGGGTTCAACGAAGTCTATCGCTATCACTATCGCCGGCCGCCCGGGGCATGACCGGCTCGAACCCCGCTGGCAAGCGCCTGCTACTCGTCGCGGCCTGTGCGCTGGTAGATGCCGATGGACGCGTGCTGCTGGCCCAGCGGCCCGAAGGCAAACAGCTCGCCGGCCTGTGGGAGTTTCCAGGCGGCAAGGTCGAGCCCGGCGAGACGCCGGAACAGTGCCTGATCCGCGAACTGCACGAGGAGATCGGAATCGAGACCGAGATTCCATGCCTGGCGCCGCTCACCTTCGCCAGCCATTCCTACGATGATTTTCACCTGCTGATGCCGCTGTTCGTCTGCCGCCGCTTCCGCGGTATAGCGCAGCCCAGGGAAGGCCAGGCGCTGAAATGGGTGCGGCCGCGGCAGATGCGCGACTATCCGATGCCGCCGGCCGATGCGCCGCTTGTCCAGTTCCTCATCGATCTGCTGTGATCCGTCCGTCCAAGCAGCGTTAATGGAAGATTTATCTTGCCGTGAAAAATTGAGGGAAGGCCTTATCCGGGCCGATTCGCTGGGGAGCGATTGCATGAGCCTCGACAAGGACTGGGACTCGATCCGGCCCGACCGTAGCCGCGCCGCCGATGCCGGCATGGGCATACTGCGCCTCACGCTGCTGTTCGGCTCAGCCGCGGTGGCGCTGGCCCTGATCGCTACCCCCTTGCTCGACAGCCAGATGCGGTCGCAATCCAGCCGCGACGGTCTTGACACGATGAGCACCGGCTCGATCGGCCATCGCGACACCTATACGCTGCGCAGAAGCGTGCTGCAGCCGCAGCCCAGTTCGATCTGCGTGATACGCGCCAACGGCACGCGCAGCGGCGATTGCTGAAGACAAAGTCAACAAAGCCTTAGTCCATTTTTAACGAAGGCCTTGTTTCACCGCCCGTTAAGCTTGTGCCGTTAACCTTTCTTAATTGGTCGACGCTATGGTCCTGGCATGAGGGATCGACGATCATGAAACCACTGCTGCAACGATTCTTGGAAGACGAAACAGGCGCCACGGCCATCGAATACGGCCTTATCGTCGCCGTGCTGTCGCTTGCCATCGTTGGTGGCATCGGCAAGGCTGCCGATGCGATCCAGTGGCTGTTCGCCGACAACAATAGCAAGCTTGCGAACGCCTTCGCGCAGCACTGATCACAAGACGGCCACGTGATGTGGGGTCCGTTCAGCGCCGTTCGGGGCTTTCCAATATCGCCTTGAGCGATACTTTGGCCGAGCCCGGCTTCAGCGGCTTTTGCTGCGAGGCGTCGGGAGCCCAGCCGGACATCCACACGATCGAGAAACTCGCCCTGACACGGCCGTCGGCGTCCGAAAACCGTTCGCCATAGATTTCGGCGGCGCGGGCAAACAGCCTTCGCGTGCCCGGCCGCCTGCTGCGGTCGACGAGTGCGCTGGTTTCGCCCATGGCTCGCAGATCGGCGATCAGGCCAAACAGGCTGTCGTAGCGCACCGTCACCGTCTCGACATCGGTGACCGGCAGAGCCATGCCGGCGCGTTGCAGAAGTGCGCCTGCGTCGCGCACGTCGGTGAACGGAATGACGCGCGGGCTGGCGCCACCATAAAGTTCGGTCTCGGCGGCGAGCAGGCTTTCGCGCAATTCAAAGAGCGTGCCGGCGCCGGCAAAAGCACCGAGGAAAAGCCCGTCGGGCCGCAGCGCACGGCGAATCTGCACCAGCATGCCGGGAATGTCGTTCATTGCCTGCAGCGACAAGAGAGACACGACGAGGTCGAGGCTTTCCGGCTCGAACGGCACGGTTTCCAGCGGCGCCACCTGTCCTGGTCCGCCATCCAGAAACGCCGCGTCTGCCTCGACGCGCGCAATGTCTGCCACCTTGCCGCTTTCGGCGAGCACGTCGGCTGCGGCCGGCGTCTGGCAAAACAGCACGGCCGCCTTGCCGAATTTACGCTCGACCGCGCCCAGCCGGTCGGCAAGATCATCGGCAGTGCGGCGCATAAGGAAATCAGTGCCGCCAACAGGGCGCGCCAGGGCCCGGCGCTTGCGCGCCAGCCAGAGCGGGGTGTCGATTATGGGCTGCAACGAT
Organism: Mesorhizobium sp. AR10; assembly: GCF_024746795.1. Taxonomy (NCBI): domain Bacteria; kingdom Pseudomonadati; phylum Pseudomonadota; class Alphaproteobacteria; order Hyphomicrobiales; family Phyllobacteriaceae; genus Mesorhizobium; species Mesorhizobium sp. AR10. The sequence goes on from NZ_CP080524.1 coordinate 1,873,762, forward strand.
GAGTTCCTGTTTATCCGCACCGATCATGTGGTGTTATAGTGGCACGGAGACCAACCACGTGGCCGATCCCATGCCAGAGATCAAGAGTATTGCTCGAAGGGCATTGGATTGGTCGGCGCGCATCCTGTTTCCGCCGGTCTGCGCCGGCTGCCGCCGCCACGTCTCTCAACCGGGCGTGCTGTGCGGCACCTGCTGGCCGAAGCTCAGGCTGCTGGAGCGGCCATGGTGTGCGGTGATGGGCACGCCGTTTACCCACGACATGGGCGAGGGGTTCCTGTCCGCCGAAGCGATTGCCGACCCGCCGCCCTTCGACCGCGCGCGGGCGGCAGTGGCCTATTCGGGTGTCGCCCGCCAGATGGTGCAAGGGCTGAAGTACCAGGACCGCACGGATCTCGCGCCCTGGATGGCGCGCTGGATGCTGCGCGCCGGCGCCGAGTTGATCGCCGAGGCCGATGTGGTCGTGCCGGTGCCGCTGCATTGGCGGCGCTTTTTCCGGCGACAATTCAACCAGTCGGCCGAACTCGCAAGGGCGGTGTCGCAGCTCAGCGGCTTGCCTTTCTCGCCGCTGGCGGTCAGGCGCGTGAAGCTCACCCGCCAGCAGGTCGGGTTGGAGCGGCAGGAACGCGACGAGAATGTGCGCGCCGCCTTCCGCGTGCCCAATGAGGCGGAAATCCAGATCGCCGGCCGACGGGTGCTGCTGATCGACGATGTCTACACCACCGGCGCCACTGTGCGCGCGGTCACCAAGGCGCTGAAGAAGGGCGGTGCCGGTGCGGTCGACGTGCTGACTTTTGCGCGTGTGCTGCCGGGGGACTTTCGGGCCGACGAGTCCGCGACTATATAAGTCAGGATGTTGTTTTTGTGCATGTCGTTATCCCAGAACCGCTGCGCACTTCTGGGCGACATGCATAGCAGGATTGCTGACCGATGATCGATGTGACGATCTACACTCGGATGATGTGCGGCTATTGCGTGGCAGCCAAGCGGCTGCTCGAGCGCAAGGGCATCGCCTACACCGAGCACGACGCCTCCTTTTCGCCGGAACTGCGCCAGGAGATGATTTCCCGCGCGCATGGCCGCTCGACCTTTCCGCAGATTTTCATCGGCGACACGCATGTCGGCGGCTCCGACGATCTCCATGAACTGGAGGCCGAGGGCCGGCTGGACAGACTGCTCGCCAACGGTTCGACGACGTAAGGACAAGACCATGGGTGCTTTCAAGGCGGCGGCGATCCAGATGCGTTCGGGCGAGAGCCCGGAGCGCAACGCGGTCGATCTCGAGCGATTGGTGCGCGAGGCCGCTGGCTTGGGCGCGACCTATATCCAGACGCCGGAAATGACCGGTGCGCTGATCCGCGACAAGGAAGCCCGAGCCGCCTCTTTCACTTCCGAGGACAAGGACATCATTGTCTCCACCGCGCGCAAGCTAGCCAAGGAACTCGGCATCTTCCTGCATATCGGCTCGACCGCCATCCTGCGCGCCGACAGCAAGCTTGCCAATCGTGCGCTGCTGTTTGGGCCGGATGGCGCCACGATTGCCGTCTACGACAAGATCCACATGTTCGACGTCGATCTCGACAATGGCGAGAGCTGGCGCGAGTCCGCCGCCTATGAGCCCGGCACCGAGGCGGTCGTCACCGAAATCGGCGGCGCAAAGCTCGGCTTTGCCGTCTGCTACGATCTGCGCTTTCCGCAATTGTTCCGCGCCGAGGCGCTGGCCGGCGCCGATGTGCTTTCAGTGCCTGCCGCCTTCACCCGGCAGACCGGCGAGGCGCACTGGCATGTCCTGTTGCGGGCACGGGCCATCGAGAACGGCGCCCATGTCGTCGCCGCCGCCCAGGGCGGACTGCACGAGGACGGCCGTGAGACCTATGGCCATTCGCTGATCGTCGATCCGTGGGGCCGCATCATCGCCGAGGCCGCGCATGACGAACCTGCGGTGATCGTTGCCGAGATCGACCCGGCGCAGTCGCTTGCCGCGCGCAAGAAGATTCCCAATCTCAAGAATGCGCGGGATTTTGCCGTCAACGCCGGATCGGGCGAGGCGCCGCGTCTCAGGGGTGCGGCCTCGTGATCCGATTTTCCCTGATCTGCGAGCATGAGCACGAGTTTGAAGGCTGGTTTCGCAGCAACGACGATTTCGACACCCAGAAGAAGCGTGGCTTCGTCGATTGCCCGAACTGCGGCTCGCACAAGGTCGAGAAGGCGCTGATGGCGCCGGCGGTCTCCACTGGGCGCAAACAGGAAAAGATCGCGCTCGCCATGGGCGAGGCGCAAAAGCAGGCCTTGGCGCAATTGAAGGCCATGGCCGAGAAGGTGCGCGAGAACGCCGACTATGTCGGCGACAAGTTCGCCGAGGAAGCGCGCAAGATCCATTTCGGCGAAAGCGATCCGCGCGGCATCTATGGCGAGGCGACGGTTGACGAGGCCAAGAGCCTTGCCGAGGACGGCGTCGAGTTCATGCCGATTCCGAGCTTTCCCGACGACCGCAACTGAGCGGCCCAGCATTTCTTTTGTTTGACCATGATCTTGTCCGAAAACCGGTTTCCACTTTTCGGGATCATGGTCAGCTCGCGCTCCCGATCAATTTCTCGAGCAGGCGCGCGAGCGTCTCTTGTTCCGCGCGCGTCAGGCCAGAGAGTATCTCGTGCTCGTTGGCAACGTGAGCGGCGACCGCCTCGTTGATCAATGTGAGACCCTTGCCGGTCAGTTGCACCACCACTCCGCGCCGATCGCTGGGATGCGGCCCGCGCATGATCAATCCAGCCTTCTCAAGTCGATCGAGCCGGTTTGTCATGGCACCTGACGTCACCATCGTCGCTTCGTAGAGCGCGGTCGGCGTCAGCGCGTAGGGCGATCCGGAACGGCGCAGCGTCGCCAGCACGTCGAACTCCCCGGACTGCAGCCCGAAACGGGCAAACAGCGGCGTCAGGTGCTCTCGTGCGATCAACGACGAGGCTTCGCTCAACCGTCCAAGCACGGCCATCGGAGACACATCCAGATCCGGCCGTTCTCTTTTCCACTGCTCGATCGCCTTTGCTGCGCGATCCATTTATCTCACCGTTAAATATCTTGACGTTAAGAATCTTCGTATTATTTTACCTCAAGATGCAAAGCGGACCAAGAGCCGCAGTTAAACGATGGGCCGCGTGATGAAATTTCTCTGGGATTCGGCGCTCGGCCTTTTGATCGTCACCGGTAGCCTGCTCGGCCTGACGCTGCCATTCGGCAAGATCGCGACGGCAGCCGGCGTTCCGGCTATGGTCTGGGCCTTGGTCATTTCGCTCGGCGCCGGTGGCGTGCTTTTGTGCGTGTTGCTGGTGCGCGGCCAGCGCATCCGGCTTACTTCGCACAGGTTGCGCTATTTCTTCGTCACCGCGGCGGTGTCCTATGCCTTCCCCAATCTGTTGATGTTTTCGGCCATTCCGCACCTCGGCGCCGGATACACCGGCATCATGTTCACGCTGTCGCCGGTGATCACGCTGGTGTTCTCGATCCTGCTCGGTGTCCGGCGCCCCAACATGCTGGGCATCATCGGCATCGCCGTCGGCTTCGTCGGCGCGGTGATGGTGGCGATGACGCGCGGCGAAGCCGGCCAGCCGGCCGATTTCTTCTGGGTGGCGATTGGGCTGCTCATCCCGGTCAGTCTTGCCGCCGGCAACATCTATCGCACGATCGATTGGCCAGAAGGAACCGGGCCGATCGAACTCGCCGTCGGCAGCCATCTGGCGTCGGCTATCATGCTGCTTACAGGGGTTCTGGTCCTGCTGGGTGGCGGTGCGTTCGGCTCGCTCAGTGGCGTGCCGCTGGTGGTCATCGGTCAGGTCGCGTCGGCCTCGGCGATGTTCGCTTTCTTCTTCCGGCTGCAGGCGGTCGGCGGTCCGGTCTATCTCAGCCAGATCGGCTATGTGGCGGCTGCGGTCGGACTGTTTGCCGGGACGATCTTCCTGGGCGAGCACTATCAGCTGCTGACCTGGGCTGGCGCCGTCATCATCACCGCCGGCGTGTTCATCACCACGATGGCGCAGAGCCAAAAGGGTTGAACGTCCGGACCGCTGTCAAAGTTGGCTCGCGTCGAAGACTTTCCTGAGGGCCGGCGGGGCAACATTCCGCCAGGCCGTGCGGATTGCGCTGCGGAAAGTCTGCTCGTCGCAGGCATCGAGCATGATCGAGGTCCAGCCTTGTCGTCCCCAACCGCCGGGCACAGGCTTGAAAACCAAAGGTTCGGCGGCAGTCATGATCTCTTGCTGGTCGCGGTCGAACTTGACCACGGCGCGAGCGTCTTCAGGCAGCGACATGAAGATGCGATTGCGTACCCGGAAGTCGGCCTTGCCGAAATGCGACTTCTCGGCCGCTTCGGGAAGATCAAGCGCCAGCTCTCGGGCTCTGCCAGTGTTCACGGTCCAACAAGCCTCCGGATCGGCTCTCAGACGGAGCCCTTCTCCGCCAGCACCATGTAGTTGACGTCCATGTCCTTCGAGCGCTGCCAACGGTCGGCGAGCGGATGGTAAACGACGCCGGTGCGGTCGATGATGGTCAGGCCAGCGCTGCCGAGCGCCTTTTCGAGCTCTTCCGGCCGCACCAGCTTGCCGAACTGGTGGGTGCCACGCGGCAGCCAGCGAAGCACATATTCGGCGCCGATGATGGCCAGGCCCAGTGCCTTCAGCGTGCGGTTGATGGTGGCCACGAACATGATGCCGCCGGGCTTGACCATCTCGCCGCATTTGCCGACGAACAGGTCGATGTCGGCGACATGCTCGACCACTTCCATGTTGAGGATGACGTCGAATTTTTCTCCCGCGTCGGCCAGATCCTCGGCCGTCGTGGCGCGATAGTCCACCGTCACGCCGCCTTCCGCCGCATGCAGCTTGGCCACTTCTATGTTGGTGGCTGATGCGTCGGCGCCGACCACTTCGGCGCCAAGCCGCGCCATCGGCTCGCACAAAAGCCCGCCGCCGCAGCCGATGTCGAGGAAGCGCAGGCCTTCGAACGGCCTTGCTGCGCGCGGGTCGCGGCCGAAGCGTGCCGCCACCTGGTCGCGGATATAGGCCAGCCGGATTGGATTGAACTTGTGCAACGGGCGGAACTTGCCGTTGGGGTTCCACCATTCGGCGGCAAGGGCGGAGAAACGCTCCACTTCTCCGGCATCGATCGTCGACCGTCGAGGCTCTGGCATGGCTTGGTCTCCCGCAGACTCACAAAATCAGAGCGCGATCGGACGCAAAACGGATCGCGCTCTGTTGCGCTAGGAAGTCGGGCGTGGGGGAGGGAAAGTCAAGGCAACAAATTTCGACTGCCAGCCACTGCTGACGAAAGATGCCACTGCCGCCTGGGATCAAAATGCCGTTATCACGGCAGATTGCCAAGCGGGTGAACCGATCTTCCGGGACGGGCGATTTCCCGCGCTTGCCTACGGTCCTTGCGGATGGTCCGTGTTTTGGCTAAGGAGGCCGCGCATTCAGCGGCTCGGCTTGGCCGGACGCAATCTTTCCGCTTTTCGGCCTTCGGTCCGGCATCCAGTCAAAGGCATTTCGCTTCCATGGCGCGTATCGTGATGAAATTCGGCGGAACCTCCGTCGCCGACATCGCCCGCATCCGCAATGTGGCGCGCCATGTCAAACGCGAGGTCGATGCGGGCCATGAGGTCGCGGTGGTGGTCTCGGCGATGGCCGGCAAGACCAACGAATTGGTGGGCTGGACACGCGAGGCCTCGCCGATGCACGACGCACGTGAATATGATGCCGTGGTGGCTTCCGGTGAACAGGTGACTGCCGGCCTGCTGGCGATCACCTTGCAGAACATGGGCGTTCACGCCCGTTCCTGGCAGGGCTGGCAGATCCCGATCAAGACCGACAACGCGCATGGCGCCGCGCGTATCCTCGACATCGACGGCGCGTTTTTGATCAAGCGTTTCGGCGAGGGCCAGGTGGCGGTGGTCGCCGGTTTCCAGGGCATCGGGCCGGATAACCGCATCGCCACGCTCGGCCGTGGCGGTTCCGACACCAGCGCGGTTGCCATCGCGGCGGCGGTCAAGGCCGACCGCTGTGACATCTACACCGATGTCGACGGGGTCTATACGACCGATCCGCGCATCGAGCCGAAGGCGCGGCGGCTGGCCAAGATTTCGTTCGAAGAAATGCTCGAAATGGCCTCGCTCGGCGCCAAGGTGCTGCAGGTCCGCTCGGTCGAGCTTGCCATGGTGCACAGGGTGCGTACTTTCGTGCGGTCGTCCTTCGACGATCCCGATGCGCCCGGAATGGGGGATTTGCTCAATCCGCCCGGAACGCTCATTTGCGACGAGGAAGAGATCGTGGAACAGCAGGTCGTCACCGGAATTGCCTATGCCAAGGACGAGGCGCAGATTTCGCTTCGCCGTGTCGGCGACCGCCCGGGCGTTGCCGCCGGCATTTTCGGACCGCTGGCCGAAGCCAACATCAATGTCGACATGATCGTCCAGAACATCTCCGAGGACGGCAAGTTCACCGACATGACCTTCACCGTGCCATCCGGCGACGTCGACAAGGCACTTGCCGTGCTCGAACGCCTGAAGGCTTCGATCGGTTATGACGTGGTGCAGTCGGAAGCCGGCATGTCCAAGGTCTCGGTCATCGGCATCGGCATGCGCAGCCATGCCGGCGTTGCCGCCACCGCCTTCAAGGCGCTGGCCGACAAGTCGATCAACATCCGTGCCATCACCACCTCCGAGATCAAGATTTCGATCCTGATTGACGGTCCCTATACCGAACTTGCGGTTCGCACTTTGCATTCCGTCTACGGTCTGGATAAGCAGTAGCAAGACAGAGTCAGTTGTTGCGTGAGCGCCGGCCGCAGGGGACACTGCGTCGGCTGAAATGCCATTGGAGAAGAAGCCGCGATGCGTGATACGGCCAGTGGCCCGCGCGTTTTGCTGAAACGGCTCCGCGAGCTCATGCAGGAGCCGCTGGAGCCGCAGGAGCGGCTTGACCGGATTGTGCGCGACATCGCCTCCAACATGGTCGCCGAAGTGTGCTCGCTCTACGTTCTGCGCTCCGATTCGGTGCTCGAACTCTACGCCACCGAAGGTTTGAACCCGAACGCCGTCCATTTGGCGCAACTGAGGCTCGGGCAAGGCCTGGTCGGCACCATCGCGGCCAGCGCGCGGCCGCTCAACCTCTCCAACGCCCAGGAACATCCGGCCTTCGCCTACCTGCCCGAGACCGGGGAAGAGATCTACAATTCCTTCCTTGGCGTGCCGGTGCTGCGGGCAGGGCGCACGCTCGGCGTTCTGGTGGTGCAGAACAAGACCATGCGCCACTACCGCGACGACGAGGTCGAGGCGCTGGAAACGACGGCGATGGTGATCGCCGAGATGATCGCCACTGGCGACCTCGCCAGGCTCACCCGGCCGGGGCTCGAACTCGACCTGCGCCGCCCCGTGAGTTTTACCGGCCTGTCGTTCAACGAGGGCGTCGGGCTTGGCCATGTCGTGCTGCACGAGCCGCGCATCGTCGTCACCAATCTGTTCAACGAGGACAGCGAGGAAGAAGTTCGCCGGCTTGAAACCTCGCTTGGTTCGCTCAGGCTCTCAATCGATGACATGCTGGAGCGCCGCGACGTCGCCTTCGAGGGCGAGCATCGTGAGGTGCTCGAAGCCTACCGCATGTTTGCCAACGACCGTGGCTGGGTGCGCCGGCTGGAAGAGGCAATCCGCAACGGCCTGACGGCGGAAGCGGCGGTCGAAAAGGTGCAGAGCGACATGCGCGCGCGCATGCTGCACATGACCGATCCGTATCTGCGCGAGCGGATGAGCGATTTCGACGATCTCGCCAACCGGCTGCTGCGTCAGCTGATGGGCCGCGGGCCAGACGACGTCGCCGCTTCGCTGCCCAAGGACGCCATCATCGTCGCCCGCTCGATGGGCGCTGCCGAACTGCTCGACTATCCCAGAGACAAGCTGCGCGGCGTGGTGCTGGAGGATGGTGCTGCGACCAGCCACGTCGTCATCGTGGCGCGGGCGATGGGCATCCCGGTCGCCGGCCAGATGAAGGGCGCCGTTTCCATGGCGGAAAATGGCGACGCCATCATCGTCGACGGCGAAGAAGGCACGATCCATCTGCGCCCGCAGCCCGATCTCGAAGCCGCCTATGCCGAAAAGGTCCGCTTCCGGGCGCGGCGGCAGGAAGTCTATCGCGAACTGCGCAAGAAGCCGTCGATGACCAAGGACGGCGTTCAGGTCGACCTTTTGATGAATGCCGGCCTGGCTGTCGACCTGCCGCAACTTGCCGAGGCAGGTGCTGCCGGCATCGGACTGTTTCGCACCGAGCTGCAATTCATGGTCGCCTCGACCTTTCCCCGCGCGGAAGCCCAGGAACGGCTTTACCGAGACGTGCTCGAAGCCGCGCGCGGCAAACCGGTCACCTTCCGCACCATCGATATCGGTGGCGACAAGGTGCTGCCTTACTTCAAGGGCGCGATTCAGGAAGAGAATCCGGCGCTCGGCTGGCGGGCGATCCGCCTCACTCTCGACCGGCCGGGCCTGTTGCGCACCCAGATCCGCGCCTTGCTGAAGGCGTGTGGCGGGCGCGAATTGAAGCTGATGCTGCCGATGGTGACGGAACTCGGCGAGATCGCGCAGGCGCGCGAGATCATCGACCGCGAGGTGCGGCACCTGTCACGTTTTGCCCATCATCTGCCGACCAGCCTCAAGCTGGGGGCGATGCTGGAAGTGCCGTCGCTGCTGTTCCAGCTCGACGATCTGATGAAGGCTGTCGACTTCGTCTCGGTCGGCTCCAACGATTTGTTCCAGTTCGTCATGGCGGTCGATCGCGGCAACACGCAATTGTCCGACCGCTTCGATACGCTGTCGGCGCCGTTCCTGCGGGTTTTGAAGCAGATTGCCGACGCCGGGGTTCGCAACCATACGCCGGTGACCCTGTGCGGCGAGCTCGCCGGCAAGCCGATCTCGGCCATGGCGCTGATCGGCCTCGGCTACCGGTCGATCTCGATGTCGCCGGCCTCGATCGGTCCGGTCAAGGCGATGCTGACGGAACTGCCGCTGGATGAGTTGCAAGCCTTCTTCGACGACAACCTCATGGCACCGGCCCACGGGCTGCCGATGCGGGCGCTGCTGCAAGCCTTTGCCGACGACCGTTCGATTCCGTTGTAGTAGCCCACAATGATCAACCTGCCCCGCGACCGTATGGATCAAGTCGTCAAGCGTTTCGACATGCTCGAAGCGCAAATGTCGGCCGGGCCGGCGGCGGACGCCTATGTCAGGATGGCGTCGGAATATGCCGACATCCAGGAAATGGTGACGAAGATCAGGGCGCTGCGTGCCGCCGAGCGCGAACAGGTCGATTTGGAGGCGATGCTCGCCGACAAGGGTACCGACGCCGAGATGCGGGCACTGGCCGAGGCCGATCTGCCGGAGGTCGAGGAGCGGATCGAAGCGTTGCAAAAGGACATCCAGATCCTGCTGCTGCCCAAGGACGCCGCCGACGACAAGAATGCCATCCTCGAAATCCGCGCCGGCACCGGCGGCGACGAGGCTGCCCTGTTCGCCGGCGACCTGTTTCGCATGTACGAACGCTACGCCGCGGCGCGCGGCTGGCGTTTCGAGGCTGCTTCGGCCAGCGAGGGCGAGGTCGGCGGCTACAAGGAAATCATCGCCACCGTCTCGGGCAAGGGCGTCTTTGCCCATCTGAAATTCGAGTCCGGCGTTCACCGCGTGCAGCGCGTGCCCGCGACCGAGGCCGGTGGGCGCATCCACACCTCGGCGGCGACGGTTGCGGTGCTGCCGGAAGCGGAAGAAGTCGATATCGACATTCGGGCGGAAGACATTCGCATCGACACGATGCGCGCCTCGGGGTCCGGCGGCCAGCACGTCAACACCACCGATTCGGCGGTGCGCATCACCCATCTGCCGACCGGTATCATGGTGGTGCAAGCAGAAAAGTCGCAGCACCAGAATCGGGCGAAAGCCATGCAGATCCTGAGGGCGCGGCTTTACGACCTCGAGCGCGGCAAGGCGGACGAGGAACGTTCCGAATCACGCAAGTCGCAAGTCGGTTCGGGCGACCGTTCGGAGCGCATCCGCACCTATAATTTTCCGCAGGGCCGCGTCACTGACCATCGCATCAATCTGACACTCTACAAGCTTGAGCGGGTGATGATGGGCGAACTCGACGAGATTATCGACGCGCTGATCGCCGATCACCAGTCGAAGCTGCTCGCCGATATCGGCATCGATGGCTGACATGCCTGGCACGCTCGGGCCGTTGCTTCGCGCGGCGCGAGAATGCCTCGCCGCGGCCGGTGTCGCCGATCCGATGCTGGATGCCAGGCTGATCGTCGAACATTTTTCCGGCACGACCCGCACACAGGTCATCGCCGACCCAGAGCAATCGGTCGATACCGGCGCGATTGCCGCAATCGATGCGGCCTTGAAGCGGCGCATCTTAGGCGAGCCAGTGCATCGCATCCTCGGCTTTCGCGAATTCTACGGCCTGCGCCTGGCGCTTTCGCCGGAAACGCTGGAGCCGCGGCCAGACACCGAAACGCTGGTCGAAGCGATTCTACCCTTCGTGAAGGCTACTGCGGCTAGCCATGGCGAATGCCGCATCCTCGATCTGGGAACCGGCACCGGCGCCATCGCGCTGGCGCTGCTCAGCGCCGTTCCGGCCGCAGTCGCCACGGGTGTCGATATTTCCGAAGGAGCGCTGGCAACCGCCATGCGCAATGCGGAAGAACTTGGTCTTGCCGGCCGGTTCGAGGCGCTCAGGTCCGACTGGTTCGCAAAAGTTTCGGGCCCCTACCATGTAATTGCCGCAAACCCTCCCTACATACCGACTCAAGACATTGGAAATTTGCAGGACGAAGTCCGCGATTTCGATCCGCATCGGGCCCTTGACGGCGGTGCGGACGGTCTTGGCCCCTACAGGATCATCGCCGCCGAGGCGGCAAGGTTTCTGGAAGCTGAAGGCAGGATTGCGGTCGAGATCGGACATACGCAGCGCCAAGAGGTCAGGGATATATTCGCATCAGCCGGCTATATGTTGGCCGGGGTGTTTCGCGATCTTGGCGGAAACGACAGGGTTCTGATCTTTGAACTGTGAATGCCTTGATGCAGTGCGAAAAAAGCGCTTGGCAATGCCGGGGAATGCGGCTAGGGTCGCGTTAACCGGATGAGACGAAGCAGGCAGTGCTCTTAGCGATTCGGTTTTCCTTGGAAATAGCTGCCTTCTTGCGCAAACGACGCCCAAGCTTCGTGCGGGAATCGTCCGGCAAGTGATGTAACCGGAACAGGATGGCACGTGGCGCCAACGCAATTGATGCGGGCGAACGCCGGTGAAGAAACGAAACGGCTGGCTGCATGAGCGCCTCCGTTCGTGAAGAGTTTTTCGAAAATTTCAAAATGAAGAGAGTCTAATGAGGCCACAACAGCAGAACAGGCGCATGCGCGGTCGCAACAATAATGGCGGCGGCGGTGGCAACAACAATAACAACAATAACAACCGCAAGGGCCCAAATCCCCTGACGCGCAACTACGAGAGCAACGGCCCGGACGTGAAGATCCGCGGATCGGCTCAGCAGATCGCCGAAAAATATGCCACCCTTGCCCGTGATGCGCAAAGCTCCGGCGACCGGGTTATGGCGGAAAACTACCTCCAGCATGCCGAGCACTACAATCGCATTATCGCTGCCGCCCAGGCGCAGCTGCCGATCCAGAACGCCCAGCAGAACCGCGACGATTTCGACGATGATGGCGATGAAGATCGCGACGATTTCGACAATTCCGGCAACAACAACGGCAACGACGCACCCGCTCAAGCGGTCAATCACGGTGCCGGTCCACAGCCGGTTATCGAAGGCACGCCGGCCGAGCTGGCGTTGAACCAGGAAAACGGCCGCGAGAATCGCGATAGTAGTGGGCGCGATAACAATGGCCGTGACAACAATGGCCGCCATCGCGACCGTCGCCCCAACAACAACTACGGCCAGAACGGCCAGCGTGGCGAATACGGTTCGCGCGGCGAGCAAGGTGGAAACCGCGGCGATCAGAATCGTCGCAACGAGACGCCGGTACAGGCGGAAGCTGTTTCCCAGGCCGAAACTGGTTTCGTGCCCCAGGCCGAACCTGATTTCGTGCCCCGGGCTGAAGCTGTTTCTGTGGCTGAACCGGTTTTCGTGACCGAGTCTGCGCCGCTGTTCGAGGACCTGTCGCCAGCGGGTCTTGCCGCTCGGGCCGAGTTGAACGAAGCAGCCGCCGAGAACGGCGCTGCACGCCGCCCCAGGCGTCCGCGCCGTCCGCGGCTGAACGCCGACCAGGCGGATGGCGGTAGCGACGCTGCTACCGGAGACGTGGATGCTGCGCCGGCTGAAGACAATGGCGGCGAACCGGCCGATGTCGTCATCGACAACTGATCAGATCAAGCCTTTCACGGGCACTTGGACGGCGGAGATAAATCTCCGCCGTTTTTGTTTGGGCGTGCCTGGAATATTATGCATTGACCGATGTCAACGCGTCTTGAGAGCCTGTGGCCTATGCACCATATCTCGCTTGAACAGGATCAGGCTCGAATGGGCGGGTCCGTCACCGCAATCTGATCCGGTGCCGCAAAGCGGGCCGGTGATGGAAGGAGACAGATATGAACCTTGAGAAATACTCCGAACGCGTGCGCGGTTTTATCCAGTCCGCGCAGACCATGGCGCTCTCGCGCAATCACCAGCAGTTCACCCCCGAACATATGCTCAAAGTCCTCGTCGACGACGATGAGGGGCTGGCCGCCTCGCTGATCGAGCGCGCCGGCGGCAGTGTCCGTGACGTCAAGCTCGGCGTCGAAACGGCACTCGAGGCGATGCCCAAGGTGGAAGGCGGCAACGGCCAGCTCTATCTGGCGCAGCCCCTGGCAAAAGTGTTCTCGACCGCCGAGGAACTGGCAAAAAAGGCGGGTGACAGCTTTGTCACCGTCGAACGTCTTCTGCAGGCGCTTGCCATGGAGAAGTCGGCCAAGACTGCCGACATCCTGGCCAAAGCCGGCGTCACCGCCCAGACGCTGAATCAGGTGATCAACGATGTCCGCAAGGGCCGCACCGCCGATTCGGCGAGCGCCGAGCAGGGCTATGACGCGCTGAAGAAATACGCGCGAGACCTCACTGCGGATGCCCGCGCCGGCAAACTCGACCCGGTCATCGGCCGAGACGACGAGATCCGCCGCACCATCCAGGTGCTGTCGCGCCGTACCAAGAACAATCCGGTGCTGATCGGCGAACCCGGCGTCGGTAAGACGGCGATTGCCGAAGGGCTGGCGTTGCGCATCGTCAATGGCGACGTGCCGGAATCGCTGAAGGACAAGCAGTTGATGGCGCTCGACCTCGGCTCACTGATCGCCGGCGCCAAATATCGCGGCGAGTTCGAGGAGCGGCTGAAGGCGGTGCTGTCCGAAGTCACCTCCGCCAACGGTAACATCATCCTGTTCATCGACGAGATGCACACGCTGGTCGGCGCCGGCAAGGCGGATGGCGCCATGGATGCGTCGAACCTGTTGAAGCCGGCACTGGCGCGCGGCGAATTGCACTGCGTCGGCGCAACCACGCTCGATGAGTACAGAAAGCATGTCGAGAAGGACGCGGCGCTCGCCCGCCGCTTCCAGCCGGTTTTCGTCGACGAACCGACGGTGGAAGACACGGTCTCGATCCTGCGCGGCCTGAAGGAAAAGTACGAGCAGCACCACAAGGTTCGCATCTCGGATTCGGCTCTGGTTGCGGCTGCCACCCTGTCCAACCGCTACATCGCCGACCGCTTCCTGCCGGACAAGGCGATCGACCTGGTCGACGAGGCCGCGTCGCGGCTGAGGATGCAGGTCGATTCGAAGCCCGAGGCGCTGGACGAGATCGACCGTCGTATCATGCAGCTCAAGATCGAGCGCGAGGCGCTGAAGGTCGAAAAGGACGACGCGTCGAAGGACCGGCTCGCCCGCCTCGAAAAGGAACTCTCCGGCCTCGAGGAGGAATCGACGGAGATCACCACGAAATGGCAGGCGGAGAAGCAGAAACTCGGGCTTGCCGCCGATCTCAAAAAGCAGCTCGACGAGGCGCGCAACGAGCTTGCCATCGCCCAGCGCAAGGGTGAATTTCAGCGCGCCGGAGAGCTTGCCTATGGCCGCATCCCGGAACTGGAAAAGAAGCTGAAGGAAGCCGAGGCCCAGGACGGCAAGGTCGGCATGGTCGAAGAGGTGGTCACGCCCGACCACGTCGCCCATATCGTGTCGCGCTGGACCGGCATTCCGGTCGACAAGATGCTGCAGGGCGAGCGCGACAAGCTGTTGCGCATGGAAGACGAGATCGGCAAGCGCGTCGTCGGCCAGGGCGAAGCGGTGCAGGCCGTCTCCAAGGCCGTGCGCCGAGCCCGCGCGGGTCTGCAGGATCCGAACCGGCCGATCGGCTCGTTCATGTTCCTCGGGCCGACCGGCGTCGGCAAGACCGAACTGACCAAGGCGCTGGCCAACTTCCTGTTCGACGACGAGAGCGCGATGGTGCGCATCGACATGTCGGAGTTCATGGAGAAGCATTCTGTTTCCAGGTTGATCGGCGCCCCTCCCGGTTATGTCGGCTATGAGGAAGGCGGCGCGCTGACCGAAGCGGTTCGGCGCCGGCCCTATCAGGTCGTGCTGTTTGACGAGATCGAGAAGGCGCATCCGGACGTGTTCAACGTGCTGCTGCAGGTGCTCGACGACGGCCGCCTGACCGACGGGCAGGGCCGCACCGTCGACTTCCGCAACACGCTGATCATCATGACGTCGAACCTCGGCGCCGAATATCTGGTCAATCTCGGGGAAGGCGAGGATGTCGATGTCGTGCGCGACGAGGTGATGAATGTCGTCAAGGCGTCGTTCCGGCCGGAGTTCCTCAACCGCGTCGACGAGGTGATCCTGTTCCATCGGCTGCGCCGGCAGGATATGGGCCGCATCGTCGAGATCCAGCTCAAGCGGCTGGAAAGCCTGCTCGTCGACCGCAAGATCACGCTGTCGCTCGACCAGGAAGCGATCGACTGGCTGGCGGCCAAGGGCTACGACCCGGCCTATGGCGCGCGGCCGCTGAAGCGGGTGATGCAGAAGGAACTGCAGGATCCGCTGGCGGAAAAGATCCTGCTTGGCGAAATCCTCGACGGTTCGACCGTCAAGGTCACCGCCGGTTCCGACCGGTTGAACTTCCGCTCGAAGCCGACGGTTGTGGCGACCGAGGCGGCAGCCTGAGTTCAGGCTGCCTTTCACAAAATGGCGGGGCGCAGATGACGCTGGACGACTACAACGGCTTCTGCGCCTCGCTGCGTTCGACGACCCATGTCGTCCAGTGGGGCGGCGCCCATGTCTGGAAGGTCGGAGCCAAGGTGTTCGCCATCGGCGGCTGGGATGAGGGCAAGGAGCCCTTCGTCACCTTCAAATGCTCCGAGATCGCCTATGACGTGCTCAGGGAACAGCCGGGTCTGCGGCCCGCACCCTATCTTGCCTCGCGCGGCATGAAATGGATCCAGCGTCAGACAAGCCAGAGCATGGATGATGACGCGCTCAAGGACTATCTGCGCGAAAGCCATCGCCTTGTCGTCCTCAAGCTGACGAAACAGACGCGCAAGGACCTGGGGCTCTGAGGCTGTTTTTGTGCATGTCGATGTATCCCAAAACCGCTGCCCACTTTTGGGCGACATGCACTAACCGCCGGAAATCCGCCATCTTCATGCCCGGTTCATGTTGGAACCTTATGGTGGGCAACTGGTTTGTTGGCGAAGGGGTTCGCCTTACAGGAACAATGCCGGGCGGCGGCAAATACGGACCGGAGAGTTTGGCTACCATGTTCCGCACGATCTTCTACCTTTCGGCGCTGGCCGCCGGGCTGCTGACCTCCAGCGCCATGGCGGCGCAGACGACAGACACCGCGTCGCGACCTGTTCGTACAACCGATTCCGGCGGTGTGCTTGTTGCCCAGAACGGCGATTTCGATGTCTACTACGATGCCAGGGGCAACCGCGTCATCGTCGATGCCGCGACCGGCAAGGTTATCGCCATCCAGCCGCCGCAGACCCGGCTCGACCGCCGTGCCTTGCGCCGTCAGCTGCGGTCGCAGGAACTCGGACGCGCACCCGTCGAAGACGACGACCGCTACTATCTCGACGATCCCGAGGACATGGCCCGCTTCCGCCGCAAGCAGCTGGACGAGGAGGGCCGTGTCATCGCGCCGCCGGTCGACGAATATGATCCCTATGGCGACAATTCGGAGCAAGCCTTCCCGGCGGCGCCGCAGGATGACAACTATCCGGAGCCGAACACCGTCAAGCGTCAGCCTCTCAACGACGAGGCCTCGATAGAACCTACCGAGCCGGCGGAGCCGGCCGAACAGGCCGCGCTGCCGCCAAAGGCCGGTGGCAAGACATCAGTCGATCCGTCGCTTTCACTCGGCGCGCGCCAGGATGTGGCGAGCCTGCAGGTGCTGCTCGACCGTACCGGCGCTTCGCCCGGCGTCATCGACGGGCGATTCGGCTCGAATGTCGACAAGGCGCTCGCTGCCTACAATCAGATCACCGGCAACAATCTGCGGTCGACCGATTCGGTCGGCATTCAGGCAGCACTTGCGCAATCCGGCGGCGATGCCTTCGCCTCCTACACGATCACATCGGAGGACGCGGCCGGTCCCTATGTCGCGTCGATACCGGAAGACTACAGCCAGAAAGCCCAGCTCGATCGCATGGCCTACACGTCCGTCACCGAAGCGCTCGCCGAACGCTTCCACATGGACGAGAACTATCTAAAGGCGCTCAATCCGGAGGCCAATTTCAACCGTCCCGGAACGATCATCAAGGTCGCCAATTTCGGCAGGCTGGTGGCGACGCCGGTTGCCCGCATCATTGCCGACAAGGGCAAGAAACAGGTTTTTGCTTACGATGCGGCTGGCAAGCTGGTCGCAGCCTACCCCGCCACCATCGGCTCGGCCGACACGCCATCGCCTACCGGCACCCACACAGTGTCGCGGGTCGCGCTCGATCCGAACTACACTTACAACCCGAGCATCAATTTCAAGCAGGGCGAAAACGACAAGGTGCTGACCATCCCGCCGGGGCCGAACGGCCCGGTCGGGTCGGTCTGGATCGCGCTGGACAAGCCGACCTACGGCATCCACGGCACGCCCGATCCCTCCAAGATCGGCAAGACCGAAAGCCATGGCTGCGTGCGACTGACCAATTGGGACGCGCGCGAACTGGCCAAACTCGTCTCGCCGGGCGTCACGGTCGAGTTCGTCGGCGGATCTTCAGCCGATGATCTAGCTCAGCAATGAGCCGCGCAACGCGGTAGCATAGATCAGCTGCAGCAGGATGTAGCCGACACTGAGCAAGGGGCTGATGAAGCAGAGCGCTGCTCCGACCGCCCACAGGATCTGCGCCTTGACGATGCGCAGATAGACTGTCCGCGTCGTTTCCTCATTTTCTGGCTCAACCGCCGAATCTGGTTTCAATGACGGCAATCCGCTGGCTGGTTGTTGTCGGCACCGGGCAGGTCTAAGCAGGGCTCCATGAAATCTCCAAGCGAAGCTGCCGCCATCCCCCTGACCGGTTCTCTTCCAAACGATTCGTTTTGTCCGCAAACGCAGCGCAAGTTCGCGCTGATCGCGGCGATCCTGGCTTCAGCGCTCGGCTTCATCGACGGTTCGATCCTGGCCATCGCCATGCCGGCGATCCGCGTCGATCTCGGCGCCAGCCTCGCCGAGGCGCAGTGGATTTCCAATGCCTATGCGCTGACGCTTTCGGCACTCATCCTCGCTGGTGGGGCCGCCGGTGACCGATTCGGTCTGCGGCACACTTTCGTGGCCGGCATCGCGCTGTTCATTGTCGCCTCGCTTGCCTGCGCGGTGGCGCCGACCCCGGCAATGCTCATTGCGTTTCGTGCCATCCAGGGCATCGGCGCCGCCATCATGGTGCCGGGCAGCCTCGCCATCATCGCCAAAGCCTATCCGAAGAAGGAGCGCGGCAGGGCGATCGGCATCTGGGCGGCAGCCTCGGCGCTGACGACGGCACTTGGCCCGGTGCTGGGTGGCTTCGTCCTGTCAGCCTTCGGCGACGGCATCTGGCGGGCGATCTTCGCCATCAATCTGCCGCTGGGGCTGTTCTCGATCTATCTTCTCCTGGCTAAGATTCCCGCCGATGCGCCAGCGGAAAAGCGAAGCCTCGACCTTGGTGGCGCTGCACTGGCCACGCTGGCGTTCGGCGCGCTGGCCTACGGCTTGACCTCGATGAGTGCCGAAGGTGAGGGGCATATGTCGGGGCCGAGCATCGCCGCAGGTGCGGTGCTGCTCGTCGTGTTCATCGTCTTCGAACTGCGGCAGCGCGAGCCGATGATCGACCTGTCGCTGTTTCGGATCGGTGCCTTCGCCGGCGCCAATGTGGCGACCTTCTTCCTCTATTTCGCGCTGTCGGCCAATCTGTTCTATCTGCCGATGCTGCTGATTGCCGGATGGGGATTGAGCACGGCGGAGGTCGGCTTCATCTTCCTGCCGTTGTCGGCGTCGATCGCGCTTTTGTCTGGACCCGTCGGTCAGTGGTCCGACCGGATCGGACCTCGCTTTCCGATCGCCAGCGGCAGCCTTGTCGTCGCTTTCGCCTTTGCCGGGCTTGCCTTGCTCACCCATGCCGGCATCCACAATTTCTGGACCGGAATTTTTCCGCTGATGGCGCTGATGGGGCTTGGCATGGCGCTGGTCGTGTCGCCGCTGTCGACAGCGATCATGACGGCGGTCGAAGACAAGGACACCGGCGCCGCCTCGGGCATCAACAATGCCGTCTCGCGCATTGGCGGCCTGATCGCGGTAGCGGCGATGGGCTCGCTCGCGGCCTGGGTCTATTCGACGATGCTGGACATTGGTGCCAGGCCTGGCATTCCAGGTTTTGGTGAACCGGCATTGGTCGGCATCCCGCCCGAACTCGATGCGACGCGGCTCGCCGCCAGCGATGCGGCCTTCTCGGCCGTCGCGTGGGTCACTGCGCTGCTGTGCCTGCTTTCGGCGGTTGTTGCCTGGACGACCGTTTCCGGTGAGCGGATGCCATGGTCGCCCCGCGCAGAGAAACCGCAGAACTGATTCGATGGAATTGATTCGGGCGGACTGATTCGGGGCGGGGCGAAGGCTAACCTTCGATCTTGGCGCTCGCGACCTTGAGCGAATCGTTGTCTTCCTGCTTGAGCAAGTCGTCGATGCGCTCGCGCTCACGCTTGAAGGCGACGAGATCGTCGCCCTTGAGCACTTTGCCGACCGGCAGGCGAACACGCATAGGGTCGACCTTGGTGCCGTTGACGATCAGCTCGTAGTGGAGATGCGGACCGGTGGCGAGGCCTGTCTGGCCAAGGAAGCCGATGGTCTGCCCCTGGCGGACATGAACGCCCGGCTCCATGCCCTTGGCGAAGGCGCTCTGGTGATTATAGGACGTCTCGTAGCCATTGGCATGGCGGATGATGATCTGCTTGCCATAGCCGCCGGCCCAGCCGGCCTTCTCGATGACGCCATTGCCGGCGGCAATGATCGGCGTTCCAATGGGGGCGGCCCAGTCGACGCCGGTGTGCATGCGGACATAGCCGAGGATCGGATGTCTGCGGGCGCCGAAGCCGGAGCGAAATTTTCCCGCGGGCAGGGGATTGCGCAGCAGGAACTGCTTGGCGCTCGAGCCGTCCTCGTCGAAATAGTCGGTGCTGCCGTCCTGCATCTGGAATCGGTAGAAGTTGCGCGTCGTGCCGCCGAAGGTCGACGAGACATAGAGCAGCTCGGACTCGTCGGATGCCTGGTCGTCGCCGTCCGGCTGGGAGAACAGCACATCGATGCGGTCCGACGGGCTGAGTCGCGACTGGAAGTCGACATCGGATGCCAGGAGCTTGACCAGTTGCTGGGTCATCTTCTTCGACATGCCGTAGGAATAGGCGGCGCGATAGATGCCGTCATAGATGTTCGGCAGATTGCCGCGCACCACCACCGGCGGCGAATCATCGAACGCCGTCAGCAATTCGGGATTGGGCTCCGGCTCCTGCGCCGGCACATATTGGCCGCGATCGTCGAGCGCGATGGTGACGATATGCTGGGTGCGGTCATAGACGCTGGTGCGGACGACCTTGGCGGCGTCGCCATGGACCTCAAGACCGACGCGCAGCACGGTTCCGGCCTTGAGCGCCGGTGCGTTCAGCAATTTCGCGATCGCCTCGGCCATGCCGGTGGCGTCCTGGCCCGTGTAGCCCGAATCAGCGAAGGCCTCGGTCAGGTCGCGGTCCTTGGTAAAGGGAATGATTTCCTCGGCGAAAGCCGGCGTCTGGTCGTCGGCAACAGCGCGTGGCGACACCGAGACGTTTTCCGGCACGATCTTGACGTCGTAGGAGCCGGCCATGCTTTCGGCAAAAGCCTCGCCGAATCGCTGCGGGTCGACATAGTGCAGCGAGGCGACCTGTACGGCGCCGTCGCTCAGATCGGTACCGGCCTCGCGCACCACCTTTTCCACTTCATCGGCGGAAAGGTCGCTCTTTTCGTCGAAGGCCGCCGTCTCGATCGGGAAATCGACCGTCTTCAGGCTCATCTCGCTTTCGACCTTGGCGCCATAGATCTGGCCGGCGGCGGCGGTCGCCGGCTGGGCGGCATTGTCATCGCCGTCGTCGCCAAACACCTGCATCGGGTCGAACGGTGGATAGGAGCGACTGGTCGTATGCCCCGCGGCCAGCGCCATCTTGATCTGCACGAAGGGCATGGTGTGGATGACGTCGCGGTCGCCGACCTTGGTCACCATCGACACTTCCATGCGCCGGCGGTCCTTGGCCTTGGCGATCTGGCGCGGCGCCACCAGCCTGGTCGTCTTGGCGACCTCACCCGAATCGCCATTGCTGGCAAGGCTGATCAGTTCGGCGATCTCGGGCGGCGTCGCCAGTTGCTGGCGACCGTCAAGGGCGGCGAACAGCGCCACGCCCATCAGCACACTCGAGGTCACGCCGGTAAGGAAGGTGCCCGACAGCCAGCGCGCCGAAACCTCACGCCGGTCGGGCGGGCCGCTGCGACCATCCGCGATCAGCGGCGGCTCGTTGCCGAGTTCGGCTATGACATCTTCCGTGTCTGGCATCCAGAAAGGCTGCTTCTTCCCCGGGCGGAACGGCTTGTCGCTTTGTTTGGGCCATGACATTTGCCTGTCACGGCGGGTGAAGTCAACGAAGCGCCCAGCCCCGGCCGAAATCCCCCAATCAAGCGTCTCTTCA